>NZ_CAMHSK010000009.1 GCF_946187725.1 uncultured Treponema sp.
CACTCCCGTCCGCCAGCTTGCAGTGGATGTCGAGTCGCGGAAACTTGCCGTCTGTGCGGGTTGGAAGCAGTTCGGGGTTCAGCACTTTTGTTTCTGTGACTTCCTGCCCGATTACCGCCGAAAGCATTTTGCGTCTGCAATAGGCAGACTCCGGGCACTCTTTTGAGAAGAAGGATTTGAATACGATGTCGTTTTTTAGGTTGAGAATCCTTCCTTCTGCGACAGCGCGTGCGGCCTGTTCCTTGACTTCATCGTCGATTATGATTTGATATTTCATATCGCCACCTTTTTTACAAATAAGTTTTGCATAAGGTGTTCTTTTCCCCATGCATATATTTATTTGAAAAAAAAGTCATGTTTCGGCAATGTCCACAGATAATAATTTGTTATAATTACAGAAAAGGCCGCTCCGCTATGGAACCCCGAAGTTGCCAGCTTGCTGGCAATGAGCGCGAGCGAAGGGTGGAACAGCGGCAGACAAAGAAATTTGCGCAATAAAAACTCATTCGTAGCGAAGTGGCGACATCCATGTCGCCCTCTTGTGAAAGCATTTTGCGTCAAAAAAAACAATTTATCGTTGATTGCTTTTTCCGACTTATTTAAGCACTGAATTCAACACTTCGAGCAGGCGTTCTTCATCGATTGGCTTTGCGACATGGGCATTCATTCCGGCGGCGTAAGCGTTTCGTTTGTCTTCCTCAAAGGCATTTGCGGTCATTGCGATGATTGGAATCTCGGCTTTTTGTTTGTCGGAAAGAAGCCGAATGTGCTTTGTTGCTTCGTATCCATTCATTTCTGGCATCTGAATGTCCATTAGTATCGCGTCGAAATAATCTGACGGCATCGACTCAACTTTTTGGAGGGCGTCTTTGCCGTTTACAGAAGTTTCGACCATGAATCCCATTTCTCCGAGAAGCATCGCCGCAATCTCGCGGTTTACTTCAACATCATCGACAAGAAGCAGGCGTTTTTTAGTGAAATCGATTTTGTTATTCGAATCAGAATCTTTGGTTTCGTTCGGCTGTTCTGGATTCGCTTTCTGTTCAAGATTTTCGCAATTTTCTGTCTGAGTGTCGCTTGACTCCTGAACCCGGAGCGTCAGCTGGATTACAAATTCTGTGCCTTTTCCCTGCTCTGTATTGACGGTGATTTCGCCACCCATTAGGTCGATTATGCTCTTCGTGATTGCCATTCCAAGGCCTGTGCCCTGAATTCCGCTGACTGTGCTTGTGCGTTCCCGTTCAAAGGCCTCAAAGGCTCGTTCGGCAAATTCCTTGCTCATTCCGATTCCAGAATCTTTTACGATGATTTCGTAACTTGAAATGCCGTCTTTTTCTTCGCCTGTCTGAAGAATCTTAAGCGTGACTTCTCCATCTTCCGGGGTAAATTTGTAGGCATTGCTCAAAAGATTCAAGAGTACGCGGTTGAGCCTGTTTTTGTCGCACCAAACTTTGGGATTATGCAAATTCTCGCAGTCCACATTGAAGTTAATCCGCTTGATTGACATTTGCGTAGCAAAAATATCTTGTACTTCCTTCAAAAGTTCCCTGAAATCGCACGGACTTTCTTCGATTTCCATTTTGCCGCTTTCGATTCGGCTCATTTCAAGGACATCGTTAATCAGCGCAAGAAGATGTTTGCTCGAAGAATCGATTTTTGAAAGGAACTCCCGCATTTCCTGTAGCGAAACGCCTTCTTTTTGAGCGAGTTTTGTATAGCCGATAATTGCATTCATCGGGGTTCGTATGTCGTGACTCATGTTTGAAAGAAAGGCCGTTTTTGCCTTGTTTGCCCTGTGCGCCTCCAGTTTTTCTTCCTCAAGGATTTTTTCTCGGCTTCTCATTCTTGAATAGACACTGAACATGATTCCGAGCGCAACAATAATCATAACGAGCTGGACAAGACTGTTGTTCATAAGCTCGTCGAGGATTACAGACAGCTTGGAGTTGATGAAGGTCGTTGCTGAAAGCTGCAATTCTCTGTTCGCGACGAAGCCACGACTCTGCATTTCATCAACATAGAATTCATTGATGTCGTTCAAGACAGTTTCGGTCGTTTTATGAGTTTTCTGGCGCATCCACATGATTGAAGTGAAAAAGACCATGAAGATGAGGACAATCCAGACTATGGTTGATTTTCCGAAACGGCGTTCTTTGTCGTTCGTAAATACCGTGCGGAAGTAAAGGAAGCCGAATACACTCCAACAAGCCAGAATGAGGTATGATTCGGGCGAGAGCGCGTTGATTGACCAGAAATTCGGAACCATAAGGAAAAGGCTGAAGAAAATTGCCGAAACGATGCCTGTGATGCCTGTGAGCTTGATAATGAGGTTTTTCTCTGTTTTGGCAATTTTGTACGCGCAGGCAGATGTGTAGCCGTATGAGATTGCCGCTCCGATTGTGGTGACATCGACTATCCAGCCGATTGCAGTGCGACCCAAAAACGGGATGATTGCACAGGTGATGGAGATTAAAAGAATTGCGTTTACCGGAACCCCTTTTGAAGAAGTCTTTTTAAAGAAGGAAGGCAGAATTCCGTCATCGGCCATTGAATAGAGCAGCCTGCTTGCCGCGATTAAATTTCCGATGATTCCCGTGATGATTGCCCCAAAGACTGCAAGTGAAAGTATGATTGTGCCGGTTTGGCCAGCGAAAGTCTTGATTGCGAAGAATACCGGCATGCTCACGAGATTGTATGCCGGAACGGCCGTGTAAGTGAGCAGCGTGTATGCGGCGAATCCAGCAAAAATCGCAATAAACATGATTGGAAGAGACTTTTTGCGCGAAAAGCGGAATTCTCTTGACGAATGAGAAATTGATTCAAATCCGATGAAAGCCCAGGGTGAAAGTGCTGCGATTGAAATGACTTGAATGAGCGGCTTGTCCATTGATTTCAAATTGTTGAAGGCGTGATTAAAGACCGTGTTGAATGATTCTGAAGATTTAATGGTAAAAAAGCACCAGAGTACGCCAAAAATCAAAAGGAAGGCAAGCACGGTCTGAATAATGACGGCCGTTCTTTTTGCGAAAATGCAGGTCAGCGTGATGAAGATGAGCATGGAGATTTCAAGAAGAACTTCGCCAAAATAAATGCTATAACCTGCTATAGAATAGTAGAAACCGAACTGAAAGAGCGTTCCAAAGATATTCCGCGCGATTAGTGCAAGCGCCGTGACATTTGCCCATGTAATCGCAATATATGTAAGCGAGAGAAACCACGCGCTCAAAAAGGCATGGTCGTAACCAAAAATGTTCTTTGTATAGGAATAAGTGCCGCCAGCGTCATCATAGCGGTTTATCATGAAGTGATAGTTCGCGCCAATCAGAAGCATGATTAGTGAGCCGAAAGCCATTCCGAGCGCGGTTCCAACAGGACCTGCAATCGGGAGAAATGTGGTGCCGGGCATGACGAATGCACCCCAGCCGACCGCAGAGCCGAAAGAAAGAGCCCAGGCTCCCGCAGGTGAAATATACCGTTCAAGATTTGCTTTTTCTGTCATAAGAAAATTCCTATTACAAAATATTATACACGATTTTTGGAAATTTGCTTGTATCTTTGAGAAATTATATGTATTTTTAATATAGATAATATGGAAGATTTATACGAAGTTTTAGGAATAACAAAAACAGCGACTCAGAGTGAAATAAAATCCGCTTATCGAAAACTTGCGGTCAAATACCATCCAGACAAAAATCCGGGTGACAAGGCCGCAGAAGAAAAATTCAAAAAAATTACTGCCGCTTACGATGTTCTTTCTGACGAAACAAAGCGCCGCCAGTACGATTCATACGGCTCTACAAACTCTTACGGTTCAGGCTCTTCTTCAAATCCATATGGTTCTTACGGATGGAATCAGCAGGGAACCTGGCAGGGCCAGTGGCAGAGAGGCGGATGGAATGCCGAAACTCAGGATGATTTTAATGACGCGTTCAATCAGTGGTTTAATTACGCAAATTCACAGCGTCAGAACGAGCAGAATACCTACTACTATGATTTTAAGCGCGCAAGTGAACCGCAGACAAAATCAGAGAATATAGTTTACATTCTTCAGAAACTTGCGATTCTTCTGATTGGAGCATGGTCACTCAAATTCTCATGGATTTTGCTCCCATTCGGCCCGATTTTGAGCTTTGCAGCTATTGTTCATGGCTTTACGGGAATCACAAGGGGTGTGAGAAGATTATTGAGATAGGATTTTACTGAATTGAGAAAGCCTGACCGTGCAATGCACGGCAGTGCCCGATTATCGTTCGCGGAAAATGATACGACCGCGATTTAAATCGTATGGTGAAAGGGCAACTTTCACGCTGTCGCCCGGTACGATTTTAATGTAGTGCTTTCGCATTTTGCCAGACAAATGCGCCATAACGACATGACCGCCGTTTTTGAGTTCAACTCGGAACTGTGTGTTTGGCAATGCTTCTTTTACAATGCCTTCGACTTCAATAGCTTCTTCTTTAGCCACGATTCCTCCAAAAAATTGTACAAAAATCTTGCTGAAAAAATTATAGATTTTCCTTGTCTTTTCAAGATTTCTCCCTTATTATTATCTAATAATAAAAAAAATTGTCAACATGGGAGTAATCATGGAACAGGCATTCATTGAAAAAATGCAGGTAGCTCTTACGGAGCAAAAAGAACAAATCTTAAAATCATTGGCGGACAAACATTCTGAATATAAAAAGATGGTTGAAAGCGGAGAGCCGGGAGATGAAGTTGATATCGCATCTGATGTAATCGACGGTGCATTGCTCGAATCTTTGGGCGCTCAGGATGCTAATCGTCTCACGATGATTAACAACGCTTTGGACAGAATCCAGCAGGGCAAATACGGCATTTGTCTCAAATGTCACAAAGAAATCCCTGTGGAGCGACTTGAAGCAATTCCTTACGCGTTCATGTGCATTACCTGTCAGAGCGAAAACGAACGCAGAAACAGATAGATTTTCAGCTTCTATTTTGAGGCGTGCACTTTGCTAGATTCTGCAGAATTTATAGCCGGTTCGGTCGATGTCGTAAATGACTTCGCTGTAACCGGCTTTTTTTGCGAGTGCGATTGTCTGGTCAAAGGCACAGTCGAGGCTTTCTGCTGCGTGCGCGTCTGCCGTAATTGCGACAGGAACGCCTTCTTCATAAAGAAGACCCAAAAAATACTCGCTGGGGTAGGGCTTTGAAAGCCAGTTCCTGCTGATTGCACCGCTGTTGATTTCTGTGGCACGACCGCTTTTTGCGATAGCCTTTGCCATTTCTTTCAGTTCATTTTTGTACCATTCTTCATTTTCATCAAAAAACGGAAATTTCTCGTTAAATTTGCGGATTAAATCAGGATGACCGAGAAGTTCAAAATCTCCCTTTTCAAGCATTTCCCGTTGGAGAGCAAAATAATCTGCGATGGCGGCCTTCATATTTCCGTTGTAGTGTTCAGCGACACCGTTTGCCCAAACTGTCGGCGTATTGTCGACTCCAAAAACTCCGTTCCGCTGAAAAATATAATGCACTGAGCCAATGAGATAGTCCGGCTTGAATTCCGCGTAATTTGCATGGCGCGGGAAAGTGATTCCGGGAATAAAATCTGCTTCAAAAGCAAGGCGAATCTTGATTTTATCCTCGTACTTTTTTTGAAGACGGTGGATTTCCTGGCAGTAAGCGGGAAAATCTTCGACCTTCATGTTACATTCAGTCCAGAACGGGTACATTGAATGCGAGGTAAAACCAAGCACGCGGATTCCTTTTTGAATTGCCGAAAGCACATTTTCTTCGGGCGTGTTTTTTCCGTCGCAGAAAGTTGAATGTGTATGCAGGTTTGATTTTATGTATTCGTTTTCGATTTTCTCTGTGTTCATGATTCGCCTTCCTCCTTTTTCATGAAAAAGTTGCTTTCTTTATTGAGAATTTTTATCTGCTCGAAAGACATTGTTTGCATTACTGTTTTCCATTTTTCTATCATAGTCTTTAAGGTTTCGCTTTTAAATGGCTTTAAGAGGATATCATTGATTCCGATTCGCTTGTATTCGGCAAAATCGTTCGTGTCGTTGTTTGCGGTACAGGCGATGATGATTTCATTGAAGTGCATCGCCCGAAGCTCTTTTGCGGTTTCGATTCCGTCTTTTTTGGGCATAAAAATGTCCATGAAAATCATGCGGATTTCACTCTGTTTTTTGATGATTTCAAGGACTTCCTCACCGTTTTGCGCAATGTATACATCCGCCCCAAAGCGCCTGAGAAAGGTCTCCATGAGCTTTCGATTCATCGGGTGGTCTTCCGCGACAAGAATTTTGATTCCTTCTGCAATTTTTTTCTCATCGAAGGTCTGCGCTTCAAATTTCTTTTTTTCATAGACGGTCAGCGGAGGAAGTTCTTCGGGCTCAGAAAACTGTTCTTTTAATAGTTCAAGAAGTGGTTCCCGTTTAATCGGTTTGTAGAGATAGGCTTTGAAAAGATCGAGCACCTTCATTTTTGCTTCTTCGTGCATCTGACCTTCTGGCACAAGAAGATAGAGGGCCGGAGTTTTTTTGAGTTTTTCAGAATGAACTATGTCGAATGCAACATGCCATCCGTCATTTCCGCCGTCAAGAATCATATCGATGAAAACTGCCGCGAACGGAAATCCTGCTTCTTCCGCCTGCCTTATTATTTCGCCCACTTTTGCGCTCTCACAGCAAATTTCGACCTGTGAAAATCCGAGAAATGCAAGCTTTCGTTTAAGGCTTTGTGCTGCCAGAGAAATGTCGTCAACAATCAGGATGCGCTGCTTTTCGGGGGAGTTGAACGCCCAGTTCTTGTGTGCCTTTTCGACCGCAATTTTTAGAGGAAGTTTTACCCAGAAAACGGAGCCTTCGTTTGGTGCTGATTTTACGCCGATTTGCCCGTTCATAAGACTGACAAGATTCTTGCAGATGGAAAGGCCCAGCCCGGTGCCGCCAAAGAGACGGTAAGTTGAAATGTCTGCCTGAAAGTATTCGGTGAAGAGCTTTTTTTGCTTTTCTTCGCTGATTCCGATGCCTGTATCCGTGACCGTGAAGCAGATTCCGTATTCCTTTGTGTAGTCAACTTCTATGCGCACAAATCCTTCGTTTGTGAATTTGACCGCATTGCTGATAAGGTTGTGCATGATTTGCCGGACGCGCATTGAATCGCCTGTTACGAGTGCCGGTACTCCTGCCTTGATGTCAAGAATCAGCTCAACGCCCTTGTTGAATGCCTTTACGCTTTCTGAATCGACCACATGTTCGCAAACATAGAATATGTCAAAAGGAATGTTTTCGATTTTGAACCCGTTTTGATTCATTTTTGCAAGGTCAAGGATGTTGTTTGCGAGTTCCAGGAGACCTGTTGAACTGAAAAGGATTTGCCTTATATATTCGGTCTGCTCTTTGTCGAGCTTTGTATCCTGCATTAGTTCCGCAGCACTGATTATTGTTTGAATCGGTGTGCGGATTTCGTGAAGTGTGTTTGCCAGAAATCTTGTCGTGCCATTGAGTGACTGACTATTGCTTTGCATTTATGATTTCCAGAACTTTCTGCAATATGACTTCTGAAGGTTGCGGCTTTATGAGATAGCTTGATGCTCCCATTTTAAGCGACTGCATGATGAGTTCTTTTTGGACGATGCGTGAATAGATTATTACAGGCAGGTCAATGCGCTTTTCGATGAGATATTTGAGAACATCAAGGCCCGTGACTTCGGGCATGTACATTTCTGAGATGACAATATTAAACTGATTTGGTTTAAGCTGTGCGAGGAAGTCTTTTGCGCTCATGAAGACCGTGATTTCACCGATTGTTTCAAGAGTGTCCTTCAACTGCTTTATAGTCGCTAATTCTGGATCAACGACTGCGATTTTAACCTGCTCTGTAAGGGCATCTGATTTATCTGAATTTTTGTGAGCGTCTGAATTGAATCGGAGCTCGATGGAACCCTGGTCACTGTCCTTTGATGCAGTGAGGATTTTATCTGAAATCATGTCTTCGAGGCTGGAATTTACATCGCCTTCGACAAGGGAATTGAGGACTGCCGAAAGATTCTGCACGACCTGAATGCCTTCGTAGATTTGATGGCCTTCGATGAAGTCAGAAACAAATTTGTCGAGTGACAGGATTTTTATATTGCGCCGTATGATTCGTTTGTCGGCCGTGATGTTTTCCAAAAGAAGTTCCATGTTGAGGCCGTCAACATAGCTGAGACTCAAATCAGTCATCATAATGACGACTTTTGGAAGAAGAAGCTTGTTTTTTTCAATCAGTTCCGAAAGCTTGTACTTTAGGAGCATGATTTTTTCGCGGTTTAAGCCCATCGCCATTTCGATGAAGATGATGTCGTGGTTCAAGTGAATGTCGAGGACTGAAGGTGTGTGGTCAACTGCAAATGCGAGATGAAGAACTCGCCCGATTGCGTCAAAATAAAGGTCAAACTGAATTGGCCGTGTAAAGTATTTTATGACTCCGTACTGAACGAGTTCGCTTGCTTCATAGCGTTCGATTTCTGGGCCTGACATGATGACGGGTATTTTTTTACCGTTTGGATCAGACTGTTTTTTTTCAAGGAAGTCGATTATGTCGATGACCGACTGTTCAATGTTTATGATAAGCAGATCTGGAAGCATCGAAAGGAATTTAGGCAAAGCATCTCTCTGGCCATCGGCTGTTTCAACCGTAACTTGCTCGGCAGAAAGCTTTTCTTTGAGAAATTCCCTTAGCATGGGTGGTGCATCAACAATCAGAACACTTTTCATAATACAAATATGATACCGCATTTGCAGCGGATTTTCAATTAAGTATTTTCCCAAAACTCAAAAAATCTGATTTCCGTATTTGCTTTTCTGTGTTACACTTTATTTGTTCCGATGGGAACAGGAGTTTTTTATGGCAGATGTTGCTGTTTTTTTAGCACCGGGTTTTGAGGAAATTGAAGCCCTTACAGTCGTTGATTATCTTCGCCGTGCGAATGTGAATGTCATTACAGTCGCAGTTCCGCTCAATTCTGATGATTCTCCAATGAGCGTTACCGGCAGTCACAAAGTTACGGTCATCGCAGATACTAGCCTCAAGGATTTTATTGAAAAAATGGACGGAGAACTTCCTGATGCGGTTTATTTCCCAGGTGGAATGCCGGGCGCAAGCAATCTGGCTGCAAATCAGTATCTCTTCCAGTTGATTACAAAAATGGACAGAAGGGGCAAACTCGTGGCGGCAATGTGCGCGGCTCCTGCTGTGGTTCTTGCCAGAACAGGAATTCTTGCAAACAGAAAGTGGACCTGCTACCCTGGAATGGAACAGAATCTTGCTGAATATTGCGGCTCAGAAGTCGGGGCGCGTGAATTGACAGAAAATACAAGGCATATTGAGAATGTGCCTTTCGTCTTTGATAATAATGTGCTTACAGGAAGAGGCCCGGGAACAGCCGAGCAGTTTGCGATGAAGTTTGTGGAGCTTCTGGCAGGCGCAGAAACCGCCGTAAGAATTCACGACGGCTCGTGCCAAAGATAATTAAATTAACAAATTAGCAGTGAGCAATTAGCAATTAAAAACATCCTATTGCTCACTGCTATAATCTACGGTCTAACGATGATGCTTGCGAGGTCTGGGTGTTTTTCCAAATCCTTTTTGAGACCTTCTTCGCGGGCCTTGTTGCGGTATGCTGGGTCCTGGAAAGAATATGTGAAGTTTGTGTGAACATCGTATGTGCCCTGCATGATTGCAAAAGCATCTTCTGTCATTACAAGCTCTTCGTCTGTTGGGATAACGAAAACTTTGACCTTTGAATCGTCTGCTGAGATGCAAGTCTCGGCATTGCCTGTATTTGCAAGAGCGTTCTTTTTTGGGTCGATTTTAACGCCGAGCCATTCGAGGCCTTCGAGAGCCTTTGCACGGATTGTAGCTGAGTGCTCGCCAACGCCTGCTGTGTAAACGATTGCGTCAACCGGGCCGATTGCTGCCATGTATGCACCGAAGTATTTCTTGAGGCGGTAGCATTCCATGTCCATTGCAAGCTGGCAGTCTTTGTCACCTTTTGCAGCATTTTCTTCAACATCGCGGCGGTCAGTGTATTTGCCTGTGATTCCGAGCAAGCCTGATTTTTTATTCATTGCTGTGTCCATTTCATCAGCAGACATTCCTGTCTGGCGCATGATATAGAATGGAAGAGCGCAGTCCATGTCGCCTGAGCGAGTACCCATTACCAAACCTTCGAGAGGAGTGATACCCATTGATGTGTCGTAGCAGCAGCCGTTCTTTACAGCACACATAGAAGCACCGTTACCGACATGCGCGATGATGACATTCGTGTCTTTTGGAGCTTTGTGAAGAAGTACAGAAGCGCGTTTTGCTGTATAAAGGAAAGAAGTTCCGTGGAAACCGTAGCGGCGAGCACCGTATTTTTCGTACCATTCTTTTGGAATCGCGTAGCGGAATGATGAAGCGGGCATGGTCTGATGCCAAGCCGTGTCCAAAACCGCGACATGCGGAACATTCGGGAGAACCTTCTGAGCAGCTTCGATGCCCATGATGTTCGCAGGGTTGTGCAATGGTCCCAAATCCTGAACCGAGCGGAATGTTTCCAAAACTTCTGGAGTAACTTTGACAGATTTAGTGAATTTGTCGCCGCCGTGAAGAACTCGATGGCCTACTGCACCGATGACGCTCATGTCAGAGATAACGCCATGGTCTTTGTCTGTGATTGCGTTCAAAATCAATTCGATTGCTTCTTTGTGAGTTGGACAAGGGCTTTCGAGAACGAATTTGTCTTTTCCTTTTGGCTTGTGTGTGATTACAGAACCGTCCTGTGTAACGCGTTCAACAACACCTGTAGCCAGAACATCTTTGTTGTCCCAGTCATAGACCTGATACTTTGCGGAAGAAGAACCGCAGTTCAAAGTTAAGATTACCATAAAAATCCTCTATGTGTGATATAATAAAATTTACGAAAATATTATAAAAGTTTGAGAATATTTTTTCAATTAAAGTACTTTGTAAAAGAATGGCGTTTATTATTCTTTAACCGAACTGTGCGATAAGCTCATCATTGTTGCGGCATCCGGTTTTTGCACGAATCCTGGACAGGTAGCTTTCGACCGTTCTTGTGTCCATGTCGAGGGCGGCCGCCATCTGATTCATGTTTTTGCGTTCCAGAAGCTTTTTGAGGACGCTTTGTTCGCTTTTAGTAAGGCTCGCGAGAATGCATGTGTATGTCTGAAGCCTTTCGATAAGACTCTGCTGGATGTAAGTTTTTCCTGAAGAAATTTCTTTGATTGCCGTTACAAGCTCTTCTTCGGAACTTGCCTTTGAGACGAATCCTTTTGCGCCGCTTTCAAGCACAAGGCTTACGATTCCAGGATTTGAATACATAGAATAAACGACTACTTTAATAGAAGGAAAATGCCTGTTTACTTCGCGGAGAATGTCGATTCCTGAATATTCGCCCAAAAACAGGTCAAGAACTAAAACTTCCGGCAGAGAGCCTGTCATGTCAAGTTCGGTCAGTTTTTCAAATGCTTCTGGCTCCGATGAGGCAAAACCTGCACAGTTGAGGTCGGTGTTTGCCTGCAAGATTTCACGGATTCCTAAATTCGTGAGGGCATGGTCTTCTATGACAAAAAAAGAATGTTTCATTGCTGCTTTCCTGTGTTTTTGTTTAGTTTAACTATGGTGATTTGTGAACCTTCCCCATATTCGGAGTTGATTTCAAGTTTTGCATCGATAAAATCGGCCCGCTGTTTCATTCCGACGAGTCCGAAATGATTGAAACCTGAGGCGTAATTCTTTTGCGTGTCAAAGCCCACTCCGTCATCAGTGATGAATATGTAAAGTCCCTTTTCTTCTGAACCGATTTCATTTCGCATCATGACGGTGACTTCTGAGGCGTGCGCGTGCTTTGATATGTTGGTGAGTGATTCCTGGACGATTCTGTAAAGATTGAGGTTTTCTTCGCCGGTTAAGAAGCTTGTGTCGATTTTTTCAGGGGCGACCATTCTGAAATCAGTTCCCGAATACTGCTTGAAATTCTGACATAGATTCATGATATTTGCCGCAATGTCGTTTTTGGTGACATCTGGAGGCGCAAGATTGTAGCTCATTGAGCGCACTTCCGTGACCGATTTTTCAAGGATTTCAGACAGAGACTTTTGAAGTTCTGGCTCAGTGATTTTGTTGACGAGACTCCTGCAATAACGGAGATCCTGTGCAACCGTGTCATGCAGGTCGCGTGCGATTCGTGCCCGTTCTTCTTCCTGACCGCGGATTGTGTAGCGCAGGTAATTTCCTGAGGCATGAAGGCTTCGCTTTGATTTTAAGAATCTGATTGAAATCATTATGATGCCGAGAAGAAGTGCAATAAAAACGGTATCAAAAATGAGGAAGAAGGTTGCATAATTTCTGAGGATTCCCTGAAGCCGTTCGATTTCAGCAAGAGCGCTTTCAAGTGTCATTTCCATCGTTCATTTCCCATAACTCGAACCATGCAGCGGTAAACTCCATAGCCCGCAAAAGTTGTAATCATCCTGTCTGTGAGCGATACAGGAATTTGACCAAGAAAGCATGATGCAAGAAGCGAATAATGCAGGCTTCTGAAAGTGTCGGTAAAATCTTTGATTGGTGCCATGCGGTCCGGCAAGTCAGCGAACGTGAATCTGATGCAGTCGATTACTCCGCCGGCAATTACGGACATGAATGAAGAAACCAGTGCAATCAGAATCAGGTAAAGAACTGTAATCGTCTTTGAAATGCGGAAATCTTCTTTATGGCGTGCAAAAAGCCAGGTCGAAAAGGCGACAAGTGCACCGCAGATTGCGAAAAGCATTGCGTAAGGTTCAAAGGTATAGTCCCTGATTGGAAAGGTGAGGGTTGCTATAACATTATAGAAGATTGCGACAAGGACACCCGGCAGAAGTCCGCAATAAAATGTAATCGCGACGGTAAAAATCGTGTCCATGAAAAGGGGAAGTTGAAGCGTATCGTAAAAGATATATGCGGTTATTAAATTGAGGGCTTCCGCAACAATACAAAGCAAAATCGTTCTTGTTGAAATATGCATAGAATCTCCGTCTCCTTTTTGAAACTATAACACATTTAGCATGTGCTGTTAACACCTTCGTAAGCTCGGAAAATCGGGCGGTATTTGAACATTTTTTGCATTTATTATAATATCTTCGTCATGGCAGAGACTTTCGTTGGAAGCTTTGACCTTTGACATTCATGTCACACATTTTTCTTACATTTTAGGCTTGACCTGAGCTGGCTTAAAGCTCAATCAATAAGGCAGGTACTATGACAACTCTCGATTTTCACAAATTTAAAAGCGAAAACCGCAAAATTTCAATGGTGACTTGTTATGATTCCACCTTTGCGCGAATCATCAACGACTCAGACATTGACTGCATCCTGATTGGAGACAGTGCTTCGATGGTAATGCACGGCGAAAAGACCACTGTTCCGGCAAAAATGGAATGGATGGAAGAGCACACCCGAAGCGTCCGTAACGGTGCGCCCGACAAATACATCGTCGCGGACATGCCGTTTTTGACAACTCGCAAAGGACTTGAGCATGCAACGGACTGTGCAGGCCGTCTTCTCGTGGCAGGAGCAAATTCCGTAAAGATTGAAGGAATTTTCGGTCAGGAAGAAATAATCGCGCACATCGTTCAAAGCGGCATTCCTGTAATGGCTCATCTTGGCTTGACCCCGCAGTTTTACAATGCGTTCGGAGGGCACAAAATGCAGGGACGCACGGAGGAAGCAGCCGAAAAAATCATTGAAGAAGCAAAACTCGCAGAAAAGCTCGGATGCTATGCAATCGTTCTTGAGTGCATTCCGGCTGCTCTTGCGGCAAAAATCACAAAGGCTGTCTCAATTCCGACGATTGGAATCGGTGCGGGCGTTGAATGTGACGGGCAGGTTCTAGTGCTTTTTGACATGCTTGGCATGACAGGGTTCAAAATCCGATTCGTGCGACAGTATTTGAACGGATTAGAGCTGATTAAGGGCGCGCTCAATCAGTACAGCGCGGATGTGCACTCGGGTGACTTCCCTAAAGGGGAAGAAATAAAGTAACGGGGCGTTGCGGGTAGGGAGCGACGGCGTAGCCGGCAAAAGTCGTGAGACGACTTTTGAGCGAGTCTCGGTGAGAGCTGTGCTCGAACCGTCTCCCGCAGAGAGGGTGGTGGAAGACTGCGAAGCAGGCTGGAACCAGGGGGAGACTTCCCCCTCCCAATTAAATATATCGAGGCGAAATATGAAAATTATTAAGACTGTTGAAGAATTTAAGGAAATTAGAAAAACTTTTGGTGATAAGAGCGTTGGTTTTGTGCCGACTATGGGCGGGTTGCATAACGGGCATTTGAGCCTGATGAAGAGGGCGATTGCTGAAAACGACATCAGCGTGGCAAGCGTTTATCTGAATCCGACTCAGTTTAATGACAAAAAGGATTTGGAGACTTACCCGGCTAATTTTGCTGATGACTGTGCCCTGCTCGAAAAGGCCGGCGTGGACTATCTTTTTGCACCGACTTACCCGGTCATGTACCCGGATGACTATGCTTACATGTTGACAGAAAAACGCTTCAGCAAAGAATTGTGCGGGGCAAAACGACCGGGCCATTTTGACGGTGTTCTCACTGTTGTAATGAAGTTTTTCAACATCGTTCGCCCGACCCGCGCTTATTTTGGTGAAAAGGACTATCAGCAGTACAAACTCCTTGACGGAATGGTAAAGGCTTTCTTTATGGATATCGAACTTGTTCCGTGTCCGATTGTCCGCGAAGAAAACGGCCTTGCAATCTCAAGCCGAAACCGCAAATTGAGCAAAGAAGGTCTTGCGCTTGCTCCGAAGTTCCATGAGATTCTTGCAAGTGGCGGTTCGGAAGAAGAAATTGCGGCTAAACTTGAGGCTGCGGGCTTCAAAGTCGATTATGTCACAATCAAAGACAACCGCATTTATGCCGCCGTCTTCCTCGAAGAGGTAAGATTGATTGATAATTTGGAGCGATAATGAAAGATAAGCACATCCTGTTGCATGTGACAGGCTCAATTTCCTGCTACAAAGCATGCGAACTCACAAGTCTTCTCGTAAAGGCCGGTGCTGAAGTTCAGGTAACCATGAGCGAAGGTGCCTTGAAATTCCTTCAGCCCGCTGTGTTCGAAGGATTGAGCCGCCGCGAAGCACTCACGCCTGACATGTTTGCGCGTAAGCCTGACTGCATTCCGCACATCACTTTGGCTCAAAAATGGGCTGATTTGATTATCGTGTATCCGGCTTCGGCAAACTGCATTGCTCGCCTTGCTTCTGGCCTGAGCGATGACCTTTTTGGTGCGACATTCCTTGCCAACAATTTTGAAAAAACGGTGCTTTTGGCGCCCGCAATGAACTCAAGCATGTTCGCTCATCCGTCAACGCAGGAAAACCTCAAAAAGCTGGCAGGCTGGGGCACAAAGATTCTTCCGACCGAAGAAGGCCGTCTTGCTTGCGGGGCAGTTGGATTGGGAAAGTTGATTTCGCCAGAAAAGGCACTGGAATTTATAAAAGAAGCGTTATGAAAATTTTGATAACTGGCGGCGGATGCCGGGAATATATTGATAGTGTTCGCGTGGTGACTAATTCTTCGAGCGGTCGGACTAGTGCCGAGCTTGCGGAGGAGCTTTTTGCAAAGGGCTTTGAAGTCACGCTGATTACGGCAAAAAGTGCTATAAAACCGCAGGTTTCTTCTATTAATATGCGTTTCTTTGAGACTGGAGAAGAACTTGCTGTGGCTATTCGGAAAGAGCTTACTTCATGCCAGTACGATGCCGTGATTCATGCGGCGGCCGTGAGTGACTTTGTGCCAGAAACAATCCAGATTGCAGGCGAGACGATAAAGGCCGGAAAGAATGCGAAAAAACTCCCTTCCGGCGGCGAAATGACCGTAACCTTTAAGGCCAGTCCGAAAATCGCTGACAGCTTGCACGAATGGGCAAAAATCGGCGGAAACGCAAATGCAAAGGTCGTGTGCTTCAAACTTTTGAACAATGCAGATGAAGAGGCAAAAACAAAAGCCGTTTCGAGCCTCTTCGGTCATTCAAAAGCCGACTTCGTTGTGTACAATGATTTGAGCCAGATTACAAAAGAGAGCCATCCGTTCAAGATTCTAAAAACTAACGGAGAATGTGTTGCAACAGGAAATACAAACGCAGAAATGGCGGACGCTCTTTGCAAGGTTTTGGAGAAATTATGATTTTAACACTTGATATCGGGAATACTCAGCTTTCGGGCGGGGTTTTTAAGGACGACAAGATTACGCTGACTTTCCGCTGTGCGACGACTCACGGAACTTCGAGTGATGAACTGGGAATCTTTTTGCGGTCGGTGCTGCGTGAAAACGGAATTGATTCTAAGCTGATTTCGGACATTGCGGTCTGCTCGGTCGTGCCTTCGCTGAACTATGCGGTCACAAGTGCCTGCCTCAAATATTTCGGAATCGAGCCGCTGATGATTCGTTCTGGCATCAAAACAGGACTCAGACTGCGCTATTCAAATCCGCGTGAAATCGGTGCGGACAGAATCGCGGCTGCAATCGGAGCAAGCGCGCTCAAACTGGAAAATCACCTGATTGTCGTTGACATGGGCACTGCAACAACGGTCGATGTAATCACAAAGGACTGCGAATATTGGGGCGGTGCGATTCTGCCTGGAATCAACATGATGATGCACGCACTTTCTTCAGGAACGGCACAGCTTCCAAGTGTCGAAATCGTTGAGCCAGAAAAGGCATGCGGAACTTCAACCGTAACGGCAATTCAGTCTGGCCTTTACTACGGCACTCTCGGTTCAATCCGGGAGCTAATCACGCGCTTCACAAAGGAAGTGTTCAAGGGAGAAAAGCCAATCATAATCGCAACAGGAGGCTTCTCAAACCTCTTCCGCGACTCCGGCCTTTTCGACCGAGTTGAAAGCCAGCTGGTTCTGGATGGATTAAGAATCGCGCTGGAATTAAATAAATAGGAGAAAATTGTGAATATCGAAGTTTTGAAATCTAAATTGCATCGTGCTACTGTGACTCAGACTATTTTGGATTATGAAGGGTCCATTTCTATTGATACGGAGCTTGTTAAAAAGGCGGGGATGCATCTTTGGGAAAAGGTTGAGATTTTCAACATCAACAACGGTGCGCGACTTGCAACCTACATCATTCCTGGAAAGAAGGGCGAATTCTGCCTTAACGGAGCGGCCGCTCGTCTTGCACAGCCGGGAGACAAAATCATCGTCGTTACTTACACCTGGATTGACGAGAAGGACGCGGATTCATGGAAGCCGAAGATTGTCCTTTTGAACGACGACAATTCGGTTAAGGAAGTCAAAGAATAGACCTGCGCGCTCAAGATGAAGTCTCGTTTTTTCCTGGCATTTTTTAGTTTTCTTCCGATTTTCTCTTTTGCGGAGATTCCGCTGCATTTTTCGCTTGAACCGTATTTTGCTTATTCGCAGGGGCAGATAAATGAACTTCTGTATGATGAGTGGCATTCCGGGCGGATTTTGAGCAGTCTTGAATGGGACAGGAATTTGTTCTTAATCGGTGTGGATTCCGCGTGCTCTTTTGGGCGGCTCAATTTGTCGGTTGATTTTTCATCTTCGGTGCCACAGGATAGTGGCAACATGCAGGATTCTGACTGGATGAACCAATCGGCTCCACAAATGCGTACGACTTATTCTTGCGGGACTAACGAAGCTGTTCAGAATTATGACACGAATCTTTCGCTTTCCTTTGATTTTTTTCCTTTTAATTCGGCGGATGAGAGGGTACTGGTTTTTTCGCCGATGGCACAAGTTCAATATGCCTACGATTCTTTTGAGCGCACTAAGGCAAAGGGCTGGTACGGTCAGGGCACCTACTCTTCGGATTCTAAAAATCACTGGTGGTACGAAGAAGAAGCAAAGCGTTTCCCGGTGACTTACTGGAACGATTCAAAAGGCCGCTATGTCACCCAAAGGCTTGCCGGAGTTTCCTTTAGTCAGCATATTTTTTCAACTTTTATCGGGGCGAAAATTGCTGCAAGAGTCTCAAAAAGGCTTTCGTTCGATTTTTCGGCTTTATTTTCACCATTTTCATACACTGAATTTACGGACACTCATCACGGAAGCGAAACGCGCTATTCCCATGCAGGCAGAAATTTCTGGAAGCAGGCAAAATATTCTTTTGGCGGAGACTTTGCTTTTTCAAAAAGACTTTCACTGAATCTTTCTGGCTCAATTTTTTCTTTCCAGCGCACCAAGGGCACTTTTTACATTGATGGAATCAAAGATTATGCCCATAAGAACGGAACGGGGCGTTTTTCGATGACGGCAAAGGCCGGGATTCGCGTGAAAGTTTTATGATTTTGTGCTATACTTTCCGCATGAAGCGCACTTTTCTTCTATATATATTGTTTTTTTTCTCCATTCCGATTTTTGCGCAGTTTTTCTCGAAGAACAAATTCCGTGATTTGCAAGTCAAAGCTCACTCGGAGATTTTCTTTACGCAGACCGAAAATTGTTATGCGCTTGAACTTCCAGGGGTAGACCCGTCTTTGATTCAGATGGAGCTTCCTGAACTTCCTTTGGGCACAAAATTCATTTCATCAAAAAAAGAAGGATTCCGTGCGGATTCGGGCGAGTTGGGCACAGTCATTTCGCTTTGGTTCAATTTCGCGTATTCGGGTGTCACGCGTATTCCGCCGCTGCTCGTAAAAATCAAAAACAGAACTTACTACTTTGAATTCGAAAAGGTGATGGTTCATGAAAATCCGAGCCTGATTTCCCCGGTTCTTGAAATCGTGTTCGAAAATCCCAAAAATCTGATTTCTGACAAAAAAACTGGCCGCAAAACGCTGAAAGTCCGCAAGGGCGAAAAGATTTCTTTCGTGCTCTCTTTGCGCTATGCCGTTCAGGTTCTTGATTTTTCATGGAAGATTCCAAAGGATTCAATTTTTACTGAAACCGAACGGTTTGATTTTGCGAACGGAATCACTAAAATCACTCAGTTTACGGGCGATGCAAAAAATCTTTCAAGGTTTGATTGGCAGATTTTAAAAGACGGCACTTTCAGCTTGCCAGAAATTTCGGTCAGGGCACTGGCTTACAACGGTTCGCAAAAAGAACTTCATCTGAATCAGAATATTGCGCTCGCTGTTTCCGGGGTGGCATCTAATCTTTCTGATGACAAAGGAATCAAAGGCAGTGATGTTTTTTCTGCGGCGTTCGAAAAACCTTCTGAGCAAGATTTTGCCGAAAAGCAAAAAGCTTTCACCCGCGAGGACTGTGAAATCATGTCTCAAAAAGAAAGGCGCTCGCTGATGCAGAAACTTTTCGGGAAAAAATATGCAGTTTTTTCTGGTGGCGAGATTTATCCTGTTCCCGAAAAAAAATCAAACGGGCAGGCCTTTTCCGGCGGTCAGAAAGTAAAAGTCAGCGAGCAGGCCGGGGAATGGGCTTTCGTGGAATGTAACGAATTTTCCGGCTGGACATTAAATGAAAATCTGTTTGAAATAAGAGGATAATATGGATTTTGGTGATATTTTGAATCAATGGGGAGACATGCAGAAAAACGAGAAAAAAGTGGCCCGCGAAAAATCTAAAGTGCCTCAGATTTCTCGCAAAATGGCAAATGCTCCCACCGCTGAAGAAAAAGCCGCACGCAAAAAGGCAAAACTTGCAGCAGAAGGCAGAAGTTACGAAGAGCAGATGGAAGCTGATTCCAAAAAGACGATTAATCCGATGGAACTGTGGCTGCGCCGTTATGGGGTTACTGACAAGGACAAGGCCGCAGACGAATATGCAGAACGCACCAAGATGGAAAGCCGTGAATATCTCAGGACAATGCGCCCCGAAGCCAGAATTGATTTGCACGGACTTACCCGCGATGAAGCATGGGCTAGGCTTTCTTCATTTGTAAATGATTGTATTCGTCGTGGATTAAAAAAGATTTTGATTATTCATGGAAAAGGAAATCACTCTCACGGAAGTGACCCTGTTCTTGGCGCGATGGTAAAGACTTTCATCGAGCAGAACAAAAATCTGGGCACTTCCGGTCACCCCGACCGCAGCATGGGCGGAAGCGGGGCAACATGGGTGATTATAAAGTAAGTGTTCTCTTTGAACCTTAGTAAACGCTCAAGATTTCAGCAAGTCGGTCTTTGCCGATGATTTTCATGAAGCTTGCAAGGCGCGGTCCCTGATCTTTGTTAATCAGTGCGTGATAGAGCGCGGTGAACAATGCCTTTGCTTCAATACCAAGCTCTGTTGCGATATCGTACATTGCCTGCTGGCAGTCTTTGTCTGTAGCGAATGAGCCGACCTTTGGAACGACTTCATCACGAACGCGTTTAACTGCTGTAAGAAGGTCGCCTGTGATATCGCTTGATTTGCTTCCGTCTGTGCGGAGAGAGAAACACATATCCGCGGCACAGTCAGGAGCAGATTCGTTAATCCAGTACCAAGCACAGGCACATCGTTTGCGCAAAGTTTCTTCCTGTTCTGGTTTTACATCGCCCAAAGACTTGATTACTGCATCAACATCACCTGAATATGTCTGCAAGAGAGTTGTGAGCAATCGGAACGGAACCTGATATGGCATGACTTTTGGCATCTCGCCAATCTGGCTCAATTCATAAAGTCGTTTTTCGCGGAGAAGAAGCTGTTCTTTTTTTGCAGGATCCTTTTCTTTCGGCTCTTCAACTCCCCAAACCAATCGTTCTGTTCGGTCGTATGCTTCGTAAATTGTGATTACATCAAGGTCGAAGCTGATACTGAATTCGTGGTCAACTTTGTTTGAAGCGAAAATGTATCGCAAAACTTCCGGCTGATAAACTTCGAGGGCATCAACCAGAGAAATTACCTTTCCTTTTGAAGAAGACATTTTGCCAGGAACGCCCTTGAGCTTAACGAAGTCGTACTTCATTGTGACAGGAGCATCCCATCCGTAAAGGCGTTTTGAAACGAGTTTAGCTGTGTCGTAAGAGCCGCCTGGACTGATGTGGTCTTTTCCGCCTGGTTCGAAGCAGACTTTTTCTTCATTCCAGCGCATTGGCCAGTCAACACGCCAGCCGAGCTTGAATTCTTTTGATGTGCGCAAGTCGCCCTTTTCAACATGACCGCAGGCATTACACTTGTAAGTGATTCCGTACTCGCCGTCGTATTCGAGGATTTCTGTTTCGTCTTTGTTACATTTGCAGCAGAATGCGGCAACAGGCCAGTAAACATCGCTGTCCTTCATTTTGTGCTCGTCGTCGCGGTACTCGTTGAGGCACTGCTTGATGACATCACGCTTCTGCATAGCGATTTTCATGCCCTCTGTGTAGCGGTTTGCACGGTAGCGGCTTGCCTGATACAAAAATTCCGGGTGAATTCCAACTCGTGGAAGCTGAGTCTCAATATCGACCTCATGGTGGCGCGCATAGTTCTCGTCACGGCCGAAGGTGTCTGGAACCATTGTGATTGGGTAGCGGAGGTATTTTTCAAGAATCTCTGGTTTTGGCATGTTTCCAGGAACTTTTCGGAATACATCGTAGTCGTCCCATGAATAAATGAATCGGACATTTTTTCCGTGGTCACGCAAAGCGCGTACAACCAGATCAACCGTGATGATTTCGCGGAAGTTACCGATATGAACAGTGCCCGAAGGAGTGATTCCCGAAGCACAGGTGTATGAAGGCAAATCGCCCTTCTGTTTGATGATTCGTTCAGCCTGCTGGTCAGCCCAGTGGCATAATTCTTTAGGGTCTCGTGACATAAAGATTCCTTTACTATTCAGATTTTTCAATATTATAGTAAAAAACGGCATGTTATACAATGAAGTGCGGGATTCAGTGCGATTCAAGTCTCGTACTTGCATAAATATGTATAATTTCTGTATAATTATTCGCAAATTAGGATAAATTCTTTGTCTGTGGGGCAAAATCCTTCATTATTATCAGGAGCTGGATATGAAAAAAATCGCTGTTGTTGTTGCAGCTTTTGCTGCTGTTCTTGCCTTGACTTCTTGTAACAAAAAGGTTGAGGCTGGTGAATTCACTGTTGAAAAGGGCAAACTCAAAGTTGGTATGGAAATCGGTTACCCACCAATGGAGTACTATGATGCTGACGGAAAAACTCCAATCGGTTTCGACATTGAATTGGGTAAGGCTGTCGCTGCAAAACTCGGTCTCGAAGTAGAATTCATTGACACTGCATGGGATGGAATTTTCGCAGGTCTTGAAACAAATAAATACGACTGTGTTATGTCTGCTGCCACAATCACTCCAGAGCGATTGGAATCAATGGAATTCTCAAAGCCATATGTTGGAAACGGTCAGGCAATCGTTGTTCGTGCAGACAGAGATTTCCGCCCGACTACACCAAGTGAACTTGAAGGCAAAACAGTTGCTTATCAGGCAGAAACAACTTCTGACATCTTCATGCAGAAACAGGTTCAGGCTGGTCTCAAATTCACTCCTGCTGAATTCGACAAAGTAATCAATGCTTACGATGAACTCAAACTCGGTCGCTGTGACGCTGTTGTTAGCGATGCTCTTGTTTATGCAAATTATGCAAACGACCCGTCTTTCATTTCAACATGGGTCGGAAGTGCTGATGAGTATTTTGGCGTTGCAATCCGAAAGGGCAACACAGCTCTTCTTGAAAAAGTAAACACTGCAATCGATGAAATGCTTGCTGACGGTTCAATGACCGAAATCTACCTCAAGATTTTCGGTGCTGACATGTCTGACACAATAAAATAATTTTGGAGATAAAATGACCTCTATACAGAAAATAATCGGATGGATTCCTGCTCTGCTCGATGGAGCAAAAATCACGATTCTCCTTACGCTCACTTCGGTTGCAGCTGGAATCGTAATCGGGCTTTTTCTTTCTCTCGGAAAAATGTCAAAAGACAAGTTCCTCAAAAAAATCTGCTCGGTATATATCTTCTTTTTCCGGGGCACACCGCTCTTGATGCAGCTTTATTTTCTGTATTTTGGTCTGCCAAAATTGTTCCCGGTTCTTACGCTCCGCAATAAGTTCCTTGCAGCTTTCATTGCATTCGGTTTGAATTCGGGCGCTTACATGGCCGAGTACATCCGTGCGGCAATTCAGTCAATCGACAAGGGGCAGAAAGAAGCAAGTCATGCTCTCGGTTTCAGCTATGCTCAGACAATGGGCTTGATTATCGTTCCGCAGTCAATCCGCCGTCTTATTCCGGCAATCGGCAATGAATTCATCATGGTCTTAAAAGACGCTTCTTTGGTTTCACTTATTGCACTTGAAGACATCACAAAAGTCACACGAAGCATTGCATCTTCTTCTGGAAACGAACTTGTTTACATTCCGGCAATGATTCTTTACCTGATTATCACCGCTGTGTTCTCTGTTGTATTTAATAGAACAGAAAAGCGATTCAGCGTGTATGAGTAAGCGTGAAGGGGAAGCAAAATGAGTATAATTAAAACAGAAAATATCGGTGTTGCTTTTGGCGATTTGCATGTTCTTAAAGGCGTTTCTCTTACTGTTGAACCAAAGGAAGTCGTTTGTATTATCGGGCCGAGTGGTGCAGGAAAATCAACTTTCTTGCGCACGCTCAACCATCTTGAAAAAATCGATTCAGGCAAGATTTTTGTTGAAGATAATCTTCTTGATGATTACGAAAATGGCAAGGTTAACTTCAAGATGCCTAAAAAGGAGAGGGCAAAGGTTCTTCTGGAAATGGGAATGGTTTTCCAGAGATTTAACCTCTTCCCGCACAAGACAGTTCTTGAAAATGTTATGATTGCACCGGTTCATGTCAAAAAGGTGAGCCGCGAAGAAGCAAAAAAGAGAGCCATGGATTTACTGGCTCGTGTCGGACTTGCTGACAAGGCTGGCGAATATCCTTCAAGGCTTTCAGGCGGTCAGCAGCAGCGAGTGGCAATTGCCCGTGCTCTTGCAATGGAGCCAAAAATCATGCTTTTTGACGAGCCGACCAGCGCACTTGATCCAGAGCTTGTTGGTGAAGTTTTGAATGTTATGAAGCAGCTTGCCCAGGACGGCATGACGATGATTGTCGTGACCCACGAAATGGCATTTGCCCGTGAAGTTGCGAACCGCGTTCTGTTTATGGAAAGCGGTAAAATCGTAGAAGAGGGCAGCCCGGAACAAATCTTCGGTGCCCCAAAAAGCGAGCGTCTGCAGCAGTTCTTAAAAAGCGTACTTTAGTAAATGAGAGACCTGTCCAAAATCTGAGGTTAGCGGGCAGGTCTTTTTTTATCAAAAGAAGTGTTTTTTGTAAAACTACTATACAATTACCCCCCCCCATCCAATCTTTTTGAATAGTAGAAATTTGTCTTTGATTCCAGTTTTGGTGTAGATGTGGGAAATATGATTTTCAACAGTGCGGAGTGAAACACCAAGCTTTTCGGCACACTGCTGATTTGAAAGCCCCTTCTGAATCTCACTTAGAATTATTTTTTCAGTCTTTGTGAATGAAGCGTAAAGTTCTTCAATTTCGGAAAATTTAGAAGCAAGTTCCCGCTGAATGTATGGCTTGTCAAAATAAACGGATTCAATCGCTTCGATAAAAGCAGGCCTTCCTGCTGTTTTTGAGACAAAGCCTTTTGCCCCGTATGTATCACTCATTGCCTTGCGGATGTTGTGCCCTTCGTCAAGAGATGTGAAAACGATTGCCCTTAGATTTTTACCCGATTCTTTGATTGCCTTTAGAATAAGAAGCCCGCTGTCATTTTGGTCCTCGCCGCTTTTACGGAAAGAAAGTTCGGTGATAACGATGGCGTGCTGTTCTTCGGTGATTCTGGCGTTTTGGATGATGCGGATTGCGGCATTGACGCTCTGTGCCGTGGCGGCAATCTCAACATTTTTGAAGGTAGAAAGCCAGCTCATGATTCCTTCGATTATGACATCAGAACTGTCAAAAACATAAAGCAACACTTTTTCCATGGCAAATAGCTTAGCACGACAGTATTTTGAAGTCCAGCATTTTCTGTGATATTACTTATTTTTTTACACATAAAAATTGTGCGTTATTGTGCATTTTTCTTAAAAAAAAGTAAAAAATTTATGAGAATTTTCTTAAATGTGTGCGTTACACTCATGAATTTGAGAAAAACCTGTTATAAGATTTATCTCAATATCCTCGTCGAGGAGTAAAAAAGTTTATCTCAATAAAGGGAGAAAATCTTATGAAGAAAATTTTGGCTTTGATGGCTGGGGTTGCATTGCTCTTTACATCAACAATGTTTACTTCATGTTCAGACAGTGATGATGATTCAAGCTCTTCTGGCTCATCATCAGCAAACAAAACCGGCTCAATCGTCGGTGTTGTTCTGGACAACAAAGGTGAACCGGTAGAAGGTGCAACAGTCACTCTCGGTTCAAAAACTGCAACAACGAACTACGGTGGTGAGTTCGAGATTAAGGATGTCGCTGTAAACGACGCAGCCTTAGTCACTGCTGGTTCAAGTGTATTGCCTACAACAGGTTCTACAACTGATACGCGTACAACAGCTTACACTTTGACTGCAAAGAAAGACGGCTACCTTTCTTCAAAAGTAACTGGTATCTATGTTACTTATAAAGAGAAAGAGGCTGCTAAGTCTAAGGACTATCAGGATGCTCTTCGTGGTGCTTTGACAAACGACTATGCAACAATCCTTGATGATTATGCACAGAACACCACAAATAGCACACAGGCTGCTACAACAATTGTCGGAACTGCTGCTGGTACAGATGTCGGATATTCTCAGACAACAACCAACACAAACGACATTTCTGGTGTAATGACAATCATTGCAAATGCATTGAAAGATCTTGAAAGCTTGTACAAAGATTCAGAATGGAGTGTTGAAAACTATGCTGATTTTGCAAGTGCTGCATTGATTCCTTGTGATGCTTCATTCACTGGTTCTGTAAAATTGAACCTCTCTCCAATTGAGAGCCAGACTGGTTATTCAGAAAAAACATACATTCCTACATCTGAACCGACAGTACGAATGTCTTATACATCTGGAACAAATGACTATGTATTCACAGCTAAAGTAGCCAAAGACGGAACTTTCAAATTCGAAAAACTTCCTTCTGGTGTTACTCTTAAATTGACTGTTGATGCATTCATTGAAAAGATTGAAGACACACAGTACTACTTCTCTGGTACAGCTGCTGACTACATTCTTGATAATACTACTACATCTGAGCAGAATGGTACTAATATCAAACTTGGAAGCGGCGATGCTAACGAGAAATCTTGTGTCCTCATGCTCCATGCACAGTACGACAAGATTTGGATTGTTGAATCTAACCTCTTCGAGAACGAAACTGGTTCATTGATTGATGTTGCTACACCGTTCACATTCACTTTCAACAAAGAGATGAAAGAAGTTGGAATTACAGCAACTAATCTTAAAGATGTTACAGACAAAGCATTCACTGTTACACTCAGCGATGACAAAAAGACTGCAACTGTAACTCCAACAGACGGAAGCTGGACTGCAAGCGCTGCTGCAACAAACCCGACTGTTACACTCACTGCTCATGCAGTTGACGGTACAAATGTTATTGTTAACGGAAATGCAATCACTGTTTACCTCGATGTTTACAACTATGTTTCACTCGTAACAACAAGCTACGATGATGAGACTTCACGCCTTGCCCTCGACAGCGAAATCAAACTCGCATTCTCTAAGGCAGTTAAGGGTGATGTTGTATTGAACTCACCGAATACATACCAGTACACAAAGACATGGAGTGATGACCGCAAGACTCTCACTCTCAAGCCTGTAACTTACTGGCCTGCATTTACTTCAGCAACAAATACTGCTACTAACTTTGCTATTGCTACTGCAAAATCACTTTCTGGCGATGATGAATCTGCAACTGTGACATTCAAATACTGGAAGGCTCATTCATCAACTACTGGTTTGGCTGTTTACTTCAACGCATATGTTGATGTTGAACTTGAAGATGCAAGCACAGCAAATCAGGAAGCATTTAAGATTAAGTTCTCTAAGGCACTCAAATCATTTGATGTTAAGGGAAATACAAATCTTACAGCAGTAAAGATTGGTGCTGATACACTTACTATCAATAAAGATTACACTCTCTCAATCAATGATGCTAAAACAGAAGTTACTGTTTCTGCAAAAGACGGTGTATTCACAAAAGAAGGTAATGTAAAAGTTTCACTTGCTGCTCTTGAAGCTGTAGACGGAAGTACACTCATCCGTGAAGTTGGTAAGCTCACAGCTGCTACTACACTTGCAAATCTTACTTCTTACAAGTTCGCATACGAAGGCTTCTGGCTCAAACCAGTTGCAATCGAAGTTGTAAACACATTGCCAGCAAGTGCAAAACTTTCTCGTGCTGCAATCATCGATGCAACAACTGACCAGTACCTCAAGCTTTCTTTCAACAAGAACATCTACAAATCAGCTATCACTCTCAAAACCGGTGATGACGCAACTGCTGCAGCTGCTGTTGTAAATGGTGATAAAGCAAAGAACTACATCGACGGAAAAGATGTCTATGTTGCTCTTGCAGATGTTGCTAATGTAAAGAAAGTTCTCGTTCTTGCTGATTTGGCTACTGTTACTGCAGAAGACGGTGAAACTCTTGATACTACATCACACACTGACTGGACAACTCTCACATCAGGTCTTGAGTTCCGCATTTACGCTGCACTCACACTTGAGGGTTCTAGCCTTGTTGCAGAAACACCAGATGTTAACGGTTACAAGACATACAAAGAAGCTGACCCTGTAGCAAACAAAACTGTTACATTCACCTTCAACAAAGAGCTTCCAACAACTTACACAGCAGAAGTTGACTTGTATTCTTGGAACGCTAAGAAAAACACTTACACAAAATCTGTCGACACAGCAAAAATTGCTTGTGACGGCTCAAAGACTGTAACATTCACATCTGACAAACTTCTTCCAATCATTGAGAAAGAAGTTTCAAATGCTGATAATACAGCAGTTTACACAACACACTATCTCTCACTCGTAGTTAAGAATGAGGCAGGTGTTGTTCTCTTCTCAACAAAAACAGCCAGCTTCGGAAACGAGGCAGGTTCATTCGATGTAGCATTCGATGCTCTCGTTGACAAAAAATCTGGAAGTTCATGGGCTTCAGCACAGGAATTCAACACTGTAAAAGTTAATGTTGCTCCATATGCAATCACTAACTACAGCCTCGTTACAGAGGTAACAGATGTTGCTGGTAACAAATCTTACAAAGCTCTTCCGGCTGTTCCTGCTAAGACTCCGTTGGTATTCACATTCAACGCTCTCCCAGCTGGTGCAACTGCAAGCTATGATTTGGAACTTGATGGAAAACTTATCGAAGAAGCTAAAGCCGCTACAGTTGATGCAACTGCAAACAAAGTTACAATCGCAAGCGACAAGCTCGTATTCGATGCTGACAAAGCTGCTGCTGCAACAGGCCGCACAGAATACAAAGTTACTCTCAGCGTAAAAGATGCTGATGGAAACATTGTATTCACAACAGACAACACACAGAAAACTAAGTTCGCTGTTGTTAAAGATTCTTACGAGCAGAAAGTATTTGTTCCTGTAGCTGGTAAGGAAGTTAAGGACAGCACAGACACAACTGCTAATCCAGCACCTGTTGCTCTCTATGCTGCTCCAAAACTTTCTGTTAAGGTTGCACCACTCACATTGGTTGGAACAAGCCTTGTAAAAGCAACAGTTAATCCTCTCGATGAAACTGATGTTACTTACAAGCTTCTTAACCCAATCGTTCCAGGTGCTTCTGTAGACTTCACATTCAGCGATGACCTCACAGGTGCAACTGTTGAAGCAAATGTTTACGGTCCAGCAAGCAAAGCTACTGTTGGAACAAATGTTAAACTCGAAGGCACAACAGCAACTGTTGCTGGTAAGACAGTAACTGTATCAAATGCTAAGATGCTTTCTTACAGCAATACAGCTTCAACTTCTTACTATGTTGAACTCAAGATTATTAAAGACGGTAAACTCTTGTTCTCAGTAGAAAAAGATTACTTCGGTGCTGTTGATAAGACATTTGAGAAAGTTGCTGTTGTTGGTAAGCTTTATTATGACGATACAGACTACAATGGTTCTACAGATGAACAGGCTGCTCTTAAGAGTACTGTAACTGTTAATGCTGTTGATCATGCAGCAATCAAAGTTGATGTAGTTAAGACTGCTGTTGTAACAAAAGCAATGAGCAAGACTGCTACAACAACAACTTCTACAGACTTCGCTAAGTCTTACAACTCAGACATCGTTCTCCAGTTCACACACAATGTTCCTGGATACACAGCTGTTTTGTATAAGACTGCTGCAACAATCAATCTTAACGACAAGCTCGCTGATGTACAGAAACTAGCTGGAAATGTTGGTAAGATTTACGATTCTAAAGTAGTTGCTGCTGCTTCTAACAATGTTACACTTTCAATCGGAACTAATAAGTACTTCTCTTCTGGAGAAACTGTTAAAGTTGCAATCTTCGATGACAGTGATGACAAAGTTTGTGTAATCACAGATGTTAAGACAACTGACAAAGACGGTAAAAATGATGGTGATAAGGCAAACTTTATCGCTAAGGTAGCTGTTGCTGGTGATGAAACAAACGACTACATTTCTAGCTTGACAGCTGGCGAGCTAGCCCTCACTGTTGATGGTGAAGCTGCAAAAGTTGGTAACACTAAGAAAGTTAAGTTTGGTCCAATTCCAGTACACTTCTCTGCAGATAAATCTACTCCAGCTACATACACAGTTTATGGAAAAACATTCAGCTCAAATGCCGCTAACAATGACAAGTGGATTAAATTGTCTGATACTACTGCAACAACGGCTGCTGTAAGCTATGAAGATGCTGCTGACGGTAAGGGTGTTGTAGATGCTGATGACCTTACATACACAGATTACACACTCCATAACTTCAAGTATGCTTATGTAACTGTAACATTCGCTAGCGACGCATTCGGCTACGACGGTGTAGTTGATGTAGCTGTTCTTGAAGAATATGACGAAACACGTGCACTCTTCTCTAAGACTGGATTGAAAGATGTTGTTGCTCCAGAATTGACATTGTCAGGTGCAGGTTTGGTTGCTGATGGAAGCGATGTAACTAAATACAGAATCACTGGTATTTCAGCTGTTGCTCCTGCTAATGCTTCAACTGACCCAGTTGCAGATCCTGTTGCTTGGAACAATGTTCTTACAATCACTGGTAACGAATGGCTTTCTACTGCTAAGGCAGAACTTCTGGCTACAGGAAAGCATACAAGTGCTCATGTAAGCGATGGTAAAGTTTCTACAACAGAAGCAGTTATTGGTAAAGTCAACTGGACTTCTTCTACAACAGGAACTGTTGAGTTCACTAAGACTGCATTCTTCAAGGGTGATATTATTACTATTACTGCAACTGATGCTTCTGGTAAAGAAGCAACTTACACAATCACAATTGAGTAATAATCTTTACCCCGCTGGTTAACCCCAGTGGTGTAATGTCACACTAAACCAAAACAGCCACCTTGTATTGCTGCAGGGTGGCTGTTTTTTTTATATATTTTATTTTGAATAATTTTCTCTTAACTGTTAGAGCTGTCTGTGATATAATATAGATAATGGATATAAGATTTTACGAAAAATTTCCATGTTGTTTCAAAAATGCATTAAAAAGTGGAGAAGTTATTTTTTCACAAGAGCCACAAATTTATTTTAATACTTTTAGGGCTTATAGGGGAATTTTTCGTACAAAAGGTGGAAATTTTTCAAAAATTACATTTGATGATTTTTTATCACAGGCAGAAAAAGGTCAAAATTACAATCCAAGATGGGGAACGAAAGAAAGTTATTATTCTTGCTCATTATTCAAAAACTTGGAGGAGTGTAAAAAAGCTTTAGTATTTCCAAATCCTAAAGAAGACCGTCAAATTGCTTTAGGGCCGGTAACGCAGAACGATGGCTGTATACGAGAAAGTTTGAGAGATTCCCATGTGGATTATTGGATATATGAAAATCATTCTGATTTTTGGACAAAGTTTAAGATAGTATAAATATGAATAATGATGTTTGTTTTATAATAAATTCAAAGAATCTCTATATTGATGAATATCTGGTAGAAATGAATATTCCAATTTTTTTTATCTGTAAAGATGATGATAATAATAAATATGCAGTTTTATGTGAAGACACTTCTGAATTGGAATATTTGATTTGCCGTGTTTCAATTGATTCATTGTATAAAATGCTAAAAAATGAATTAACTCTATATGATTTTATTCACGAATCAGATGAAAAGTGGATTCTAAAATCAGGTGATAGCCTTGAGACTGATTTAGTTGAAGAAGTTGGAGAATTGGAACCAGCTTATTACCCTAAAAAAAATGAATTCCTTGCTTTGAATAATGAAAAGATTTGTGATTATATAAACCGGATTCAAAGTGAGTGCAGCGAAGCATTTTCAGAAAACAATTCAATTGAGCTGCAAAAAATGATTCTCACAACTCTTACACGATTTAAAACTACTGTAAGCAAGTCTAATAAAGAATATAATTTTTTTAGAAATTCTGTTAAACAAAAATATAATCTAAAACTCTCTTTGGTTGGAGGCGTTTATTTATGAAAGTATTAGACCCTAAAATTTCGAATTTAAATTTAAATTTTGGGAAAACCCTAAAAGAAGATCAGGAAGTAAGTGTAATTTTAAATGCTCATATTACATTCTCAAAGGAAAATCAAGATAATTACCTTGTAACAGAAATATTAGATATGTTTTCAGCTGAGAAAAATAAGATTTTTTCTGTTGAAGTGGCATGTCCTCTGACTTTTGAAAGCAATGATGTAAAGGATACAGCGCAAAGAAATGAAATAATAAAAAACGATGTGTTTCCTATGCTTTATAACAAAATAAAAACAGTTTCCGATTATTTATTGTCAAATGCTACTGTTGTATTACCGCCATTACCTGAACGCTTTAACTAGAATGAATTTGTATTTTTAATTGTGAATTGCTATTTCTTCTTTAAGCGCAAGTACCTGTTCCAATGGGAGAGAAGTGATTTGTGAAGTTTGTTCTGGGGAAAGTCCCATTCCAAGAGCGTTCTTTGCATTCGCGATGGAAGCCTTTCTTATTCCGCGCTGCTCGGCGTTGTACATGCCTGTGTTATAGTCTCTCTGGGCCTTGAAAATTGAGTTCTGCTGTGCCCATTTGATTTCGTCTTCGCTCACAGTCAGCAATGATGATTTTGCGTTCATAAGCCCCTCCTCGCTTTGCGTAAGGCAGTTGATGTATTCAGAGCGCTTCTCGTCGCCCGCATACGAAAGGAACAATCCCCATTTTTCGAGCTTCGAGAGATTTTCAACCGGCTTCCCGAAAAGCTTGTGGATTTTAATCAGGTCGAAGAAAATCACATTAAGTTTGTCAGAAAGCTGCGTTCCGTCTGCCTTACGCATATTGTACCACGAAAGCGGTGAGCTGTCATCTTTGTCGAACTCGAAATTCAGCACCGAAATCTGATACGCGGGCGGCGTGCTCCAGTTTTCGCCCTTCATGTTTGATGTGCTGAGCAATCTCGCCACCTGGATTTCGGCACGGTCAGCATAGTCGTAGTCCTCGTTCCTAGTCTGCACCTCGATGTCAGCCCGCTCTCCGTCATTGAACTTAACGCTGACATCGAAACTCATCTGAGACTCCGTTGCAACCTGCACGGTCGGCTCATTCGGCATCAGCTGAATTTCCAGAATTTCGCGGCTCAGAATCGTCGAGAGAAAATCCTTCAGAGCGGCATTTGATTCCTTTGTGTCGGCCGTGAACATCGCCTTGAACGAAGAATCACACAAATGAAAAATTTTTGAAAAATTAAGATGGGCATATCACATAAAAGAGCATTGATAAAAAAAATACGGCAATAGTTCTAAAAAACTGTTGCCGTATTCATGTGATACTTAAATAATGTACGCGGATACTATTGCTATGCTCTTGTCGTACTGCGAAAAGAGTACGATTAAACTGTTTCCGTAGCATCAAAAAGCTGACGGACAGATTTTGGTTTAGTTCGTTACACTAACGACTTCTCGCGCAAGTTCCTCTTTGAGCGCAAGCACCTGTTCTAACGGGAGAGATGTGATTTGTGCGGCTTGTTCAGGAGAAAGCCCCATTGCCAGAGCATTCTTCGCATTTGCGATGGCATTTTCTATGCGGCCATCGTTTCGGAGCGTTTCATCGTAAGATTCCTGGTCAAACTCGGTGTAAATGTCATCCAAAATCTTCATGCGATTCTCCCGGAAAAATCCTTCAAGGAAGTCGCTTTTGATTGCGAAGTCAACTGCCTCGTTAACCGCACTGTCAAAACTCATTCCGCTCGAAAGGTTTTCCTTTACTTGATTTACGAACTCTCGATAATGATACAACGGCTCGCAGTTTTTTGAAAGGCTTTCGTTGTGGTTTTTGTTGATATTTATCACGGTTGCGGTCCATTCAAATTTCGTGACATTCTTATGAGCATTTTGCGCCTGGCCGTCTCCCTGCGGGATTTCCGTCGTGTTTTTTAATTCGTCATCTTTTAAAAATGCATCAGAAAGTTTGTATTCCACAATATCCGCCTGTTCCGCGTTGCCATTATAAAACACGATGAATTGTGGGGCAGGAATCTTCACGAGCACGCTGCCGTAGAGGTTCTTTTTGTGCTTGTCGATGTACTGCTGATACAGCTGCGAGAAGTATAGCATCCCTCGGAGCGGCATATTCGGATTCACTGTCGATTGATGTTCATACAGGCACATCTGCGAATGAATCAGAAAGGAAAGGTCGTTTTTGATCGAGACATAAATCACATCTTCGAGCGTGGTGATTTCCAAGTCTTCGATGTTCGTGTGATTTTTCCCGCTAAGCGCGTTATAGAGCGAGAGTAGCCATCGTTTACTGCGTTCGTCCTTGCCGCCAAAAATCGTGCGGAACAAGCTGTCGCGGTAGGTGCGCTTTGGCTTTCGTTCGCGGGCTGCATTATGGCGATTGCGTTTTTTGTTTCTAATTCTTTTTTTCATGAACTTCTCCAAATAAATAAGATGTGAGAAAGAAGAAGCGTGTGTTCTTTTCTCACTACATCTATTTATTTGAAAAAAAAGTCACTTTTCGGCAATGCCCACAGATAATAATTTGTTATAATTGACGAAAAATGCCGCTAAGCTATGGAACCCCGAAGTTGCCAGCTTGCTGGCAATGAGCGCGAGCGCGAAGGGTGGAACAGCGGCAGAAAAGGAAATTTGCGTAAAAAAAACATATATCCTCTGAATCCTGAATGTGTTTTTTTCTTCTATATATATGCTTCAGAATCTGGGAATAAAAAAAAGAACCACCCCTGTTGTGGAGGCCAGCAAGGATGATTCAGAATAAGCTGTTTGGTTGTTAAATTTTACTTGTTGTACTCGCCGGCGACAGAGGTGTATTTTGTTGTGCCTGTTGGGTCGGCGGCGGCGGGTGCTATTTGTTCGGCGTATTTTTTGCTTAATTTGTCTATCTGGGTGAGCAGTGCTTTGTCGTAGGTTGTGGATTTTCCTGATGTACTGTCCGAAACATATGAGTTAATCAGTTTTGAAAGAATTTTCACATCTTCGTCTGTGTATTCTTTGCTTCCGTCCTGCGGGAAAATCGTGTGGAAGAAGGTACTTGCGCTCAAGAATGAACCGATTGGCTGAGGATGCGTATCATCGCCAGAATCATAATAGCTGACTCCGTTCGTTTTGCTCAAATCGTAGAAAGCTTCTCCTGCCGGGGCGATGAGGGCATTGTATTTCTGTGCTTTGTCCAGATAGCATTGTGTGAATTCGGCTGTCCGGTCATCGCGCACTGAATATTTTGGCCATGTCGCATAGTAAACGAGTTTTGCATTCGGGTTGTGTTCGAGGATTTTCGGAACAAGGGCTGCTGAACCGCGAGTGAGTTTGTCATCGGTAAATGAGCCGCAAATGTCCTGCATTACGATATAATCGAAATTCCCTGCTTTGATTGCGGTTTCGGTGTTGTGTGCTGTCGAATGATAAATCAGGTTTTTGCCACCGAAGGTTACGGCTGTCGCGTTTACATTATGTCCGCGGAATCGTGAAAGTCCTTCAAAGACTGACCACATATTGTTGTAATAGGTCAGTGAATTTCCGATAAAAAGAACATTTGTCGCTTTTCCGAGGCTTTCGAGTGTCCGTGATGTGTCGGGCGGAAATACTGAGATTTCAAGGAGTCCGCAGTAGTCGCCGTTGTATTGTTCGACAAGAACTCGAACCCAGCGCGATTCTTTGTTTTCAAAGTGGAGTGTCTTTGCTGAAAGGGTGCCGTCTTTGACTTCGCAGATGGTCATCCATGATAAGCGTTCGATGGAATCAGGGCTTGAAATTCCGTCTTTTTCCATTGAGAACTGAATCTTGTAATGAACAGGATATGCGTCCGGGTAAGATTCTTCTGCATCCTGACCGCAGCCTGGAACTATTCTTATTGAGTTAAAAGATTTGACTGAGCCTAAATCGATTGCGAACCACGGTTTTTTGTCTCCGCCGGTCGTGTTTGCCAGTGCATAAGACTGAACCGAAGTGCTTCCGTCTGTAAGGTTGTTGACCGAAACTGGTGTGGTTTTCGACTGTCGCAAATTTGAGCTTGCATAGCCTTTTACGGCCGTATAATTTTTCGAATTTGCCAAATCATCTGGAAGTGAAGCGTAAACAACTGACGATTCTTCTTCTGATGAACCGCATGAGCACAGGCCGAGCGAGAGAAGGCAGCCTGCACAAAGACTGAAAAGTGTGACTTTTTTCATATAAGCCTCAAGAGAATGTAGAATTAATTATGGTTTAACGCTAAACTAATTAAGTTCAGTTTACACGCTTTTATTTTCTTGTCAAGAAAAAATGTAAAAAAAAAGTCATTTTTAGTCAAAAAAGTGCTAAATTATGACAATTCTTATATTTTTCTTGCCATTTTGTGAAAAAATTTGCTTGTTTTACAGGAAAATTCATAATAATATGTGAAAGATATAAAATTTTGCCGAAAATTTAAGTATAGATTGAATGTCGAGTTTTGTTGCACTGACATTGCAAAAATGGTGCACTACCAGAAAAGAGACTGTTGTTCAACACGGTTGCGCGTAATAGGTATCTGACTCGCTAACGCTCGCACGCGCAAAGTGTTTCACAACAGCCCTGCTTTTCTTCCCGTGCCCCATTTTTGATATTACTGTCAAGCAAACTCGACATTTTTCTATTCTATGCTCATAAAACCGTCTAATGACGAGTTTTGAATTGGTCAGGTATTGCAAAAAACGGCGCGAGGGAGCGAAACGGCTTACGAAAACACTCGTTTTGTGCTGCCGCGCAAGCGGCAAATGTATATAGTTACAAGCACAAAACGCGTGTAGCAGGCTAGCCTGCGGTTTCGATAAGCCGTTATCACGACTGGGAGCCGTTTTTTATGCAGCCAGTAAATTTCAAAACTCAACATTCGAGCTGATAGAAAATTAAAAAAGTTTGTCCGTTCTTCGGAGGATTCTATGAAAAAAGTGTTGCCGAAAGTTTTTGCTGTTACAACTGTCTTTGCTAAAATCGGATTTTTTGCAATTTCACTCTTTGCGCTTGCTTCCTGCGGTGAGGATTCAGGTCTTGGTTCATCTGTTGATACCGAGCCTCCGAGTCTTACCATAACTTATCCGCCTTCATCAGCGGTAGTTAACGGCTCATTCGTTTTTTCAGGAACGGCCACTGATGACAAGCAGATTGCTTCGGTGAGTATTTCTGTCGCAGATTCTCTTGGAAAGGAAGTTTATAATGTGGAAACGATTCCAGAGAGAGACGGAAGCTGGAGTGTCGAGCTGAACAAGTATGATTCTTCAAATCCTGCTTATTACAACGGCTGGCAATTTGCTGACGGTACATATAAAATTTCTGCGATTGCTTATGATAATGCCGGCAGAAAGTCGGGACTGATTCCTCATACGCTTTCTGTGGACAATACGCCGCCTGTTCTGGTTCTTACAAAGCCAACCAGCGTCGGTTCTGATGACGCTCAAACTTACGGTCAGGCCGTTCTGCTTCAGGGTTCTGTATCAGAAATGTCAAACGGCGGAAAATTCAATCTCACTGTTGATTTTTACAACGAAAACGGCAAATATCTTCTTTCAAGTACTTTCGAGAACATAATTGATATGTCTAGCGCGAATCCGCTTACAATCGCGCAGTATTATCCAGAAAGTGCGCGTCCTTCTTCTGAGAGTGATGCGAACTGGGAAAAATGGAACAATTACAAGACAATTTACGGCATCGATTACATTAAGGCTTATGAAGAGTATCGTGACGGAAAATCGAGCCAGAAGCCGGATGATAAGACTTTCTATTTCACTGTTACGGCAAATGATACTGCATTGAATTATACAAACAAAAAGTCACAGGAAGGAACTGGCAGCGGTAATGCGACTTCGGTTTACTATCGCGGAACTCCTGAAATGCTCAAGCTCATTGAGGGCAAATCGATTCAGAATTTCTCTGTTCTTTCGCTTCAAAACTATCTCAACAAAACTGATTCAACATACGCTGACAATGCAGATTTGAAAAAGATTCTCGATGAGGCGGCGAGTGTAAGTGCTAAACTCGAAGATTCTTCTTCACGCACGCTTTTGGATTCTTCTAAGGATATTTCTGATTCAATCAAAAACACTGACACAAAAGACGGTTCGGTCTACCTTAATTTCCAGGTGAACCCGCTCAACAATCCGACTTATTCTATTAACGGCTATCTTGTTGACGAGTCTAAAGTTAGCGAAAATGAATATTCGAGCGGAACTGAAGAAGGTGTCAGTGCGGGCTTCCATCGTTACTTTATGGATTCTAATCTCACTGTGAGCGTAAGTCCTGGACGCGATGAAACTCAGCTCAAACCTGCTACAGTTTCTTTCTTTATGAACAACACCGATCCTGCTTCAACAGACGACCAAATCCTTGTCTGGACATGGAATAAAGAAACAGCAATCGCATACGCAATGAAAAAGAATTCTGTCGGAAGGGAAGCAGCAACTGCGGCAATCGAGGCTCTGACGGCTGCATCTACCGAATACCGCTACACACCGACTCGAAGCGAGGCAATTCTTTCAAGCATGAGCATTGATACAACTCTTGGCGAAGAAGATGGCCTTGTGAGCGGAAAAACATACATTTTGTCGGCTGAAGGCGAGGACAATGACGGAAATGCCCTTGTTCCTGTAAAAACTGCCGGTTACGGAATTTGGGCCGCAATGAATGCCGAACCTCCTGAGGTCAGTTTTGGCGATACGGACAGCACGACAAACACGAATCTTGCGCAGGATTCTGTAATTAACTCTATAAGCAGGGAGTCACCGTTGCACTTTACGGGAAATGCGCTTTCTGCAGTTGCATTGAATGAAAATGACGGCCTTACCTATGCCGTTACTTTGACTGATTCTTCTGATTCAAAACGGACTGTCACAATTGAAGGAACTGCTGCTTTTTCAACAGAAGATACAAGAAATCCTTTCAATTATGCATGGAATTTTGATTTCCCAGCTGCAACCCTCTCAGAAGAGAAATTTGCTGAAATTCAGGAAATCTACGCAAATGAAGGCCGTTACAAGCTTGAAATCTTTGTCTGGGGAAAATCTGTCGGCGGAAAATCAAAAGAAAGCCGCTCACTCATAGTTGATACCAAAAAGCCTGTCGTACGAAACCTTTCAGTCACTAATTCTTATGCGAAAAACGGAGTCACTTACATAAGCGGAAAGTCAGATTTTAAGATTTCCGGCTCTTCAAGTGATAACTATGAGCTTGCTTCGACTGTATGGAAAGTTTCTGGAACCGATAAAGACGGAAAACTGATTAAAATCGAAGGCGGCATCGAAAAGAGCGAAAACTGGGAAGTTACAGTCACTTCCGAACAGCTTAAAGATTTCGTTTCTGTAGACGAAATTTCGGACATTACGGTTTCTGCGTATGGAACTGACATCGCAGGAAATGTTGGCGAGGAAGCGGTTCTTTCTATTGAAATTGATGCGACTGCTCCTGTTTTAAAATCTGATAAAATCGGCGGTACGGCATATTCTGGAAACGGTAGCTGGCAGAAAAGCACGACTATTGGCGTTGAGGGCGAAATCACCGAAAATCAGAGTGGAGTCAAGGCGGTTTACTATCAGATTGAACCTTCTGATTCAGCAAGCGATTTTGTCAGAATGACAAGCGAAAATGCCGCAAATGTGCAGCATGGCGGCGTGATTTATACTGTTTCAGGTGATTCAAGCGATTCCTTTACTCAGACACTTGAATTCAAAACGGGCACAAGCACCCTCAGATATGCGATTGCCGATAATCTTGGCAATGTTTCTGAAGTTTATGAGCGCACGATTAAAACCGATTCTTCATCACCAGTCGTAAGCGAGCTTGAAAGCGGAAATCCTGAGCGCACATCATTCTCAACCGCACAGTTCGGAAACAGCGCATCAAAATTCTCTTTCGCATACTACATTTCTGATTCAGAGAGCGGCGTGAATGCTGATTCAATTTCTGTAAAAGTTAACGACAAAACGGTCTCTGCTTCGGATGACACATACGGCACATTGCGAGCTGATTATATAGAAGAAAAAAGCGCATATCTTGTAAAAGTCACCCTCAAAGATTCTGAATTCAACGAAAATGACCTTTACACCGTGACTTCAAATGTGAGCGATGTGGCAGGAAATTCTGCACAGAATCAGGTCGGAATCTTCAGCATTGACAGGACTCCACCTCTCGTAAAAATCAGACAGGAAAGCGGAAGCAATCTTTTTGTTCGTGAGGGAAAGACTGTCAGTGCTACCGTGAGCGATGTCGGCGGAATCTCTGAAATCACATGGGCTGTATTTGAGAAAGGCGAAAATGCTGACTATGATTCAAACCCGAATCCTGTAGAAACGGGAACTGCGGAAGCGGGAACTAGCGCGGACATAACTGTTCATTTTGATAAAAAGGCTGAGGACGACACAACTTATATCTTCGAAAGTGATAAGGAATATGTAATCTGCGTAAAAGCAAAGGATGAGGCTGGAAACGAAGGTGCTTATTCAGCTTCAAGCGCGTATATTGTTGACCGTGACGGCCCGATTTTTGATGATGAGCATGACGGCCTTAAAGGAAGCGACTGGTTCAATTCAACCACAATCGTTGTTTCTGGAAAATGGAATGATGGCTCAAAGGGCAGTGGTGCGACAACTCTCTATTATCAGCTCAATGGAGAAAATGCGCTTACACAGGAAAACTACGAGGAAGTCGGAAAACCTGTCGCAATCGATTCAAAAGGTAATTTCAGCGTGAACATTGCCGATTTTAAGAGCAGTGATGCAAACAAATTGCTTTATGTTGCAGTTGACCTTGTTGGCAATGTTTCTGAAGTCAAAGAGCATGTAATCAAGGTTGATACGAGCAAGCCGATTTTCAGGGATGCAACGGTTGATTTACAAGGAAATTATCCTGAGCTGACTGTTGAGACTCAGGAAGCAATCAAAGATGACGAAAAGACCTTTAAGGTTGCGGTCTGTGATACAGGCAGTGGAATTACAAACTCAGAGTCACAGAAAAAATTCTCTGCAACGGTAGCAGGTCTTAGTGAAAATCCTGCCTTAGAGCGGCCGATTTGGATTAGCTATGAGCCTGATGAGACTCCTGCAAGCGGATACCAATCTTCGGGTGTTGTAACTGTTACAATCAAGAAAAATCTCATCAATGCTTTGCAAGAAGGTGTTGCGAACGAAGTTCTGCTTACCGCAGAGGACAATGCGGCAAACTTTACTACGACAACAATCGGCTACATCAAGACCGATGTTTCGGCTCCGCGTGTTACAGTTCAGCTTGAAAGCGGCAAAAATCTCTATGTAAACGGCCAAAAGACCGTGAATGCCACAATCACTGATCAGGGCACAATCAAAAAGATTGAATGGGCTGTGTTCCAAAAGCGGGAAGACAGAAAATACGATACAGATGGAATTACGCCAGTTAAGAGCGGAGAATTGACTGGAAATGCTATTACAAACAGCCCATCGGTTACGGTTGATTTTAATGAAAAAGTCGATGAAAATTATCTCTTTAAAGATTCAGAAGAATATGTAATCTGCGTAAAGGCAGACGATACTGCCGGAAACTCAGGCGTTTACGAACTCAAGACCGGCGACAACGGAAACTTGTACGGCGGCGGCATTTCAAACGTATATCGCGTTGACCGCACAGGCCCGGATTTGAGCGAAGACAAGATTTCTGATGCTGGTTATGACTCATCAAAATGGCTTAACGCAAATGTACTCACTGTAAACGGAACTTGGACTGATTCATACGGAGCTGGTTCTTCTGTTACAGGCAGTGGTGCAAGTGCTCTCTATTATGTGCTTACTCAGACAGAAATTTCTGAAATTTCTGCAAGTGCAATTGCAGGCAGCGCACTCAGAAAGACTGTCGCAATTGACGATAACGGCACATACACTACGAACATTTCAGGATTCAAGACAGGAAACAACTATCTCTATTATGTTGCAAGCGACTATGCGGGAAATCTTTCTGCAGTTAAATCACATACAATTAAGATTGATACCAAGGCACCTGATGCTGTATCGGATGTTACTGTAAACGAAAGTGCGGTCGATTCAGCAAATTCATTCTACACGAATAAAACTAAGGCTCTGACCAATCCAGTAGATGCAATGTCAATTTCTTTCACTGTGGCTGATGAAACTGGCGGTAGTGGAATTGACACAAATAGAGTTTATGTCCTTCCATATAAGAAAGTCTCAAATGAGGAAAATGACAATACAGAAATTGCTGGAAATAAAGCAGATCTTTCTTCTGGAACAAACGGAACCTTTACCTTCAGCATTTCTTCTTCAAAAATCGAGAATTCTGGCAGTGTTTATGCGCGAATCTACGATAAAGCCGGAAACGCAAGCGATGTGAACCTGTTTGCCTTTGTTGTGGACACAACATCTCCACAAATCCAGAACTATACGGTTGCTGACGAAAAGCCTGGATTTGCGGCATACAAAAAGACAAAAGACGGTGATGAAAATCATTTCTATGTACACAGCGGAAATTCTCATACCTTCACTCTTTCAGGGGTTGCAACCGACAATCTCGGAATTGAAAAAGTTGAGCTTACGCTAAAGGATTCAGCTGGTGCGGTTCTTTCTGGCTACCCGAAAACAAGTTCAGATGTTTCAAACTGGAAGTTTGAGGAAGAGTCTCTTTCAGGTGTTGCTTCTGCTTTAATCGAGGTAACTGACAAGGCGGGAAACACGGTGGAACAGACCATTGCCTTTACACAGGATGTTACTTCACCTGTCGCAAAACACGAATATGACGCTAAGAAAAAGGATTTGTACTTCCGTGTGGGCGAGTTCGACAATGATCTGGATGAAATCAAAAAACTGGTAACTGGTGCAACAACTCTGGATAATAACCTTGATAAAGATGTTGGCGGCAAATACAGTGCAGGAACTTGGGGAACTGCAAGCACAATCACAATCCGCGGTTACTGGACGGAAGAAGGCTCAGGGGTCAAGACGATTTACTATAAGATTTTCAACGATGTACCGACAGCAGAGCAAATTACTGAATTTAACACCAAATATGCACAGACAGGGGAAAGCGACGGAAACTTTGCACCTTGTGCTGAAGTGACAAAGCGCGTTGTTTACACAAAATCCCTGAATGATGATGGAAGTACAAATGAACAGGGAACGGCAGAAATTCCATATTCATTCAAGACCGCAATTCCAGGCTTCAATTCTGAAAAGAATTATCTCCTTCTTGTAGCAGTTGATAATGTCGGAAATGCAGCGATTGACACTTTGGGAGCTGACAAAGCTGATGGTGTAACAACGGATGTTACTTCGGAAAACTGGAACTCTGGCCTTGCCGCATTCTCGCTCAATGTGGACACCGTGGCTCCAAGCCTCACTTCAAGCACATCAGGCTCTCAGTATACGAATAAAATCACCCCAATCAAAGTTTCCTTTGGTGACACGGATGAAGCAAAGGGAATTGTAACGGACGCTTCTTCTGGAGTTAAGTCTGTCGTTCTTTCAATCGAAGATGTTGCAGATTCAAGCGTCACTGTAGAAAGTTCTGAACTTGTAGAAGATTCAACAGATAAAACAAAAAAATACTGGAAGGCAACGATTCCAACGGACATTCTTTCTAAACTTTCAAGCGGAACCTATAATGTAAACGCCACAGTAAAAGATAATGCTGGAAATAAGGCAGATAGTACAATCTTCACGCTTCAGGTTGATACGGATGCTCCAACTGTCAGCATGGTCACTCCTACTTACAACGCAACAACGGCAAGCGCAGTAAACGGCAAAATCTCCGTAAAGGGAACGAGTGAATACACAGGGGCTGCACCAAGCAAATTTGCGCTCTATTATACGACAACAGAACCAAAATCAACTGCAACAAATGAGAGCGGAACTCCACTTTCAGCTTTGACTCCAATCACACTTGACGGAACTACATCTTCTGCAACAGAAATCACGGATTTGAGCAAAATCACCAGCTGGGAGATTAAAAACTTTGATTCTTACGCGGTATTCGGTGATGACACGACAAGTGCTGCAAAAGACATTTACATCGTGCCTGTCGTTTATGATGTTGCGGGTAACTGCAACATTTATCGCGAAGAAGTTACAGAAACTACAAATGGCGAAACGGTAACTCAGACTGTAACAAGAAGCTACAGCTACACAGAAGGCACAAACTTCTTCAAGTATAGCGTAGACAAAAATTCTGACCGCCCGATTATCACTCTCGGAAACTGCGATGTAAGCGGAACAGCGTTAAAGAGCACATCAAAGGCTTACGGCACAATCGAAGACGACGACGGACTTACAGGACTTCATTTGTTCTATATTGCAAAGGGAAATTCTGTTCCGTCTGCATTCCCGACTGTAGAAAACGGCTCTGTAACATTGAATGGCTGGAAAGAATGCCCGCTTACTTCGGGAAGCTGGGATATTGATTCTGGTGTGGAAGGTCATTTCTCTTATTATCTTTATGCGATTGACGCTGAGGGCGGAAAATTCTGGTCTACAGCGGAAAGTGCACTTTCACAGATGTATGTTTACAATGGAGTGAATGACAAGAGCGAAAAGAAAGACGAGAAGGTGGGACTTTCATTCAGTGCGGACTTGAACCCGCCGGAAATTGAAAGCGTTGAAATCGCTCACAAATCACTTCCTGCTGACTTTGTTGCTCAGGGCAATGAGACAGGCTGGAGTGCTGTAACTGAAACATTCGGTCCGACAGATAAATCTTTGTATCTCAAAGTCGTTGTTTCGGAATTCATCGGTTTGAAGGAAAAAGATAACCTCACAGAATCCGACACGACATTGCTTGCTCGCCTCTCAATTCCAACTGTTACAATCGGCGGAACAAATGTTACGCCAAATCTAAAATCTGTTGCTTCTGAGACAAAATCAAAAACTGTCGGGGATAAAACTGATACGACATACTACACATTCCTCTTTGATGCAATTGATTTGTCAACGCTCAATTTGACAGGCGCAAAGACTGCAAAAGTAGTCGTGACTGATAAATCAGGATTTACGGGGCAGGGAACAATCGGTATCAACTACGACCGAACTGCTCCAAGCATCAAGATTATCTCTCCGACTGCGGCAATTTCTGATGCGGTAATTTCTGCGACAAGCGTAAAGGGAACTGCATTTGATGATTATTCTTCAATTCAGAAACTTGAATATGTAATTCCAGCAAACGGTCAATCGTATACAACCGACTCTGACAACTGGATTACAATCGGAAGCAGCACCGGCACCTGGGAAATCGAATTTGATTCAGGAAGCACGGAATCTCCATCAAGTCTTCTCTATTATGCGGCAAATCATGATGATTATGTTGGTGTTGAAGAGGTCTCTGAGGGACTTGGAATTTATGCAATTCCGTTCTATTTCAGGACAACTGACTCTGTTGGAAATGTTGAAGTCCATAAAACTTACAGCGAAAAATCGGGTGAATCTTCTGTGAGCAAGCCATTCATCGTTTACGCAAATCCTGATGGTGGTAAGCCGAGCGCATGGATTAATGCCCCGGAAACTGGAATCACAACAAGCGGAACCGTCACTATTTACGGTGGTGCAATGGACAATATCAGCGTTAAGACTGTTTGTGTTCAGATTGACGCAAACGGCGACGGTGTTATTAATGATGACGACTATACTTATCTTATGGCTACCAATGAAGGTGAAACACAACCGAATTATGAGGTATTTGGGCTTGAGGCTGGAAGTCTTGTAGAATCGACTGTAAAAGATGGGGAAAAACAGAACGATTGGTACATCAAGGCTTCAGGCACAAACAGCTGGAAGGTAATTCTCAACACGAATAAGATTCCTTCTTATGAAGTTTCGGCTGGAGGTTCGGGGACAACTGTTTCAGGCATAACTTTGGAGAACGGAAAAAAATATCTTCTCGTGCGGGTTCGTGCAATAGACGCTGATGACAACACTAGAAAATATACTAATCCGAATGTTGTTAAAATTGACAATGTTGCTCCATATTTTAAGAACCTCAAGCTCGTTCAGTATGGAAAAAATGCCACTGCAAGTGTAAGCAAAACTCCTGTCACGGAACGAGAGTATGTTTCGGGTATGTACATCAGCAACATTACTGCAGAAAAGAATGGTACATGGTACCTCTATGCTGAAGTTGAAAGTCATTCTGATATTAAGAGTATCACGGCGGACACCCAGGCTTCTGAAACTGCGACGGTAATTCCTTTGTCAGACACGACAACATTTGTCTCAAATACGGAAAAAGTATATGCCACAGGTAGCGGAACATCTTACAAATTGCTCATTCCGTTGAATACAACTGAGTCTGGTGTTATTTATTCGATGTTGAAAGCTGATAATGTTAGCGATGGAGCACCTACAGGCGAGCAAACAATCAAAATCAACATTGACTCAACAGCACCGAGTCTTTACACGACTGGCGGTTCTGAGACACTGGATGCCACTTCCACAAATGATGGACAGGGAACCCTGCGAATCAAGAGCCAGAACAAGATTCTTGGTACAAATTCTGAAAGCAATGCTGTAATCGAAAACTCAGACGGCTACTTCTCACTCGGTGACACTGTTAAGGAAGCTGGTTCAGGCTTGGCTTGGCTTGCCTTCTATTTTGAAAATGACATCAAGGGCATGGTCTATGATCCGATGATTAAGGTCTCTGACAGCACTTACGGTGGAACGACTTTTGCGGCAAGTTCAGAAAATCTTTCGAGCGGAAGCGTTTACATCAACTCTGACAATCTTGCTGCTCTTTATTTGACAGACGTAACTCGTGGTTCTGATACGACATTCTCTCTGACAGCAGCAAATGACCATGTTCGGATTGGCGGTCTTGTTAAAATCGGTGGAACTTACCACACGATTAGCGGCGTGGACGAAAGGACTGTTACATTCACACCGGCAGTTTCGACTTCATTCACTACTGTTGAACTTATTTATGCTCAGGTTGTTGACCATGCTGTAACCGAGAATATCGTAGTTGATTATGATGACAATGATATTGGAACTGAGCGAATCGAAAGCGATGACGGCGACGGAATGTGCGAGAACCTTACCCAGCAGGGCTCTTACTACAACTGGAGCGCAATGGTTGATTCAAACAATATTCCTGACGGCACGACATATATCCGCCTGGTTGCAATGGACAATGCGGGCAACCTCTCTCACGGAAAAATTGCCTCAATGGTTGCAAACAACCGTCCGCGTCTCACAAAGGTCTTCATCGGAACTGACTTGAACGGCAACGGCAAGTATGACTTTGATGCAGATGATGGAGATGCACCGGTCGTTTCAACAAGCAATAAAACCCGCACAAAGAGCGGCACAAGCTTTGGAGAATTCAACTATTACACCGCATACAACACCCGAAGCGGCGCTGCCCAGTCAAAAGTCACTCTTGATTCTAGTGCATTCAAGGTAATCTCAGGCCTTTGTATCGTTCCTGAATTCACCGGCGGCAACGGAAGCCTCAAATACACCCTGACAAACGGCAGTGATTTGAATCCATATGCAGGCGGCGAATTGAAGGAAATGGTTCCGCGAAATTCTTCTACTGCAAGCGATGCAACTATGGAGAAGAAGGGGGAATCTGATACAAATTACTATATCAACAATGTCGGAAAACTCTCGCTTTTCGGAAACACGGCAATAACTGACGGTGACAATAAAAACGCCGTTGCTTACGGAATTAGTGATTCGGAAAGCGGAAACAACTATAAGGACTTCGGCGGAATCGTAATCGCTGATGGTAATGCTGTAATTTCGGGAAGCGACGGTGCAACAAACAATGTAAAAGTCACATTCTTCGACAATACTGACAGCACAGACGGTGCGGCTCATGCAGACGGACAGTGGGCGACACTCGTGATTCCTGTAACAATCAAATCAAGCGACACGACCGTTCCACAGCCAAAGATTAAGCCGTTCCATTGGGCAGATTCAACTGACAACAGCCTCTATGTTAAAAAAGATTCAAACAATGTATATCAGGCTGCTTCTGCAACAGAAAAGAACGGCGTGATTGCAGGACACATTGAACTTGAAGGTGCTTTGCCGACTGGTTCAAACTTGACGGCTGATTTGCCGAAAGTATCGGGCATCATAAAGGTTGAGGGAACGATTTTTGATGATGTCCGACTTGAAGCAATCAGCATGAGCATATTCGGTGGGGCAAACACAAAAGTTGCTTCGTATACAAGCGGTGCTTGGGGAACCGCAACTTCTTTGCCGACAGGACTTGTTTCATTCACGGCAGTTGATGAGGACATGAGTCAGAAAGGACACACAGTTAAGTACACGGCCGTCATTGATACGGAAAAGCTTTCTGTAAGCGGATACCCTGTCGGAAAAGCGCAGTGGATTACTGTGGGCGCAAGCGACTGGAAGCACAACTATGTGACTTCGAACGCTAGTGTTACAGGCGGAAGTGCGCCATTTACAGTTGGTGACGGTACTTCGACTGCTGTAACACCTGCTCAGACAAAAAGTGCAACAAACACAAACTGCTATCAGATGGATGTCGTGCCGTATGTTACGGAAATTGTGACACATTTGAGTGCATTCTCCGGAACGGCTCACAGTGTTTACGCACGCACAGCACATGGTCACTATCCGTGTTATGAAGGGGAGACAATTGAGTTCAAGGGCTACAACCTTGGAAGCGGAAAGGCAAAGGTCGTGATTCAGGGAATGACAGCTGGTGGCGATGCACTTTCGGAAGCAAACAAAATTACTCTCACAGCTACAAGCACTGGAAAAACAGGTGCTGTTTCCGGGGCAATTTCTCTTAGCGTGAACGGAATTCCTGCGATGAACAACATCAACACAAACAATGCATGTGGTTCATACACGACAGAAGATACAGGAAGGGCTTACACCGATGACAATTATGCTCACTGTTACAACCGCCAGCCGAACGGAGTGAACAACAACACACTCACCGACGACCTTGAACTTGATGTATGGCAGTTCAAGAATGCAGCTAAACCTGTAAACGGTGGAGCAGAGCGCGTAACGATGAAGATTCGCCCAACTGACGGAACTCCAGGATTCAGCTATGCGAACTCGGTATTGTATTTCAGTATGCCGGGATATAATGCTGACCATACCAATGACACTGCATGGCGTTCAGAAAATGGTACAATTAATGGTACATATGCTTCTCAGATACCATTCGGAATGAACTACGGTGGTTTCAGTCATAACTCATTCACATTTGATAACCAGGGATATTCTTATGGTGCGGCAATGTGTACAGACACAAATAATGCATCTCAGTCAGCATTTTTCCAGTTCTTTAGTAAGGAAACTCCACTTCCTTACAATTCTTACGACCAGAACATGAATTATGCAAACGAAGCAAATGCCAGCCGACTTGATTCTTCAACGATGAATGTCGGCACAGATAATTCTCAGAACTGGCAGTGCAACATTAACCGAATTCAGTCAATCAGCATGGAAACTTCTAATTTAAATGGAACTGCTGCAGCAACTGATGAGGCTCCTGTTTATGTTTTCATGGCATATTATGATGCAATTGTTAAGCAGGTTCGTTTCCGATGGGGAACGGTCGGCGGCTATTCTGACTCAATCGACGGAAAATCAAATAATAATAATCAAGACACATTCAGCACACGAAAAAACAATGCTTACGGTCTGGATGATATTCATGACTCGAAGTACACAGGCCGTGCAGAAGATGGAAAAAATGCTGGTGGATGTCGTCCAAGCTATCTTGCAGATTCTTTCGTTAAGTACAGCAACACAAATAATGGCGGCATCCCAATCCAGGTAATTGCTGCCAGCGGCATGGCTTACAGCGGTATACACAATTCTATTTACAATAAAATGGAGTACACCGCCGGACAGTATGTTTCTCTTTCAATTCTTGGAAAAGATACTGCAAGTCCAACAGCCTGTGTATTCTGGTATGACGGTTCCAAACTCATGATGGCCTACAACAGCTCACCGACCACAAGCAATTCATGGACTTACAAAACTGTCGACACCGACGGCGGCCTGCATGTTAAGTCGGCCGTTGACAGTGACGGAGGAATCCATCTCGCTTACTACACTTCAAACGGCGGTAACTTGAAGTACGCATATTTGAGCGGTGTTACAGCGGACCCACAGATTGCTACAGTTGATGCGAACGGTGCCGTTGGTACAAAGTGTACGATTGATGTTGCAAAAGTTGGCGGAAATCAAGTTCCGTACATCACATATCAGATGATTGGTGGTGTTTACACTTACAACGCAAAGATTGCTTACCGAACAAACTTTACTTCAACGACTGTACCAAATGGTGCGGACAGCAAAGATATGTTCACTGGTGACTGGGAAGTTTCTGTAATCCCAACGGAATCAAGCCGACTTTTGAACGACGACACAATCAATGTCGGTCTCTGGCGAGATTCAAACGGTGCGGCACAGGCATTCACATCAAATGCTTACTGGAAAGAAAGCGACAAATGGTTCAATGCTGCAACGAGTGCAACTCTCGGAACTCTCACTAACGGTGAAGATGGTGCGACTGGTGTTTCTAATAACACAATGAATGTCGGAAACCCATCGCTCATCTACGGTAACAACACCGCAAACCCAATCGTCGGTTACGGCATTGAGTCTGGTGCAATCGAAATGGCCCAGAAAAAATAGGCGGTCATTTTAATCATCTGACTCAACTCGCGATTTGCCCTGTTTCCTATATTCATTCGGAGACAGGGCAAATTTTCTGCGGAATAGGCTTATGAAGTATGAGAGATTTTCAAATCCGTTTTCAAAGGCGATTTGCGTGACGCTTTTTGTGCTTTGCAAAAGTTCTTCGGCTGAAAGCTCTAGCCTGTAATCGTTCAGGTATTGAATAAATGCCATCCCGGTCTGCTCCTTAAACATCTTCATGAAGCGGCTTGGCGAAAGATTCGTGAGTTTTGCGGCTTCTTCTACGGCGATATTCCTTGAAAAATTCTCCTGAATGAACGAAAGAACTTTTTTAAGCCGGATTCTTTTTTCGTAGGATGACGGCGTTTCGTTTGGTGCCCCTACCTGGTTTTTGAGATGATGCATCACCTCAAAGAGCCGTGCTTTGATTAGAAGCGCATTTTCTTCATAACAATCATGCGGAATATCAACAAGATTTTTTAGCAATGGGAGCAGTTTTTGATTCAGTTCGCTTCCTTTTTCGACATGAATTTCCTTGAGTTTCGAATTTTCTGAAAAATTCTGGAAAAATGCCCTGCTGCAAAAAGATTCGGGATTTTCTTCCAGAAAAGAAAAGTCAAAAAGGATATTGTGGTAAGCCATAAAATCTTCGTCTTTGCGCGCGATTGAATGAACCTGCTCCGGCGGAATCAATATGATGTCGTCTTTCTGGCAAAGGAATTTTTCTCCCTGCACGGTTATGTAGCCCGTTCCGTAAGTCAGAAAGATGATTTCAAATTCCCGGTGCCAGTGCAGCGGATACCCAGAAAGCCATTCTGGAATCCTGCCCTGATATATTGCGAAAGGAAAGCTCTTCTTTCCGTGTTCTTTTAATTCTCTTAGTGTCTGTTTCATTTAAAACGCCATTTTTCTGTTATTATTATGCCATTTTTCTTGAAGATTTTGCAATAAAAAGGCATTATTCTTTTAAACATGAACGAAAAATCTATTATTTCAAAAGCATTTCATTTCGACAGGGATTTTAAGGCCCAGCTCATACAGATTGCGCTCCCGGTTACGGTGCAGGTTTTAATCGAAGCATCCCTTTCTTTAATCGATCAGATTATGATTGGTCGTCTTGGTAGTGAGGCAATTTCTGGAATCGGTCTGGCCGGAAAATTCATCTCGCTGTATCATGTTGTTCTTTCATCGATTGTTTCTGCGGCCGGCATCCTGATTTCTCAGTATTTTGGTGCAAAAAACAAAAAGGGCATCAATCAGAGCTTCTTTCTTCTATTTTATAGTTCTTTTTTCGTGGCGGCGGTTTTCTTTACTCTTTCAATTTTCTCTCCGAATCAGATTATGTCGTTTTATTCGAAGGATTACGGAACTGTAGCCGAAGCGTCGGTTTATCTGAAGTGGCGTACAATCGGCTTTTTTCCGTGCGTGCTCACAATGTTCATTTCTGCAATGCTGCGTAATATGAAGAGGGCAAAACTTCCTGCCTTTGCCGGTGTAGTTGCAATCTTTTTGAATACGATTTTGAACTGCTTTTTGATTTTCGGCCTGTGGATTTTTCCGAAAATGGGTTCTGCGGGTGCGGCTCTTGCAAGCAGTATCGCTCAGCTTACCGAAATGCTGATTCTTCTTCTGCTTTTCCTGCGTGAAGAGAAAAAACAGAATTTCGCTCTCAGACCGGTTTTTGCATTTGAAAAGGATTTTGTTTATAAAGTTGCGAAGATTCTTTTCCCGATTCTTCTCGGTGAATTTATGTGGTCTTTGGGCGAAAACATGTATGCCGTAATTTACGGTCATCTTGGTACAGAACCTTGTGCCGCAATGACTTTGATGTACCCGATTCAGGGGATTGCAATCGGTGCCCTGTGCGGAGTTTCAAGTGCTGCCGGAATCATTACGGGAAATTCGCTTGGTGCGAGCGACAACAACAAGGCATGGTCTCAGGCGATGGGATTCGTAAAACTCACTCTTACGGCGGGCATTCTGATTGGAATCGCTGTAATCTCGATTTCTCCGCTGTATGTCCGTCTGTTCAATGTCGCGCCAGAAACACGCCTCGTCACAATAAAAATCCTTGTCGCATTCTCGGTCGTGTTCACTGCAAAAGTTTTCAATATGGTTGTCGGTGGCGGCGTTCTGCAGTCGGGCGGGCAGACAAAATTCCTCACTGCGGTCAACATCATCGGTACATGGGGATTTGGCGTGCCGCTCGGTTTCATTTCGGCTTATGTTTTCCATCTTCCAATCTGGTGGGTTTATTTTATGCTTTCACTTGAAGAGCTTGTGCGCGTAGGTATCAGCGTGTGGCTACTTCGCTCACGAAAATGGATGAAAAATGTCACGGAAAATCAGGAAGTTGCCTGATTAGAGGTTTTTTTTGCGGACGGTGGATTTTCTTTTATCAAAGTGCTAGAATAGCTGATTATGAAAACAGAACTTATCAAAGACATTCTTACTTCTAAGCCAGACGGCCGAATCGTTACCGTCTGCGGATGGGTTCGCACTATGCGTGACTCAAAGAATCTCGTCTTCATTCAGGTGAACGACGGTTCCTGCTTTGCGAACATTCAGCTTACTTTTGACCGACAGAATCCTTCAAATCCAAATAATGCTTCTTCAATCGAAAATGCACTCTCAAATATCTCGACTGGTGCTTCTCTCAAAGCCACAGGAAAGCTTGTTGAATCACAGGGCGCAGGTCAGGCTGTTGAAGTCAACCTCGAATCTCTCGAAGTCCTTGGCAAATGTCCTTCTGACTACCCGATTCAGAAAAAGGCTGCCACAATGGAATTCCTTCGCGAAAATGCACATCTCCGTGGCCGCACAAACACTTTCGGTGCCGTTTTCCGAATGCGCAGCCAGATGGCTTACGCCGTTCACACCTTCTTCCAGGAGCGCGGTTTCTTCTATATTAACACTCCTGAAATCACTTGTTCTGACTGTGAAGGTGCAGGTGAAATGTTCCAGATTACCACTCTTTCCCTTGAAAAGATTGCCGAAACTGCAATCGAAAAGGGTGCTGCTGGCATGAAAAAGGAAGATGCTGCCAAGCTTGTTAACTACAACAAAGACTTCTTCGGAAAGCAGGCTTCACTCACTGTTTCTGGTCAGCTTGAAGCAGAAACTCTCGCAACTTCACTCGGTCGTGTTTACACCTTCGGACCGACTTTCCGTGCCGAAAATTCAAATACAACCCGCCACCTTGCAGAATTCTGGATGTGTGAGCCAGAAATGGCTTTCTTCGATTTGAACGATGACATGGACATTCAGGAAGAGTTCATCAAATATCTTCTCAACTGGGCACTCACAAAATGCCCGGAAGACATGGAATTCTTCAACAAGCGAATTCAGCCGGGCGTAATCGATACTCTCCGCCATGTTGTTGAAACTCCGTTCAAGCGCGTTTCTTACACAGAGGCAGTTGCCGAGCTTGAAAAACACGCTGATGAATTTGAATTCAAGCCATACTGGGGCTGCGACCTTGCCACAGAGCACGAGCGCTATCTGACCGAAAAAGTCTACAAATGTCCTGTAATGGTTTACAACTATCCAAAAGAAATCAAGGCTTTCTACATGAAGCTTAACGATGACGGAAAGACTGTAAAGGCAGTTGATGTTCTCGTTCCAGGTCTTGGTGAAATCATCGGCGGTTCTGAACGCGAAGAAAGCTACGACAAGCTTTTGAACCGAATCAAGGAACTCGGCTTGAAGCCAGAAGATTACAGCTGGTATCTGGACTTGCGAAAGTTCGGCACTGTTCCTCACTCAGGCTTTGGCTTGGGATTCGAACGCCTTTTGCTTTATGTAACAGGCATGCAGAACATCCGTGATGTAATTCCATATCCACGAGCACCAAAACTGGCAGACTTTTAAAGTATTAGACGCAGATTAACGCAGATAGACGCAGATATTTATTTTTATCTGTGTGCATCTGCGTCAATTTTTTATTCACGAATGAACAACAAAACGCCACGCAAATTAACATTCGTAACTTTCTCACAGGGAATTTTCCTTACCGCGAAATACTTCCTTCAGAACAGGCTTTTGTCTTTTGCGGGGGCATGCGCATTCAGCTTTCTTTTTTCTGTTATCCCGCTTTTTATGATGATCGTGATGGTACTGGTCAGATTTTTGCATGCTTCACCAAACACCGTCTCGGCAATCATTTCTGCCATCCCTGAACTCGAACGCTACTTTAACTCAGATTCAATCATTCAGTCCGTGCAGTCAATCAGAATGGTCAGCACTTTTGAAATCGTCGCAGCCGTTTTTGTTTTGTGGATGGCACGGCGTTTTTTTGCGTCGATTTTTGATTCGATGCAGAACATTTTTCACACACAGACAAAGCGAAAGGCTCTGTTCAATCAGATTCTCACTTTCGTTACTGAAATCGTCCTTGTTTTTGCATCTTCGGCCGTAATTTTCGCCTACATCTCTTTGCAGACGATTTCTTCAGTTGAAGTCTTTAAAATCCCGCAGCTTGCTTTCTTGCAGAACGGAATTCTTTCCGGCGAGCTGATTAATCTTCTTCCAAATTTGCTTATGCTGGTGATGGTCACCCTGCTTTACAAAACTGCTTCGGGAACAAAACCTTCTTTCTTGCTCTGTTCGGCAACCGGCGTGCTTTGTACGCTTTCTTTCTGGGGATTCCGGCTCATCATGCACTTTTTCCTCAATGTCAGCCGATATAACCTGATTTATGGAGTCCTTGGGCATGTAATCATTATGTTCATGGACATTTTCTTCTTTTTCGTGTTTTTCCTTGTATTCGCTCAGTTCATTTATGTCATTCAGTTTTTTGACGAACTTCTTTTGGGCGAGCTTTACCTTCTTCCAAAAATAGAGCAGGGCGGATTTGGCTCTGGAATTAAAAGGGCATTTTTTGTCCGTGCAGATTTTCTCATCGCAAAAAACAAGAGCAATGTCCTCTCTTTTAAGCCGGGTGAAGTCATTTTCAATGTCAATGATGATGATAATTATGCTTACTACATTATAAAAGGCAGCGTAAAATTCGTTCCCGAAGCAGAAGGGCAGGAGGGCGATGAAAAAGAACTTCTCGCACACCGCGGCGAATTCTTTGGCGAGACAGCCTGCATCCTGAATCACAAGCGTGATGTTACTGCCGTCGCTGTAATCTCAACAAGAATCATCCGAATCGAAAGCGAACGCTTCAGATTTTTGATTCACCAGAATCCCGAAGCTGCCAAAAAAATCCTCAAACAAATTTCTCCGTTCCTTTAATCCTTGTATTTTAAAGAATTACAATTGTAAAAAATTTCAGAATTCTCTTGTATCTTTTCCCCGCTCACATTGACCACACGCCTTTAAAAAGATAAAATAGAGACATAGAAAAAATAGGGAGACCTACATGCCGTATTCAGAACCGACCAATCTTGGTGTTGTTGCTTGTCCGGGTGGAGCAGTTTTTGCTGATGAAGTTATCGCACATCTGCGCCATATGTATAAACATCGTTTTGCTCTTAAGAGCGATGTCATTTCCAAAAGATACAATCTTGAGAAAGAAAAGCTGGTACAGGACATTAATTTCCGAAATGACCTTGCCACTTCTGACTTGGTTTTGCGTGGTACTATCGACAAATACCGCCCGCCAGTATTCAAGGTTGAGACACAGTTCACTTGGTTTGCAAACGGTGAGGTCAAGGCAGAACTTCTTGAGTGTGTCCGTGGAAAAGACATTTACATTTTCCAGGATGCAGAAAATCATCAGCCTATTCCGATGAATGGCGGAAAGAACATGGTCACTTTCTCAGTAAACGACCATGTGATGACCCTTCTTGTTACAATCGATGCTGTTCAGCAGGCTGGTGCAAAATCAATCACCCTTGTTCTTCCTTCATTCCCTTACAGCCGTCAGCACAAAAAGAAGAGCCGCGAAGGTCTTACAGCTTCGCTTCTCTGCCACATCTACGAAATGAAGAATGTCACACGAGTCATCACTCTCGACATCCACTCACGCGAAATCGTAAATGCTTTCAATACAACTTACCTCGACAACCTTCACGCTTCTTATCAGATTATCCGTGAGCTTGCCAAAGTCGTAAACCTTTCTGGCCCAAACAAAGAAGATTTAGTCGTCGTTTCTCCAGATACAGGTGCAATCGACCGCAACAAATTCTATGCTACCGGCCTCAAAGTGCCTCTCGCAATGATTTACAAAGAGCGCGATTATTCAGTCGTCACTCAGGATGCCAAAAACACCAACATCAAGAGCGTTAAACTCCTTGGTGATGTAAAAGGCAAAGTCGCTTTCATTGCGGACGATATGCTTGGAACTGGCGGCACACTTCTCAAAGCCATGGAATTCCTTCACAACAATGGAGCCACAAAGGTTATCGCAGCCATTTCGCTTCCGTTCTTCACAGGAAACGCAATCGAGCTGTTCGACAATGCTTACAAAGACGGTCTTTTCTATCGCGTAATCGGTACAAATGCCGTTTATCATCCAGATTTGAAGGATAAAGAATGGTTCATCTCAACAAATGTCACAGGCCTGTTCGCAAATGTAATCACACGAATCCATCACGACCAGAGCTTGAGCGACTTGCTTGACAACCGTTCAATTATCGACAAACTGATTAAGAAAGATTCGGACGCTGCTGCAAAAGCTGAAGCAAAAGCAGAGTAATCAGGCGCCAAATTTTCTTGTCTGTCGCCCTTCCGCCCTTCGCTCACGCTCATTGCCACTTCGTGGCAACTACGGGGCTACACGGCGGGGGCGGCATTTTTTTTAATCCACAGAACTTTTTCACACTGTTTTTAATATGACAGATACAATCCTTTGCATAGACATCGGAACATCTTCTCTCAAGGCAGCTCTTCTGCCCGATAATCTTTCAAAAGCAGAAATTTTTGTTTCAAGGCAGCCTTTCCCGAAATCAGCGTTCCGCGAATCAAATTCCGCACAATATTATCTTTCTGCACTCAAAGCCGCGCTTGAAGAACTGCATCAGAAAAATCCTGACTATGCGATTGAAGCCGTATGCGTGAGCGGAAACGGCCCTACCTTGATTTCTGAGGACGGAAAAACACTCCTTTACAGTGACTTGTTTGAGCTTCCTTCTCTTGGACGAGTCGCGCATCAAAAAAAAGAAGCGTTAAAAAACACAAAGTCGCTTTTTATTCCGCGCCTTGCGGCATTTAGGGAACTTTTTTATGAAAACTGGGCAAAATCAGCGCATATTTTCGGCACGCCCGAATTTCTTCTTTATAAGCTGACAGGGAATGCAGTCTCGATTCTTCCTGAAGAGCGCTTTTTGCCAGCTTACTGGAACGATGAAGAGCTTGAATCCTGCGGATTTTCGGCTTCTGAAATCAAAAAACTTCCGCCATTCGTAAATTCGGGTGCGTTTGTCGGAAAGGTGAGCGAAAAAGCCGCGCTGGAGACAGGCCTGCTTGAAGGTACGCTTGTTTTTGCCGGTGCCCCTGATTTTGTCGTCGCGCTGATTGGAACAGGAACTGTCTTCCCAGGTAAACTTTGTGACCGTGCCGGAACCAGCGAAGGCTTGAATCTCTGCACGGCAAAACCGGTTTCTGCCGAAGGCTTAAGGACAATGCCTTCTGTGGTGCCCGGAATGTGGAATCTTTCATATCTATTAAATTCCTCACAGAGTTCACAGAGAGATTTTTCTGAGCTTAACCACGGAATCAGCTTGCTTCGAGAGGCGGCTGTTGCTAACGGCGAGGCTTTTCCTGACTGCATGACAATCACCGGCGGGCAGGCTTTGAGCGATGAAGTGATTGCCCAAAAAGAAGCCGCAACTGGCTTAAAAATCAAAAAAATGCCCTGCACGGACGCAGAACTTATCGGTGATTTGATTCTTGCAAGAGTCGCTCTTGGGGATTATGATGATATTGTTGAGGCAGTTTTTGCCATTTTAGGAGTTTAAGGTATGCAAATCTACAATCTTCCTTCCAATCCAAAAGTTCTCATTTTTGACATTGATGCGACCCTCTATACATGCCCCGAATACGCGCACGAGCAGATTGACAGTCAGATTCGGCATTGGGCGGCTCTCAAAGGTTATTCTGTCGAAGGAGCCAGAAATATGATTGCTGATTTCAGACGAAAATGGGCCGCTGACCACAACGGGCAGAAAATCTCGCTCGGGAATCTTTTTACAAGTTTTGGCGTTTCGATTGAGACGAGCATTGAATGGCGAAAGAAACTCTTTAATCCTGCTGACTACCTGCACCGTGATGAAAAACTGATTGAGGCCTTGAAGATTCTTGCCCAAAAATTCTATATGATTTGCGTAACGAACAACCCGGTTGAACCGGCACGAAAAACACTCGAAGTAATCGGAATTTCTGAATTTTTCCCGGAAATTGTTGGCCTTGACACCTGCATGGCATCCAAGCCATCTAAAAAGATTCTTGATGCCGCCGTGGCCTGTGCAAAAAAGGCACTGAACCAGGAAATTGAATATTCCGACTGCATCTCAATTGGCGACCGCTACGACATCGATCTTTCCCTCCCGATAGAACTGGGAATGGGCGGAATCTTAGTAACCGGCGCCGAAGAAGTGTGTGAACTTGCAGATAAAATTTAAGGCTGCCTGGAATCAGACAGCCTCAAGTCAAATTAGTCTCGTGTAATCAAAAGTGCACAAAGAACAATCATATGCATTGCAAAGTCATAAAGCCACTGCAAGAAGTGGTTCATGCCGCCGTTAAGCAGACCGCCGTTTCCGAGGAAGTCCGCGAGAACGATTGCCACAGCCCATACAATCACAACGATCAGCTTTAAAATCGAACCGAAAGTTCCCATTCTGTCGCCAATGAAAAGCTGCAGGATGATGAAAATGCCCGAAAGCAGTTCGATTACACCGAACACGATTGAAAGAAGCCGTGCGATGTCGCCGTTGAACACGCTTTTGATTGCCTTGCAGCCGAAGTCACCGCCGCCCTGCAAAGCCCAGATTCCACCGACGGCGAGCATTGCGCCAACGGCCAGATTAAGTACGATCCAGAAAAGTCGAACCTGAGAGTTTTTTGCCATAAAATCCTCCTTTTTTACAGCTGTTTTATTTTTTATAAATTACGCGGAAAATTTCGCAGACGATTTTGGAATCTTCACGGGCTTCAAAGCCGCACAAGTCCGCTTCATCTTCGATGTATTCCCGCATTTTATCCTGCCATTCAGAAAGATTTTCGTTTTCACCGTCCCGCTGTGCCAAATCCCATGGAATTTCATTGAACGGAACGACATTCACATCGGTCAGCTCGATTACGCAGCGCGGCTCATCATTTGAATCAAGAACGACATAAACTTCACCAGATACAGGAACTTGCTCCAGATTGATTTCGATTTCGTCAAGCGGAGTGAATACGGCGGTTTTTGCCCCCGAAAGAACCAGTGAAAGCTGCGTCTGACCGGCAAAGCCTGAATCTTCAAAAACAAGCTCCCCGGAATACAAGGCATTTTCTTCGTTTTGATTCGTGTCTTTGAGATATTGCTTCCAGAATTCTAGTGTAGTCATTATTTCCTTCCTGTTTTAATGAGCATGAGAATGAAGGCCGCAATCACGAAAAAATTCGGTACGATTGTAAGCACCAGCTGAATAAGCGGAATTTCGTTTCCGAGAACGAGAATTTGCCGCGAAGTGACGAAGCCGAGTTTTAAAAGAAGGTCGAATACAATCGACGAATAGCCTGTGACTGCCGCAAAAACCAGAAACATCCACGAGAAATCCCTTGTTTTGCTCCATAACATGATTGCCAGAAAAGCAATTATTCCACCGAGAAGAAGTTTGATAATGAAGAAGATAATTTCAGTCTCGCTCATAAGACTCCGGCAGCATTTTTTGTAATGGTGGCTCAGTCAAAAGGATTGTTTTTCAGCTTCGAAAAGTTTCCTTTGTCGGCACCGAACGGTACGATTGAAGGTTGATTATAGTCAGGTGAAATTACGAGATTGCATTCGAGACAGTGAAGCACGAAATCCGCGTATTTTGATTCGGGCACTTTCGGAAAAAGATAAGGCCCCTTGCGCTCCCAGTATTTTGTAATAATCTGATCGTAAATGAACCAGTGCTTTTCTTCTCGTTCCTGAAGTGCCTTGATTAAGTCGTAAACTGAACGGGTAACAGCGGCGCACAGGGGAGAGGATAAGAAAGATTCATTTTTGAAAGAGAGATTTTCTGAAAGCGATTCTTTAACTGCAAGAACGAAAATGTCATTTGTCCACGGCAAAGTCGGCTCAAAAACGATGCAGTCAACGCTGCGCCAGTCAACGCTCTGCGGGTTCCACGGACGGTAAACCGAAGTTGACTGAGCTGAAACGGAAATTGCCGCTTCGAGGGCTGCCTGTTTTGAAGAAAAAGTAAAGTCTGTGCGTGAATCGCCAAAAAGGTCAGAAACCGCACGGCTCAACTGAGATTTCTCTTTGCCGTTCGGGGATGAAAAATCAGTGAAATATGTGCCAGTGATTCCTCGTTCCAGAACATTTTTGAAAACGGTGAAAACGGAACCGCCCCAGCCCAAAATTGCACGCCCACCCTGCTGATATAAATCAGTGAGGCGAACGCTCTTTGCAGTGTATAAAAAGCAGTTGCGTGCACGCTTTACTGTGCCGAAACGAGAAAAGATTTCTTTTGAAAGTTCAATAATTTCTGACATCTATAATATATCCGCGTTTATCTGCGTAAATTCGCGTTTTAACTACAGTTTTGCCAATTTCTCTGTCACGAGTTTTGTTGCAACTCCAGGGTTTGCCTTGCCTTTGCTTGCCTTCATTACCTGACCCATGAGCCAGCCGACGACATTTGTTTTGCCGCCCTTGAAGTCTGCAACAGCCTTAGGATTGTCTGCGATTACCTGATCAACAATTGCTTCGATTGCACCCGTGTCAGAGACGCTTTCCATGCCTTCTTCTTTGATGATTTCTGAAGGCATTTTTCCTGATTCAAGCATTTTCGCAAAAACAGTTTTTCCCTGTGCCGAAGTGATTTTTTTGTCAGCGATTGCATTTACAAGCTCAGTGATGTGTGCCGGCTTAATGCTGACTTCGCTGATAGAAATATTTTTTTCGTTAAGGACTGCGAGCAATTCAGCAAGAATCCAGTTCGCAACTTTTTTGACATCCTTTGCACCTTCTGCGGCTTCCTCAAACCAGAGGGCAAGCTCGCGTGTGCCAGTCAAAGTCTCGACATCGAAATCTGAAAGACCGTAATCCTGCTTGAATCGTGTTCGTTTTGCTTCTGGAAGCTCGCCTACACGGCTACCAGCACGCTCAACAAGCTCTTCGCTTACAGTGAAAGGCTTGATGTCCGGCTCAACGACAAATCGGTAGTCAACGAAAGAGTTCTTTGTTCGCTGAACGACGGTCTGACCTTTTGCCTCATCCCAGCCCATTGTTACTTTGAATCCAGGGTTGAATTCCTGGCGGTCATTCTGGAACTCTTCAAGCTGACGTTTTGCTTCGTATGTACAGGCTTCGCGGATTGCCTTGAAGCTGTTCAAGTTCTTGATTTCAGAGATTGGAGTGTGATAGAGAACACCGTCTTCCCAGACATTGAGGTTGATGTTCGCGTCGCATCGCATGTTACCTTCTTCGAGGTTACCGGCAGTAACTTTTACATAGCGAAGGATTTCCTGAACGGTCTGCATGAAAAGAGCGGCCTCGTCAGGTGAAGACATATCCGGCTTTGTAACGATTTCGATAAGCGGTGTGCCCGAACGGTTGTAGTCAATATAAGAATGTGTGCCCTGAAGGTGAAGTGACTTACCTACATCCTCTTCGAGATGGATTCGCTCAATGCGTACGCGGCGGTATTTGTTGTCGATGATGCAAGGCTCGCCCTTGAAGTTGTTCGGACGATGCTTTGCGCCCCCAACCTGCTCATCTTTCGGGAAGTGAGAAAGCGGGAGATCAACGAAACCGTCTGTACACAAAGGAATATCGTATTGAGTAATCTGGTAGCCTTTTGTAAGGTCTGGATAGAAATAGTGCTTGCGGTCGAATTTTGTATAATTTGCGATGTCACAGTTCAAGGCAAGGCCTGCTACAGCACCGAGCTCAACATATCCCTTGCTGATTCGAGGCATGGCACCCGGCAAGCCCAGACAAACCGGGCAAACTCGTGTGTTCGGCATTCCGCCGTAACGATTTTCACAGGCACAGAAAGCCTTGGTATTAGTAAGAAGCTGAGTGTGAATCTCGCACCCGATTACAATTTCGTATTTATCAATAGCCATTTTTCGCTCCAAAAGTGATTCAAGCTACAGTATATCAAATTTCAAAGGGAAGTTGTAGTGGGTTTGAGAGGATTTTTAGCCCGTAACTCGCTCCAGGAAGGCAAGAATGTCTTTGCGCACTTCGCCTGCGCAGTCATCGCACAGAATCTCGTGCCTGAATCCTTCGTACAGCTTGTAGGTGCAGTCTTTGATGCCTGCCTTTTTGTATTCCTCACAGACTTTCGGAATGTCTGCTCCATAATGACCTACAGGGTCGTCTCCACCGGCAATCAGGTAAATCGGAAGGGAAGCGGGTGTCTTTTTGAAAGTGATGTCCTTGTTTGCGTCGCGATTTACTTCCATTAACATTTTGTAGCCGTCAAGACTGAACAAGAATCCGCAGTATGGGGATGCGATGTAATGGTCTACATTTGCCTTGCTTACAGAAAGCCAGTCCATCGGCGTGCGTGCGGGCTTAAAGCGGTCGTTGTATGAACCGAAGCTGCTTTTATCAATAAATTTGCTCTTGAAATCCTTGCCTTTGAAGATTTTCATCAGTTTGAGGATTGTAAGGCCGAGCGGAACTTTCGGGTCTTTTGCGCCTGTTCCGCATACAACCAGAGAATTATAATCTTCTCCGTATTTTGAAGCCGTGAGTCTGACGACAAAACTGCCCATGCTGTGACCAAAAAGATTGAGGGAAAGCGACGGGTATTCTTTTTTTGCGATTCCACTCATTTTGTGAGTGTCTTCAACGAGCGTAACAGATTGATTTGCGTCAAGGAATAGACCAAGGTGGTCAACATCTTTTGCGGAATTTCCGTGACCGACATGCTCGTGAATGTAGACCACATAGCCGTTGTTGCAGAGAAGTTCTGCAAGTGCCTCATATCGTTCAGCATATTCTGCCATGCCGTGCACCATCTGGAAGATGGCCTTTGGTTCGGTTTCGGGCGTATATTTGAAATAGCAGATTCTGTCTGCTCCGTTTGTGCTGTCAAAATAAAGTTTTTCTTTGTTCATATTTTCTTCCTTTTTTATATTTTATTCATTTTTTTCGATTCAACATCTGCTGATTAGTGCTCGACCCAGTTACGGCTTCTTGAAACAGCTTTTTCCCAGCCGTGCAGCAATTTGTCGCGAGGTTCTTCTGCCATCTGCGGATTCAAAACCGTTATATTCCGCTGAACCGTACGAATCTCGTCGAGGCTCTTGAACATACCGATTGAAAGTCCTGCAAGCTGTGCGATTCCAAGTGAAGTAATTTCCTTCATTTCTGGCCTGCGGACTGGAATCTGAAGGATGTCGCTCTGGAACTGCATCAGAAAATTGTTTCCGCTTGCTCCACCGTCAACATTAAGTTCTGAAAGCTGAATGCCTGTGTCTTTCTGCATACATTCTACCAAATCATGCGTCTGAAAGGCTATGCTTTCGAGGGCGGCCCTGATGATATGTGCGCTTTTTGTGCCTCTTGTGATTCCCATGATACAGCCGCGCGCGTACATATCCCAATAGGGTGCGCCCATGCCTGTAAAGGCCGGAACTACATAGACACCGCCCGAATCATTGACCTGACATGCGAGATTTTCTGAATCGGAACTTTTGTCGAAAAAGCACAGTTCATCTTTCATCCATTGTACTACTGAACCTGCGGAAAAAATGCTTCCTTCAAGCACATACTGAACGCATTTTTCTTTTGTACTTGCAGCAATCGATGTGAGAAGGGAATTTTTGCTGCGGCACGGCGAGGAGCCTGTATTCATCATTAAAAAGCAGCCTGTGCCGTAAGTGTTTTTTGCCTGACCTTCCTTTGTGCAACCCTGTCCAAAAAGACTTGCCTGCTGGTCACCCGCAACTGCGGCAATCGGAACGACATTGTTCAAAATATTGGCATTTCCGTAGACATAGCTCGATGCGTGGACTTCAGGCAGAATTTGTTCTGGAATATCGAGGATTTCAAGAATCTTTTTATCCCATTGAAGCGTGTTGATATTGAACATCATCGTGCGGGAAGCATTTGAATAGTCCGTGGCATGGATTTTACCCTGGGAGAGCTTCCACATGAGCCAGGTGTCTACCGTACCAAAGAGAATTTCTCCTTTTTTGGCCCGCTCGCGCACACCTTCAACATTATCAAGAATCCATTTTACTTTTGTGGCAGAAAAATATGCGTCAATCAAAAGGCCTGTCGCTTCTTTTATGTAAGTTTCATGTCCGTCTTTTTTAAGCTGCTCGCAGATTTCGGCTGTTCTGCGGCATTGCCAGACAATCGCGTTGTAAACAGGCTTGCCGGTCTCCTTATCCCACAAAATCGTAGTTTCGCGCTGATTGGTTATACCAATGGCCGCAATCTCATCAATCGAAATATTGTATTTTGTGAGGGCTTCTGCCATGACACCGTACTGTGTCGCGTAAATTTCCATCGGATCATGCTCGACCCAGCCTTCCTTAGGATAGATTTGAGGCAGTTCGTGCTGGGCGGTTCCTGCTATCTGTTGATTTTTATCAAAAATAATGGCACGAGAAGAGGTTGTGCCCTGATCCAAAGAGATTATATACCGTTTCATTATAATAGAAGTATAAATGGGTAAAATTCTATCGTCAAGGAAAATTTATAGTAGTTTTTATTGAATTTAAGGTGATTTTATATTATAATATTTCATCTTATTTTTAAAAGAGGTTTCACTATGAAAAAAATCGTTGTTTTCGCAGCTGTAATGGGAGCCTTGCTTTCACTTTCTGGCTGTAATGAAAAGAAAAACTTCATCCTTGCAACTGGCGGTACTGGTGGTACTTACTATCCGTTCGGTGGTGCCATTGCAAATATCTGGAATACAAAAATCGATAACATGAATGTAACTGCTCAGGCAACTGGTGCTTCTGCAGAAAACCTTCGCCTCATTTCAAAGGGGGATGCAGAATTCGCTACTGTTCAGAACGATGTAATGGATTACGCTTACCGTGGCTCAGACATGTTCGGTCAGAAATTGCCAAATCTTGCTTCTATCGGCACTTTGTACCCGGAAGTCGTTCAGATTGCAGCTTCAAAATCAAGCGGAATCAAAACAATCGGTGATCTTCATGGTAAACGCGTTTCTGTAGGCGATGCAGGTTCTGGTGTTGAATTCAACGCAAAACAGATTCTCGAAGGCTACGGAATCACATTCGATGACATCAACAAAAACAATCTTTCTTTCAAAGAGTCTGCTGAAGGTCTTCAGAACGGCACTTTGGATGCTTGTTTCATCACAGCTGGTGTTCCGAACGCTGCATTGCAGGAACTTGCTTTCACAGCAGGTCTCGTTCTCATTCCTGTTAATGGCCCGGAAGCTGATTCAATCTGCCAGCGCTATTCATTCTATACAAAAACTGTAATTCCAGCCGGAACTTACAAAGGCACTGATGTTGACACAGAAGCTCTTGCAATCAAGGCAACTCTTGCTGTAAACGCTTCTTTGGACGAAGCTACTGTCTACGAAATGACAAAAGCTCTCTTTGAGAACCTTGATGAACTCAGCGCAGCTCATGCAAAAGGTAAAGAAGTTTCTGCAAAAGAAGCTGTTACAGGTATTTCTGTACCGTTCCACCCAGGTGCAATGAAATATTTCAAAGAAATTGGTGTTTTGAACTAATTTTCAATTAATGAAAAAATACTTTTTTACGATTGCACTTGTACTGCTGGTTTTTAATATTCCTGTGGTGCGAGTGCTTTCGGTTTCTAATCGTAAGAACCTTTCAGAAAGAATTTATTCCAGGGCTGCATTTACAAACGGTTTTGCAATCAGTTACACACATTCAGTGAACAAAGGGCGGGTGCATGATTTTTATCGTGTTATGCCGGATGGAAAGCTTGAATTGTATGCTACGGAATTTGTTTCGTATGGAGCTGGAATTCCCGAGGCCTATGAAACGGAAGGCGCAAAATTCCGTTCGACAGAAAGCGGCTATATAATAGAAGATTTGCATAGAGTTTTACCGGATTTCCTTATGGCGGTCGGTGTGATTGCCCAACATTCGCTGGTGGTCACTGATTCAGAGGAGCCTTTCAAAACTGATTTCAGCCGGGAATTTTTTCTGAAGGATTTTTTCAAGCCGCAGACAAGTCTCTTGTTTGAGGTGAAGAGAGTTTCGATTTTAACTTATTTTTTGAAGCGAGGAAAACTATGAGTGATGAAAATGAAGATGCTTCCGTAAATCCGCTTGTTGAAAAACTTCTGCCTACTACAAATGAAGATGAGATGAAGAATCTCATGAAGGATTTGGACAGAGAACAGGCATATCGTGAGCACAAATGCTGGCGTCAATCGATTACCGTAATTGTTTCGATTGCATTCTGTATTTTCCAGCTTTATGCGACTTTGAGCGGCCGAATTCCTGCCCAGCTGGTGCGTGCTTCTCATCTTGCTTTCGTTCAGTTTCTTGCTTTCCTGCTTTTCCCGGCAACTAAAAAACTGCCTAGAAATACCCTGCCGCTTTATGATGTAGTCCTTGCATTCATCGGTTCGGGCTGCTGGATTTATTATATCGTCAATTTCCGCCAGATTGTTCTTCGGGCCGGTGCGTATACTGCTCTTGATATTGTAATCGGTGTCATCGGAATCATCATTCTCTTTGAAAGTTGCCGCCGAATCGTTGGTCTTCCGATTATGATTATTGCGGGCTGTTTCATTATTTACGCTTTTATCGGTAAATATCTGCCGGGATTCTTGAATCACCGTGGTTACAGACTTAACCGTGTCGTAAGCCACTTGTACTACACAACCGAAGGAATTATGGGTACGCCGATTGGTGCATGTTCTACATTCATCTTCCTCTTCATTCTTTTCGGTGCATGTCTTGAAAAAACAGGAATTGGGCAGTTCTTTATTGATACATGTAATGCGATTGCTGGTGGTGCGAGCGGCGGACCTGCAAAAGTTGCGGTTCTTTCTTCAGCTTTGCTCGGAACTGTTTCTGGCAGCTCTGTTTCAAACACTGTCGGTTCAGGTTCATTTACTATCCCGATGATGAAAAAGCTCGGATATCGCGGTGAATTTGCCGGTGCCGTTGAGGCGGCTGCTTCTACTGGTGGTCAGCTCATGCCTCCGATTATGGGTGCCGCAGCGTTCCTTATGGCTGAAAGTGTAGGCGTGCCTTATCTGACTGTCGTAAAGGCTGCAATCATTCCGGCTATTCTTTACTTTTCAGGAATTTTCATCACTGTTCATCTTGAAGCACACAAGCTCGGTTTGAAAGGCTTGCCAAAAGAAGAAATCCCGCGTTTCTTGCCGCTTTTCCTTTCACGCGGATACATGATTTTGCCGCTTGTCGTTATCATCTACTTCCTTTGTTCTGGCAAAACGGCAACTTACTCTGCTCTTATGGGAATTGTTTCAATCATCTTGATTGCGATTGCTGTTTCGTTCATTGATATTGCGAAAGGTAAAAAACCGCGCTTCGATTATTCTGATTTGGTCGATGTTCTTTGTGCGGCTGCCCGTGGTGTCATCAGTGTGGCGATTGCTTGTGGCATGGCAGGAATCATTATTGGTGTAGTAACGCTCACAGGTCTTGGCCTTAAACTTGGTGCAGGTCTCGTTGCCCTTGCTCACGGAAAGCTTTTTGTTACACTCATCCTCACTATGATTTCTTCTATTATATTGGGAATGGGCGCTCCGACTACGGCAAATTATCTTATTACATCAACAATCACTGCAACGGCAATTGTCCGCTGTGTTTACGGGGCTGGAACTCCTACACCTGAACAGCTTTTGCCGGCTCACATGTTTGCCTTCTATTTCGGAATCATCGCTGATGTTACACCGCCTGTTGCTCTTGCCGCAATCGCTGGTGCAGCAATCGCAAAGGCCCGTCCGATGCGCACTGCCGTGAATGCTACAAAACTTGCAATCGGTGCCTTTATCGTTCCGTACATGTTTATCTACAATCCGGCAATGCTCATGATTGGTGCGGGCACTTTTTCAATTCTTGGAATCACGGTCACGGCTTTGCTCGGCATGTTCGCGATTTCAGTTGGTCTTGAAGGCTACGCATTTGCGCACACTGGATTCTTGAACGGTTTTGCTGTTCCGCACAAAGTTAAGCGGGCAATGTCTGCTGTTGAGCGACTTACCTTTGTTGCCGCTGGTTTATGCTGTATTGATCCTCGCCCTGCGACAGATATTTTTGGCATTGCCTTAATCATTGTGATGATTTTTGCACAGATTTTGCGAAGAAGAAAGGAAACTGCAACCCCGGTCAGCTGTTAATCAGCAATTCCCTAGCTTTTTCGTAAACTTTGCATTATATTTATTGTATGAACAATGAATTCATTTCACGCCTTCAAAAAATTGAGGGCGTTTTAAATACTTTCCTTCCAGCTCAGGCAAATCCAGAATGGCAGTCGCTTTCTTTTGGAAAACTTGATTCCTGCGTTTCTTCTTCCCATCTGTCAAATCTTATTACTCCGTGTAAAACTTTGATTGATTTGGGAGGGAAGCGCTGGCGGCCGCTTTTGCTTGTTCTGTGTGCAGAACTTGCCGCCGATTCCAAAAAATCCTTTGCTTTAAATGACAATTTTGAGTCTTCTTCTATCGAAAAGGCTTATAATCTCACACCGCTTGTCGAATTTGCTCACAATGCCAGCCTTATTCATGATGACATTGAAGATTGTGCCGATACGCGCCGTGGCAAACCTGCTGCCCATATCACTTACGGCCTAGATGTTGCATTGAATGCCGGTTCATGGCTTTATTTTGAGGCTGCTACCTGTATCAAAAATCTTCAAATTTCTGACTTTGATAAAGTCCGGCTGTATGAGCTTTTTCTGCTTGAACTGCGCCGTCTGCATCTTGGTCAGGCAATGGACATCCTCTGGCACCGAAATCCACAGATGATTCCGTCTGTTGAAGAGTACACTGCCATGGTTCGCAATAAGACTGGCACTCTCGCACGCCTTGCCGTTAAGCTTGGCGTTTTTGCTGGTGGCGGAACTGACTCTGAAATCGAAAATGCGGGTGCCATTGCCCAGGACATCGGAACTGGCTTTCAGATTATTGATGATGTAATCAACTTAACGAGCGGCAATCCCGGTAAAAAGAGGGGAGATGACATCGTTGAAGGCAAAAAGAGTCTTCCTGTTTTGATTCATCTTGAAGAAAATTCTGGCGACAAAGAAAAACTCGCTGCTCTTTTTGAAAAAGCCCGTAACGAAGGCATTGATTCTCCTGCTGTCGAAGAGGCAATTTCACTTCTTACAGAAAGTGGGGCAGTCGCAAAAGCAAAAAAACGCGGTCTTGATATTATCTCTTCAAATTCTGCAAGCCTTTCATCACTTTTTGGAAACAATTCTTCAAAACCGGCCGGCCTCATCGCTGAGCTTTTTGAATTGCTTCAGGGGAATGTCAAATGATGGAAAATGTTGCAACTTTGAACACACAGGCAATTGAACTCGCATCAAACGGACAGTATCTTGAAGCAATTGCCTGTCTCAAGCGTGCAATCTCAATCGAAAAATACAATTATCTTCTCTGGTACAATCTCGGAATCACTTACCGCGATGCAGGTAATCTTCCGGCGGCAAAAGCGGCTCTTGTGAATGCTCACGAAATAAACGAAGAAGATGATGAAGTAATCGAAACTCTTGCGCTCGTGTGTTTTAATCAGGGATGCAACGAAGAGGCACTTGCCTACTGTCTTGAAGGGCTTTCCAAAAATCATCAGAACGCACATCTCTGGAACACGCTCGGTGTCATTTACTTCAACACCAATGATTTTCCGCTTGCATGTGAGGCCTTTGAGAACGCGGTTACGCTGAATTCTTACTATTACGATGCGCTTTTTAATCTCCGTGACACTTACGAAGAACTTGGAAATACCGCCGGTTATCAGATGTGCGTGGAGCAGATGAAGAATATTCAGCTTGGCGAAAATGATTTTGACGGGGAGGGCTGCGATGCGTGATTTTGCGATTGTAAAAAGCATTGACGGTCAGAAAATTGAAGTGGTTTCCCTCATTTCTGATGCCTGTGTCGCCTGTAACTCAAAGAATTGTGCCAAGCAGGGCAAAAGTTTTCATGTCCTGAACAAAAAGAATCTTCCTCTCGAAGAAGACTGCATAATCAGAATCGGGTTTCCCAGGGTGTTGAACGGCATTTTGGGTTTAATCTCGCTTGTTTTTCCGGTTTTCTCGGCTGCGGCGGGCTTTTTCCTTGCGCCGTTTTTGGCCAGCCGGTTTGGTTTTGAACTGAATCAGATGAATCTTGCTCTTGTAACGGCCTCTTTCTTCATTTTTGCGGCTTTTCTGGTCTTTGTGGTCAGCCGTACCGACCTTCATTTAAGCCACCCCGAAGTCATTCAGATTGTCTAAGGCAATCATCTTATTCATTAAAAGCAAATCCACACTTTTCTAGACTTTTCCCCATTTTTCTTTCGTGATTTTCCATATTCTTCCGTTTTCAAATTCTTCTGTTTCCATTTGCGCGATTTTGAAAGGCGAGAGTTTTTTTATCTTGGAAGCCATTTCCTGTGCCAAGTTTAGAAAGCGTTCTTTTTCTTTATCATCTGAATCGTTGAATCTTTTTACACCTTCTCCAAGCTCGATCCTTCCTTCACATTCTTTTCCGTTTACAGTCGTTTCGATTCTTAGAAAAATTCTGTTTTCTTCTATATAAATGCCTTTTACATCGGATTTTGAAATGTTGTCAGTTATGTCATGAAGTTCGCTGCATTTAAGGCAGAGCGGAAGCGCGGGCACGGAGCAGAGCTTTTTCTGCAATTCTCTGAGTAAAATCAACTGATTTGGATTAGGCAAAATGACTGTTTCGCTTTTCACTTTCAAGATTTCCGTTTTCAAATTTTTCTCATACATGATAGTTAATTTTTGATATTTGTGATAGATTTTATTCATGCAAAATATGAGTGTTTTCTGCCGTTTTCATAAAAAGATTCTTCTCTCTTTCTTTTTTCTTTCTTTGATTCCTGTTTTTTCGGCTTGTTCCCATAAATCTGATTTTCTTCTCGATGTGCCTGATTTTTCTTCAAGTGAGGTCATGGAGTCTTCTTCGGCCGGCACACGCTTCTTTTACTTTTCAGCTGACCAGAAGGGCGCGATTCAGAATTTCTTTGAAAAAAACGGCGATGCTTCCCTCATGATTTCGCTCACTCCGCTAAAAGTCCGTCTTTCTGATTCTGAAGGCGCGGATTCTCTTTCGTATGGTTTCTTTTATGATTCATCAAATAAACTCGCAGAAAGTCAGACTTTGCCTGTCGTAACGGATTATCTTCAAAAGTATCAGGGCGCGTCGTTTGCTCTTGCTTTCTGTCTTGGCAAAGAAAAGGGCGTTCCAGAAGGATTTTTCATCAAATCCGCTTCAAAAGTCAAGGTTAATTCTGCTCAGGTTCTTCGTGCTTTTGTGGGCCATGATTTTTCAGGTGAGCTTCCCGTTTTTGCCTTTGCTCCAAACGGCGGCACAAATAACGGAACCGATGATTTTCGTGGTGCTTCTCTCGCTTTCAATTCAATCAACTCACGCGAAGGGCTCATGCCGACTGTCACAATCAAATTCCGTGATTCGAGCGGAAGTCAGAAACTTGCTTTTGGCGGCGAAGTGCTTTATATCCGTAGGAACGAAAAGCCTGTTGAAATCCCGACTGCTGCCTTAAAATCGCCTTTTTCTCAGATTACATATCCTGATGAAGAAGAATATCCTGTTTCGGTTTTGCTTATGGCATCCAGCTCTGATTTGCTCACATTCGCGCCCGGCAAAAAGAATGTGCTTGTTCCAATCAAGGTCGATCCCGGTCTTATCATGAAGTGGTCGCGCAACAACTGGCGCGGAAACGATTATGAGCTTTTTGAATGGGACAGATTCCCCGGGGTGCTCTTTTTTGATATTTCGACTTATGCGGTTCAAGATGATTTTTTCAGACGGCTTGCATTTTTTGTTGAAAAGGCAGGATTCAGGGGCAGGTTGCTTTCTGATGCCGAGCTCAAAGGCAAACACGCTTACAATGCCCATGATTATAAGGCAGAAGATTTGGCAAGATTTTTTGAAAAAGCGCGTGCAGAAGATTTTCCTCTCAATGAAAAGGAGCTTCTTCTTAAAGAAATTCTTGCTTTCAATGGCGTGATTAAGATTGCGGCAAATGGTGAAGTAAGTGCGGGTCGCGGGGCAGCAATTTCAATTTCTCAGGAATCCCCGGTTTATCTGCGCACGACTTTCATTGCTCATGAAGGATGGCATGGAATTTTCTTTATCGATGAAGATTTCAGAAATGCAGTCGCTTCAATTTATTACACGATGGATCAGCAGACTCTTGCCTATTTGCGACGATATTTTCAGGTTACACCGAGCCTCAACTATGATGTTGATGACGACTATCTGATGAAGAATGAATTCATGGCTTATATGTTGCAGCAGCCTCTTTCTTCAACGGCCGTTTATTTCGTGAATATGGCAAAGCGCGAGCACTCTCAAGTAAAGGCCAAACGCGAAGCCGATTATATTATTGAAACGGGCGGAATTGGCTTTGAGAGTGCGGCAAGACTTCTGGACGAATATGTGAGCGACCGCTGGAATCTCGATGCAGGCCGTGTCTGGCTTATTACAAGATAAACCTGATTAAAAGCTAGACAATCGGGGATGCGTCAAGGTCAAGATTAAACTGTTTTTCTGCACCGACTGATGTGAGCGGTCCGTGCCCCGGCATGATTATTGTGTCATCGTTTAACGAAAGAATTTTTGATTTGATGCCGTTTGCAAGATATCGCTTGGTATAAGAGCAGGAACTTGAGCCAATCGTGCCCGCAAAAATTACATCGCCTGTAAAAAGCACATTTTCGATTTTGTAGACGATTGAATCTGCCGTGTGGCCTGGCAGTGAAAAATATTCGACATTCAAACCGCCGATGTTCTTGGTGCCTTCACCTTTGAGTACATTTTTATCAGTGGAAAGCTCGTTGTCCGCCGCATAAACCGAAAAATCATAAATCTTTTTGAGCGTTTCAAGCCCTCGGTAATGATTTTCGTGCTTGTGCGTTATGAGAACTGCCGACAAATCGTAATCACCTTCTTCAATCTGGTGAATGAGGATATTGGAGATTTTGCACGGATCGATTATGAGAGCTTTTCTTGTGAATTCATTTACGACAAGATAGCAGTTTGTGAGTTTTTTGAAATCGAGGTGAAGATAGATTTTCATAAGCCCGGTCCTTTCTGAACGCCTCTCGGAACATTTAGCTCTTCAAGACCTGTGAACAATGCACTTCCGCGTTTGTCGAAGATTGCGGCGTTTGTGTTTGACTGACGGAAAGAAACATTCTGCTGAGTGATTTCGTAGAAGACCGTTTCCTTGATGTTGCAGTTACGGAAAGAAGTGTCAATCAGTTTGGCATTGATGAAATATGAGCTGTAAAGGTCAGAATCATCGAAGGATGACTGGAATGATGAGATTCCGCAGAAATTATTCTGAACCATGTCGCTGCCGGTGAAGATTACATGACTGAATTTTGCGCCTGCGTATGAAGTAAAATGGGAATTGCTCTGAATGAAGTTGCAGTCACTGAAAGTAGAGAAAGCAAAAGTCGTCATTCGTGAGCGGATTCCTACGGAATTGAGGCCGGCGAAAAGACAGTGAGAGAAGTTGCATCCGTAGAATTTTTTGTTCGAAAGTTCGATATTTGTGAAAGTCAGGCCGCTTGCGTTCAGGCCGACGACTTTATCATGAGTCATGATGTAATTGTAAAATTTGTGCTGAATTTCTTCTTTGTTCTCGGTGTGGGCATAGCAGAATTCACCGCTTTCAATGAGATTGCCGTTCTGGTCGAAATCTGAGATTGCGAAATGCTTGCACTCCGGATTTCTGCACTTTGCATAAGAAAACATAATTTATTTTAACGAAAAAACGATTATCATTGCAAGATTCGGCATTAAATAATAGAATAATATTATTATGGCTTTGGATTTTGCTTTTCTTGACAGCGGTACCGGCGGAATTCCATACATGCTTTCTCTTCACGAAAAACTTCCTGATGCTTCCTGTGTTTATCTTGGTGATACAAAGCATTTTCCGTATGGCGAAAAGTCCGGCGAAGAAGTGACTGCATGTGCTTCGTCCGCAATTCAAAAAATTATCGATTTGTGGAATCCAAAGGCAATCGTGGTTGCGTGCAATACAATTTCGGTTACAGCCCTTGATTCCTTGCGCGGGAGATTTCAGAACATTCCGATTATAGGCACGGTTCCTGCCATAAAAGTTGCGGCTGAAATCACCAAAAATAAAAAGATTGGTCTTCTCGCCACAACGGCCACGGTAAATCATCCTTACTGCCAGAAATTGATTCAAAATTTTGCGAGCGATTGCAAAGTCAGCATGCGGGCTGATCCAAAACTCATTGATTTCGTTGAAAAAGAATACTTCAATGCCTCTGAAGAAGAAAGGCTAAAGGCTGTGAGTGAGGCCGCTGATTTTTTCAAAAAAGAAGGCTGTGACACGGTGATTTTAGGCTGCACTCATTTTACTCATATTGCTGATGAAATGCAGAAAGCCTGCGGTTCAGAAATCAAGGTCGTTGACAGCAGGGATGGCGTTGCAAATCAGGCAATCCGTAAAATCCATGAAGAAAGCGGAAGGTGCAAAGGCGACAAAGATTTATCTGTAGATAACCTGACTTTTTTCGTAACAAAAGCGAGCGAAAGTGAACTCGCTGAATATAAAACTCTTTGCGAGAATTTAAATATTCCTTTTGGAGGGGTAATTTTATGAAAACTTATGGTGTAATTATGGCAGGTGGCGGCGGAACCAGATTCTGGCCACTTTCACGACAGGCTACGCCAAAGCAGCTTCTCAATCTGAGCGGTAAAGATTTGATGGTTAACGAGGCAATTGACCGGCTTTCAAAAACTGCTGACAAACAAGACATTTTCATCGTTACGAATAAAACTCAAGTTGCAAAAATGCTTGAAGCTGTGAACGGTCGTGTTCAGAAAAATCATATTCTTTCAGAGCCTTCTGCACGCAATACAGCGGCTTGTGTCGGATATGCGGCAATGGAAATCGTCAGAAAGTACGGCGACGGAATCATGGTAATCACGCCGAGTGACGCTTACATCAAAAATGAAGCTGAATTTACCCGTGTTCTTGGAATTGCAGTAAAGGCTGCCGAAGAAAAGGATGCGCTTGTCACAGTTGGAATCACGCCGACTTTTGCAGCAACCGGCTATGGATACATCAAATTCCAGAAATCTGGCGAAGAAGCCCTTAAAGTCCTTGAATTTAAAGAAAAACCAGATGAAGCAACCGCAAAAAAATATGTTGAGAGCGGGGAATACGCATGGAACAGCGGAATGTTCATCTGGAAGGCAAGCACAATCCTCAAAAAGTTCGAAGCATATCTTCCCGACATTTACGCAGACCTTTGTAAAATCGGCGAGGCAATGAATACAAGCGAAGAAGCCAAAACAATCGAAGAAATCTACCCGAAGATTACAAGCATTTCTATTGACTACGGTATCATGGAAAAGGCCGATGATGTTTATGTCGTGCCCGGAGAATTCGGCTGGAACGATGTAGGCAGCTTTGACATGATGGGCGTTCTGCACGAAGCCGATTCAAACGGCAATATCTGCATTGGCGACAACATCTCTATCGATTCAAAAAACTGCATCACATATTCAAGCGGCCGCCTGGTTGCCACAATCGGTCTTGAAAACATTGTCGTTGTAGAAACAAAAGATGCCGTTCTGGTCTGCGACAAAAACAAAGTTCAGGATGTCAAAAAAGTCGTCGAACAGCTCAAAAGCACCGGTCGGAGCGAACTGCTGTAAGAGCACAGAGACGAGAAACGCAGCGGGCTTGTCCCGCTGTTTTTTTTTGGGGGGAGGGAGGGGGTTATTCTACGGGTAAATCTATTCCGAAATAAGGAGTTTCTTCATGAACTTCCAATATTTCCTGTAAAGGTTTATTGGAATATTTAATTATTTTTTTCCGATATTCTAATCGTGTTTTTATATCATCAATTTCTATTCTGCGATTTTTAGATATTTCCAAGAAAGTTTCTTCTCTGTCTAGCCCCAAAAATCTGCGGTTTAATAAACTTGCAGCAATTCCTGTTGTACTTGCTCCTGTAAAAGGATCTAGTATCCAGTCATTTTCTTTTGTACTTGCCAAAATAATTCTAGCAAGAAGAGGAAGCGGTTTCTGCGTTGGATGTTTACCACAAGACTTTTCCCATTTTGCAATTGCTGGCAAACTCCACAAGTCTCGCATTTGTTTTCCACCATTGATTTCTTTCATTAATTCGTAATTGTAATAATGAGTGATCTTTTTGTTTTTTCGTGCCCATAAGATAAACTCTGTAGAGTGTGTGAAAAACTTGCACGAAAGATTTGGTGGAGGATTCGTCTTTGCCCAAGTAATGCAATTTAAAATACGAAAATCCAATTCATTAAGCATTTGGGCAACAGAGAAAATATTGTGATATGTTCCACTAATCCAAATGGTACCGTTTTCTTTTAATTTTTCACGACAGAGTTTTAACCATTGATAATTAAACTCGTTGTCTTTTTCAAAGCCTTGTGATTTGTCCCAGTCGCCTTTGTTAACGCTGACTTGTTTTCCGCTCTGAACAGAAATCCCGCCATTTGAAAGAAAATAAGGTGGGTCTGCAAATATCATATCGAATTGAAAGTTGATATTCGGAAGTAATTCCAGACAATCGCCTTTTGCAAGAGTAAAATCTTTATTTTCTGAACGATAGTAAGCGGAAATAGAAATGGTTCGCTCCTTTACCTGTGAGTTGCAGTAGAAATGATTTTGTATAAATCTTTATGTGCTTTTAATTGTTCGAGCAAATTCTTGAACATATAGGCTTCATGATAGTTTGTCTTTTCTTGAATCATCAGTAATTTTGCAAGCAGAATCAAAAATTTGATACTATACTCACCGTATCCTGCCAAATCCTGATACAGAACAGCCTTATTATTAACTTCATCAAGTAATTTATTTGCTTCTAACAATTCAGAGCGTTCATTTTCTGATAACAAAGGAGTTACGGAATTCCAATAGTGTAGTAAGAAGTCTAGGAATCTATTAGTTGCCTCTGGATTTTCATGTTGCTTAATCAAAATATCAACTGCCCAATGTATATGTTTTGGAGTTCTTGCTCGTGTCCACTCACCATTTATCAACTGTTTGTAGCGAACAAGCATATCAAATTGTGATAAAGTGCCTTGGTAAATTCCAATTTGAAAATGGTCATTTACAGGAAATTGTGTAAGCAAAGAAAGAGCAACTCCATTCAAACTTATTGTTTTAGGCATTTCTCTTGTATTCAATTTTCTCTCCTATATAAAAACTTTTTCCATCACGCCATATTCCATATCTTGTATACAATAGATATGCTCCATAACATCAAAGGTTTCTTCCAGGTTGTGACGGGCACTTGTCCAGCCGTTGCCGTCTGTAAACCAAACAAAAGTAACTCCGTCAATTGTGGCGACCTCTTGAGCAAGTGTTTTATAACTGCGTGCTGTTTCATTCAGTTTTGAGCCGCCACTGCCATAGAAATTCGTTTCAATCACATATATTTGATTTTCTGTTTTTACGACATAATCAAAGCGTTTTTCCATTTTGCCTTGATTCGAAATTGCAGACAAATCAACTTTCCATTTTTCAGAGATTTCATGTATGTACATTTCTTTGAAGTAATTTTTATCTTTTACAAATCCTGCTTTTTGAATGTATGACTCGACCAAGTCTTCCATCAAGTGTCCGCCTCGATTTTTGCGACCGTTTGAATCTAAGCCAGTTTCAACACCTGTGACATAATCAAGCAGATTTCCGATAAGATGATTTTGAAGCAAATCGAAAAGTCCTGATTTTTCCATAAAAGTTGAATAGTCAGAAACTGTTTGTATTGATTTTGTAAACTCAAAAACTTTACTTCCGTTTTCATCCGAAACTGCGATTTCTGTATTGCGTACAGCAAGTAAAATCGGGATACATTTTACTGTTTCAGGGTACTTCTGAAGAATCTTTTCAAAATCGGCTTTTATGTTTTTTGAACCGATTAGAGAATTAAGAATGTTCAACTCAATTTTGATATTCTCAACATTGCCGTAGACTTTTTCAAAATCCACATAATATGAATAAGTTGCAATGCTGTCACGGAAGGTTGAAAGCCATTTTGTAAAATCGCGTTTCATTGAGTTTCTCCTAAAATATGCTCGCTATATTGCTGATTAAAAGTTCATTAATTACTCCGCGTTTTTTTGCATTTGAATTTATCATCCGTGAAGCAGATACTCGCTTAATTTTAAATTGTGAATATAAATCATCAAAGAAATTATCATTTTCGTTTGCGTTTTTAGGGTCAGAATTACTTGCAAGAACCATAGCACCTTTATTTGATATTTCTGTAATAAAGTTGCCTAGTTCAATCTGTTCTTTGTCTGAAAAACCTGTTTCTGAATAAGATGTGAAAGCTGCGGTTTGTGTTAATGGGCGATACGGTGGATCGATATATACGAATGTATCAGAATCTATAAAATCTTTACATCCTTTATAATCACCGACTTTCATTTCTACATTCTGCAATAAATTTGAGCAAGCTCTTAAATTATCTTCATCACATAAAAGCGGATTTTTTGCGTTATTAAAAGGAACATTAAAAAGACCTTTTGAATTTACACGGTATAAGCCATTAAAACATGTTTTATTAAGAAAAACAAATAAAACAGCTTTTTCAAGGTTTTCAGAGTCATTGCCATTTACTTTAAGTTCGTTGTATCGATTGCGTTTTTCATAGAAAAAATCTTTATTTTCTTCTACTGAATGATTTTTATAAATTGACTGAATTTCTGAAAGCTGAGAAATCAAAACTTCGCAATTATTCTTTATTTGGGAATATGTATTTATAAGTTCTTTATTTATGTCGTTGATTAAAATTTCTTCAGGCTGAAATGTATTAAGCACATCAAAAAGTACTGCACCGCCACCAACAAAAGGCTCGCAATACTTTTCAATTTTTGAAGGATATTTTTCGCGGATTTCATCAAGTAATTGGCTTTTCCCACCAACCCATTTAATAAACGGCTTTGCCAACATAATCAATAGATTATACTCTGGTTTAACGAAAGTTTCTACTAATTCTTGGCAATAGTAGTAAAATCCTATTGCTACAATATCGTAAAAGCACAGCAATACTCGTGCGTAAGTACAGTAATGCTTATGTGTAAGCATTGCCGTACTCGTGCGAAAGTATTACTGTTCTTTTATGTAAGCATTGCTATGCTTCTGTAAAAGTATTGCCGTGAATTGACGATTTACTTCATCTGGGCGGTTTCGATGTAACCGCCTGAGCCTTTGGTTATGGCGTAGCCGAGGATTGGGTTCATTGTACCGTTGCCCCAGATTGTTCCATTTTCGTTTCCTGAACTTGTTGTACCGACTGTTCCGTCAGTTTTTGTCGAAGCGATGAGATTTCCAGAAGAATCTTTCCATACACCAACATTAATATGATCTATGGAAATCTTGCTGTTGCTAGGAATTATGCTTACTTCCCAGTTTTCAGTAAAGTTTTCATCGTCGGCACCGGTAATATCATCTGCCGATGCGATTGATTCTGTTCCTGCCCAGTAGGCAACTTTTGGACGGGCACAACTGCTTCCATAGTAACTGATGTACGGAACAGGCTTTTCATCTTTTAGTGCGACATCAATGTTAAGTTCTGTACCAACAATTCCGTAAGAATCAACAATACACTTCTTTGCCCCATCTGGATCTTCTGGATTACTAATATAAGCATACCAGACATCAGCATTTGCATTGTCATAACATGCGATATGAACTTTGCCTTTGCTGTCAAGAACAACCTTACAATGTTCACCAATACCGTTTCCTTCTCCGAAGATTGCTACAGGTTTGTGCCAGCCGGTCGCACTCTGAGAGAATGAATCTATACCGCTGGATGTACCATCATTATTTTTTCTATAATAGTTGTTACCCTTATAAGTTGGTGCCGTAATTTTTTGCGGCGCCTTATTGTATGAATAGAGCATTTGATTGTTTGTAGCATCGTACCAGACTGCTACAACAAGATCGTCTGTAAAGTTTACAGGTTCTTCTTCTGTTCCGATATTGTAAGTTTCACCTCCCTGATATTTTGCGGCAATACTTACATACTGACCTGCATATACAGGCTTATTATCACGAGTCATTACAGCGGTATTTGCAGTATATTTAGAAGATGTACCACTTCCAGGAACAAATGTCCATTTATCCTTTGTCTGCCCTGCAATCAAAGAAACATATTCCAATGTGTATGGCAAGTCTATAACCTTCTTTGATTTTGTTAGTGAAACTGTACCTTTAGTATTATCGTTTCCACCTTCGGCATCTGGCTTACCATAATAATCTACAAAAAGATCATTAGCATCATTACTACGAACCAATTTATCAGAATTCGAGAAAATACCCCATTTGAAACGAATTTCATCATTTATGGCATCATAGTAAGCAAGGTAAACATTCGTACTTGTGGCAGATTCACTTGCAACTGTTGTTGCTATCGAAGGTGACTGTATTCGTTGTTTATGAATATTGTTTCCACTCCAGTTTGAACCATCGGTACTGTCTGATTGTCCTATCAGTTCTATTCTTAACTGTCCCTGGCCTCTGTTATGGCCATACTTATCTGTATCTCCACCTTCGCCCCATCTACTTGTAAATATAGCAAATGAATCGGCACTTGGCTGATCATTTATATCACCACCTGCGGCTGTACCAAATGAATTACCGTTTGCATCATATGCAAAGCCTACACTTGTCCAGAAATCAACACCACCTTCCCAATTCAAATATGATTTTCCTAAACTTCCCATGCTGAAATTCAATGGACCATTAGCAAACGCAAAACCTACCTGTTTGTTATATGGGTTAATTGCCATTACGGGCTGACTTAAAGGTCCGCTTTTCGGTTTTCCTGCTTCTGAATCAATCCCCCACACATCCAGCACGACATCATCCGTCAGGTTGTTGTTATTATCTCCGTTCGGCTGGCGGTTGTAGAAGTTTCCGTCTTTGTAGGTGCTGCCTGTGCTGGTTACGCTTTGGGTGGCCTCGTATGCTTTACCGTATGCGCCGTTATTGTTCTTGTTGTTGAGAGACTCAACTGTACCGACTTTTACGGATACTTCACCAGAAGTGAATTCCGAGATTGCACCTACACTGTAAACTTTTCCGGTCGGAGCGGCACTTCCTGCGTACCATTTGAGGCCTGTGAGTGCTGTGATTTCTATTTCTTCACTGAGTGCGGCGGTTTGGGGTGTAGTCTGTTTGTCGCACAATGTTCCGCCTGCAAGGTTGAATCCGTAGATATAGATTGTTTCCGTTGAGGCGACTGGGTAGTGGCCGAGGGCGGTTCTGTCGTAAACGCTGGAGTTGTTCTTCTTGAGGCTTGAAAGGCCGGTCTTGACTCCCGCGATGTACGGCACGACATCCATCTGATAAATCGGATAGTTCGTTGTTCCGTCGGTTACTTTGCGTTTGCCCTCTTCAATTCCTGGTGGAACGATGCAACTTGTTGTTGTTTCATCATCTGTTCCGGCATTAGTAATTTTAGAAATCATTGTTGTTTTTCCAGCTGCATCAGTTGCGAGGACTGTGAGTTTTACATCAGTTGCGGCTGTAGTCTTGATTTGTTCGGTGTCAATGTCGAGAGTCCAGTAAATTTTGTGTCCTTTCTGGCTGAAATAAACTGAATCATCGAAATTGCCTGTTGAATCAGCTGTTTTATCGACTACTTTGAATTCATAACCGTTGTTGACCATAGTTTTTTCAGCGACTTTCCAAACCATTTCTTTTGAAGCGGCATTTGAGTCTTTTAGTTCGTAAGATGCGATTTCAACCTCTGCGTCTGATTCTCCAACGATAAAGTCACCGAATTTAATCTTTATCTTCGAAAGTCTTCTATTATCATATGCAGTTCCTGTGAATCGAATCTTACCAGAAACTTTCGGGTCGTCGTCATATTCTGCGTTCTTTGCTGATTCTTCGGCTGCTTTATTGTCCGTATAAGCCTTTGTCGTCTTCCAATCATCTTCAAGTTCAATGTGACCTTTCAAATCTGCGGCACTAGAAGCACTTTCAGAGCCATAAACTGAGTTATTTTTTAAGCTCTTCCAGTAGAACGGATTTACAACAACGGTCGGCGGAAGTTTGTCACCTTGTTCAATAGTGAAATTCTTGACATAAAGGACTGCGTTCAGAGAGTTAGTGCCTTGTGTTGTCTCTTCGGTTGAATCCCAGAATGTGAAACTCATTCCTTTGTTTTCGCCATCTTCCCCGAGTGAACCCGCACCTATTGTAAACGCGTGCATTTGAGTGTTTGTGCTAGAAGCTGCGAAAGTTCCCGCAACATTTCCTGTGAAGGTTGAGATTCCGTTTTCACTTGCAATTGTTATGTTTTGGTCAGAAGAAATCAAAACATTAGAAACTGTAGCTGCTACTGGGGTCGCGCTTGTTGCAGTCGTGCTCAAAACCATTCCGATATCACCATTTCCGCCTGTAAATTCAGGGATTACGGCAAGTCCGTTCTTGATTTTGAAGACACCGTTCTGATATTTTGCTGTTCCGTCTGACAGCTCTGCGGTGAAATCAAGCGTGTAAGCTGACTGAGTATTTCCTTCTGCTCCAAGAATGTCGTATTCTACGATTTCAGAAAGGCTGTCGGAATTCGTGAATTTATCATCGCCCGAAAGGTCTGTTCCGAGGAAGACTTTTGCCAGTCGCGGAGCGTTATTCGTAATGGTTGTATTGATTGCCTTTTCGGCAACATTTCCTGCGTTGTCGAAGGCGAGAATCACGAGGGAAACCGGGCCATCGCTCATGTTCGTAGAGTGAATTGTTGCATCCCATGTCCAGGTTTTGCCGCTTTTACTGAATGATTCTGGCATTCCGTCGCCGTCATCACTTGTATTTTCGAAGGTGAAGTCTTTTCCTGAATAGCTTGCGACTTTTTCTGTTGCGCTGTTGTCAATCACCTGTGCAATCGGGAAGTAAGCGTCAAAGCTTGTTGTTTTAGCGGCCGCAAGAGCTGGAGTGAAGGTGATGGTTTTTCCTTCGATTTTTGAAATTCTATGGAGAATTCCATCGATTTCAACTACACCGCCTCGCCTTACATGAGAATCATAAGCAGATTCTGTCTCGTCCAATGTAAAGGTGTCTGTTGTGGCTGTACCGCTGTATTTCTTTGCGTAGAGATAGAATTTTTTATCCCCCTGAGTAAATTCGCGTGCTGTAAGGTCAGACATTTTAACCTTAGCGTCAGCCGGTGAAGTTGTAATCATCGGATCCATGACGATTTCTGTTCCGATTGGATCTTTTGTAATTTTGTCTTTTCTCATGTAGTAGAAAAGAATATGCTCAACGCCTGAGCCTTCGTCCGTAGAAGAGCCTGAAAGTACGAAGCGATAGTTTGAATCTTCAATTGAAGAGAATTTTGCGTCGGTAAATAGAGTTCCGTTTGCCTTGAGTGTATCAAGAGTCGGAGCGGTTTCATCAATCTTGAATTCGAATGACTGTTTTGAACTATGGTCAGTATCAGTTGCTTCGATTGTAAACTTTACGCTTTCCGAATCTTTTGGAATCGGAATATAAAGACGGACACCTTTTTTGTTTGTAGAAGTGTCGGTTACATTTTTTTCAACAAAGTAGTCATCTACATCACTAAGTGCTTGCGAAGCCCCATCCTTGAAGACAGAATAGCCTGTAACACTAGTTTCATCGAGCAAGGTCGCAACGAGTGTCCAGTTTCCGCGAAGGTACATGTCATCTTCGTAAGTCTGGCTTGAAGTGTATGTGGTTGTCGGAAGAGCCGTGAGTGCAGAAGTTCCGTTTCCGTACTGATTTATGGCAGGTATGATTACAGGAGCCGTGTCGTCAATATGAATTGCGATTAAATTGTCTCCGCTCGTCCATGCACCGAATTTAGCATCAGCATTTACGCCGCACGCACGGAGAGTGATATTTGTTGTTTCATTTTCAGGCGGATTAAGTTCTCTGTCGCCATTGAGCTTGATATTCCATGAGGCCGTTCCTGTTGCTTCGATTCCCCACCATGCGTCTAAGGCAGCTTTTGTAGCAAATCCGAATTGCTTGGCCTGTTCATCAGTTGTAATGGATACAGTGCTTCCTTTTATTGCATTGATTACATCTTGTGCGCTTACAATCGTGTAGCCGTAAGTGTTCTTTGCTTTGTATGAGTCTGTTCCGCTTTCTGAAGCTGTATAGGTTCCTGTAAAGCCTGCATTTTCATCTGCAATCTGATAGTAAATTGCCCTTACGCTTGTGGTTCCAGACGGGATTTCAGCAGTACCTGTCGCGCGGATTGTTCCGCCGAGGATTGCATATTGTTCCGAAGCGCTCTTGTAGTTTTCTTTTGTCGGATATGTGAATTCAACCTTTGGCTTATCATTGTCTGGATTGTGCCTGATGAAGAAGTCTGTATAAACGGAAGAATTGCCCAAAGCATCTGTCGCCATGAAGTAAACCGGGAGATAGAAAACTCCGCTTGTCGCGCAGTCGGCATTTGTTGCAAAAGCAGCCTTGTCATAAGCGGCAAAAAGCGGATTTCCTGCTACGAATTTGTGTTCATCCGGGTTAGAATTTTTTGTGTCATATTTGCCATCGAAATCAAACTGCCATGCACTGGCCGAAGAACCTGTCGCAAGTGAAGAAACTCCGCCGTTCCAGTTGAGACCTTTATAATATGCGATTTTGTATTGTTCTGATTCTGCGGCACTTGTTTCGTCGTTTGTCGGAACAAGCCACTGGATGTTTGCAGTTCCCGCGCCGCCTTGGTCTGTGGCGGTTCCCGTGATTTCAACCGAGCCGGTAACTTCTGTGCCTGATACAGGTGTTCGTATTGCGATTTCAGGTGATGAATTGTCCACGAGGAAGGTTGCGTTTCCGTTTCCAACAAGGCCGAGTTTGTCATATGGAATGACTTTAATCGTGACATTGCCGCTCGGAATTGAAGAGAAGTCAATTGGCTCAGTTGTCCAAGCTGCTTCTGTCTTTTCGGTAGCGCCATCTTTTGCGTATTCTGTAAAAGTGCCCTTCACTTCATAAGTGCTGTCTGCGATTGCATCTGAGTCTTTTGAGCGGAGTTTTAGCGTGTGTTCGGCATTGCCTGAATCTTTGTATGTGATTTCGAGTGCGATTCCGTCGATTCCGCTTGCGTCGCTTGCTGAAATCTTGAAACGGGCTTGCTGCTTTTCTGTTCCACCGACGATGTAGCTTGCGTTTACGCCTTCATATTCGGTGTATTCGCTCGTTCCTTCTTTTAAGCCACCGTTTTCACTGCCGTTTGATTTGTATGCGAGGGCTTGAATGTCAACGACTGTCGGTGAGCTTGAATCAGAACGGTAAGTGAATGCAGCCGCATTTTCTGAATCAGCAAGGTCTGTGTTGTTTACCTTGACTTTTGGAATGTTGAGATAATCAGTTACAGAGTTTTTAGATTGATATGTCGTGTAGAATTCTGTTCCTTTTGAATCTTTTACATAAATATAGAAAGATTTTTGTGCGTCAACATTCTTTCCTGCAGTAGCATCGGCTGAAGGGGTGAAAGTGACTGTTCCTTCTGTTGTATTGTATTCTGAGTTTGTAGGTGCAGTTTCAGTTCCTGTGAAAGGTGTTTCTGAAATGTAGACCTTATCAATTCCGTCATCATCGCTCACCGTTGCAATCACCTGAGACTTCGTGCCGTATTTGAGGACGAATCGGTCTTGTGCAGAAGAACCCAAATCCGTGAGGTTCGTGATTTTGATAACAGGGCGGTCATCGTTCTGGGCGATTGTGTAGGTCTTTTCTTCTGATTTTGAGTTTCCTGCCTTGTCGTAAGCCGTCACTCGTATTTTGAGCGGTTTTTCTGTTGAGTCCGGGGCATAATCGCTCGTGAAAGTGTCTAATTCGACAGTCCAAACCCCTGTGTCAGCGTTATAGACTGAAGCATTTGTGGTGCCGTCTGCGTTCTTTGTGGAAGCAAGTTCAGTATAATCGCCATAGGTCACGGTTTCGCCATTTTTAGTGCCTGTGACCGCTTTGATAACAGCATAGTCGAATCCGCCTGCATCAGAAGCAGAGCCTTCGATTGTAATCGTTTTGTTTACTCGTGAAGCCGTTGGCGAAGTGATTGTTACAACTGGATCTGCTTTATCAATCTGAATCGTTGCGATTGTGTCTGTGTAAGAATTGCCCGCAACATCCCTGAATGTGCCGTTGATTGTGTGCACGCCGTCTGAAAGCGCACTAAGAGCCTCTTTTGAAAGGGTGAGCGTGAATGCTTTGGTATGATTGTCGGCTTCCTCGTCTGCGTCATAAGAAATCGCACCTATTAGTGCTGAAATTGAAGAGGTATCGATTCCAGAGAAGTCAGCCTGATCAGAAATCGTTCCTGTTATGGAAATAGCTTTTTTGGCATTAGAGAGAAGTGGAATAGCCGTGCTCTTTTCTGAATCCCAAAGTGCCACTGAATTTGCTGCATCTTCGACTTTGTAAGCAATCGAGTTATGGTTTAGAGCAGGGGCTTCTGTATCAATGTTGATTACAAAATTGCCTGAAGATGAAGAGTTTCCTGCTTCATCCCGCGCCGTGAATTTGATTTGTGCTCCGTTTGTAAAGCCTGTTAGCTCTGAGCTGAATTTTGAATAGCCTGTCGCACTGTTCGGAATGATTGTGCCAGAAACAGCAGATTCCGAAGATGAAGACGGGCTAATCGTGTAGTCGATGATTTTGATTCCGCTTCCAGAAGCTGATTCGCTGAAATATCCGGAGAAGGCGAGCGTGTCAGTCTGTGAAACCTTGTACCAATTGCTTGTCGCGTAAACTTTTCCGCCTACGATGAAGTTTTTGTCCGCGTCCGTGTACCAGACTGGGGCAGTCGTATCAATCAGTACATTTACGCTCTTTGTGCTTTGATTTCCTGCGACATCTGTTGCCGTGATTGTGAATACCCATTTTCCGTCATTATCATGGTTTGCCGGTGCGAGAACTTTGAAAGACCATTCGCTAGATTCAAGTGGGCTTCCAGCTCCAAGGCTCGGCAAATCTGAAAGCACATTCGCTAAATTAGTGACCTGAGTACCGTTCTTTGTGGCCGTGACGACAAATGCGTTTTGTGAGGCAAGTCCGTAGGTGTCAGAGATCTTGCCTTTGACAGTGACCGTTTCATTGCTTCCTGTTGAAGAAACATCAACTGACTGACCTTCAACTTCTTTTGTGACGGAAATTGAATCATCGAAGAGAGGGGCCTTTGTGTCAACGAAGACTGTGAGCGAATCGCTGTTTAGAGAGTTGCCGTTCGTGTCGGTCGCGGTCACGAAGATTGTGTTTTCTCCTTCGGCGAACACGACGCTTGCCGTGTATGTGCCTGTCTGACCGGCTTCATTTGTTCCCTCTGCAGAAGAAAGTGACATTGCCTTTGCGGTGCCGCCATTGAGCGTGTAAGTGAGGTTTCCGACTCCAGAAACTGCATCGCTTGCCTTTGCCTGAATTGTAAGGACTGTTGTATCATAGTATTTAAAGTCTGATTTTCGCTGTGTCGTGATTTTTAGGTTTTCTGCAAATTCAGGCGGAATGCTGTCACAGAAGAAGCTGATTTCGTCTGTCGATTTTTCGTTATCGAGATAGTCTTTTGCCGTGACTTTGATGCTTAGATGACCTTGCTTTGAAATGTTTGCGTTTGCAGTCCATTTTCCGCTTTCGACCAGTGCAGTGCCTGAATCAATCTGCTCTTCGCCCATCTTGATTTCATAGTCAACTTCCTGAACGCCTGTTCCGTCATCAAAGGCCGTACCGCTGATTGCTACTGATGCCGCATTTCCGCCATTTTCTGGCTTGAAGTTTTCGCCGGATGCAGGTTTAACGACCGTAACTGTTGGAGCTGTGCGGTCAACCTGAACGATGAATGAATAGTCCGCCTTATTGCCCGCATTATCTGTTGCCGAAAGCTTGTATGTGTAGATTCCGTCTGCCAAATCGGCTGTCTCTGGTGAAGTGAAGCTCCAATTAATAGAAGAAATTCCTGCTTCTGTTGAATTGATTACAGAAGCCGTAAAATCTCTTGCTTGTTCGCCCTGTTTTGTTTCGGTGAATTTTATGTCACTTGTATTGAATTTGAATGAATCGCTTATTGTTCCGCTGATTGTGAACTTTTCGCTTGCAATGTAAGTCGTTCCCTTGTTCCAGAGGCTTGTGTAATCTTCTTCTGGTGAAAGCGGGGTGACAGACTGTGTGCCGCCCTCATTTGCCGTGATTGCTTTGATTGCTTCGGTCACATTAAGGGTTGATTTCGGGGCATTGCTGTCAACGCCGAACACCTGTTTGACTTCCGTTGAATTTCCTGCTTCATCTTCGGCAATTACATGGAGAACATACCAGTCTTCTGAAACTGAATAGAATGGCTGCTTCCAGTTTCCGGTTGCGTCAGGATTGATTTCAATTTCGCCAATCGCATCTCCGCTTTCTTCGGATTGTGCAACATTGTACTTTTTATAAAATGCCCGCACTTTCTTTAAGCCGGTTCCGTTTTCATTGTCTGATGCTTTTCCTTCGAAGGTACAGGTCGCGTTTTTGGTCGTGTTTGTCTGTGTAAAATTCTTGTCGTTTAAAGCGGTGATTTCAACAACTGGAGGCGTTTTATCAATCACGAAGGTCCTTTTGAGGATTGACTTGTTTCCGGCCTTGTCGCTTGCCGTAATTACATATGAATATTCACCGCCCGCATCAACTTCAGAATTGCTGATTTTCCAGCTTTTGTTTTCATCTAGTTCAAGAGATTTTCCTTCGCTGCCGTTGAGTGTATAAGAAAGGGATTCAAGGTTGGTTTCGGTCAAAGTTCCTGAAATTTCAAATGAATCCTTTGCGTAAGAGTAATCAACGCCATCACTCTTTTTCGTGAAATTCGTGTCCGCATAACTCAAAACTGGTGCGGTCTTGTCGGCCACAATGCTGAGTTTCTGCCATCCTGATTTATTTCCGACTGAATCGATTGCATGGGCAAAAATCGTGTAATCGCCGTCATCAATGTCGCTCGTTACGAAGCCGGAAATCGTGCCGTTCCAGTTCTTTTCGTTCGTGCCATCCTGTGCAAGAGAGCTTACCTGAATGATTGTTGAATCTGAATCGCTGTATTCGTCTTTGATTCCTTTGACTGCGACATATTCAGCCTTTGCGACTCCTGTTCCGCTTCCGTCATCGGCAACAAGTGAGAAGGAAAGCGGGAGTGTGCTGTTAAAATAGGTCTTTGAATCAGAAGAGGAGCTTCCTGTCGTGCTCGCAGAAAGATTGCTTACAAGTGGGGCTGTCTTATCAGCAATGTATGAGATTTGCCAGCTTGATTCCTGACCGTATTTGTCTTTTGCGATGTAAGTGATTGTGTATTTTCCGTCTGCTTCAGGAATTATAATCGTATCCGTGAAGATTTTGCCTTCGCCCGCTGTGCCTGTGACAGATTGTGCATTTTTGTAAGTGCTTTCTGCCCCAGATTCGCCTGAATCAGCTGAAAGAAGGACTGTTCCGCTTCCGTCAATCAAAGTTCCTGTTACGGTAAAGTTTTCTTTAAAGGCCTTTCCGTCTGCTGGACTGACATTTTTGAACTCTGGAGCGCCATTGTCCACTGCAACCCAGAACAAGCCGGTCGTGCTGACTCCGTAAGGATTTGTTTCATCGGTGAGAAGTTCTGTTACGATAAAGTCTCGTGCTTTGATTTCTAGCTGATATTCGCCTTCTTCGTCTGGGAGCGTAATACTGACTTGCGCAGTTGTTTTTCCTGGCAGAGGCGTTTTGATTGATTCAATTGACTGACCTTCGGCATTTTTAATCGAAACTTCGTATTCAACGATTGAATCATCATCTGAAATCGAGAACTGGAGCTTGTTGTTGCTTGTAGTGCCGAACATATTGTGGCTTTGCGTGATTTTGTTTCTGTCTGTTTCAACTTCGGCGTTTCCAAGCGTAATCAGCGGCCTGTTTGTTTCCTGCTTGATTATGAAATTCTTGCCATCGTTCGTTTCTTTTGTTGAATAGCTGTGGCTGTTTCCAACGCTGTCGAATGCGGTAATCGTAAGCTCAATTTCAATCGCTGGGTCTGGCTCTTTTTCGGTCGCGAAGTACTTTGTGATAAGATTTGTGTCGAATCCGCGGTTTATTGTTGAAACGACTCCAAATGAACCGTCAAGAAGATTTCCGTCAGCATCTTTAACTCCGAGCGCGCTTAAAATGCTCAGCAGCGAAATGAATTCTTCGTCTGTTCCGGCGCGTTTTGCAAAGACATTGTAAACGACTTCGCCAGGCTTCTGTTTTTCATCAACATTGCCCTTTATGTAAGCGGTTCCATTGAGATAAGTGTTTGTGTCTTCTGAACCGTAATATTCTGAGCCAAGTACATAAGGCGTGATTGAATTGATGATGACTTCCGGCGGTGTTGTATCGATGTAAACGCTTCTTTCGATTGAACTTTCATGCCCCGTGCTGCCTGTGATTGTGAGCTTGAGCGTATACATGTAATAAAGTTTTGAATCTTTTTCGGCTTTGACCTCTTCGTATCCTTCAATTTGGGATGGAATGAGAATCCAGTCATATTTCTGCGTTTCTGAGTTGAGTTCACATGAGAATCCTGCGGCACTTGTGAAGGTCTTTTCTTTTGAGCCTTCGATGGCTGCTGAAAGAGTGCCAAGCACATCGTTTGTTTCTGCATTGCTTACGGTAATTTCTGCCTTGATTTCTTTGATAAAGGTATTGTTTGTGTTTTCGTACGCAATTCCCTTGAAAACAAGCCGGTCGGTTTCTGAATCTTCAACATAGCCGGAAGTTGCAAAATATTCATTATTTACAGGTGAATCGATTGTGATGGTCGGGGCCTGTCCTGCGACATTTCCGATAAAGCCGTAGAGCTGTTTTTGAGACAGATAGACATCATCCATGTCTTTACCTGTCGTAACGATGATGTACGCATTATTGAGCGTGATTGAATCAGGGGTTTCCATAGAAAGATTAATTAAACTGTCAGACGGAGCCGTGTCAGATGAATTGTCCAGAAGGAGCGCCCAGCCTGTGTCTTTTTCAACTGCTTCCAGTGTGTCATCTTCGTTAGATTCAGCCGCTTTTACTCTTGCCACGAGAGATGCAATGTCTTCTTCAAGCTTTGCTTTTGAAAAGATTCCGTTGTCTTTGTCACCGATTGATTTAATCCATACTTTGAGTGCAGAAGGCTTAATCTTTACGCCGTCAAAACCTGCGCTCACGGAAACCATTATGCTCTGCTCGGCGATTGCGGTTTTTGTGTCACTGGCGGCGTTTGTTCCGTCATCATTATAATAGAAAGAAAGCCCGCTGACTGTATAAGTCGGGTCTGCCTTTGGGTTGAGCGAGAAGGAAAGCGATGAATCTTTTGCAGATGAGGTTCTTTTTGCAAGAGAGTAGAGTGCGTCGGAAAGTTCAGAAATTGTCGTGGGCTTCACACCTTTGTTCACAAAATCGGATTCTTTTGCAGTGCCGTTCAGAACAGCGCGGAAATTGTTTACGCTTAATCCCGCACCTTTTGTTCGGCTCAGGTATTTTACGTAAACATCATCATAAAGATAGACTGTGGTTGTCGAGTTGCCGCTTCCTGAACCAGCCTCTTTTTCTTCCGGGTTTTGATAGACTTTTGCAGAATCAGAAAGTGTGACCGTACATGAATAAATCTTGTCGCCTGCCTCAACATCAGAGCCGTAAATCTCTGCGTATCGGGTATTTTCTTTATCTGTGCCGTTTTCGAGATAGCGTGCGATTGTTACGCTTGAGCTGCCTGTGGTCGGAATTTCTTCTTCGGAATAAGGCTCAGTGTTAATCAAAGTGCCGTTTTCGTCATAAATCAAGACTTCCATGCTTGAGACCAAATGACTTTCAGAAATCGTGCCCTCAATGGTGAAAATCGAGCCGTATTTTGAGATTTTTGCTGAATCCTCAAGAGTGTCAGAGCGCACGACACCAGGCTTTGAAATTACAAAAACAGGAGGCGTGTTATCGATGTCAAAAGACTGTGAGCTTGTGCCCGAAGAATGTCCCGCCGCATCGTAAGCCGTGACATCAAATTTGTAGTTTCCGTCAGGGTATTCCCAGCCGTTAAAATATTTGGGATTTAAGGTGTCTTCTTTATTAAGGGAAATTTTCCAGGTTTCGGCAAGGTGGTCAATTTCTGCGGGGTATGTTCCGTAATTCTTTTGTGTATCAAGATTTGTGACAGAGACTTCAACCCGTGTGACTGCCTTATCATCGGTACAGGTTCCTGCAAGATAAAAAGTGCCCCGAACCGCGCTTGAAGCCGGAGGATATGCGATTGTTAAAACCGGGGATTCTGTATCAATTGTGGCACCAAGGCCAGAATTTTCTCCGCAGGAACTTAATAGAAGTAAGATTGTTGTTGAAAAAGCAAAAAATCCAGAGCTAAATTTCTTAAAAACATTTCTGTTCATATCATATTCCTCTCTGATAAAAATGTTTTCTATATATAGTAAATATTGTAAGGCGGAAAAAGTGCAATGTCTAAATTTAAGCTAAATTTTAATGTATTTTTCCCTGTCTTAATATTTTCGGCATATTTTATATTGAATAATATGAAGATTCTGAACACAATATTAAAAATATTTACTTACTTTCATTATAATAATGAAATAAAAGTGTAATGATTAAACAAAACGATACACAATCTTAAAATTATGTGCTATTCTCTTTGAAGGAGAATTTACTTACTATGGAAAGAAAAGCTGGAATTTTGTTTCATCCGACAAGTTTGCCGGACAGTGCAGGAATTGGTACTCTCGGAAAGAGTGCGTTTGAGTTCATTGATTTTTTGGAAAAGGCCGGAATGAAAATCTGGCAGGTACTTCCTCTTGGACCGACCGGTTATGGTGACAGTCCATATCAGTCATTTTCAACTTTTGCACTCAATCCGCTCCTTATTGATTTTGATGATTTGGTTAAGCGTGGTTGGGCAAGTAAAAATGCCGTTAAAAAGCCATCATATATTAAAAACAAGGGATTGATTGATTACGGTGCAGTCGTCTGGTGGAAGAGTGCTGCTCTCAAAGAAATCGCAAAATCTTTCCTCGAAATGATTACAAGCCCTGAAGCTGCCAAAAATGGCTCATACGACCCGTCTGTAAAGGCTGATTTTTATGCTTTCTGTCAGGAAAATGCTTATTGGCTCAAAGATTATGCTGCCTTCACAAGCATCAAGTCTTTCTACGATGCAAAAGCTCAAAAAGAAAGTGACGAAAAGAAATGCAAGGTAAACGGATGCTGGAATGTCTATTGGGAAGATTCTCTTTCACGACATGAGCCTGCTGCCGTTGAAAAATGGATTAACGAACATACAGAAGATTTCCTTGAGACCGAAGTAATTCAGTTCTTCGCTGCGACTCAGTGGAATGCCGTTCACGAATATGCCAAATCAAAGGGAATCGAAATCGTTGGTGATGTTCCGATTTTCGTTGCTGCTGATTCAAGCGATGTCTGGGCTAACCAGAACATGTTCCTGATTGGCGAAGACCGCAATTTCACAGTGGTCGCAGGTGTTCCGCCGGATTATTTTTCTGCCACAGGTCAGCTCTGGGGCAATCCTCTCTACCATTGGGAAAATATGAAAAAAGACGGCTATTCATGGTGGATTGCACGAGTCCGAAAAATGCTTTCCCTTGTTGATTATGTCCGAATCGACCATTTCCGTGGCTTCGAGGCTTACTGGGCTATTCCGTTCGGAAGCGAAAACGCAATCAATGGCAAATGGGAAAAGGGCCCTGGAATCGAGCTGTTCGATAAAATCAAGGCTGAACTCGGTGATTTGCCGCTCATCGCAGAAGATTTGGGTATCATCACTGATGGAGTTAAGGCTTTGCGTGACGGTGCAGGCTTGCCGGGCATGAAGGTTCTTCAGTTCGGTCTGGACACAAATGAATTCAAAGAAGGCGCACTCAAAAATGTTTTCCTTCCTCACAATTTTGATACAGTCAATTGTGTTTCATATACTGGTACCCACGACAACGATACCACACAGGGCTTGCTTGAATCACTCGATGATGAAAATCTCGTTCTCTTTGCTGATTATCTCACTGGCGAGCAGAACAGCGTTGAAGAAGCCAAAAAACTTCTTGCAAGCAAAAAACTCTGTAAGGAACTCGTCAAATGCAATTATTCAAGCATTGCGAATTTTGCCATCGTTCCGTTGCAGGATGTTTACGCTCTCGGCACAGAAACCCGCATGAACACACCAAGTACAAGCGGTGCGAACTGGTGCTGGCGAGCAGATAAAAATTTGATTTCAGGTCCAAAGGCCGAAAAGGCCGCTGCCTGGCTCAAAAACCTCTGTGTTCTTTACGCACGATAAAATGAAAGACAAATTGCTGACTTTATGGGAACTTTTCTCAGTGTTTTTTAAAGTGGGCTTGTGTACCTTTGGCGGCGGGATTGCCATGCTTCCTATTCTGGAGCGGGAACTCGCCGAAAAGCGGGACTGGACGAACAGTGATGAACTCCTTGATTATTTCGCAATTGGTCAGAGCACTCCAGGAATTATTGCCGTAAATGTGGCGACTTTCATTGGTCACAAGCGGGCAGGAATTCTTGGAGGCTGTGTCGCCACTTTCGGCATGGTTTTTCCTTCTATTATAATCATTACGCTGATTGCAAAATTCATATCGAATTTCAGTGAGATTGAATGGGTCAAAAAGGCACTCACAGGAATCAATGTTGCTGTTGCGGCGATTCTTACGAGTGCGGTTTACAATTTTTCAAAGAAGTCTGTAAAAAATCTTTTCGGCTTTATCCTTCTTGTGATTGCTTTCGTGCTGATTTTTATTTTCAAGGTCAGTACGGTTTATGTGATTTTCGGAAGTGCCATTTTGGGCGTAATTCTTGCCGGATGCCGGGGAGAGTTCAAAAAAGAGGTTAAAAATGACTGATTTTATGATTTCACAGATTCAGGCTCAGAGCGGGGTGGGGCTTTTCTGTCTCATCGCTGTGTTTTTTTATGTCGGACTGATTACAATCGGTGGCGGCCAGGTTGCAATCACTGTCATGCAGCAGGTGCTTGTCGAGCAGTTTCATCTGATTGACGATGCATTCTTCTTCAACATGGTTGCTATTTCTGAAAGTACGCCGGGCCCAATCGGAATCAACATCGCAACTTACATCGGCACGGAACTTTACGGCATTTGGGGCGGATTTTTCAGTACTCTTGGCGAGGTTCTGCCTTCATTGATTTGTATCGTTATAATCGCCCGCTTCTTTGGTAAATTCTCCGAAAAAAAGGGTGTAAAGGCGGCATTCAGTACTTTGCGTCCAGCTGTTTCCGGCGTGATTGCTGTTGCGGCTGCAAAAATCATTATTCTGGCATTGTTCATCGTTCGCGAAGGATTTTTGCTTTCTGCACCTTCAACTTGGAACGACAACATTCAGATATACGGAATCAGTGCGATTTTTTATTTACTCTGCCTTCTCGTGCTCTTTAAGACCAAACTGCATCCTGTCTTTCTTGTAGCGGCTGGTGCTGTTTTTGGTGTATTTTTTTGTTGAGTTTCTCAAAAACCATGCTATAATTGATTCATGAGTACACATATCAACGCGCCAGAGGGCGCAATCGCTCCAAATGTTTTGCTTCCAGGCGATCCTTTGCGGGCTAAATTTATCGCAGAAACTTTTCTGGAAAATGCCAAGTGCTACAATGAAGTACGCGGCATGTATGGCTTCACAGGTACATATAAAGGCGTTCCTGTGAGTGTTCAGGGTACTGGCATGGGTCAGCCTTCGCTTTCTATCTATGTCACGGAACTTCTAAAATTCTACAATGTTCAGACTGCAATTCGAGTCGGTACTTGTGGTTCAGTCAGCGAAAAAGCACAGCTCCGCGATACTATCATCGTAAATTCTGCTTGTTCTGATTCATGTCTTTTGAACCAGCGTTTCGGCAACATGCACTTTGCACCAACTGCAAATTTTGAACTTGTTCGTGCCGCAGATAAAGTTGCTGCAGAAATGGGTATCCGCTATCAGGTAGGTTCCGTTGCTTCAAGCGATTTCTTCTACGACAAAAACGAAAACTGGAAGAAGTGGGCTGAATACGGTGTTCTTGGAATCGAAATGGAAAGCGCAGAGCTCTTCACTTTGGCCGCAGAATACAAACGCCGCGCCATGGCAATCATGACTGTAAGTGACCACATTCTTCTTGGTGGAGCAACCACCGCCGAAGAACGCCAGACCACCTTCACCAACATGATGAAGGTCGCTTTGGAAACAATCGTCGCAACACAGAAATAAAAAAAAAGCCACACAGATTCAGTTCCGTGTGGCTTTTTTTTGCTATTTATTGACGCGGCATCCTTGCCGCTAGTTGTTAATCAAAGAATCCGTCGCAGAAATTACCTCCTGTAATTTCTGCTAACGAGTTTTGAACAAGTCAAAACTCGCGGCATTTCCCTGCTTATCAGTGACGCGGCATCCTTGCCGCTACTTGTTAATCAAAGAATCCCTTGGCTTTTAAAAGCTCTGCGTTCAAGATACCACCGAGAGCGGCTCCTCGCTTTGTGTTGTGGCTCAATGCTACGAACTTGATGTCAAATACATTGCACTTGCGCAAGCGACCGAGTACACATGCCATGCCTTTTTCGGTGTCGCGGTCACGATTTGGCTGTGGACGGTTTTCTTCTTCGCGGTAAACGATTGGATGCTCTGGTGCGCTAGGCAATTTGAGCTCCTGTGGAAGAGACTTGAAGTTTTCCCATACTTTGAGAACTTCTTCGAGGCTTGGTTTTTTATCCTCTGGCAAGTCGAATTCAAGGTTTACGCTTGCTGTGTGACCGTCGATTACAGGAACACGAGTACAAGTTGAAGAAACGATTGGACCTGCTGCATTCTCAATCTTTCCGTCTTTTACAGAACCCAAAATCTTGAGACACTCTTTTTCTGTTTTTTCTTCTTCACCGCCGATATATGGAACGATGTTGTCAATCATGTCGAATGATGGAACGCCTGGGTAACCAGCGCCAGAAACTGCCTGCAAGGTTGTTACAATCATGCGTTTAACCGGGTAGCCTGCCTGCTGCAAAGCGTAGAGCGGCATCATGTAAGTCTGCAAAGAGCAGTTTGGTTTTACTGCTACAAAGCCCTTGTCCCAACCGTGATGCTTTTTCTGTTCTGCGATTACATCAAGGTGAGAGTAGTTGATTTCTGGGATGAGCATCGGAACATCTTCTGTCCAGCGGTTTGCACTTGCGTTAGAAACAACCGGGATTCCTTCTGCGGCATAAGCTGCTTCGAGAGCCTTGATTTCGTCTTTGCCCATTTCGAGAGCTGAGAAAACGAAACGGCATTTTCCCAATGCGGCTTTTGGATCGTTTGCGTCCTGAACGATGAGGTCTTTTACATCACAAGGAATGTTTGCGCCGATGAGCCAGCGGTTAGCGACTGCCTCTTTGTAAGCCTTTCCAGCAGAGCGCGGAGAAGCCGCAACATAAGTTACCTTGAACCACGGATGATCTTCCAAAAGCTTAATATAGCGCTGACCAACCATACCAGTAGCGCCCAAAACACCAACATTAATCTTATCTGCCATAATTTTCTCCAGTATTTATTCAGACGCAGATGCACACAGATGAACACAGATAATTTATTTCTTATACGAAAGACTTTCAGCTTATGCGAAAGTCGCTCGTAAACACAAAGAATATAAATCCGCGTGTATCCGCGTTTATCAGCGTCTAATTTTACAATCCACACTCTACGAGTGCTTTTTCGATGATTTTTTTTGCGTCGTCTGTTACATCAACCAAAGGCAGGCGGCATGCACCAGCTGGAAGACCTTTGAAGTTCATTGCGTATTTGATTGAAGTCGGGTTGCCGTCGACGAAAGCTGCCTTGAAGAACGGCATGAGGCGATAATGAATCTTGCGTGCACCCTCGATGTCGCCATTCAAAGCCTTGTTTGCCATTTCTGTTACGACTGCAGGAGCGAGGTTTGAAACTACGGAAATGATTCCGTCACCGCCCATTGCAATCAAAGGCAAAGTGAGACCGTCATCGCCGCTCAAAACAGCAAAATCAGGCTTCTTTGACTTAATCTGTGCGATAACATCCATCATCTGATTGATGTTTCCGCTTGCTTCCTTGACACCAACGATGTTTGGCAATTCGGCGATTCGAGCCAAAGTGTCGGTTGTGATGTTAGTGCCTGTTCGGCCCTGAATGTTGTATACAACGATAGGAATTCCAACCTTAGAGACTGCTTCAAAGTGGCGGAAAATGCCTTCTTTTGAAGGTTTGTTGTAATATGGTGTGACGACAAGTGCAGCATCTGCACCAGCTTTTTTTGCGCGTTCACAGTATTTTACTGCGTCTTTTGTGTTGTTGCTTCCTGCTCCGAGAATTACAGGGATTTTTTTACCAGATTTTTTCTCGAAAGATTTGACTTCTTCCATGACAATCTCAATGAGTTTGTCTTCTTCAGAGCCTGGAGTTTCGTCCAAAGTAGGAGTTTCAGCTGTAGTTCCGAGCGGAACAAGACCGTCAATGCCCTGCTCAAGCTGGAAAACAACATTTTTTCTGAAACCTTCATAGTCCACAGAACCGTCTTGGTTCATAGGAGTAATCATTGCTGTAAAAGCACCGCGCAATTTTGTCATTTTCGAACCTCGTTTTGTTAGGTAAAAGTGAGATTATTTTAATAAAAAATCAAGAAATATACAACGGAAAAATGCAAACGGAAAGTTGAAAATGGAAAGTTGAAAATTTTTATGGCGCGAATAATTAGCAATTTGCTTGCAGTTGGCAAAGGACGAGCGAAGCGATGTCCTGTGTCGCAACTGCTCACTGCAGCACATTGCTACTTGCTAATTACTCTTATGACTTCACCATGGCCTTCTAGGGTGATTTTTTCGCCTGAAAGCAATGCAAAGATATCTTCGGCTTTGAAAGATTCTTCTGTTTTGGTGCCGTCTTTTGCAGTTGCACGGATTGTGCCTTGGCCTTCAGAAATGAAGACGAGTTCAACCCGTTCTGAAGACGGAGAAACAAGGAAAGAATAGCCGCCTTTTAAAGGCTCTTTCTTCAGCTTGAAGTATTCACATTCAAATTCTTCGCCGAGTGGAGCGATTTCCTGTTTCTTTTCATTTTTGATTACTTCAACGCCTTTTTCGATGTGAACTTCACGCGGGCGGCCCCAGTCATAAAGCCGGTATGTGATGTTGCAGCTCTGCTGAACTTCAAGGAGCCTTAGTCCTCCACCAATCGCATGAACTGTTCCCGACGGGATGAAAATGAAGTCACCTTTTTTGACTTGAACACGGCAAAGATGCTTTTCGAGGGTGTTTGTTTTGATGGATTCACGAAGCTCTTCTTTTGATGGATTTCCGTTTAATCCATAAATGAGGCTTACTCCTTCATCTGCGCTCAAAACATACCAACATTCTGTTTTGCCTCGTTCATTCTCGCCTTCAAGACGTTTTGCATCTTCGTCATCCGGATGAACTTGGACAGAAAGAGTGTCATTTGCCTGAATAATTTTTACGAGTAGGGGATAGTCACCTGCAAGAGCCTTGAATTCACTCTGACATCCGTCAACATGGGTTGAAGCAATCCAATCCTCATATCCCCAAACCTTTTCCGACCGAATAGGATTTAGTTTAAGCATAGCAGTTAGCAGTTAGCAGTTAGCAGTTAGCAGCTAGCATATTTATTTTCATTGCTCACTGCTCCTTGCTACCTGCTAACTATTATTTCTCCCACAATTTTTCTGGATAGTAGCCAGATTCTATCTTTTTAGATATTTCGCTCTTTACGACTTCTTTGTCTTCGGGGTAGGTCATGCCGAACCAGCTTTCATCGCTTGTGAAGACTTTGATTCTTCCTTCACCGTTTTTGATGATGTCACTTGCTGCAACCGGGAGAAGAGCCTCGGCTTTTGGATCAGTGAGCTTGTTCTGTTTGAAATCAGCCCAGTATTTTTCGAAGCGCTCAAATGCCTTTGGAGAGAAGCCGAAAAGATTCATGCTTACGGTTTCGTTTCCTGTCATGGGAATGTTTTTGCCGTTAAGCTCAGAAATGATTTCGTTGCCTTCGAAATGCTCGCCTGTGTAATAGATTTTTGTGTTCTCAACGATTGATTTGAGGTATCCGCCTTCTGTCTGAGCGACACCGCGGCTTACAGAACCGTTTCGGCTCATTGTTTTGCCGAGAGTGTAGCCTACCATTGCGTGCTCTGTGCAGTCGTTATTAATAGAAGAAAGATAGCCGCCCAGAGTTTCGAATGCAGCCCTTCCGTAATAGTCATCTGCATTGATTACGGCAAAAGGTTCATTGATAGCCTGTTTTGCACAGAGGACCGCATGAATTGTGCCCCATGGCTTTGCTCGCTCCGCTGCCTTTTTCTGCTCCTCTTCTGTCAAAAGAGCTGTAGGTGTCTGGAAAACATATTCCGCGTCAAAATTGCGTGCTACACGGTCAAAGAGCCTTTCGCGGAAATCCTTTTCAATGTCTTTGCGGATGATGAAAACGATTTTGCCGAATCCGCATTTTTTTGCATCATAAGCGGCAAAGTCCAAAAGACATTCGCCGTTCTTTCCTACTGAATCAATCTGCTTGACTCCACCATAGCGGCTACCCATTCCAGCCGCCAATACTAATAATGTCGGTTTCATATAATTTCCTTTTCTTTAGAATAGCACTTTAGTTTAGTTTTTTCCACCGAATAATTTTCAGTTTTCTGTTTTAAATTTTCAATTTATCTATGTTTTTTTAAAAATTCCATGAATTCATCTTCTTTTAATGGCTTTGAGTAGAAGTATCCCTGAACCTGATCGCATTTGATTTTGCGAAGAAAGTCACGCTGCTCTTCGGTTTCGACTCCTTCAAAAATCGTCTCTTTTTTGAGGTTCTTGCCCAAATCAACAAGAGTCTCGATGAAGCTTTCGGATGTTTCATCAAGAGTGCCGCGCTCTGCGTCATTTGCAAACAAGAATGATCGGTCAAATTTGAGAATGTTGACAGGAATCGTTGAAAGCATGTTGAGTGAGCTTTCGCCTGAACCAAAATCGTCCATGGCAACGCGGAGACCTTCTTTCTGGAGCATGACTGTAATTTCTCGCAGAAGGTTTTTGTCCAAAGTGGCCCGTTCAAGAAGTTCGACCTCGACTAATTTTGACGGAATTTCATATTTTTTGAGCAAAGTCGTGAAATCATGTACGAATTTTTCTGGCTTGTCATGATTTCTGGAAACATTTACCGAAATTGGTACAATCGGCTCGTTTTCGTCAAGGCACTTTCTGAGGAATTTGAAAACCTGTTCGTAGACATAGAAATCAAGCTTGATGATGAAATTGTTGCGCTCAAAAAGAGGCACAAATGAATTTGGCGGCATGTAGCCCAGTTCCGGGCTTTGCCATCGGACAAGCGCTTCGGCACCAACGACTCTTTCTGTTGCCAAAGCAATTTTGGGCTGGTACATTACGAAGAATTCGTTCTTTAGAAGGGCACTCTCCATATGTGTTTCGATGAAGTTTTCTTCTTTTGACTTGCGAAGAAGTTTTTCATCGTAGATTGCGAACTGTTGAAGGGCGTTCTCTTTGATTGTGCTTTTGGCGAAACTTGCCCTGCTTATAAGAAGCTGCACGCTCGGAATTTCGTCCTGCATTTTGGGTGCGTAGAATGCAATTCCGAATTTCGGCATGAACGGAAGATCGTAATTTTTGGTGGTGGCGTTCATTTTTTCAAGGTCGGTCTTGAAGAAGTGCATTGCCTTATGAATAGAAGAAACCTTGATGAAAACACAGAAATGATCGGCATAGTCACGGCTCAAAAGACCGTCATGCAGCTTTGTGTTTTCGTAAAGGAGCTTGGAGAAATAGAAAAGCAGCTTGTTGGCCTTTGCTTCACCGTACTGCTGGTTGATGAATTTGAAGCCACGGATATCAGAATCAATCAGCATGAATTTTGAATTCGGATATCGTTTTAAGAGCTTGTTTGCTTCTTTTTCAAAGTAACTTCTGACCCAAAGGTGAGTGAGCGAGTCAACGTTAGTAGAAAGAAGCTGATGTCGTTCCAGGAAAGAGTGAACCCAAATTTCGAGCAGGAAAATGAGCGAAAGCACGACGACAATGATTTCGATGAGGAAATTCTGATATGATTTCTGTGCCCTTTCAAGATTTGTGAATTCTTCGGCCGGAACGGAATAGCTGATTGTCCATGGAGCAACTTCGCTCTGTCTGTAGAAGACATAAACTGATTTTCCGTCCGTGCTTGAAGACTCTTTTACATGATAATCGCGCTCTGGTGTGTGAAGAGTTTTGTCAGCATACTTCCAGGGTGAATAGACCCAATTTATCCATTTTGGCTCATAATGAAGAATCAGTTTTTTATTTTTGTCCTGAATTGCGAACCTTTTATTTGTTTTTTCAAAATATTCGGCGAGCTTGTTGATTGGACAGGTTGCCATGAGCATTCCGATTACTTCGTGGGAATCACTGTAAATCGGGCGAACGAACGAAAGGCCTGAAAGTCCGTCTTCTTTGGACTCAAGAATGTTGCTTACATAGAAAGTTGATTTTCCGGAAATGATTGGTTCAAAATATTCCCTGTCAGTGACATCATAGTAATGACCGAGGGCATTCCAACTGTTTCCGTTTTTATCGGCATAAACAATCTGTGTGAACGGATCTTTTATGTTTGGCTGTTCTTTTAAGAGCAGTTCCTGAATTTTTTCGATAGAAAGATTTTTGTAAGCGATTTTTGCGTAGAAGAGGTCAAGCCGGGACTCAAGCTGCCGGAGCCTTGTATCAACCGTAAAAGCATAGTCTTCAACCATTTCATCACAAGCACTGATGAAATTTGCTTTATGGTTGTCCTCGATTTTCGTCAGGAGTGTTTTAGCGATAACGATATTGAGAACAAGAATGAGTACAAGTGAAACCGCAAATGAGAAAAATCGTTCTGTGTTACTGTTAATGTAAAACTTTTTTTTCATAATATAAGAAGATTCTTATAACTCCCATTGAAATAATTTTAATACATATTCCAATAAAAGCAAGAAAAATGTAATATAAAACGCAGGAGTTATGAGTTGTAATTTATAAAAAATGATGTGAGGTAAAAAATGAAGACATTTCCTTTGAGCCACGACGAACTGATGAAACTTACAGAAAAGTTTCCGACCCCATTCTATCTGTATGACGAACAGGCCATCCGCGAGAACATGAGGCGTTTCACAAAAGCCTTTTCAATTTTTCCTGCTTTCAGAGAGTATTTTGCCGTAAAAGCATGTCCGAATCCGTATATTTTAAAGGTTCTGGCAAGCGAAGGCTGTGGTGCGGACTGTTCAAGTCTTCCTGAACTCATGCTTTCTTCTATGAGCGGAATCAAGGGCAAACTCGTAATGTTCACATCAAACGAAACCCCTGCAAATGAATACAAATACGCTGCCGCAAACGGAAATATCATCAATCTCGATGACATCACGCACATTCCATTCTTAAAGAACGCACTCGGCGGCAAGATGCCTGACACAATCTGTTTCCGCTACAATCCGGGCCCGGCAAAGCACGGCTGCAACTCAATCATCGGTAAGCCTGAAGAAGCAAAATACGGGCTTACCCGCGAGCAGATGATTGAAGCCTACAAAATCTGCAAGGAAGAGGGCGTTCAGCACTTCGGCTTGCACACAATGGTCGCTTCAAATGAGTTGAATCCAGAATTCTTTGTTGATACGGCAAAACTTGTCTTTGAGCTTGCGGCTGAAGTAAAAGAAAAGACTGGTGTCCGAATCGAATTCGTTGATTTGGGCGGTGGTCTTGGAATTCCGTACAAGCCGGATCAGAAGGCTGTTGATTATGATGAAGTCGCAAAGGGAATCCGTGCTGAATATGACCGCGTTATCGTTCCGGCTGGCCTTGACCCGCTTGAAATCTGCTGGGAATGTGGCCGCCCGATTACAGGCCCTTATGGCTGGCTCGTCGCAAAGGCAATCCACGAAAAGCACATTTACCGCGAATATATTGGTTTGGATTCTTGTATGGCAGATTTGATGCGTCCGGGAATGTACGGCTCATATCATGAAGTAACTGTCAGCGGCAAAGAAAATGCTCCAAAAGACCATGTTTATGATGTGGTCGGAAGTCTTTGTGAAAACTGTGACAAATTTGCCGTTCAGCGCGAACTTCCAAAAATCGACATGGGAGATTTAGTGATTATCCACGACGCGGGCGCACATGGCCGTGCAATGGGCTTTAACTACAATGGAAAATTGCGTTGTGGCGAGCTTTTGCTCCGTTCAGACGGAAGCGTAAAAGAAATCCGCCGCCGAGAGACTATTGACGACTTGTTCAGCACTTTGGACTTGGCTGGCGTGGATGATTTTAATTAAAAGGTCGATTGGCGGGTTTTTGAAGTTACTGGCTGTATCAAAAAAAAACGGCTCCCAGTCGTGATAACGACTTATCGAAACCGCAGGCTAGCCTGCTACACGCGTTTTGTGCCCGTAACTATATACGTTTGCCGCTCTCGCGGCAGCACAAAACGAGTGTTTTCGTAAGCCGTTTCACTCCTTCGCGCCGTTT
>NZ_CAMHSK010000010.1 GCF_946187725.1 uncultured Treponema sp.
CCTTTTCCGCAGGTTTTATGCCCCGTCCGACAGGATTCTCCCGCGAAGGCTCCCGACCCCTGCAGCATGATATGTACCGCGGGCGGGGCGTGACCGCCAGGCCATGGAGTGCCGCCGAAGGCGTTCCGGAGCAGGCCAAAGGCCGCGCAGGAATGAGCGCCAGCGAAGCACGGAACGGCGGCAGTAAGGAAAATTCGCGCCTAAAATTAAATGGTCTTTTTTACAATATAGCCCGCATATCCGTTTAGACGGAGACGCTCTTCTGTTGCCCGCAAATCCTCGTCCGGGATTCGTTTTAGCACGACACGGACTACGCGCTCGGTCTTCTGAAAATAAACATTTTTAAAACCGCTTTTCAGAAGATTCTGCGCGAGTCTGGAAGCATTTTCTTGATTTGAAAACGAGGCAATCTGCACATCCCAGAGTTCATGCGGGTCATCGCTTTTTTTGACAGTTTTATTTGGGGAGAGGATTTCTATTTTGACATTTGCTGTACCGGTCTTTATCATTCCGAGTTTTTGAGCGGCTGCCTTTGACACATCAATTTCACGATCTTTGACAAACGGCCCCCTGTCATTTACGCGCACATCTACATTTTTTCCATTGGCAAGATTTGTTACGCGAAGAACTGTGCCAAAAGGAAGAGTTTTATGCGCGCAAGTCATAGCATTCATGTTGAAGATTTCTCCGTTAGCGGTTTTTCTTCCGTGATATTTTTCTGCATAGTAAGAAGCTTTTGCATTTTCTTTATAGACTGATGAAAATGCAAAAGACGACAATGAGAATAGAAACAGCGTTAATAAAATTTTTGCTTTCATATTGTGATTATCGGCTGTTTTTGGATGGATTTTTTGACAGGAAATAAAAAAACACCGCCTGAAAAGCGGTGCCAGAAAAGTCGGGTAGACTGGATTCGAACCAGCGACCCCTACGTCCCGAACGTAGTGCGCTACCAGCTGCGCTACTACCCGAAAAAAAATAAAACCCGCTTAAAAAAGCGGGCAATAAACGGGAGCGAAGGGGCTCGAACCCTCGATCTCCGGCGTGACAGGCCAGCGCGATAACCAGCTTCGCTACGCCCCCAGTTGATGTTTGATAATATAGCAAAAAGACATAATCTCTGTCAATACTATGATTCTCGATTTTCGTTATTTTTTAGGAAAATCAACCACGCGGCGCCTTTGCCGGATCAATCGGCTGTCCGTTTTGGAAGACCATGAGAGAGATTTGTGACTTGCCTGTATAAGTGTCAATTCCTGCCGTTCCGATTTCAGAACTGTAGTTTATGTAATCACCTTTTGAGACATCGATTGAACCTAAGCCAGTGTATGCGTAAATATGCCCGGTTTTGCTCTGAATGAAGACGACATTTCCAAAACCTCGGTAAGAACCTGAGAACATAACCGTACCTGCACGAATGGCCTTTACTTCTTCATCTTTTTTCGCGGCCATGCTTACGCCGCCGACTTTTCCGTTTATGTAGACGATATTTTCAGTTTTTACCGGCCAGACAAGCGATGAATCGGCCTTTTTGCTTGAATAATTGTGAGGATCGTTTTTTGCAAGTTCTGGCACTTTGGCTGAAGAACTTGTTTTTGCGGCTTCCGATGAAGATTTTTCTGCCGAGCCAGATTTTGTGCTTGTAACTTCAGTTGAGGCAGGAATTTTTGCAGACGCGCCAGGAACTTTGATTTTCTGACCGACCTTTAACGCGGCTTCGCTTCCAACTCCGTTCAGTTTCTGCAAATCTGCGACCGAAATTCCATATTTTTTTGAAATTCCAAACCAAGTTTCGCCTTTTTGAACGGTATAAGTTCCGTCTGACAGAGCATTTTCCTTTGTTTGAGGGGTTGAAGCCTTTGCTGTTCCCGCAGATGATGCCGCCGTTTTTGTAGTGTTTGAACTTGCGGTTGCAGCTTGTGCGGTCTGAGTACCAGCAGCAGGAGCCTGAACGACGTTTTTTGCCGTCTGAGCAGATGTTTTTGACTGGTCAGGGATTTTTATCTTCTGGCCGATTTTGATACCTGCATCTGAAAGTCCGTTTGCTTCTTGAATCGTGCTTACTGAAACCCCGTAAGTTTTACTGATTGAATACAGAGTTTCGCCTTTCTGAACTTCATGTGTTGTATCAGAATACAAATGAGAGACGGCCGAACAAATTAAAATAAAAAATGCGACTTTAAAAACCGGAAATTTCATATCTTTGACATTTTCGGCAAGAAAAGAGAAAGATTTAAGTAAATTATGGGGGATTTTAAGGGGTAGTGGAAAAGCTAAGCTTTGAAACGAGGGATGTCTAAGAAGAAGTTTTTGCGGTGGTTGAGCCTGTTGAAACCACCACATATAGTATGAATGGTCATTTCGACAAGCTCAATGACCGTAACCACTGAACTTATCAGTCATCCCCTTTAATTTCTAACTGCTAATTGCTAATTGCTAATTGCTTAATCTTCCATGATTGACCAGAAAAGCTGCATTGCGTCAATTCCGTTGATTTTAACCCCTGAAAGATAGCTTTTGAGAATGTTGTCGCGACCACTTGTAAGCTGCTTGCTTGTGATTCCGTATTTTATCGAACTGTCAGCTTCAATAAATGCACTCAAATGGTCTGCCAGGCGGACAAGCTTTCCATCGACAGGAGAATAAACATCAGAGTTATAATTTTCGCGAAGTTCTTCCCATGTGACGGTCTGTGCGCTATGCCGGCCATCAAGTTCAGGAACAAGGATTCGATTCTGGAATTCATCGTTCGTAAAGTAAAGAATTTCGTCAACATAAAAATCTTCCATTAGCGGAACAAGCTCGGAATGAACGATGTCATCTTCAATATTTTTTACGATTCCAGGAAGTTCGTTTGTCGCCTGTTTTACAGGAGAAATTATGTCTCTTGTAACCGATTCAGGCAAATCATGGAAAAGCGCACTGAAAAAATCATTAAAAAGCCGCTTTTTGCATGGAGAATCACCGTTGTCACGGAGCAAAAGCAATGTTGCGACTGCTACAAAAAAACAATGTCCGAGAACGCTTGTCTGTGGAACGCGCGGAGTCTGATTCCATCGGGTCTGAAAACGAAGCTGCTCGGTCTTCATTATGAAATGAAAAGGTTTTTTGCGCTCCAAAAGCATTTTAACGCCTTTTAAATCGGCAAATCGCTTTAAATTTTCGCTCAGTTCCGTGTGAATTTTTTCTGTCCGCTCGATTTCATTGACTTTTTCAATCATTTCAAGCTCACGGAGAGAAGAAAATTTGTGCGCGGCTTCCAGAACACGCTCCGTCAGGGTAAATTCAGTGCGCTCAAGATTCGAATCCTGTTCCAGATATAAAGAAAAACGCTCCAGCAATTCATCATCGGAAATGATATCGCTGTATTTTGAGAAAACCCACTCATTGAGCTTTTTGTATTCTTCGGGGTACTTTGCCCGAATCATCTGCTGGACAGGCGATTTTATGTCACAGAGAGCGATTTTTCGGAGCAAATCAAACAGGGAAGCATAAATCATCCATTCCCAGTCAATTTCATGCCCTTCCGACTCTTCGTATTTTCCGATTATGTATGCGACAACCATCTTTTCGGCCGCTTTATCCATCTCAACCAAATCAAACGGTCTTACAAGGTCATTCCAGCGCTGAATGGAAAAACCTTCGAAAATTTTGAGAATGAGTTTTTTGTTAAGCATTTTAGTTTGCACGCCCCATTTTATGGTCAGCTTCGAGTTTCTGCTTCCAGACACCGGCCTTTTTCTTGATTTCTTCAGCCTCTTCTGATTCGCCCAAGGCTATGGCCACTCTTCTTCCGGCAGAAAGATAAAGGATGGCAAGACGCATATCATCGATTCGATGGGTTGAAAGTTCGTAACGGTCGCGATAAGCAGTTGCTGACTGATCCAAAAGTTTTCTTATGAGACGAATGTAAAGTACACTGTTGTCATAATCAGGAGAATGAGGATCGAAATAATCTTTTGAAGCCTGTTTTAAATCGAGAAGATTTCGTGCAACAGTCGCGAATCGCCCCTGAACTTCAACAAAAGACCACTTCCATTTTGTATTATCGCCGAATGCATCAATAAGAAGGGAAATAGCAAGGCCAAGCTTACGGATAAGATAAAATCGTTTTTCGAGAGGTGCTGTACCGATTGCGGCAATTTTATCATCAAGCTCTGTCTGAGGCGCATCAACGATATTAGAGACAATTTCTTCAAGATAGATGATTGCCTTGTAAATCATTTTTCGGGCATCATTGAGGGCATCGTTATCCTTTGTGTTCACGAATTTAACGGTAAGGTCGTTGATTGTGATGTAGTATGTTGCGCATCCAATCATTTCGTCACAAAGATTAAGCTTTTTATATGCGGCACCAGCAGGATTGTGTTCGATGGAGGCAAGAACCTTTTTTTCCCGATCAAAAGCCTCTTCTATCATTTTTTTGTAAGGTTCACATTTGATTTCGCAAAGCTCGCGATTTTCTGTAAGAACTTTTGCCATTAGTTTATCCCCCCAAACTTTGACAACATTGAACGGGCATGTTCAAGAGATTGTGAACTTGCCGCATCTCCAGAAAGCATTCTCGCAATCTCGGAGACCCTATCCTCACCTGTGATTTCATGGACACGAGTCTGTGTCGCCCCATTACTCACGCCTTTTTCTATTTTAATTTGATTATCGGCATAAACCGCGATGCTTGCAAGATGCGTAATGCACAAAACCTGACGATTTTTTGCCAAATTCTTGAGATGACTGCCTATTGAAACAGCAACTTCACCACCGATTCCAGTATCAATCTCATCAAAAATCATCGTGCCCACGGTTGAAGTGCCAGATTCATCTGACTGACACAAAATTGTCTTTAGTGACAACATGACTCGGCTTAATTCACCGCCAGAAGCGATTTTTGCAAGCGGCTGCAATGGCTGACCTGGGTTCGCGCTGATAAGGAATTCAATGTCATCGATTCCGTAAGGACCGCATTTTTGCGTAACATCATTTCCTGTTTTTTCGGCAACATTTACACAGAAACGGGTGCCCTTCATGCCAAGTGAAGAAAGAACCTGCACAACGCCCTGGGCCATTTTTTCCGCAGCAGCTTTTCGTGCCTGAGAAATTGATTTTGCCTCAAGGTAGACCTTTTTGCCAAGTTCAGCAATTTCCTTCTCAAGATTCTCTTTTTTGTCTGAAGATGAGTCCAGTTCTTCAAGGCGATTCTGTGCTTTTTCACAATATGAAATGACTTCAGAAAGAGGTGCCGTTACAGAAGAAGCGTATTTCTTTTTAAGATTATAAATTAAAGTCTGTCGCTCCTGAACCTGTGCAAGGCGTTCCGGGTCAAAAACAAGGGATGACGCGTAAGATTTGTACTCTTCGGCAATATCGTTAAGCTCGTAAAATGCGCTGTCAATTCGTTCAGTGAGCTTTTGAAGTGATTTGTCGGAAGAAGATGCAGAATCTGCAAATACACGGATTTTTTTGAGAACGGAAACAACAGCACCGCCCTCGCCGCCTGAAAGAGCCGAATTGATTGCTTCAACATCAGAGTAAAGTTTTTCAAATGAGGAAAGTTTGGTTTCTTCATCATCAAGCTCGACATCTTCATTCGGCTTTAATTTTGCATCGGTGATTTCCTTGACTGCAAAATTGAGAAAATCGATTTTTTGTGCACGATCACGGTCATCAGTGTTAAGTTCGTCCAAAATTTTGCGTTTTGCGACAAGCTCAGAATAAAGAGATGTAAAAGCAGAAACTTTTTCGGTCAGACCAGCATAAGAATCTAGGAATTTACGGTGCTCACTCACTTTCATGAGCGACTGATGTTCATGCTGACCGTGAATATCAATCAAAAATGCGCTGAATTCCGCCAAATCGGCACGAGTTACCGCAGTGCCTCCAATCCAGCTTCCTGATTTTCCGTTTTCGCGTATGACACGGCGAAGCAAGATTCGGTCATCTTCGGCTTCAATTCCATGTAAATTCAGCCATTCGTAAGCATTTAAAGGCTCTTCATCTTCAGAAAGCTCGCGCACTGAAGAAGGAGCACGCCCCAGATAAAAAGTGCCTGAAACTACAGATTCATGCGCTCCAGCGCGAATATGCTCAACGCCGCCCTTTCCACCAAGCAGAAAAGTCAAGGCACCGATTAAAAGGGATTTTCCCGCACCGGTTTCACCAGAAAGAACCGTAAAACCGCCGTTGAATTCAAGAGAAGCACTGTCGATAAGGGCAAAGTCTTTAATTGAAAGATCTTCAAGCATGTTGAGGGCCTCCTGACCAGTTCAATTTTGAGCGGAGTGCATTGTAAAATTTTTCTTTTGTGCAGCCAATCAGTTTCGCCTTTGCATCAATTTGTTTGATTTTAATTACATCACCGACATGCAAATCAACTGGAATCTGACCGTCCACACTAATTACGACATCAGAAATACGAGAAGGCAAAATTTCGATTTCAAGCTGCCCTTCAGGACTTAAAACAATCGGGCGACTCGAAAGCGAAAAAGCATTCATCAAAGTTAAAACCATAGCATCAAGCCCAGGATCAATTATTGGACCGCCCGCACTCGCTGAATAGGCGGTTGACCCTGTAGCCGTTGAAACAATCATGCCGTCAGCCTTTATTTCACCTAGCGGCACATTATCATATAAAACATTGAACGAAATCGTGTGCGCAGCAGTTTTTCCGCAGATTACAATGTCGTTTAATCCTGTTGCACTCAAACGACGCTTTTCATTGCAATATAAATCTGCCTGAAGCATACTTCGCTCATCAATCACTGATTTGTCGGCAAGAAAATCATCAAGTTCTTTTTTCCACTCATTTCGCTGAACACTCGCAATAAATCCGAAAGAACCAAAATTTATCGGAAAAATCGGGATTCCCAAAGGAGCACAACCGCGGGCCGCAAAAAGAACTGTACCGTCACCACCCATCGTAATAACAAAATCATAGCCGTAAAAAGGATATTGCTCAGAAAAACCGTTAAACAAAAAGATGTCAGTGCAAATTCCAAGCTTTTCAAGATACTGGAGGATTTCATTTCCGAGAGACTTTGATTCTTCTTTAAAACTGTTTACGACGATTAGTGACTTTTTTACTTTCATAGATTTTCGTTACGGCAATGTTCCCAGAACCTTGGCTATTTTGGTTGCAGATTCTGAACCAAGACGCGGATACAAAGGAAAAAGCACACAGCGGAGATACAGTGACTTAGCATGTATGAACTTAGACTGCTCTTCGTCTGCAAGAACGGCAATTACAGAATTTTCGTATGCCGGCCTGATTTCAATTTCCTTTCGTGAAGAATATTGTTTTGCATCCTTAAAACTTCCAGAAAGTACAACCGGAAATGACCAAATTGTCGAACCTTCTTCTGCTTCACGCACAAAAGTTTTGTTTTTACCGCTCATGAGCGATTTTTGGAAAATAGCAAACAAGGCTTTTCGAGCCTGTTCATTGCGGGCAAATTCTTTCATCTGAATGAAGCCCAATGCACTGTTCATATCCGGGAGAATATCAGTTTCAGGAGCATTATCGGTGAATTTTTTGAGGACAATCCATTCACGGCGTTTGGGAGAAATGAGAACGGCTCCACCGCCAGCCGTGATTGTATCATTTGCTTCGAGGCCAAGAATTGAATAGAGACCTGCCATCCCCGCCTTTTTGGGAGCATTTTCTTTATTATCTGGAGTTTCGCTGCCTTCTGCAGGAGCCGCTGGATAAACCGCTCCAACCGAATGAGAAATATCTTCGATTACAGGAATACCAAAAGCCAGGAAATCTTCGATTTTTGGCAGAATTCCCATTGTTTCATGCAAAAGAAGCAAACGGCCGCCGTTTTTAATTCCTTCTTCAACGGATTCTGGAGAAATAAGCCCGTCTTCTTCACGAACATCAAGAACGAGCGGGTTGAGACCAAGATTTTTGACTGCGGTATAGTGCCAGCTTGGAGCCAGGGCAGAAATCATTACAGATTCTCCCGGCTGCAAGTCCAATGCCTTGACTACATAAGAAAAAGCAATTGCGGGACTTCTGAATGCAACCGCGCCGTCACAGCCAGTAAATTCCTTTACCGTCTGGATAAGTTTTGCGTTCAACTCACCGGGACCGAGTTTTTCATCGACCATGCAAGTTAAAACCGCATCCATTTCTTTTCTGCGGATAGTAGAACTAAATGTCTGAATCATTTGTTATTGTTATTCCCCGTCTGAACCGGCATCGCCCGGATCAATAATCTTCTGAAGTTCCTTTGCGTTGAACAGTCGTCTCATATCAAGCATGATGAGATATTTATCGTCCTGACGGATAACACCGTGAATATATTCAGTACCGATTCCGCTAATCATCTGAGGCGGATCTTTGATGTCGGCAGTATTGATTGCTACGACTCGCGCGATTCGGTCAATGATAATGCCGATTCTGTTATTCTCAATGTTGAGAATGATGAATCCGCCTTCAAATTCCTCATCACCTTCAGGAACTGCAAGTTTTTGAATCTGGAAACGCTTGTGCAGATTGATTACAGGAATAATCTCGCTTCGGAGATTGAAAATTCCCTCTACATAGAACGGAGCGTTAGGAATCGGACGAACTTTCGTAACTTTTACGATTTCCTTTACATCCATGATGTCTACACCGTAGATTTCTCCGCCGAGCTGGAATGTAACCAATTGAATTTGAGTATTTTCTGCCATATTTTCCCCCTAGAAGATCCTAGATGTTATATATTTCAGTCATGCGCCACACGAATGTGGCATTTTGCAAGAATGAACTTTCTGTTCCCCTTACTCACCAAGCAATTTTTTAGCTTCAAGGAATTCTGAAATTCCGACCGCGACCTTTTTTGCCTCACGCATCGCAAGAACGACCGTTGCTGGTTTATGAACAACATCGCCGCCAGCAAAAACTCCGCGCCGGGTTGTCATGCCATACGGCTTCTGCTTTGTGATGACAAAACCGCCTTCATCAGCATCGATTCCTTCGGTTGTGCTGATGATTCTTGCAGCCGGACGAGAACCGATTGCAATAAGGATTTTATTTGCCGGCAAAATGACTTCTCCTTCTGGAGTCTGGCATTTGAGACCGGTAACTACACCGTTTTCACCGACAAATTCAAGAGGTGCGTGTTCCCATTTGAATTCGATTCCGTCACTGATTGCGCCATCATATTCGGCTTTTGCCGCGCGCATGAATTCGGCAGTCTTTCGATATGCGACAGTTACCTTTTTAGCCTTCATGCGAATTGCAGTGCGGCAGGCATCCATAGCGACATTTCCCGCACCAATTACGATTACTTCATCACCTTCATCGATTGGAACTTCTGACTTTTCGACATTGCCATCCTGATAGAGACGAACCATGCGCAAAAGGTAATTTGACTGAATTATGCCTTTGAGATCCTTGCCTGGAATATCAAGATCTTTTGAAAGGGCTGTACCGGTTCCGATGAAAACAGCATCAAATCCGTTTTCGAAAAGCTCATCAATTGTGATGTCGATTCCAATCATTGTATTTGTAACAAACTGAACGCCCAAATCAGCAATTTTTTTGGTAGTACTACGAACTACATCTTTTGGCAGACGGAATTCAGGAATTCCGTAGAGAAGAACTCCGCCCGGCTCACTTTCGCCCTCATAAACAACGACTTCGTAACCTTTGCGAGCCAAATCACCTGCAACAGTAAGACCTGCAGGGCCGGAACCGATTACAGCTACTTTTCCACCGATTTTTTCGATTTTCTTTTCACGGTTGAGGTTCATCTCGGTGTCAAAATCAGCGATAAAACGCTCAATCATGCCGATTTTGATGCCTTTTCCGGCTTTTGCAAGCACGCAATGACCTTCACATTGATTTTCATGAGGACAAACACGACCACAAATGGCTGGAAGATTGCTTCGCTGTGCGATTATGCTTCTGGCAGTACCAAAATCCCCCAAAGAAACAGCATGATTAAAAGCAGGGATGTCATTTTCGATTGGACAACCAGTACGACACAACGGCTTAGGACAATTCAAACAACGGCGTGCTTCGGAAATCGCTTCCTGAATTGTATAGCCTTTTATTTCTTCTTCCATAATATTTTGTACCTCATAAAAAAAAATTTTAGCATTTATAGTATAACGATAGATTTATTAAAATGCAAATCAATTAAATGAAATCTTAATTTTTGCAATCAGTCCACAGAAAATAAAGTTATGGAAAAGACCCGCTTAACGCCGAATTTCTTCAATTCCCTGGCACAAGCCTCAAGGGTTGAGCCAGTTGTCATGACATCATCGGCAAGCACCAGAGTTTCAGGTACATTACTGATTAATCGCCGTAATTTCCGCTCGTTTTTCAACCGATACGATGAAGAAATTCCTTCGATTCTCTGCACACGGTCAAGTTTTTTCTGTTGAACACGGCTCAATCGCTCCAAAAGACGCAGAATTCTCACATTCCAGCCTTTTTCGAGGTAAAAGCACAGTTCTTCAATCTGATCCCAACCTTTTTCCCGGATTTTTCCAGAACGAGGCGGAACAGGCACTACGCAAAGAGGTTCGCCGAGTTCTTCTTCAAGGGCCTTCAGTTTTCTAAATAAAAGAGCGGCAAAATACGCCGAAAGATTCCGTTTACCTTCCATCTTCCAGGCAAAAAGCAAAGCCTTTTTCCATAACTGATAACTGTGAAGGGTAAAAGCACAATCAATACTCTGAAGAGGCTGATTTTCGCGGCAATGCATGCAGATTCCACTCTCACTGATTAGAGCACGGCCGCAGTGGGAGCAAACTTCTCTTTCTCTGGAGGAAAAAAGTTCAGAAAGACAGTTTCTGCACAATGGAATACGGAGCGTGCGCCTTGAACAGCAAAGACATTTTTCACCGCCAAGCACAAGCGAAACCAGATTCTGCACGAATGAAATCGCAGCAAAATACAATGCGAAAAATCGGTTCTCAAAAACGATAGATGTTCTTTTCCCTTTCATCACTATATTATTTGAAAAGAAAATCACATTTCGGCAATCTGAATCGATAATTTTTTGTTATATTTGCAAAATTCTACAGATTCTTCGCTTTTATCGTCCGCTAAGAGATTTTTTCCATCTTGCGACCAAATCAAGAGCCTGTCTTGGGGTCATATCATCTGGATCACAGCTTAAAATCTCATCAAGAACAAGTTCTTCGTCAGTGAATAATCCCGGCAAGGTAGTTGATTTTTCAAGCGGAGTTTCTGTTGCAGTCTGAACCGTATTCAGATTCTGCACATTCGTTCCACTTTCAAAAGATTCAGAATCCGAATGAAGGGCAGCAAGGATTTCATTTGCACGACGAATTACGCTGGAAGGAACACCCGCCAGAGAAGCGACATGGATTCCGTATGAATTTTCGCTCGCACCCTCTTTAATCTTTCTGAGGAAGGTAATTTTATCGCTTTCTTCGCTCACATCCATGCACAAAAGTTTCAGTGCAGGATGATTCAATCGCGTAAGTTCATGATAATGCGTGGCAAAAAGAGTCTTGCACTTCAATGCATTCAAAAGATACTCGGAAACCGCCCATGCTATTGAAAGACCATCCTCCGTAGAAGTACCGCGTCCAACTTCATCCATAATGACAAGTGATTTTTCGGTCGCAGTACGCAGGATGTAGGCAGTCTCTGTCATTTCTACAAGAAAAGTTGATTCACCACGAGCAAGATTGTCGCTCGCACCAACACGACAGAAAATGCGGTCAACGATTCCAATATGAGCTTCGCTAGCGGGCACAAATGAACCAGTCTGCGCAAGAAGTGCAATCAACGCATTCTGGCGCAAATAAGTTGATTTACCAGCCATATTCGGACCAGTAATCAAGGCAAAATACGATTTCTGACTGTCCTTTTCTGCCGAAATATCAATGTCATTAGGAACGAATTCGCCGCCCGGAAGATGAAGTTCAACAACCGGATGACGGCCAGCCTTAACAGAAAAATGCCTTGAATTATCAACGAGAGGCTTTACCCAGCCATGCAAAATAGCCGCAAACGCAAATGCACTCGTGACATCAGCATAAGCGATTTCCTTTGCCGTCTGAAGCAGATAATTTGTATATTCAGCGATTTTTGAACGCACTTCAAGAAAAAGCGCCTTTTCGGTTTCGACGATTTTTAGTTCAGCGTCATTGATTTGCCTTTCAATCTGCTGGAGCCGCTCTGTAGTGTAACGATCTGCATTTGTAAGGGAACGACGAAGCATAAAATGACTCGGAACTGAATCGGCCTTTCCCCTTGTGATTTCAATGTAATAGCCAGTGAGATTATTGCTTCGAATTCTGAGGTTCATGATTCCAGAATTGTTTTTTTCTTCTTCAGCATAATCTTCAAGGATTTTGTTCACATTGTCATGAATTCTGCGGTACTCATCCAGTTCAGTTGACCAGCCTTCTTTGATAATCCGGCCTTCTCCCAAAGCCGTTGCAGGATCATCAAGAATGGAATTTCTGATTAAAGATGCGATTTCTTCAGCAATTGATTTTTCTGTCTTTGCAAAAGCAAAGGAATCAAGCTGTTTTCTTACTTCAAGCCATGCTTCAAGACTCGTACGCAATGCCTGCAAATCCTTGGCATGAGCGCGTTCCATCGCAATTCGTCCGGCAAGGCGTTCAATATCGAGAATATCAGCAAAAACTTCATGGACATATTCAAGAAGATTCCGATTTTTTACAAAAAGCTCAACATGATTCTGGCGTGAAAGGATTTCATCACAATTTGTAAGCGGATACAAAAGCCATGAACGCAAAAGCCTTTTTCCCATCGCGGTCTGTGTATGCGACACACATTCAAGCAGAGAAAACTGACTGGTCCCATCACGGAGATTCTGTACGATTTCGAGATTTCGGCGGGAAGAATCGTCCATTATGACAAACTGACTGTCACGATAAATTTTTATGCCTGTGACATGAGGTGCGTCGGTCGTTGCAGTCTTTTTGAGATAATCGAGCAAAAATCCTGCCGGGGCAACTTCCGGTGATTTTTCGTCAAGGGAAAACGACTGGAGATTCGCTGTCTTAAATTGTACAATAAGTCGCTTATAAGAAAGATTTTGGTCAAAATTCCAGTCAGGATAAAAAGATACGGCGATTCCCTCATATTGAAGGAGTGCGTTCTGAACGATTTCATTGTTTTCAAGGCTCTGAGGCAAAAGCAATTCCCTCGGATGACAGCGGCCAAGTTCTTTCGTGAAATTTTCGGCCATATCGCTCTCGTACCAGCTTGTCGCAAAAAAATCAGAAGTCGTTACATCGATATAGGCAAATCCGCATCTTCCCTTTTGAACGCAAACACAGGCAAGAAAGTTGTTCGCACCGCCGTCAAGATATTCGCTTTCGATTGCAGTTCCAGGAGTGATTACTTCGATTACCTTTCGCTCGGTTAGAGTTTTTCCGTTTGGCTCACCGACCTGCTCGCAGATGGCAATTCTTTTTCCACATCGTAAAAGCCGTGCAATATAGATTTTTGCCGCATGAAAAGGAATTCCACACATTGGTTCAGAACCACGATGCGTGAGAGTAAGATTTAAAAGTCTTGAAACCTCAATTGCATCCTGACCGAGCATTTCATAAAAATCTCCCAAACGAAAAAAGAGCACTTCATTCTTGTGCTGCTCTTTAATTGAGAGATATTGAATCATCATTGGGGTAAGTTCGGTAGATTCCGAACGGCTTTGAACCGAACCGGCAACAATCGCATCTTTTGAGCGGGGCATAACTTAAAGTCCCAGCTCGGAAATTACTTTTTCAGTGACATCAACTGATGAACTGTACCAAAGAATCGCGTTATCCTGCTGTAGTGAGAGAATCATGCTGTAGCCTTCGTTTTCCGCAACTCTTTCAAGCACTGAATAGAGTTTTTTATAGAACGAATCAGAGTTCTGAAGATTTCGTTTCATGGATTCAAGTTCGACATTTTTTGCATTTGTGTATTCGGTAAGTGCGTCCGTTTTTTTTATGATGTCAGCATCGATTTTTGAAGCAGAACTTTCATTATCGGAAGCCGTAAAATCAGCCTTCTGCTGTTTGAGCTTTTGAATTTCCTCGGTCTTTTTTGCAATTTCCTTCTGGAATTCGGCTTTTTTTGACTCATAATTACGCACTGGTGCAGAATTTCGGAAATAAGCCTGATAAACCTTTGCAGTGTCTACAACACCGAAGCGAGTAATCTGCTGTGCAAACACGCCTGATGTTAAAACAAGCGAAAAAAGAGCAAAAATCGAAAGTTTTTTGATATTCATGATGACCTCGTTTGTAGAGATGCCCGAAAACTGCGGCCGCCCTGCGACTGACATTTTCCGAACAGGTCTATTTATTCGTAATATTGAATGAAAGAACAAATTTCCAGTTTTTATCCCAGTGCCACTTTCCATCACCGACACCGTAATTGTCGGCTGAATCAAGTGAACCGAACTTACCTGTATTTGCAAACAGGAGACGCAACGGGAACTGCGGAATCGTGAAGCGAAGTCCTGGTCCGCAGCTAACAAAGAAGTCTTCTTTTGTCAAACTCTTGAGCATATCCGGCTCTTCCTTGATGACGGCCGCATCACCAAAGAAATCAACCGCAAGAACACCTGGAATGAGCGGAATTCTGAGCTCAAGAATGTTGCTCCACATGGCTTTTCCACGAACCTTGTTATAAATAGTTGTCCAGCCTCGTGCGTTAAACATACCATCGATGTAAAGACGACTTGAGTCTCCGATACCTGTTCCAGGTCTTGGGAATTGCATTGAAAGTCCAGAATAACCCATAAGAACAAGCTTGAAATCCCAGTTTTCTCCGACAGGAAGTTTGAAGAGCGTAAAATACTTTTCGAGTTTAGTATCTGTTCTCAAGAAATATTCTGTTTCAACAGGAGTAAGTCCGTACCATGTGAGTCTCTGGCTTGCGAACCAGCCCTTTGAAGGATCATAATTAATGTCCCGGTCATCAATAGAAACAGCAGTCCAGACAGAGTTCTGCCATCCCCAGCGATTGGCGTATTCGCTGATTGAAGCATCAACTGGGCTCCAGACATTTTCGTCATAAGTGTTGTTCTTTAAGCTGCCAGTAACGCCGCCAGTCCATGAAATGATTGCAAAATCAGGAGTCCATCTTCGGCCAAGAGAAAAGCCTGAACTCCATTTAAGCTGCTCATAATTCATGTAATAGGTGTCGTCGTCAATAATACCGTTGCGGTTAATTTTATTTCTGAGGGCAGAAAGACTTGAATGAGAAAGCTCAGTACTGATTGAAGTGCTGATTGCCATATCTTTGAGCCAGTTTGTGCCGTAACCAAGGCTGATTGACTGAGTATCCGTTGCGATTGTAGAACTTGCGCTAACAGAACGGCCTGTTCCCTTGATGTTTGAATCCTGCCATTTTACGAAGAGCGCAAAAGGAAGGTCATCCGGGTCAGAAACACCGCTGAAAGTAACACCAAATTCGATTGAAGTTGTAGACTGCTCTTCAACAGACACAATCAAATCAACAAGATTGTCTTCTGAACCAGGAACAACATCCGGAACAACTGCACTAAAATACTGCAGGTTGTAAAGATTTCGCAATCCGGTAGTAACTTTTGCCTTTGAGAAGATGTCGCCGGTTTCAATTGGAATTTCACGGCGGATTACATGTTCTTTTGTCTTTGTGTTGCCTTTGATTATGATGTTTTCGACATGAGAGCGGACATTTTCAACAATCATAAACTGATACGAAATCGTCTTTTTCTCAACATCTTTTTGCGGAACCTGATTGAAACGGTTTGCAGTGTAGCCGTTTTCATAATACAAATCCGCAACAGCCATGAGGCCTTCATTGAACTTTGTCTGATTGAAAATAGCACCTTTCTTGAGCTTAATCTTTGCCTGAAGCTCTTCATCATCAAAGATACGGTTTCCAACAAAACTGATGCCTTCGTAAGTGTATCTTGAACCTTCACTGATTACAAAAGTGATTGTAAGCTCATCGCGGTTCTTTTTTTCATTTACTTCGACAGTCTGAGTGATGTCAACAACATCCGCATCGATGTAGCCTTCATTTGCATAATAAGCAAGAATTGATTGGCGGTCAGCTTCAAGCATAGACTCCTGGAAAGCGCCCTTATTGAGCATTCCGACTTCTTTTAACTTGAGCTTTTTTTTGAGCGTTTTTGGAGAAATCGCCTTTAATCCAGAAAAATTAATGTGTGCAATTACGGTTGAGCGGCCTTCATCAATTGTGAATGTGATTTCGACACCCTTTGAAGTTTCTTTTGTAGAAGAAGTTACCCTTGCATTTGTGAAGCCTTTTTCGAGGTAATGATCACGAATTGACCGTTCATCAACAGAAAGTTTTGAAGGTATGAAAATATCTTTTTCTTTTGAAGTGATTGCTTCTTTGATTTCTGTAGTACGAATCTGTTTGTTACCATTGATGAAAATTCGGGTAACAGCAGGCTTTTCTTTGACCGTGAATGTAATTGTGACAGTGTTGCGCTTCATGTCACCAGGAAGCGCTTCCGGACTGATTTCATCAAACAAATCGAGCGCGTAAATTCGGTCCATCATGTCAGCAAAAAGCTCATCGGAGAATTTTTTGCCATAGAATCCAGAAACAACGCCCTCAACTTCCTTGCTGCTTACACTTTTGAGGCCCTTAAAATTTACTGACTTAATGATTGCACCGTAATACCAGTTGTCACCTGATTCAGAAGAAGTGCTTTCGGTGGAAGAAGCCGAACTCTGTGCGAAAACAGGCACTGCGGCAAAAACACAAAATACAAAGAACAAAGCGGTAAAACGCAGACGGATTGACATAAAATCCCCTCAAATCCATTTTTTTAGAAAGAAAACTTCCATGACAGAGTCATAGATGTAGACGGAACCCAAGTGTTCAAAAGTCCTTTTTGAAGCGAATCGATATCCGGTGCTACTCCGAGACGAATATTCACAAAAGGAGATGACATCTCAAAACCGAATTCTGGCTGAAGAATTACACCATTGACCGATGTGCCGTTGTCGATTCTGTTTTCGTCATAAGACCAATGAAGCATGGAGTCCACATAAATAGAACTGCCGAAGTACTTTCCCATATAAACAGTTGAATTGTCGATAAAGTTACCGATTGAAGGCTGTTTATTGTTTGTGCTGTCGTCCATGCTCAGTTTCAAAGAATTTTGCAGAACATTTGTCCGAATCGAAAATATATCAAAATTCAGCAATTCACGCAATGTATTCTCAACACGACGCATAACCGTAGACTGAATGAAAAAATCACCGCCGGAACCAAGGATGTCAGAGACGCCGCTGGAATCAGCAGAAATGACCTGTCCCAAAAGCTGCATGATTTCACGCTCGGATTTAGCAGGATTTGCTGAGAAGGTCGGGTTGAATGTACTGACCGCCTGATTGGTTGCAGACAATATAATAGAAACCATATTGCCGTTTTCATCCCGTTCACGAGTTTCCGCACGAACAGTTACTTTCGGGTCAATTGAATCCTGAGTTTCATTGAATACGATTCTACCCTCTTTCATATAGAAGTTTCTGTTGAGCCAAACGATTTCACCACCACGAAGGCTGATATCACTCTTGAATTCCAAATCCCCGGTATACGAATCAAAATAGATTGAAAGAGGCGTTCCCGGAGCAACGATTCCTCGAAGGAAAGGATTGAACAGAAGCTGAACTTTCTGACCAACAATGATGTCAAAATCAACATTCAAATTCAAAGAACTCGGATTCTTATTCGGAACCGAATCAAGTATATTATCGAGAGAGAACTGATTTTGCAGCGATGTTGCGACAATCTCAACATCCGTGTCGTCCGCAATGACAAAGCCAGAGACACTGACATCATTCGGAAGAGTATACGCAAGAGAAAGATTTCCACTCGCAAGGCCCTTCGCATGAATGAACGGGAATGACAAATCAAGCGGAACTTTTCTATTATCATCTATATTAATCTTCAATTCCAGAGAATTAGGAACCCATCGGTTAAAATCCATTCTATATTCTACCGTAGCAAGACCTTTTCCGAGCGTTACAAGAGTCGGAGTTACAACAGCCTCGCCCTGCCCTACAGTCATTATAACTTTATCTGCGTGCAGGTAATTCTGCGAAATGAACGGAATGACAAAATTCGGATGCGATACGCTGAACGCTCCCGTGAATTCAGGGTCTGTCGTCGGACCAGAAATTCTCAATGCCCCGGAAAGGAATCCTGAGTTAAAGCTGACAAACGGAATCTCAATTTCAGAACAGATAAAACGCATATCGGCGGCAATTCCCGTCAAATCGAGATTAAGGTTATTCTGCTCAATGCTTCCAGAAAGATTGAACTGGACCGGGCTGCCTTTTCCGGCCGAAGCGAAAATTTTTCCTCCATCAGTGTATGATGCCTTGAATCCGTTCGAAACATCGGTCATTACATCCCAACGACCAGGAGTGTGCATTGCGGTAATATTTAAAGGGAAATCACTCGCAATGAAATCACCTGTAATCTCCTTAGAAGTAAGAGAAACTGAATAATAATCAGGAACAGAGAACTTTTTCTCAGGAGGCGCGCCCTCAATGCTGATTTCAAATGGAGCGTGCAAAGTCTTACTCATCAGCTCGGCATCAACCGTAAGGGAAGATTTACCCTTGAATGTTCCCGGATCAAACGAAGCCTTTGCGTCAGATATTTTGAGGACAGACCAGTCACAATTCAGATTTTCAAAATGAATGCCCGTATCATCCAGGAAGAAAGAGCCGCTTGCCACCATCGGATAACCATAAAGCAAAAGCGAAGAACGATGCAGCATGATTGAAACGAACGGATTTGAAATAGTACCGCTCGCAGTAAAATCAGCAGAAACAGTGTTTTCAGGATTTTGGAACGAAAGCAATCGCGATGCAGGGAAAGATTTCAATTCAGCCTCTACCGAAAGATAAAAATCATTCTTCAGGGCATCAGCCGAAAAAGGAAGCTGATTCGGATTCGTCAAATCAGCGGAAAGCGTAAATTTTTCGGCGGAAATCGGGCTTTCTGCAATCAGAGAAGCATGAACCGAATCCAGAATATTTTCATTAAGATTCCATACGACATTTCCCGTACCGTCAAGCGTAGAAACTGTATCAGAATATGCAAGCGTACTGAGCACAAATCCGTATTTGCTGAGAGAGCCGGAAAGCGCAAGATGCGGGCTGAACTGCAAGTAAGAAGAAGGCTCATCGATTTCAAGACTAACGATATCGGCCTCGAAACCGCTTTCACTGTCAAGTCGAAGAACAGATGAAGTTGAAGCCGAGAAAACATATTTTCCGATGCTGAAAGGAAGCTGACTAAACTGAACCGTCGCACCAATCTGATTATCAATCGAAATAATCGCATCAAAATTATAGTCGCCAGAAACAGCAATCCATTCCGGGCTGAAATTTCCGAAGAAGCGGTATGGTACGGAATTGACCGTCAAATCACTCGTAAACGAGAATTGTCTGAAACTGTCGGCAAATTCAAGCGCGATTTCAGCATGCGCCGCCTGTCGTCCAAAAAGCAAGTCAAACTGGCTTACCTGGAAAGTCTGCTTTGAACCGTCAACCGCAAATCTGACAAGTTCAAGGTCTTTCTCGGTGTTAGCCAAAAGATTGTCCGGAGCATTCAGAGAAAATTCCTTGAAATCGCTGGAAAGATAAGCCTCTGTTTTGAAAATGTAAGGCCGAACATTTTCAGAAATTGAAGCAAAAGTCGCCTTTTTATCTTCGGGCATGAAGAATGCAAGAGTATCAACGATACTGTCTGCAAACACATCAGATACAAGCACGCTCGCCTGAACAAATTTCTCTTTTCCAGTCAAGAAACTTCCGTCAATCCGAACACGGCCAGTTTCTTCATAATCAGGATGAGCGAAATCCAAAAGCTCAAACTGGAAGTCAACGGAATTTTCGCCTGGGAAAAGCGTAAACTGAACACCGGTGAAACTTTTTTCATTCATGAAGATTTGAGGTGCAACGCAGGTAAAGCCGTTATGGTACGGATCAACGAAAATTTCTGTCGAAATAATTCCGCCGTTTTTGAGTGTAAAATAATCGAGCGTAAACAATCCCGAAGGCTGCATTGCCTTTATGTCAAAAGAACCAGAAAAATCAGCATCAATGAACGAACCGTTAGCCGCAAGTTTTGAAATATTGACGATTTCCTTGTCGCCGTCTGCCTTCAAGGTCAAATCGACGCTTTCACCGAGTATTTTTTTCGGAACCGCAAGCTTAATGTCAGTCAGGTAAGTAAAATCATTTTTATCGATTCGAGCCGAAAGAGAACCTGAAATTGTCGTGCCGTCAATTTTATGCAGAGTCGGATTTTTTCTACGGATTGAAACAAGTTTCAGCGGATTGAACCGGTCAAAATCCCCGGAAACAGTAAGGCTTGAATCCGACATATCGTATCGGGCAAAAAGCGAGAACGGAAGAACCGTACGCATTGTTCTGACTTCAAATTTCTCCTCGGAATAATTCAGAAGCATGTCCAGTCGGGAAAGAGTATAATCCGCACCGCTGGCACCAGAAAGACTCAGCAAAGCAGAGCTTCCCTCCATGTCAGGGAAAAGCGTTCCAGAAACCGAAAAATTGCACGCGAACGATGTCCATTTTCCGTCCGTCTTGACGACACCTGTCTTGCAGAAAATTTTTCCGTTAGTGTCGATTCCAACGCCGTCCGAAAAGTTAAAATCCTTGAGTTTCAGCGATTTCAGCGTAACGAGGGCATCATTTTGTTTATCCGAATAATGCAGCGAAAGATTTTTAACATTTATGTCGAGCGGGAGATCAAATTCTTTTTCAGCAAGAGAAAATTTTGAGTCCTTTTCGGCAGTGAGCATATCTTTTTGAAGAATGTCATTGCTTTCCTTTCGTTTTTCAAGAAGATTTTTGATTTTGTCGATGAACTGTGAATTCTGCAGTGCATCAAATTCGACCGTAACACCGCTAAGAGTCAGCTCCTTGAGTGCCACGACAGGATTTTTTGAGAAGAAACCGGCAACATTGTAAGACAGGGAAGCCCGCCTTATTTGCAGGATTTTATTCTTCGTCGAAACTTCATGAACCGAAATATTCTTAAAATTAACACCGACAAAAACCGACGGCGAAAGAGACTCGTAAGAAAGCGAAAGTCCAGTCTCATCTTCGAGTTTTTTAATAAGCGTGTTTTCAAGGTCAGACAAAGCCTCATTCAGACGCAGATACACCGGCCTCACAAGGGCAAGTGATGCAATCAGCAAGAGAATAAAAATTGAACTTCCAAGGCCAACGCCGTAAACCTTTGATTTCATCTGACAACAAAAAAATTCGACAGTTTTACTCTTCGTATATCGGCAAAAATAAGATTCTAATATATAAGAAAATAAAAAGAGCGAAAACAGGATACATAAGAGAATTTAAGACCGGAAAATTGAAAACCGTGCCGATTTGTGTTAATCTTTGGTTCAATCTGGAGTTTTATTATGATTTTGAAAAATTTTATCGTTTTTGAAGGAATTGACGGTGCCGGAACGAGCACGCAAATCAAACTGCTCAAAGAAAGAGAAGATGCCGACAGGTTCTTTTTTACGACAGAGCCAACCGACTCCGAAACAGGCAAATTCTTACGCAAAATGCTCAAAGGTGATGTAGAACTCGATCCACGGACAAGCGCATTTTTATTTGCCGCAGACAGAAACGAACATCTTTACGGAAAAGGCGGCACGAACTGCGGAGTCGTTGAAAAATGCGAAAGCGGTAAAATCGTTGTAAGCGACAGATATTTGTTTTCAAGCCTCACCTATCAGTGCGTAACTTGTGGCGAAGAGTTGCCGCGCAGACTGAACGAAAGTTTTCCTCTCCCGGAGATTTTATTTTTCTTCGACATCGACCCCGAAATTTCACTGAAGCGGGTGATTAGCCGAGGCGCAACAGAGATTTACGAAAAGCTCGACTTCCAGAAAGAAACAGCCGCACGCTACCGAAAAATAATCGACGAATACGAAGCAATGAATACAGGCATGAAAATCATCCGCCTGGACGCAACGCTCCCAATTGAGGAAGTCGCAAAAATTATCAACAAGCATTTAGAAGTGAGAAGTTAGCAAGTAGCAGTGAGCAATGAGAAATTAGCAAGTAGCAGTGAGCAATGAGAAATTAGCAAGTAGCAGTGAGCAATTAGCAATGAGCAATTAGAAACGGAAAATTTTATTGACGCTGTAAACCGAAGTTGAAATTATCAGCTTTCCACTTTCCACTTTCAGTTTTCCGTTTTATTTCCGATAATCAAAGAGATGAAAAAGAAATTTCTCACGGCGGTGATTGCCGCTTGTATCGCGATTTTCTCAGTTCAGAACGCTTTCTCTTACATGGTCAAATACAAGGAGGACTATTACAAGCTCTTCCATGTGCACTATCAGCAGTATCCTGACGATGTGATTGAAAACATTTACTGGCTTGAGCAGGCAGTTAAAGCTGATTTTTGCAATCCGCTGTATGCCCCGGTCAAAATCAATGATGAAAAAGATTGGGAAAAATACCGCTATCTCTTTATGATGCATATAAATCTTAAACTGATTGAGCAGCACACAAGGCTCGGCCGGACTTATGACAAGCAGGTCGCTCACTTCTACGATGCACCGTGGCGCGACGCTTACATCGAAAATCTGAACAAAGCGAAAACCTGTTATGAGGCAGGCCTTTACTATTGGCGAGAAGCAAAACTTTGGGCCGAAAAGGCAAATGTGGGAAAATTCAAATTCCTTACACTGACAGACATTCAGAACTGGGAAGACGAACGAGAACGGATTGGAACAGGAAAACTCGATTATGAGAAAATTCTGAACCGAGAACTCGCCCGCGTAAACAAAGTGATTGAAGAATTTGAAAAAATGAACAAGGACTACTAATATGACATTCGACGAAAAAGATATTATTTACCCGCCGGTACATCCCGGAACAGACAGGACTTTTATCCGCTTTTATGAAGGCGAACTTGATTTGAACGCAATTTTCTATTCTGCAGAAAAAGAAACGCTCCCGCAGAGAATTTTCGTGACAGACACGAGCGTAGCAGCACTTCCTGTTATGAAGGGATTCGTTGACTTTTTCCGTGGCGAAGATTTTTCTCATCCTAAGATTGAGGCAGGATTTACGGGCAAACGCGGCAAAGACATTCTTCTGATTTTGGGAGCAGGCGAACCGTTCAAAACGATTGAAAGCGTACTCGCAATCGTTAAGGCAGCACTCGACAACAACGGTCAGCGCTCGGCTGTTTTCGTAGGAATCGGTGGCGGTGTAATCACTGACATGACGGCATTTGCGGCTTCAATTTTTAAGCGCGGCGCACACTGTGAGCTTGTTCCGACCACGCTCCTTTCAATGGTTGACGCGGCAATCGGCGGCAAAACTGGCTGCGACTTTGATTCATACAAGAACATGATTGGCTCCTTCTTTCCGGCACAGAAAATCCACATCTGTCCGTCATTCATCGAAAGCCTTCCTCAACACGAATATCGCAGCGGAATGGCCGAAGTCGTAAAGACCGCCCTGCTCTATTCGCCGGAACTTTTTGAAAAACTTGAAAAATTCCCGCAAATTCTCGATGACAGAAAAAATCCGCTTGTAAAAGAAGCAATCCGAATCTGCGTGAACGCAAAAGCAAAAGTTGTAGAACAGGATTTAACCGAAAAAAATATCCGTATGCAGCTGAATCTTGGACACACTTTTGGTCATGCGCTTGAATCAATGTGCGGTCTCGGTGTAGTGACTCACGGTGACGGCGTTGCATGGGGAATGGCTCGTGCCGCTGATTTGTCACAAAAGCTCGGTCTCTGCACAAAAGAATATGCGAACCGCGTAAAGGCCTGTCTTGCCTCGTTCGGCTGGGAAACTGAACCGATTCACCCGGAAATGAAGAAAAAGTACGGAAATGATGACGAAATCGCAAAAACACTTCTTCTGGCGATGAAAAAGGATAAGAAAAACTCTTCGGACAAAGTGAGATTCATTTTGCAGTCAAATGTCGGTGAGACAGTCATAACAGAAGTGCCGGAAAGCGACATTCTAAGCGTCCTGAAGTAAGTAAAAGTCAAACTTCGAGTTTACATTCACGGTCTGCTACAAACCATGCTCTCAGCGAGAACATGACGGACAATCCCACGGAGCTTATTTTTTTCAAAAATAACTCAAGTGGGATTGCCGCCATAACCCCGCTTACGCATGGTTTGCATAAATCGACACTGAAATTCGAAATTGTCCATTTTATTTACTGTAAAGTGATTGGTTTCCGCCTTAAAATTACATTTTAAATGGGGAAAAATTCTCACTATTCCCATTTTCACTCTGTACCAAATCGAAAAATTCTCATCCATAATGAGTTCATGACTGAGTATCAGGAAAACTTTATTATTAAAATGAGGTTTTACAGAAAACAGGCAGGAATCACACAGGCAAAACTGGCTGAACTTTGTGGCGTATCAAGTGGGACGATTGGCAATATTGAATGTGGAATTACGAAGCCTTCTTTCGACCTGATTATCAGAATTGCTGAGGCCATAAAAATCCCTCCTGCGAATCTTTTCAAGACAGAATTGTATGATTATTATTCTGCCGATGACTCTGACGACAAACAGATTGAAGATGTTCAGGAATCGCTCAATTCAGCGGTAAATCAGGCTGTTTTTCAGACGCTAAAAGGTCTGAAGTTCAGGATTGTGCACTAAGTTTCGCGGGTTTTCATTTCTCCAATTACAGAAAAATTCTCCACATAATTTCATGATTGTGATAAAATCGACATGAAAAATCGACTGGTGATGGAACTATGTTTCCGCTCGCCTCTTATGGAGAAATAAATGAATTCTATCGAAACTTTCAAAAAAACGCTTGAAGATGACCGTTCGCGCATGATTGAGCTTGAACGGCTTCTTACATCAATCCCTGCAATCGCCCCGGAATCTGGTGGTGACGGCGAATCAAAAAAATGTGCCGCACTCGAAAAATGGCTTTGCGATGCCGGATTTGATGAGTCTCAGTTCAGTCACTATGACGCTCCGGACAACCGTGTTTCTTCTGGTGTACGACCGAATCTCGTGCTCACAATTCCTGGAAAATCTGATGATTATGCAATTTGGGTTATGGCACACATGGATGTTGTTCCGCCTGGAGATTTAAAGCTCTGGAACAGCGACCCGTTCACCGTTCAATATGACGAAAAAACTGACAAGCTGATTGGCCGTGGCGTTGAAGATAACCAGCAGGGCCTTGTTTCGGGTGTATTTGCCGCACTTGCGCTCTTAAAGAACAAAATTACCCCAGAACACACGGTTAAACTTCTCTTTATGGCAGACGAAGAATTTGGTTCTGTATATGGAATCAAATACCTGCTGAAGAATCATTCTGAGCTTTTTAATAAAAATGATTTGATTTTGATTCCAGACGGCGGTGATGAAAAAGGCGAAACAATCGAAGTTGCCGAAAAAAACATTCTCTGGCTCAAAATACACACAATCGGCCAGCAGAGTCACGGTTCAATGCCAAACAAAGGAAAAAATGCACATCTTGCGGCCTGTGATTTGGCACTCCGCCTCAATGATTTGGAAAATTTCTTCAACGAAAAGGACAATTTGTTCTGCCCGAATTATTCGACTTTCCAGCCGACAAAAAAAGAATCAAATGTTGAGACCGTTAACATCATTCCGGGAGACGATGTATTTTACATGGATTGCCGAATTCTCCCGCGCTACACGCTGGATGCAGTTCGTGCAGAAGTAAACAAGCGCGCCGCTGAAATTGAAGCAAAATACGGTGTAAAGATTGAAATCAGTGAACCGCAGGCACAGCAGTCTCCTGCAACACCTGTTGATGCACCTGTTGTAAAAAAACTTGCTGCAGCCATCAAAAATGCACACGGATTTGAAGCACGCCCGATCGGAATTGGCGGAGGAACAGTTGGTGCGGAACTTCGCTGCTGCGGCTACAATGCGGCCATCTGGTCAACGATGGACGAAGTATGCCATCAGCCGAACGAATATTGCTATGTACGGAATATAATCGCCGATGCAGTAACGCTCTGCGCTCTGTTTACAGAAAACTAAAAACAAAAAATGGAAAGCGGAAAAGTTAAAAATTCAACCTTCCGTTTTCCATTTTCATCTTTCTACTTTTTTATCGAACTTTGAAGATAATTCCCAAAACGCCGACTGTAATCAAAATCTGAAGAATCAGGAATTTAATTAAAACCTGTGTCGCGCTCCAGCCGTGATTTTTTCGCATGTGATCGTGAAGCGGGAAACGAATCGTCGTGAAGATTGAAATGTGCAGGAAGCGTTTCAAGAAAACCTTAACCAGTCCAAGACCGCCGTTCAAGAAAATCAATGAAGAAGTCGCGAGGATTATGAACGGATTTCGGGTAACCATTACGCATACACCAATGTAGAATCCAAGTGCACGGCTTCCAGCATCGCCCATGAGAACCTGGCTCGGAAATGCGTTGTGCCACAGATAGCCCATAAGAACGCCGGCAAGAGCAAATGTCATTACAGCCCATCCTGCACCGTCAGAAATATGGGGAACAAGAAGATATTCTGCAATGTCCTTATGACCGAGGATGAAATAGAAGACCGCACCAAGCGTAATCAAAGCAACAAGTACAAGCGTTGAACTCAGACCGTCAACTCCGTCCGTGCAGTTTGTTGTATTGATTGAGGCCCAAATCATGATTGTAGAGATTATTACAAAAAGCCACGGCACGACAGAAATTTCATGCGTAAATAAAGGAATCCAGAAATAAATCTTTCGGTCAGGTGAAGAATAAATCAAATAAAAACAAAGAATTACTGAAGCAAGAATCGCAATGAACAAATCAAGAAGAGCCTTGCGGTATTCCCCCCAGCTATTGATACTGTGGTCATCAAGATAACCGGTAAGCATCATAAGCCATGTCAAAATCAGTATGCTTGATTTTACCCAGTCAAGAGGAACAAAAATCATGCTCAAAATGACAAATGCCGAAATCCATACAACTCCGGCTCCAGTCGGTTTGCCCTTTGCTGCTTCGGCATTGACAGTGAATTCACGACCACGATCATGTGGAAGCACATCGTAAAATGCCGGCAAAAAATAGCGCACAATCAGAAAGCCTGAATAAAGCGCGAGAGCAATCAAAATCGTGTAAGACTGCAAAAGTCGAGCAGGACCAAAATACTTAGTTAAAATTCCGCCAAGATAATACAACATATTCATATTATCGGAAAAATTTATTTGCAGATTACAAAGATTATTAAATGCTTAAATCAGCATTTTGCGCTGCCTGCCGCAGGGCTTTATCCCAGGTTTTAAGAGCAACATCTTTACGCAAGGCAAGCTCCAGATATGTGGCATCGTAGTAAGAAAGCCCTTCATCAAGTGCAATTGAAAGAATCCGGGAACGCGTTTCTGAATCAGGCTGAAAATCCGTGTAAATTGGAAGTGCGGCTATGTCCATAAGAATTTCATTCAACTGGGCTTTTGTGATTCGACCTGCACTCCCGTCCTTTTTGGGCTTTGCGGCATTCAAAAGTACATTTCCGATTTCAAACCAAAACAGCTGAGGCACGATAATCTGACCGTTCTTTTCGATAAGATTCTGCAAAAAAGCCTGCGCCTCTGAATTTTCATCGCTAGTATAAGCTACCAGAATAGTACTCATAAAATACGATGTGTCAATTACCGCAACCGGAAGAGAATCTTCGATGTTTCCGTCTGAATCGATTACTATATGCTCTTTTTTTGCCATTTTCTCTCCGTTTTAGGCAGCCTTAACAACTACCTCAAACCATCATTGCGCCAGGTTTGAATCTGCTCAACAGAAATGGGATTGCTGCTATTTTTGCTGGAAATTGTTTTTGAAACCTTAATGAGACGCTGCCATGCTTTTTGTGCCTCTGTTGATTCCTTCTTTTTTGGGCTTTGCATTACGGCGACATCATGACCATTGCGGGTAATCGTAACAATAAAACCTTCTTCTACTTTGCGTAAAAGCTCTGCAAAATATGTTTTTGCCTGAAAAGAACCGATTGAAAGCCCTTGATTAACTCCAGCCGTTGCAACCATACGCACCCCCTTCTTCTTATAGATATAAAATAACACATGATTTTTCAAAAGTCAACCAGTTTTCCAACCAGTTTTATTTAATAAAAATCCCCCAAATGATTTTCGTTTCAAATTTTCAATTAGTCGATTATAATAGAGAAATGCGCACTTATGACGACACGATGTTCATCGACACTTTTGAGCACGAATACACCTGGCTCAACGGATTCATGCGGAATGTCGCCCGTTTTTCAAACAGAAATGCTCTTATAGATCCCGAAACATCACGCGTCTGGACTTACAAAACACTCAACGAAGAATCCAACCGTCTTGCAAATGCACTCCAAAGCATCGGTGTCCAAAAAAATGATGTCGTAATGGCCGCAATCAGAAACTGTCCGGAATTCGCCTTTTCTTACATTGGGCCACGAAAAATCGGTGCAATTTTACTTGCGGCGAATTTCAATCTTGCTGCAGGCGAATTTGCGCTTTTAATAAATCACAATAAACCGCGTGTCGTTCTGTATTCAGCAAATATTGCTAAAATCATCGATGAAGCCTCTAAAATCTGCCAGTGGAAGCCCGAAAAATTCATTCTTGTAGACAATATCGAAAAAGTCTGCATACCTGAGAATCATGTTTCTTACGAGGATTTCACAAAAAATGCTTCCTCAGAGAATCCAAAAATCAACTTCAGACCGCATATTTACGATGAAGTTTTACGGCTTTGGACCAGAGAAACAACGGCACTTCCAAAATCAGTCCCAATCAACGACATAAATGAAGTGCTTTCCGCTCACGATGTAATCATGCACTATCCGATGAATCAGAATGATATAACACTTAACATGACTCCTTGGTTCCATCGCGGAGGCTGCCATTCTGGAGGCTTGTGCCCGACTTTTTATGCAGGAGCAAGTGCCGTAATCATGCGGAAATTCCAGCCGACAGTTTCGCTTGAATGGGTCGAAAAATATCAAATCACCTTCCTGATGGGAAGTCCGCCGAACCTTGCCTTGCTCGCCCGCTCACAAGAAAAATCACCCAAAAATCTTTCTACTTTGCGGGGATTAGTCACAATGGGCGCACCCCTTTCAAAATCAGACTGTATACGATATATGCAAGTTCTCACTCCAAACATTTTCAACGGCTACGGCACAACCGAAAGCTTCTGGAATTCATTTCTCCGCCCTTACAATCTCCCTGACAGCGCAGGTTCCGTTGGTTTAAGTTGTACCGATGATGAAGTGCGTGTCGTCAAAATCTATAGTGACAGAAAAGCCGAGCCAGAAGATTGCGTTCCATGTGACAATAAAACCGAAGGAGAAATCATAATCCGTGCGCCCGGAAAAACGACTTACTCATATTTCAATAACGATGAAGCATGTCGTGATAAATTTTACAAGGGCTGGATGTACACAGGCGACAGCGGAATCTGGAACGAGGATTTATGCGTCACAGTCCGCGGCCGCAAAGACGATATGATTGTTGTCAGCGGAGAAAATATCTATCCAAATCAAATCGAAGAAGCAATTAACCGGCATCCAAAAGTCAAAGACTCAATCGCGACAGGAATTCCTGATAAAATTCGCGGTCAGGCAGTCGTGGCATACATTGTTCCAAAAGACAAAAGCCTCACCATACAGGAACTGTTTGAATTCTGCACAAAGAGCAAAATTCTTTCTATATATAAGCGTCCAAGATATTTCGCTCTTGTTGAGCAAATTCCGATGACGGCCACAGGAAAGAAAAAACGCTCCGAAATGAAAAGCCGTACGCTTGAAGACTTGGCAAAGGGCATTCTGCGAAAAGATTAAAGGGAGAGCGAGGAAGAGCTGATTACCGCTCGTCTCGCTTTAGATGACATTCGGGGCAGATTCAACCTTTACTTCTTTGAAATACAGGTATTTGTAAGGATGAATATCGAGAGCATTCACATACCAGCCGCCAATCTGCTGCAAATTTACCGCATGAAGGCTGATTGAGTGAGTAATTGGAAGCACTTCCCCTGAATCAAGCAAAAGCTGTTCCGCCTGAGCCAAAAGCTTATAATGCTCGCCATTATCGCTCGTTTCATTAGCCATTTTAATCAGCTCATCAAATTTCTCGCTATGCCATTTTGACGGATTGAGGGTCGAATTTGAGCGGAAAAGCTCCAGAAAGGCAATCGGATCCGCAAAATCTCCAATCCATGAATAAGAGAACAAATCTGCGTTCCAGCCGGGAATTGAATCGATGTAACGGTCATCGGGCGTAGTCTGGACTTTAAGTTCAACACCAAGTGGTTCCCAGGCGTTTTTGAGGATTTCAGCCTGTGATTTCTGTCTCTCCGAAATCGCAGAAATTCCAAATGTAAGCGAAAGTTTTTCATTCTCAGGAATTCCAAGCTTTTTCCGTGCCTCAATCATCATTTCCTGAGCATCCTCGATTGAAGTGTCAGTGATTCCTGTAACGCCATGATAACCCGCAAGCGGATAAATCAGCGTATTTGCCGCAACGAGACCGCTTTTTCTCAACAAATCCCACGGAACCGCTGAAAGAAGGGCATTCCTGAAATCAGCATCGTTCCAGGGCTTGTTTTTGCATGAAAAGAAAATGAATTCCGTGCCGAAAATCGCAGAGATTCGGATTGAGCTTTTGTTCAGAAGGGCATTCGTATCCATCATGCCGGAAAGCCAGTCAGCAGTACCGTCATTGTAAGCCCATGAATTATCTTTGATTTCATTTGACTGTAAAATTGTTATCTGAGGAATGTGAACATTTTTTGCATCCCAATAGCGTGGATTCTTCGCGAGAATCAGGGATTTTTCTGAATTCTCCTTGATAATAAAAGCACCGCTAAAAACAGAAGTGTCCGTACCGCCATTTTGATTTAACTTACATACGGCAAAGGCATGGTGACACAAAAGTTTTGCAAAATGAGCAACAGGAGAATTAAGCGTTACGACAAGAGTTTTGTCATTGCGTGCTCTGATTGCGACCTCGCTTTCCTGTACGGTGCCCTTTCTGAATTCGGCGGCACCCTTGATGCAGTCCAGAAGTGAAGCATAAGGAGCATTCGGTGTTCTCAAAAGTGAAATCCAGGCATTTTTTACGCTGTAAGCAGTAATTTTTTCACCGTCAGAAAAGGTCAGGTTGTCGCGCAGGGTAAAAGTCCAGCGCTTTTTATCGCGTGAAATCTTATAGCTTTCGGCAATTGCCGGCATCGGATCAAGATTTTTTGGATTATATGAAAAAAGCCCTTCGTAAAGGGAATCAAGGATTTGAGCTTCGCTTGAATAAGTGGCAGTGTGAATGTCGAGATTCCAGGGCTGAACGGCCATAAGAATCGTGAAATTCCTCTGCAACGAATCAATCACTGTTTTGTCTTCAGAAGAATCTTCCGTTTCTAGCTCATCAATCTGTGCTTCGTCAGAGAATTCCTGAGCATGAAGATGAAAGATAAAAAAAACTGCAAAAAACGCAAAAATAATTCTTTTCATAAACTTTATCATATTAGAGGTGTCGGAAACTGTGGCCGCCTTGCGACTAACCCTTAATTCCCAGTCGTCTCATCTGAGCTTCTTCTTCAATATATGAAGTGTACTCTACTCTCAGCTGATTTGCCTTGACGATTGAGTTTTTGAGGGTCGCAATGTCAATTTTGAGTCCTTTTACTTTTGATTTGTTTGTCGGACTTGCCGCAGCCTTAAAGAAATCATCAAGAGCATTCAGAAGTACCAGAAGATGATTACATTCAGAAATCTGGTTAGAGACAAATTCTGCGATTTTTTCTTCCGGCATTGCACTTATCTTCTTATAGCCCGGTGAATTTGTCTGTGCCACAGAAGCATAACGGCGAGTTTTTGTAGCCAAATCCGTCATGAAAGTCTGATAGTTGATTCGCTCGCTACGCTTGGTGTCGGTCGTCTGTTCAACAATCGTGACCGTATAAAAGAGAGGTTTTTCCGCGATTCCGAAAGCCTTTCTCAAGGCACGCTTCAATTTATCGAAGAAAGAATTATGCTCACTCTGAAGCAAATCATGGTTATCCTGAATTTTCTGGGCGATTACGGCAATCTGCTGAGGCATTGCTCCAAGAACCTGAAGAGCGCCCATAATCAGAGCCTTTGTATCAATTCTCTTTTCTGTCTTTTTGTCACTGTCTTTAGCAACATTCAGCTTATCGAGAAGGCGTTTCTGAAGTTCTTCCTTTTTTTCGCTCAAATCTTCCTGAACGATTTCTTCAATCAATTCATTATAGAAAGGAACTTTTCCCATTCCAGAAGAAAAATGCTTTTTAATCTGCTGGACTTCAGCCGCAGGGTCTCCGCCGATTTTGCCAGCCTCAAAAGCCGGACTCAGAAGAACATTGCGTCGAACCTGTCCTTTGTACCATTCTTTCTGGAAATCACTGTAATCTTTCAAAGCCGAATTTATATCAGAAAGTGCATGAGATGCCTTTGAAAGATTATCGTTTATCATGCTTGCTGTAAGCGGATCGCTGTTCTGTCTGGCCGAAAAAACCATGGTCGCAAGCACGCGGGTATTTATTTTGTTCGCGTTTGCAGAAAATGCGTTCCATGAAATTGAGTTGTTTACATCCATGAGTTTTTTAATATTCACGAGTGTAAGCTGGGAAACAGAAAATTTATAATAATTACAGAGGAAATCGAGAGTACTTTCATAATCAGAAAAACGCTGCCCCATAATGACGGAACGCTCATTTTCCACAAACTGTTCGCCGTCCGGTGCTTTGATGTCTGAAATCTTCTTGTCGAGTTTGTAAGGGTCCGGGGTAATCATCGCCTTTTTGACAAGGAATTCAAAGACAACTTTTACGCAAGTGTGCAAAAGTCTGTAATTTTCGAGAACGCGTGGAAGTTCCTCTGTGTCATACCACTGAGCCTTCGTGTCTAAAGCCTGAAGCAAAGTCTCTGTAAAATTATTTCCATTTTCCATATTATGAGTATCGGCATTTCTCAATTAGAAATTAGCAATTAGTAATGAGCAGTGAGCAATTTTTTATGGCGCGAATTTTTTCGTCGGACGCTGTTCCGCAGTTCGGTAGCCCTCATTCTTCCGCTGCGCTCCAGAACGCCTTCGGCGCTGCTCCATAGCTGGGCGGCATTTATTTTGATTATTGAAACTTATTGCTGAAAACACTATTCTATATAAACATTTTAAAAACAGAAGGTACAATTATGGCAGTTGATGAAAAACTTCAGATTGTGCGTCACTCTTGCGCACATGTTATGGCGGAAGCCGTCAAGCATTTGTTTCCGGGAACCAAAATTGCAATCGGCCCGGCTATCGAAAACGGATTTTATTACGATTTTGACTTTTCCACCGCCACTACCAAATTGACCGAAGATGATTTTGCTGCAGTTGAAAAAGAAATGCGAAAAATTCTTGCAAGCGGTGCAGAATTCGTACGCAAAGAAGTTTCAAAAGAAGAAGCTGTCAAGCTTTTCGCAGACGAGCCTTACAAACTTGAGCTGATTAACGATTTGCCGGAAGGCGAAACAATCTCAACTTACGAGCAGGACGGCTATCTCGACCTTTGCCGTGGCCCGCATGTTGCAACAACAAAAGAAATCAACGGTCAGGCTTTCAAGCTCGACAAAATTGCAGGTGCTTACTGGCGCGGTGACTCAAACCGCCCGATGCTCACACGAGTATACGCTCTCTGCTTTGAAAAACCGAACGACCTCAAAGAATATCTCGCTATGCTCGCAGAAGCCGAAAAACGCGACCACCGAAAGCTCGGTACCGAAATGGACTTGTTCCATGTTGACCCGGAAAATCCAGGTCAGGTTTACTGGCACCCGAACGGATGGACAATCTACACCACAATGCAGGATTACATGCGCAAAATGGTTCGCCGCGACGGCTATCAGGAAGTAAACACTCCTGCAATCATGCCACGCACTCTCTGGGAGCGAAGCGGTCACTGGGATCACTACCAGCGCAACATGTTCATCACCGAGTCAGAAAAGCGTTTGTTCGCAATCAAACCGATGAACTGCCCTGGTGCACTTGAAATCTTCAAGAGCCGACAGCGTTCATACAAAGACCTGCCTTTGCGTTTGGCAGAATTCGGTCATGATGTTCGAAACGAAGCAAGCGGCACTTTGCACGGGGTAATGCGCGTTCGAGGATTCGTTCAGGACGACGCTCACATCCTTTGTACAGAAGACCAGGTTGCATCAGAAGTTGCTAAATTCTGTAAGCTCCTCAAAAATGTTTACCATGACTTCGGTTTCGATGATTTGGTCGTAAAATTCTCAACAATGCCAGAAGACCATGTAGGCGATTTGGCAACATGGGAGCGTGCCGAAAAGGCTTTGGCAGACGCTTGTCATGAAGCAGGATTGAATTATGAAATCCAGCCGGGCGAAGGTGCATTCTACGGTCCAAAACTGGAATTCAAGCTTTACGACTGTATCGGTCGCGAATGGCAGTGCGGCACAATTCAGGCTGACTTCCAGCTTCCGTCTGCAGAGCGCCTTGACGCAACATACATCGGTGCCGACAACCAGAAGCATCACCCGGTAATGCTCCACCGTGCAATTTTGGGTTCTTTTGAGCGATTCCTTGGTATCCTCATTGAGAACTTTGCTGGTGCATTCCCGACATGGCTTGCATTCGAGCAGGCAGCAATCGTTCCAGTCACAAATGATTTCGATGACTACGCAAAAGAAGTCAACGATATTCTTGTGGCCAACGACATCCGCTCGAACGCATATCTTTCAACAGACAATATGCGCTCAAAAATCAAGACAATCACAAAGGAGCACAAGACTCCTTACATCTTGATTCTTGGCGAAAACGAAAAGAAAGAGCGAACAGTTACAGTCCGATTCCGCCAGTCAAGCGGCCTCGAGCAGAAAACAATGAAGATTGAAGAGTTCGTGGGCTATGTACAAGAGAAAGTAAATACACATTTCGTGGGTATCTAAAGCAGCCCTACGGGCACAGCTCTTCGGGAGACTCGCTAAACGCTTCTCAAGCGTTTTTGCCCCGCATCCGTGCGGGGCTTTTTTTTGCTTTTAATTAAATTCTTCAAGCTGCATTGCGGCTTCTTCCCACTGGGCGTTTAGCTCGTCGAGTTTTGCCGACAACTCAGAAATGCGGGCTTGCACAGCTTTTGCTTTTTCGCCGTTTGAGTAAACTTCGGGATTGGCCATTTTATTTTCTTCGAGAGATTTTTCTTCTTCGATTTTGGCGATTTCAGCTTCTATTTGTGAAACACGCTTTTCAGCCTTCCGTTTTTCTGCCTCGTATTTCTTTTTCTCTTCATAAGAAAGCCGTGCATCCGATTTTTCAGACTGATTCGGGGTGTTGCGGGGTATGGAGCGACCCGACAGGGGCAAAACCTGCGAGGCAGGTTTTGAGCGAGTCTCGGTGAAGGCTGTGCCTGAACCGCTCCCCGCCAATTGTGGGACTCCCCCCTTCCCATTGCTAATTGCTAATTGCTCACTGCTAACTTCCTCCCCGTTTGCCTCTCGCTCAATCCGTTCCATGTAATAGCGGTAGTCGCCTGGGAATGTGCGGAATTTGCCCGGTTTGAGTTCGAGCACGCGTGTTGAAAGCTCTTCGATAAATCCTCGGTCGTGGCTGACGAAAATTACTGTGCCACCAAAGTCTTTGAGGGCTTCGAGAAGGACATCTTTTGAATGCATGTCCAGGTGGTTGGTCGGTTCGTCAAGAATGAGAAGGTTGACCGGCTTGAGAAGGAGTTTGAGCAGTGCCACACGCGATTTTTCACCGCCCGAAAGCACATCGAGGCTCTTGAAAACATCATCGCCACGGAAAAGGAACGCACCCAGCATATCACGCAATTTCGGAATCAAATCAAGCGGCGCTTCGGCCTCAATCGTTTCAAGAATAGTCGCGCTGCCTTTGAGGGTTTCGGCGTTATCCTGCGAGAAGTAGCCGATTGAAACGCCTGCACCCAGTTTTACGCTGCCCTCAAAATTTGGGTCAACACCAGCAAGAATTCGCAAAAGAGTGGATTTTCCGGCACCGTTGTGACCTGCGACCACAAGACGGTCTCCATTTTCAAGAAGCAAATCAAGATTGTCGAGAACCTTTTTTTCTCCATCGTAAGATTTTGTTACTTTTTCAAGCGTGGCAACAAGACGCCCCGAATGAGGAGCCTGCGGGAACTTGAAATGAATCTTTTTGAGTGATTCAGGAATGACGATTTCGTGCTCAAGGATTTTGTCGAGCATTTTCTGTCGCTCCTGAGCCTGTGCCGCCTTTGTAGCCTTGGCACCAAAGCGGTCGATAAATTCCTGCAAGTGACGGATTTCTTCCTGCTGCTTTTCGTATTCTTTTATGAGTGTTTCTAGCTCGACTTCACGAACCTTTTCGTAGTGAGTAAAATTGCCGGGGTATCGGTGAAGCTCGCCGTTAAAAAGCTCGTAGACTTCGTTGATTGTATGGTCAAGGAAATATCGGTCATGACTTACAAGCAAAAATCCGCCTGCATAATTGTTCAGAAATTTTTCGAGCCATTCACGCGCCTCAATATCGAGGTAGTTGGTCGGTTCATCAAGAAGAAGAATGTCCGGGTTTACCATGAGATTTTTGGCAAGGGCGATTCGCATCTGCCATCCGCCGGAAAATTCTTCGCAATTGCGGTCCAAGTCTTCATGAGAGAAACCAAGACCAATCAAAATCTGCTCGGCGGTTACATTCCTGCGGTTAAAACCGGAACTTTCCATTTCGTTTATGATTTCATCATGGCGTTCAAGAAGGACTTTCTGATTTCCAATGCCTGCTTTCAAATCATCACCGATTTTATCAAGTTCTTCCTGCAATTTGTATCCGAATGCAAAGGCTTTGTCGGCCTCTTCACGAAGCGTGCATCCGTGGTGAGTAAGGCCGCTCTGAGGAAGATAGGCGATTCTTGCATCTTTGGAAACCGCACGAGAACCGTCATCCGGTGAGACAAGTCCTGCCATTACTTTGATGAGAGTTGATTTACCTGTTCCGTTTGCGCCAGTAAGCGCTGCCTTGCTGCCAGCAGCTAAATTTACCGATACATTTTTAAGAATATCCCTGTCGCCAAAAGCAAGCGACACCTTGTTGAATTGAACAAATGCCATAATTAACCTAAATGATAAATTGATATAGATTCGCACCGATTAAAAGTGCGCTTCCCCAGATTAACCGACGGTCTGGTACCTCGATTTTTCGTTCATAATCAGCATTTGCAGACGGTTTTCGACATTTGCAAAGCTTGTGTCCGGGTCAAGGTCGAGCGGCAAAATCTGAACGGCAGGAAATTCTTCCTTTACCTTTTTCATGATTCCACGGCCACAAATATGATTCGGGAGACAACCAAACGGCTGAAGAATTACAAACGACTGAACTCCTCGAAGCGCGTATTCCTTGATTTCACCCGGAATTAACCAGCCTTCACCCGAAAGGAAGGTACGGTTCATGATTTCGTCAGTTTCGGCTGCAAGAACAGGGAGCGGTGTTGCCTTTTCAAAGAGAGGATGCTGACTAGCTTCCTTTTCACAGACTTTCTGCGCATACCCAAAGAGTTTTTCTGCGACGCGGTCAAAAATCGCATTCATTTTGTCGAATTTGACATTCAAATCCTTTGACTCGACTACGCGGGCATAAAAATCTTTTCGGAACACATTCGCCATTCGAGGCAGAATCACTTCCATTCCGTTTTCTTCAAGATATCGTTCAACATGGAAGTTTGAACCAGGATGGAATGTAACGAGATATTCACCGGTCACAAAGACACGCGGACGCGGATTTGAGCGGTCGTATTTAATCTGACAGAGTTTTTTGATTCCTTTTTTGTATGCTTTGAGTGCCTTTGAAATGCCTTTGTCAATTCCAAGTGCGATATCATCAATCACTTCGTCAAATACGCGGTTTGTCTCGCCCTTGTTAAGCTCATACGGACGAATCTGACGGCGCAGTTCTTCGAGCATGTCCATCATCGTAACGACCCACAGCGAGCGGATGTTAAAGAGCGCACCGAGTCTGAACCCAGGATGCATATTTTTTGAATCAACAGGGTCAGTTGAGACAATCGGAACCTGATTGAATCCCGCCGCATCAAGCGCACGACGGAGCAATGCCGAATAATGCGAAAGACGACAGTCGCCCTGATATTTTGCCATACCGATTGCAACGCGGTCGAGCGGATATTTGCCGCTTTGAAGCGCAGAAATTGCCTCACCGATTACCATTTGAGCCGGGAAACAAGTGTCGTTGTGAACATATTTTTTGCCCACCTGAATCTGACTGTTTTCACCAAGCGAAAGCGGCAGTGCACGCAATCCCTGTTTTCGCAAAACACCAGAAAGCAGCTTACAGAAAGCGACAGAAACATTCGGAATCAGAACTGTGCGCATCTCCAAATCTTCTTTGCTGAATTTTGAAGAATAAGCGTCGCCCAACTCTTTAAACGGGAGATTGCCTTTTTTGGCCCTTCGCTCAGTAATCGTCTCGATGAAAGACTTTACGCGGATATTTAGGGAATTGGCCGCCCCGCCCTCATCAAGCTTGAGAATCAGCGGAGATTTTTCGGAAGTCTCGTTCATGATTCTGATGATTTCGTCTGAAAGAATCGCATCATGTCCGCAACCAAAGCTTACAATCTGAACATATTCAAGCACCGGCGATTTTGCCGCCAAAAGCGCGCCCGAAAGCATTCGTGTGTGGAAGTTATTTGTGACTTCGGCACGGGTGTAACGAAGATTAACATCGTTCAGTTCCGGCAAAGAATCAACCGTAAGAACAGGAATGTATTGCTTTGTAAAGACTCGCGAAAGATCGTGGCTTACAAGCGCATCCGTGTGATAAGGACGACCGGCCAGAACCACGGCAAAACTTCCTTCTTCGGTCACTTTGTCGATAATCTTCTGGCCTTCCTCACGCAATTTTGCACGGAAAGATTTAAGTGCTGTTTCACCCTGCTCAAAAGCGGCCTCAATTTCACTTTTTGGAAGCCCATAAGCCGAGTTAAAGTAATTGAGAATCTGATTTTTGCGGTCAGTTTCCGAATACCAGTGGAACATCGGGTTGTCAAAAGGAACATTCCAGCGTCGTGCAGGATTTTCGGAATGAGAAATAATCAGCGGATAGCCTTTTACGACTGCACAAACATAATTTGATGCTCTTGCCTTGTCGGTCGCAGGCATTTCCATGACCATTGGCATAAAGATTCGGCAATTTTCTTTGATTTTTTCAAACTGTTTGACCAAATCCTGGATGTGGCCGTGGGCTAGTTTGGCTGGGAAGCAGACAGTGTCGCTTGGAACGAATGGGATGCCGTTTTCGAACATTTCCCGGCTGCTTTTGTGCGAGAGAATTACGTCGTAACCGAGAGAACGGAAGAAAGTTGACCAGAAAGGCATTGAATCCCAGAATTCGAGAGTTCGTGGCAATCCGATTGTGATATTTTTCTTTTGGCTGACTTCTTTATAATCCCATTTTTTGAAAAGAAGCTGCTCGCGGATAAGGAAAAGGTCTGGAGTGTAGCGTGTCTTTGACTCAGGAATCACGCCCGGCTTTGTTTTCTCAGGCTCGCCAAGTCCAGAAACGGCTTCTTCGTCCCCGTCAGAAAGACGGATATTTTTGTCCTCGTCGCTCAATTCTTCCGGCAGAACAACTTCACCGCGCGCACAACGGTTTCCTGTGATGTAAGTCGTGCCGTTCGAGAACTGAATCAGGCTGCGTGAACAATGGTTCGCACATTTTGAGCAGATTACATTTTCGCGCTGTGTGTAAGAAAGTGATTCCAGTGCATCAAAGCCGATAAAATGGGATTTTTCGCCCAAATTATGCTTTTCTTTTGTGAGCAACGCCGCACCGATACAGCCCATTTCGCCTGGGTATGGAGCGCGCTGAACGTCCACGCCTAGATACTGCTCCAGAGAGCGCAAAACAGCATCGTTTTTGAAAGTTCCACCCTGAACTACGATTTTATTTCCGAGAATGCTTGTATTTGAAATTCGGACAACCTTTGTGAACACGTTTTCGATAATCGAGCGGCAAAGGCCAGCCATAATGTCATCTGGGCCGCAACCATTTTTCTGCTCGGTGATAATCGTTGAGTTCATGAAGACCGTACATCGGCTTCCGAGGTCAGCAGGCTTTTTTGAGCGGAAAGCCGCATCCGCAATTTTGTCAGTCGGGATTTTGAGTGAAGAAGCAAAATTTTCAAGGAAGGAACCGCATCCGCTCGAACAGGCCTCGTTGAGCGTAATGTTCGTGATGATTCCATCAGAAACCCAGATTCCCTTCATGTCCTGACCGCCAATATCCAGGATAAAGCTCACGTCGGGAACAAAGCGGCGGGCAGCGGTTGCATGTGCTACTGTTTCAACAGTGTGATAATCAGCTCCGTAAGCCTTTGCAATCAAAAGTTCTCCGTAACCTGTTGTGCCAAGTCCAAGCACGTTGAGTTTTACGCCCATCGCCTCGTATTTAGCATGAAGTTCCATGAGTCCGCGGCGAACGACATTGATTGGGTCGCCCCGGTTATTCGCATAGTAACGATCAAAGACTTTTTCGTCCTCGGTCATCAAGACCATTTTGCTCGTTGTACTTCCCGCATCAATTCCAATATAAACATTGAGCGTATCGCCCGATTTTAAATCAATTTTTGCAAGTTCCGGGGATTTATGAGCTTCACGCCAGGCCCTGCATTCTTCTTCGTTTTCAAAATATGGCTTTTTGATTTTTGAGCCAACATGCTCCACGCGAACAACTCCGCCATCAAGAGCATGAACGGCATCTTCGATTAAAATTCCGTCCGAACCTTCTTCGCATGGGAAAAGCTCATCCAGTGCAATCGCCGCACCTCGCGCAACGATTGTCTCCGGGTGCTCCGGGCGGATAATTTCTTCTGGTTTAAGATTTAATTTTTCGGCAAAAGCTTTTACAAGAGTATGGTCATAAGTGAGCGGGCCGCCCTCAAAAATAATCGGAGGCTTTAACTCCAGCCCCTGTGCCAGACCGCCCACAGTCTGCTTTACGATTGCATGAAAGGCCGAAAGGGCAATATCTTCACGTTTAACGCCCTGATTGAGCATGGACTGAATATCTGTCTTTGCAAAAACACCGCATCGCCCTGAAATCGAATGCACTTCCGTTCCTGCGGCCGCAAGACCTTCAAACTGCTCGGTCGGAACTTTTAAAAGCGAGGCGATTTCATCGATAAAAGCTCCTGTTCCGCCCGCACAGCTTCCGTTCATTCGCATGTCAGAAGTTACAAGCCGCCCGTCATCATCATAAAAGAAAATAATTTTGGCATCCTGACCGCCAAGCTCAATCGCCGTTCTGGTCTGAGGATACAAGGCTCGGACAGCCGAAGAATTGGCAACAACTTCCTGAACGAAATGCGCACCGATTTTATCTGAAATCGGTTTTCCGCCTGAACCACAAATCGCAATTCTGAAACGCTGACCGGGGAATTTCTGTGCTACATCACTCAAAAGCCTTTGAGCTGTGTTCCATTGTTCAGCATGATGCCGTTCGTAATGATTGTAAACGATTTCGTTTTTTTCAGTATCAAGAATTAAGATTTTAACAGTTGTGGAACCAACATCGATTCCCATTCGCAAAAGTTTCTGTGCCAAAATATTGCCTCAACTTGATTATAAAACAAAAAAAGGGGGGAAGTCTCCCCCTGATTTCAGATTTTATGCCCCGCATGGATGCGGGGTAACAGAAAAGAGAGAAAATTCAAACGGCAAAGTTAACGATATTTGCCGTGTTTGCCTTTAGGTGAACTCAAGAAAATCTAAAATTGGAAAGATTTTCTTGTTTGAATTTTCTCGTTGGAATCAAAAAATCCATGGACGGATTTTTTGTTCCTAGAATTCGTCTTTTCGGCTAGATTTTTTGTATGACGATGCTCCATTGCGCTCGGTCTGTGCGTGAGTTTTTCTGCCAAAACTGCGTTCTCTGTCACGACCGCCAAAGCCATGGTCACGCTCGCGTCCAAATCCGCCGGCAAAACCGCGACCTCTGCCACCACGGTCTCGTCCGCCAAATCCTCGGTCTTTTGAACCAAAATCATCAAAGTCATCACGGTCGCGTCTTCTTCCACCGCCGTTTCCGCCCTTCGAATCTACATGGACATGCGGAATTTTTCCGCTCTGCGAAAGGTCAAGAACCTTATTTGCGCTGTCAATTGGCAAACTGACGAGTGAGAAGTTCTGTGAAACATCAATTCGGTCAACAAGTCGTCCAGGAATATTGAGCAAATCACTGAAATAGTCCGCGATTCCGCGTGCGTTGTAACCATCGCGTCGGCCAAGCTGAATGAAAAGTCGCTTCTGATCGTTTCGGTCTTCTCCGCCGTCACTGAACCTTCTGCCGCCCATTCCTCGTTCGCCTCTTCTTCCGCTACGGTCACGGTCGCCAAATCTGTCTCCTCTCGGTCTGATTGGAGTGATGTCGCCATAGTGTGATTCGTCGAGTGATTTTCCGTAAGTTACGCTGAGCATTCCTGCAAGAACAGCTTCTGCATCCTGTCCGGCACAAAGTTCTGCAGCCATTTTTGTGTAGATTGCATCAACTGATTTAAGTTCTGGAACAAAATCATCCTGTTTTGCAAGGTCCTCACCTTCAACCTGTGCTTTTCCGCCACCGATGTAGACAACTCCGTCTTTGACATCAGCAGGGTCACGCATAAGTCCGAGCTGAACTTTGAGTGTGTCCAACATGCGCTCGCGTTTTACTTCGAGAACTTTCTTTACTGATGGAACTTCTTCTTCGTTCAACTCACCTTTTGCTGCCTTTCGGACTGTGTTTTTGAGGAATTCAAGTTTTCGGCGCTCTTCTGGTCGAACGAATGTGATTGCAGTTCCGCTTGTTCCAGCTCGGCCTGTACGACCGATTCGGTGAATGTATGTTGCTCCATCATATGGAAGAGAATAGTTTACAACATGTGAAAGTCCGTTGATATCGATACCACGAGCCGCAACATCAGTAGCTACGAGAACGCGAGTTTTTCGGCTTCGGAAGCGAGCAAGAATCTTCTCGCGCTGTCCCTGAGGGATGTCTCCGTGCAAAGCCGCAACATCATAGCCCTTTTCATCGAGCATTTTTGTAACATTGTCAGCGTCGTTCTTTGTCTGTGTGAAAACAAGACCGTAGAAATTCGGGCTCATATCGATGATTCGAACAAGTGCCTCAATTTTGTCACTTTCACGGACAAACCAGTACTTCTGATCAATCAAAAGTGGCTCTTCAACAAATCCCTCTTCCTCACAGATTTCATAGTCGCCCATGAACTGCTCTGCGATGCGAAGAATTGGTTTTGGCATTGTCGCACTGAAAAGCAAGATTCGTGCGTCTGGTTTTGCCTGCTCAAAAATATGCTCGATGTCATCGATAAAGCCCATGTCGAGCATTTCATCGCCTTCGTCGAGGATAAAGTAATCAATCTGGTCGAGTTTGAGAGTTCCGCGCTCCAAGTGGTCCTGGATTCGGCCTGGTGTACCAACAACGATTTCACAACCGCGTTTGAGGTCGCGAATCTGGTCACGGTAACTTGCTCCACCGTACAAAACAGTTGTTCGTGGATATTTTCCGCTTGTGAAAGTCTGAAGCTCATTGCAGGTCTGAATTGCAAGCTCGCGGGTTGGCTCCAAAATTACTGCGCGAACATGATCGCTTTCTTCGTGAACCCGCTGAACGATTGGCAAACCGAATGCGGCTGTTTTACCTGTACCTGTTCGGGCTTTTGCGATGATGTTTGCGTCTCCGTTCAAAAGGCGTGGGATTGCGAGCACCTGAATTGGTGACGGATGCTTGAATCCTTTCTTTTCGATTGCGGCAAGAACGGTTTCATCAAGACCTAAATCTGCGAATGAAATTTCTCCGTCGTCTTCATCAGCGTCATCCGACTCGTCATCGTCAAATTCTTCTGAATCTGTAAAATCACGGTCTAAATTATCGATGTAATTGTCGAGAGCTGATTTTGGCTCTTCGTTTGAAATGTCAGCTGATTCTTTAGAAACGACATTTTCCCCTGAAACTGCATTAGAGACAGTTTCCCCATTGATGACAGCTGTGCCGTCAAGTTCTTCATTTTCCATTTGTGTTCCCCTGTGGCGTGTTCGTTGCCTTTGGGAATCGCAAAATCTGTACAATTAAATTGCGGGATTGTGTTACCGGAGACCACCGGTAATCAGTGCGAAAACAAAAGCGTGAGCACGCATAGAAATTGGAAGCCCTCTGCTTCCATAAGAATGTTCGAATAATATATCGGAAATCTTTTGAAAATGCAAGCAAAATATTGAAAATCCCGCATTAAAGAATTTAACTGTGTGTTTTCTTTTTTAAGATACTGTGCTATAATAGAGGAATATGAGTGAAGAAAACTTTGAATTCGCCATTGATCAGCGGGTTGTTTACCCAAGTCAGGGCGTCGGTCAGATTAAAGAAATTTTCGACAGGAAGGTTGGTGAAGAAACCGTCAAATATTACAAAATTTATCTTGAAGTTTCAGATATGATTGTAATGATTCCAGTCGCAAACGCTGCAATGATTGGAATTCGTCCTATTGTAAGCGCAGAAGATGCTCAAAAAGCACTTGAACTTCTTGGTGAAGAAATCGAACCTGTCACATCAGACTGGAAGCTCCGCTATCAGATGAACCTTGATTTGCTCAAAAAAGGCAGCATTTTTGATATTGTCAGCATTGTCCGCTGCCTCTACCATCGCTCAAAGGTAAAGGAACTCCCAATTCTTGAGCGAAAACTTTACGACAATGCTAAAAAGCTTCTTGAAGATGAAATCGCGTTCGCACTCGACAAGCCATCAAAAGAAGTTGAGTCTATGCTTCATGCAAAACTCGAACCACTTGGAGCACTGCTTCCTAAAAAATCAATCATTATCGATGATGACGAAGATGATGATGATGAATTCTCTGACGAAATCAATGATAATGACTCAGATTCAGAAGATGATGATGATTCAGATGAGGCTGATTCAGCAGATGAAGCTGATGAAGGCGATGAGATGGATGACGATGGAGATGACGAGGAATAATGACAAATAATGATGAACTTGCATTAATTCTTGTTGCGGCTGGCTCTTCAGCAAGAATCGGTTTTGACAAAACAGGCACAAAAATCAAAAAAGAATATCTTCCCATGAATGGTGGCACAGTTCTTTCAAGTGCTGCAAAAGCGTTCCTTTCTACGCTCAATTTCAGCACTGTTGTCGTCACTTTTCCATCAGCAGAAAATTCCGTTGATTTAAAAGAAAACGAGCAAAAGTGCCGGGAAGCAATTTTTGCCGATGATTTTGTCAAAAGTTTTTCTTCAAAAACCAAGTTCATTTTTATTCCAGGCGGCAAAACTCGCCGTGAATCAGTTCATGACGCCCTCGAAACAATCAGTGAAAATTCTCCGGAATGTTCACTAGTTTTCATCCACGATGGAGCAAGGCCTTTCTTAAAATCAGAAACGGTCGAACTCACTTACCGTGCTGCAAGTGAATTTGGAGCAGCAGTTCCAGGCTTGCAGCCAACTGAAACACAGAAAAAAATTGACGAAAACGGCTTTATCGTAAAGCATCTGCTTCGTTCAAGTCTCACGGCTGTGCAGACACCTCAGGTTTTCAAATTCAAGCCAATTCTTGAAGCACATCGTTTTGCAGCCGAAAGCAACAAAACTTTCACAGACGATACAGAAATTTGGGATGAATTTGCCGCAAAACGCAAAGACGAAAATGGAGAATCTTATTCCCGCGTAAAAGTCGTTCTCGGCGACCCAGAAAACAAAAAAATCACTTATCCCGAAGACATCAAACTGCTCTCAGACTAAAGGATTTTCAAAATGATTCGAATCGGCATGGGCTATGACAAACACATTCTCACAGAGGGGCGTAAGCTCATGCTGGGCGGTGTAGAAATTCCTTCAGAAAAGGGGGAGCTCGGCCATTCTGACGGTGATGTTCTTCTTCATGCCATTACAGATTCACTTCTTGGTGCGAGCGGACTGGGAGATATTGGTTCATATTTTCCGCCGAACGAGCCAAAATGGAAGGATGCGGACTCAGCCATGCTGCTCAAAACTTGCTGGGAAGATGTTCTCAAAGCCGGTTGGCAACTCGGAAATCTTGACTGCGTAATCGCTCTCGAAAAGCCAAAATTTCTTCCTTTCCGCGAAAAAGTTCAAGAATCAATCGCAAACATTCTCGGTGTAAGCAAATCTCAAATCTTCGTAAAAGCCAAAACAGGTGAAAAGCTTGGTGACATTGGTGAAGGCCGCGCCGTAGAAGTCTGGGCAATCTGCCTGTTAGAAAACAGCAATTAATAATTAGTAATTAGAAATTAGCAATTGCACCTTTCTAATTGCTAATTTCTAATTCTTACACTTACAATCCCATTTCAATTACCATTTCGACTTCGCCAACCGTTCTCTTGTATCGGCGGGCAATTTCTTCTACGGTCCAGCCCATTCGTTTAAGCTGAATAATTGTTTCGCGGTCTTTTGGCGAAAGCCTTGAGCCTGCGCTGTATGAACCTGATTCAGCCGCACTTTCTTCAACTTCGGCACGAGTGATTTTCTCAAGCATGTCGAACTTATCGTTGATTTCCTGTGACAATTTGTTGAGACGGATTTCCGTGTTCACGATGCCTTCTTTTGCCTTCTGAACCTGCTCAGTTCGCTTTTCGGTTTCTTCAAGCAAATTCTGCAAAGAAGTGATTTGCTCAACGGCATCATTGATTTTGCCCGAATTAGCAGTAATTTCTTCGATTCGAGCCTGAATTTTGGAAATTGTCTGCGGAAGAGTTTCTGCCTGATTCTGAACAGTATCAAGACGACTCTCAACATTTTTGAGATTGTCAAAAGTTTTATCGACTTCGCCAGAAATTTGCTCCAGGACAGCCTGTTTCTTTTCGAGATTGTCATAACGGCCCGAAATTTTATCAAGGGATTCGTGGAAACTTCGCACAGTGAGCTGCAAAGACTGCAAATCAGAATTTGTTGTCTGCAATTCGCTGATTTTCTGATCCATTGTGTCACTCAAATTTACGAGGCGGTTGAAATCGCGTTCGATTGAATCAATCTGGCTCTTTTCAGCATTAAATTTAGCAAGTTTCTGGTCGATGTCACTGTTAATTCGCTGAATGTTCGTGAACTGACCTTCAAGCTCGTTGACAACAGACTGATATGTTCCGATTCGAGTAAGCTCTTTTTTGATTCCTTCAATCTGCTTTTCGAGGCTTGCCTGAAGTTCATCTGCTTTCTGATAAATCTGCATTCTCGCTTCGAAATTCTTAACCTGACCATCAATTTCGCTGAAACGGCTCTGCAGGGCATCAACATTGTTGTTCATCTGCATGATTGTTTCGCCCTGTCGTTCTGCAAGCTGATTCTTCATATCCTCAATTTGTTTCTGGATTTCACGGACAGCTTTTTCTGAATCAGCATTCTGTGCCGAAATGCGCTCTTTTGTTTCGTTGAGAATCTTATTGTATGATTTTTCCTGCTCAGAAACAATTTTTTCAGACTCGGTCCGGAAAGTTGAAACAGAAGCCTGAATCATGTCCTTTAATTCGCCAATGTTTGCAGAAATTTCTTCCTGGTCAGAATTTGCAGAACGCTTGAACTCTTCAAAATCAGCATTGAATTTATTTTTGATTTCTGTGAGGGCCTGTTCTGCCGCCTTATTAATATTCTCAAATTTTGAACTATAAAGCGATTTTGACTGCTCGAACTGATTGTTGAGCTGGGTACTCCATGCCCTGAAATCACCGACCATTGCATCGATATTCGCTTTGTTTGCCTCTGTTCGGTTGAGCAATTCAAGTTCCAAATCACTGATTTTTGTAGAACTTGAATCAATTGATTTGTTCAAAAGCTCGTTAAGGCGTTCACCGTAAGTTTTGAGCGTTCCCTTGATATAAGAATCAGAATTTGTGGTCGCAGCATCCAAGTCTGCACGGTTCTTTTCGCGGAAATCGTGCATTTTCTGCTCAACTTCGATAATCTGAGCCTGCAAATCTTCATTTGTCTTCTTTATAAGAGAATCATATCGTTCAAGAGTTTCGCGTGTCTTTTCTGTAAGTGAAGCAACATGATTTCTTAAATCTTCGGCGTACTTCACTTCAAGCTGACGGCGATTTTCTTCTTCATCAGACTGCAAAATCGACATCTTGGAATCAAAATTTTCACGCCAAGAATCGATGTTCGCGTCAATTTCTTCGCTTCGGCGGCGCAAATCATCACCGTACTTCTTTTCAAAGGCATTAAGTGCTTCGGTGACATTCGTACTTGCAGATTCTTCGAGCACTTTGAGTGAACTTTCGAGTTCCGCAAGCCTTCCCTGTGTGACTTCTGAATCTTTTTGAATTGCGTCCTGGAACTGATTGTGCCGAATTGCCTGTTCTTCTGTAAATTTGTTGAATTCTGCAAGAACGCGCTCCTGTGTTTTGGCAAGCGACTGTTTAAGTTCCTGCTCAAGAGCATCGACATCATTTCCGGTCTGTTCAAGTTTATCGAAACGATACTGCATTTCTTTCTGATAAGCTTCAAGCTGACGGTCAACCGCAGAGAAAAGCTCAGATTTTTTGGTATCGTAAGTGCCGGCAATGTTCTCAAGCATGTCTTTAAGCATTTCATTGATTGACTTGATTTGCTGATCAGACTGAAGTTTAAATGTATTGAGTTGCTCAGTTGCCGCTGTGACAGTTTTTGTAATCGTAGCCGCTGCTTCCGAAGCACCTTCAGTTGATGCTTCAAGATTCTGTTTGACTTCGCTGAGGGTTGCCTCAACCTTTTCATTTGTGCCGTTTACGCGATTGTCAACACTACTTTCGAGGCTTGAGATTCGGTTTTCGACTTCATTTTCAAGATTTTCGACCTTGTTAATTACATCGTTCTGCAAATTAGTTACTTTATCAACAACACTCTCTTGCAATGAAACAATATTGCTCTGGAATGTCGTGACTTTCTCTGAGACATTTTCCTGCAAATCAGCGACTTTTGCATCGACCTGCTCTTCCAAATCAGAAACAATACGCTGAACACCTTCCTGCATTGAGCTGACTTTTGTATTTACTTCGCCCTGCAAATCAGTGACCTGCTCAACAACATTCTGCTGGATTTCAGAGACTTTTCCGTTTACAGCCTCAAGAAGCTGCTGCATCTTTTCGCTTACACCGATGTCAAGTTTTGAGACATTTGAATTGACCGCTTCGTCCAAATCAGCAACTTTTCGTGCAACACCATCAACAATTACAGTGACTTTTGATTCAACGATATTCTGCAAGCCACCGACTTTCTGCTCAACGATTCCCTGAAGTTCATCGACCTTGTTTTTTACATCACTTTCAAGGCCGCCAACTCTTCCTTCAACAAAATCCTGCAAAGTATGAACTCGACCGTTTACCTGGTCTTCAAGGCCTGTAACCCGCGATTCAACAAGATTCTGCAAATCAGTGATTTTTGCGACAACGCCGTCTTCAAGACCAGTTGCTTTTCCATTAACAAGATTCTGCAAAATTTCAAGTTTTTCTGCTACTGAACCATCAAGGCCTGTAACCTTTGTTTCGACCATGTTCTGCAAATCAGCAACTTTTTCTGTGACGCCGCTTTCAAGATTTTTGACTTTTGTATTGACCGCATTCTGCAAATCAGTGACTTTCTGAGTGACATCTGTTTCAAGACCGCCGACCGTTGAATCGACCATTCCCTGAAGATTGTTAACTTTCTGATTGACATCAACTTCAAGACCAGTAACCTTGCCTTCGACCATCTCCTGCATACCGTCAACCTTTTGATTGACTTCGCCTTCAAGCTCTGAGACTTTACCTTCAACCAGTTCCTGAAGTTCAGATACTTTCTGAGTTACGCCAGCTTCAAGACCGGTGACTTTTGTATCGACCATGCCCTGCAATGTATCAACTTTCTGAGTAACCTCTGCTTCAAGGCCGGAAACCTTGCCTTCGACCATCTCCTGCAAGCCGTCAACCTTTTGATTGACTTCGCCTTCGAGTTCCGAAACCTTACCTTCAACCATTTCCTGAAGACCGGTGACTTTTTGAGTAACATCTGTTTCAAGACCGCCGACTGTTGAATCGACCATGCCCTGCAAAGTATCAACTTTCTGAGTAACCTCAGTTTCAAGTCCTGAAACCTTGCCTTCAACCAGTTCCTGCAAATCAAGGACTTTTCTGGTTACGCCATCTTCAAGACCTGAAACCTTTGAATCTACCATTTCCTGAAGACCGCTGACCTTCTGCGATACACCGTCTTCGAGGCCCGCAACTCTGGAATCAACCATGCCCTGCAAGCCGTCAACTTTTTTGGAAACAGTTTCATCAATTCCGCTGACCTTATATTCAACAACATCATCCAAATCAGCGACCTTATCACTGACTTTCTGTTCCAAATCATTGATTTTTGTATCAACCGCACTTTCAAGCGTGTAGACCTTTTCATTGACGCGGTTTTCCATGCCGTCAACTTTTGAGTCAACAATAGCCTGAAGTGAATCAACTTTATCATTGATGCCTTTAACGATTTCATCGACCTTGCCGTCTACATCGTAATCGAGGCCGTTAACTCGCTCTTCGACAGTCTGAACAAGGGAATTAACCTTACCGTCAACTGTACCATTAAGCTCTTCGATTTTGCCCTGAACAGAATTTTCGATTGTATCAATCTTCTGATTTACATCGCCCTGCAAATCATTGATTTTTGTGACAACATCCTGCTGCAAATCATTGACTTTTGATTCAACACCTTCTGTAAGCGTTGCAAATTTCGCAATGACTCCGGTCTGCAATTCATTGAATTTATTTTCGATTCCGTCTGAAAGACTGGCAACACGACTTTCAACACTTTCTGCCATGCCCGAAACAGTATTTTCAACTTCCTGCTGGCGTGCAAAAATATCATTCGTGAAATTCGTGACCTTAACATCAACATCACCCTGAAGGCTTGAAACCCTTCCATTTACTTCACGCTGAATTTCACTTACGCTCGCTTCAACAGAATCATGCAGCTCGACGACTTTTGAATCAACTTCGTTCTGCAAATTGGTGATTTTTGTGAGCATGTCACGCTGCATGTCCGTGACTTTTTCGTCAACGCCCTGAGTGAGACCGGCAAATTTAGAGACAACGCTTGACTGCAACTCGTTGAATTTGCCTTCGATTCCACCTGAAAGATTTGCAAATCTGCCCTCAACATTTTCAACAAGACCAGAAACTTTTGCTTCGATTTCAGTCTGTTTTTCTGTGATGTCCGTCGTGAAATTCGTAACGCGTGAATTGACTTCACTCTGCATTCCATTGATTTTTTCTTCAACACGAGACTTGAACAAATCAAGATGCTCGTCTGAAATTTTCTGATATTTTTCGTAAGCGGCGGTTTCTTTTTCGTCCGCATTCTGAATTGCTTTCTGGAACAGTTTTGCGTATCGTTCCTGCAAAGTCTGAATCTGCTTGCCCAAATTTTCGCGCAAAGTTTCGAGAGTTTTTCCGTTGCCGTTGTTTTCTGCCGCAAGTTCCTTTGAAGTAGCTTTTGCAGAAGAAAGTGCCTCTGTAAGAAGCTGGCGGATTTCTGCATTTCCGGCGTTAAACTGCTGATTGAGAGCCTTAGTCTTCTCTTTTATAGAAGAATCTATTTCAGCGATATCATTGTCTACATTTGTGGCAATAGCTCCGACTTTTTGATTAAGCGCAGTTTCAAGTTCAGTGATTTTTGCAATGCTTGCCTTTTGTGAAACAGCAATCTGATTATCAATCTGACCTGAAAGCTGGTTAGTCTGGCTTTCCATTGCCTTGAGGATATTTTCTTTGCGACTTTCGGCTGCCTGAGTAAGCTGAGCAAATGCCTGTTCTTCAAGATTTTGTGCCTTGCTTGCAGCCTGTTCGTATGCTTCTTTTATGCCGTTCTGAAGATGTTTGAGAAGTTCTTCAACGCGTTCAACAGATGCCGTTGTAGAGCCGTCAATTTCCTGGGCGCGTTCTTTATATTGATTAAGAAGCTCGGTTCCAATGAGCTTGAGACTTTCGTTGTTTCGCTTTGAGAATTCGTTGCTGATTTCGGGGATTTTGCCTTCGATTCTGTTTACTGCCTTTTCCTGTTCGGCGATTTTGGAATTCAGTTTTTCGATTAATGCAGATTCTTTTTTGATTCGGAGCAGGTTTTCTTCGACATTTTCTGTCATTTCCATAAGTTCAGAAAGGACTTTGCCGTACGCGTCGATTTTTTGGCCGATATTGTCAACAGCATCAAACTGCTTGTCAAAATCAGCACTTGCGGAGTCAAATTCAGAGATTTGTGATTCAAGTTTTTTTACAGCGGCGGCGGCCTGAGCCTGCTGAGTTTCAAGATCGGCGGAAATAGAATTTAAGCGCTGACCTCGTTCCTCGAACATCCGCTCTATTTCCTTTTTTTTATTTTCAATGAAAACCCTGAGATTATCGTTGGTCGGAGTTCCACCGCCCAATTTACGCATGACAAAAGAGACTGAAGCCGACGCAACAATCGACAATAATACTGCTAGACCTATCACTTTTTTATCCCCACCCTAACTTTAAAAGTTAAGCCACTTATTATAACACAATATTGAGAAATTGACGATAGTTTGAGAATGAAATATCAGCTTCTTTGATTTTTTTGCTGAAAAATTTTTTAAGCGGAGAAGCGATTACTGCACTTTTCATGCCGGCATTATTTGCCCCACGGACATCAAATTTGAAACTATTGCCGACATAAAGGATTTGATTTGGTTCAAGCGCAAGAGCCTTTGCCATAACACCAAACGGATATTTTGAAGGTTTGAGTGCTCCAAGTTCTTCTGAACCGAGAACAAAATCGCAGTAAGGAATTAAGCCCCAGATTTCACCTTTTTGACTTGGAGGAAAATCGGAAAGGAGAGCGATTTTGTAGCCCTTTTCGCGGAGAGCTTTGAAGGTTTCGTGTACTGCCGTGAATGGCTTGATTCGTTCAAAGTACGGCCTGAGACCGTCATAAGCAATTCTTTTGATTTGGGCTTTTGCTTCGGCGACTGTACAACCGTAATGCTCGGCAAAAACCCGCCCCTGATACTCGTAAAAATCCGGCAGGGGAGCCGTTCTGTGCATGATTTTTCGGACTTTATTGTAGTGCAGATAGAATCGAAAATGCCTGATGATATATGGAATAATCCTCCAGTATAGAGAGAAAGAAGGGTAAAGAGTGCCGTCAATGTCAAACGCAACAGCCTTTATATCATCGAGCATAACGACTAATTATAGATTAAAAACAGGAAATTTTCAATAAAATTGCCAGTCTAATTCTTTTTAATCGTGTAGTCGAAACGAGCCGTACCGTCATAAGAAACAGCCTGGAATCGCCAGCGCGAAATTTGCTCACGGATTTCCATTGTAACGAGTGACGGAAGAATATCCGGAGAAATTTTTACGCTTGTGACCGGAACATTTCCGCTTGCAGTAACTGTGAATGAAACGGTGAGGCGTTTTGTGCTGTCAATCAGGGCAGCCGCTTCTGGAGAAAGAATGATTTTAGGCTCGGCCGGTTCCAGAAGAACTCGCGGCGTGCCGTCAGTCATTTGAAGTGAAACCTTGCCGTCTGATGATTTTCCAGTGTTTGCCGTAACAGAAGAAGAAACATCACCAGACGATGAAGAATATGCCTTTGCGGAAACAGCCTGAGCAAGCGCGCTTGATGTGGCCGCACTAGCCGTCTGATTTGCAGAAGAGCGTGCCGTGCTTGAAGCCACAGTCGTAGCAGTTGATGTGTTTGAAGAAGATGATGCCGCACTGCCAGAAAATGCGTTCTGACTTGCCGCAGTGCTTGGATTTACCTTTGCGACCGCTGATGATGAAGAATTTGAAGAAGTCGTGCCTTCGATTTCATCAAACTGAGACCAGTCAAATTCTTTTTTGGGTGCCTTTTTCTGCTGCTGTTCAGCCATAAGTTCTTCCATGCTTTTTTGCAGCTTTTGCTCGACAGGTTTAGGCTGTTCAACGGTCTTCGTTTCAGTTTTTTTTGTAGCCTGCGTTGTTTTTGCAGGCTCAGTTTTTTTAGGCTCCGAAGGCTTAGAAGCAGATTTTGCAGGTTCTGCCTTTTTAGGCTCCGTTTTTTTTGGCTCAGATTTTTTTGCCTCTGATTTAGCAGGGGCGTTGCGGGGTGTCCCCGCAGAAGGGGTAGCGAAAGACGGCGCAGCCGGCTGAAGTGAGGGGGAGACTTCCCCCTTTGTATTATTTTCTGTCTTTTGAGCAGAAGTTTCAGCTTTTTGAGGTTCGGATTTTTTTTGCTCGGTCTTTTGAGATTCAGATTTTTTGCTTTCGGCATTCTTCGGACTTTCAGTTTTTGTGGGTGCGTCAAGCCGAATTTTTATAGTTTTATACTGCTTTGGTGCAAGCAGAATCGCCCCAAAATAAAAGAAGAGAAAAATCAAAATCCAGACCAGAACCGTGCCTACAGCTCCCACGATTGCGGGTTTCTGCTCAACCTGCCTCATTTTTCGCTCGTCCTAAGATTTACGCTCACAAATCCTTCGCCACGAAGAACATCAAAGATTTTAACGATTGAACCGTTCGTTACATTTTCATCAGCTTCAAGAGTGACCGGATATTCTTCTTTTTTGCGGCCTTCAGTGTCATAATTTGCCAGTTTTTCACCCAGCGTCCTGAACGAAACCTGCTCATCATTGAACCACATTTTGCCATTTGACTGAACGGTAATTGTGATTCCTGCGATGTCGGCTCCCTGTGCCGTTGAACTTTCGGGCAAATTTACATTGATTGCCGGTAAAATTGCAAAAGTCGTTGAAACGAGAAAAAACAGAATCAGCTGAAAAACGACATCAATCATCGGCGTAAGATCGACATTTACGCCCCGTCTTTTTCGATTGGAAACTTTCATAGAACTCGCCCGGTGAGTCTGAGAATCAATTTTGTGACCGTGCCTTCCATTTCAGTAACAAGCTTGTCTGCCTTGCGTGAAAGAGCATTGCTGAAAATAAGAGAAGGAATTGCAACAAAAAGACCAGCCGCAGTTGTCATCAAGGCCTCGGAAATTGAACTTGCGAGAACAGCCGGATTACCCATGGTACCCCCGGAACCCAAAACACCGAATGCCTTAATGTTGCCGGTTACAGTTCCAAAAAGACCGAGAAGTGTTGAAATATTTGCGATTGTGCTCAAAAGAGTGAGCCAGTGATCAAACTGTGGTGCAACAGAATCAATCTCGCACTGAACGATTTCACGCATGTCATCTTCGGTGAGCTTACGACAGCCGATTGCCTTTTTGGCCACATGAGAGAGCGGCGTGCCAGCCTGATTGCAGAAAGCCTCTGCTGCAGAAAATTCTCCGCGTCCAAGCAGTTCCTCAAGATTTTTGCGTAATTCTCTGTCGCGCTTCTGAACTGAAGCAAAGTAAACGCAACGCTCAATGATAATGTAAGTCGCAAAAAGACCACAAAGCAAAATCGGAATCATCAAGATTCCGCCACTTTTTAATAAACCAATCATATTTTCCCCTCAATTAGAACTGGAATTTAGCCAGCAAAACCGCATTTCCAGAAGTTGTTATGTACTGAGAATGTGCGAAATCGCGGCTTGTTCCATGAAGTAATTTTATTACATCATTGACTTCAAAAGCAATACTAAGCGCGCCAGCTACCCGGATTTCTGCCCATCCAGAAAGATTCGGACATTTGTCGGCATTTTCGCCAAGAGCAAAAAGCGTTGAAGTTCCGGCATTCCACTTTGCATCAAGACTCTGATATTCGAGCGAAAGGCGGACTTTATGTTCATCTTCAAGAGTCGGACAATCTTTCCAGAATGATTTCCATTCCAATCCGGCTTTAACAGGTGAAAAATCAGCAAAGAAACCAAGATTTGTGTTGAATTCCGTGCGCTCTTCAGGTGCAATCAGATAAAGGCCAAAATTATGAACTGCTTCCGCTGCATCGATAGCAGAGAGAAGATTTGAATTCTCGTACTTTGCCATCCAGATTCCGTTTTCAAAGGCAGTTTTTCGGAATTCAAAGCCAGATTTTACTTCAAATGAACTCAAAACAGGCAGTGTCAAATCAAGGCTTGCAAACCAGTCCGAAGTTTCACATGGAAGGGCCGGTGCTACAGCAAAGCGGTATTTATTCTCAAGATTGCGTATTTTTTCCTGATAAGAATCGAGGCCGCCCCGGAATGAAAGCGTGATGTCCCTGTCTTCAGTAAAGCTTTCGGTCTTGAGGTCAAAAATGCCTGTAAATGCCGGGAGAACTTTTTTTGAACCAGTTGCAGTTCCGACGATTACAGAACCATCTGCACCAGCAGTAATTGATTCATTTTCTACTGAAAGAGCCAGCTTAAACTGTCCGCGATGCGAATAGTCAGCACTTGAAGAATCTTCGAGTTTCAAAAGATTTTCACCCTTTTCAAGATTTGCCTGAAATCCGTAAAAACCAGTGAAGATGAGCTTAAAAACATCGTCCGTCCAGCCGATTCCTGCAAAGGGATTCAAGTCCATGATTTTCGTACTATCGATATAATTTCCGCTCGTAAAATTGTCCTTCATGACTTCGCCGTAACGGTTAAACCATGCAGCGTCCACTCCATAAGAAATAAGCAGCCCTTTGTCAGTACGCCAGTTTGATTCAGCATTTCCTGAAATTGTATGCTTTACCGTGTCAGAAAATGCGTCAGATTTGAGCTGAAGGCCGTCATCACTCATCTTGTACTCGCCCTCAATTTCATGCTTTCCGTAAGTTCCGAACAGCGATTTTTTTCCGTGAACAGAAGTTCCCCGCTCAAAATAGCCTTCCTTTGACTTTTTGCCGGCAAAACCTTCTGAACTTTCATGATTAAAATCAATTTCAAATGGTGAATTTCCCGAAGCCCTGTAAATCGAAAAATCGCCTTTAAAATAGAAAGGATAACCGGCACCGAGCTCGCCCTGTGCGTAAATGTCCTTTTCTTTTTGACTTGCACGCTCCCGGCTTTCAGGAATTTCCCTGGCGGCCTTTACGCCTTCCATCTGAGGAAGCTGAACCTTTGGTGCAGAAGACTCAGGCAAAATCTTTGTATAATCAGGAACCGAGTCTTTGCCTGCGGTGAAAGTTTTTCCGTTTACAACAGTCGTGACATCGGGCAACTCAATTTCTTCTTCGACTACCTCGTTCTGCTTTGCCTGATTCTGTGCGAAAATTGAAACAGTGGCTGAAAGTAAAATCATTTTCAATAAAAATTTCTTCATCACTAAACTCCTTATAAACTCCGCGTTAACGGCGTTGCCTCCTTGACTACAAGTGATTCACGATTTTTTCTGCATCTTTTGTATATTTATTTTCTGGATAAAGCTTCTTCATCTCTGTGAAAGTCGCCTTTGCATCTGCGTATAAACCTGCCGCATCAAATGATTCAACTGCCCCGTACAAACTTCTGGCAGCATTATCATCTTTTCCTGCCTGTCGCGAATATTTTACGGCATCAAGATACATTTCTGCCGATTTTTTGTTTTCGCCACGGTTTCGGTATGCACCAGCAAGGAAAATCGCATTCTTCATGGCAGCCGCACTCTGCGAAGGATCTTTCTTCTGTTTGGCAAGTGCTGTTTCCGCAGATTTTATTCTGTCTTCTTCAGAATTTGCGTTCCAGACAGTCGAATTTTTCAGTTCTTTGATTTTTTTGTCGATTCCGTCTCGTAAAGCCTGCTCGCCATAATCATCAATCATTTTATTCGCCATGGCAATCGCTTCCTTGAGTTCACCAGTTTTCTGATACAAGTCCACGAGATTTTTTTCTGAACCATAGCGATATGAAGTTTCTGCTTTCGAATCAACAATCTGTAGATAGCGGAGAATTGCCTTTGTTTCGTCGCCGCTTTTTGCCATTGAATCCGCAGAAAAATAAATTGCCGCGAAATTAAATCTTCCGCCTGCAAAACGACGGCTGTATTCGCTGAAAAGTTCCGCCGCTTTTCCAAAATCTCCCTGCGAATATGCAATTTCTGCACGCCTGTAGCAGGATTCTTCTGCAATCAGAGCAAAATTACTGTCAGTTAATGCTGCAAGTTCAGCAAAATACTTGTCCGCTCCGGCAAAATTTCCTTTCTGAACAAGGATTTCCGCACTTCGATATTTACAGTCATAGCCGAATGCAGAGCGCTGGTTTGTGTATGGAGAAAGGACTGCAAGCGCCTCATCGAATTTCTGAGAATCTGAAAGAATTCCGGCATTCAGAAGAATCGCCTCATTTTTTTCGCTTTCATTCTTTGCAATTCTGACAGCTTTTTGTGCCGAACTAAGCGCAACCGATTCATTTTTAGCAAAAGTTGCCGCACGGGCCGCAGTCATGTTTGCAGACCATGAAAAAAGATGCAGAGGATTTTCTTCTATAAAATGAATCAATGAAGTGACAGCCTTTGAATATTCCCCAAGCTGATATTGAGCATATCCCATGTAAAACTGAGCGTAAGCCACATAATCTTTTTGAAGGGTCTTTGATGAAATCACCTTTGAGAAAGCAGATTCTGCCTCGCCCCACCTGTGCTGATTAAAAGAAGCCAGTGCCGCAAGATAAATCGCCTCATCGCCTTTAGCCTTTGAAGCCTGCTCTTTCGTTGAAATGTAGTGCCCCGCAATCAGGAGTGTGCGCGAATAGTCCAGACGACCGTCATTATCAAGCTGATTCTTTTCGCCCAGAGAATAGAAAATCACATCGGCATCGTGGTATTTTCCCTGTTTTGCAAGAGATTTTGCATAAAGATTCAGAATCGATTTTTCGGTAATTTTTAGCGGAGAAGGTGGCGCTTTTGCAGTAGACGGAACCGGCGGAAGTCCGTTCAGTTCACGATTGTAGTTTTCGATTGAATTTATCGCCTGAACGATGTCTCCTGATTCATATTTGGCAAGTGCGAACCAGTAGACCGCATTTTTTTGAATCTCATCATTTTCTGATTTAAGGCATTTTGCCGCGTAAGTTTCGCAATCTTTCCAGTTTTTCAGATAAGCGTTATATCTTGCGATTGAAAGCAGAATCGTCTCGTTTTTTGAACCTGATTTTGTAAGAACGGCTTCGCCCAAAATAGAGACTGCCTTTTTGCATCCGGCAGATTTTTCATTCGCCGTCAGATAAGCGATTTCCGCACGATAAACAGCCGAAATTTCTTTCTGTGAGTCAGACGCACTGTGTTCGGCTTCGGTGAAATATGAGAGTGATTTTTTGTAATCCTTTTCGTTGAAGGCATCAACTGCAAGTCTTGTCCAGAATTCTGAAAGCAAATCAGGATATTCGGAAAGACGATTTTCTGCATTCAAAAGAACGCTTCCCGGTTCACTGCCAACTTCAGCTTTGTGCTCAGAAGAGACGGCATAAGCCTTCTGCATTGCAGTTGCCGCCAGATGTGACGGTGCCTTTTCGATTACAGTGCAATAAGTTTCGTAGGCCGCTTTGTATTTTTTTTGATTTTCCTGAGCTTCACCTTTTAAAATCAGAAGGGAATAAGCGGTTTCATCATCAAAATCCACATTCTCAAGCTGGGAAAGCAGATTTTCACATTTTCGGGCATTCTCGAAATCCCCAAGCTGATTATAGGTCTGTGCCAGCGAAAGAACGGCATCATCAAAATCAAATCGGCTGAATTTTGCACCGTTCGAAACGACATATTCAAAAAGCGGAACGACCTTCTTGAAATCTTTTGACTGAAAATAACACTTTCCACCGTAAAGCATAGAAAGTGCATAATAATCGAAAGAATTTTCCGCGTCTTTCGGACTGATTTCCTGCAAATCCTTAAAAATCGCCGCACTGGCAAAAAAAGAGCTCTGAGCAAGCGCAAGCTCGCCCTGTGAAAAATAAGCCCGTCCAAGCCAGAAAAATCTGGCCGCATTAAGCAAAACTGTCTCAGGATTAAGCGAATCACCGTTCATCTGGTGTTTTTTTAGAATCGCAATGGAATCCTCGATGCGCCCCATCCTAAAGAGACTTTCGCCTTCATAAACGGCCGCCCTGAATGTTGCGAGCGAATTTTTCTCTGTGCGAAGAATTTCTTCGGCATAACGAACGACACCAGGATAAAACCCTGACTTGTAGCTTGATTTTAAATCTGCGGCAAGCTTTTTGTTCTCAGAGAAAAGCGGTGGTAAAATCAGAAAAACAAATGGAACTATAAAAAATTTCTTCATGTTCTGCATTTCGGTCTATTATAGCGGATTAAACCTGTCAGAAGAAAGCACTCTAGTAAGATGAACAAAGCAATCCGGATACTTTTTCATAAACTGCTGAAGAGAAAGCTCTTTTCCGTTCTCAAATACAGTGCAACCGAACTGGCCGTTCTTGTCAAAATACGGGAAAATCGCCGCTGAAGAATCAAAAACCTTGAATTCAGGCGATCCGTCTGCCGGATGAACAGTCCTTCGCACCGCTGCAAGATAATAATATGTCGGATCAGTAACGGCAAGCACATACAAAAGAGATTTCAGATATTTGATTTCATAACCACTGTTCTTTATGTAACCGGCAACAGCCGTAATCCCTTTTGAAGAAAGTTCCGCACTGAACGGCTCAATGTTCACATCTACGCCGCTTTCTTCATACAGATAATTTCTTCGGGCCTGAACAGACATTCGCGCCGTTGCAAGATTGCGTGTCCAATCCAAAGAATGGAAAAGGCTTTCTGTACGAGATTTATTTCCTGCAAGTCCGAGCGGATTAAGCTGAGTTGTCTCGCGCAAAAGAGGTGCGACATAAGTAGAGCTTCCTGTCAACGGCACAATCTCTCCATCGACAATCCATTTTAAGAACCCAGAATGATTCATCGTAAGAATATTGTTTTTCACATCGTCCTGATCAACTTCGCGCGGTTTGCCAGAAAGTTTGCCGCCAATATAAACCGGATTGCCAAATTCATTATAACAACCGTCTTTGACCTGCTTGATTCTGGAAAGATTTTTTCGGATTACATTTACCATCACGAGATTTCCATGATACTGCTCAGGATGAATGTCCGCGTAATGCCATGGAAGAGTCTTTTCGGTCAGACAGAGAACAGCATAAAATGAAGCCGTGTAGAAATACTCAAAAGGAACCCCGACAGGAACGCCGCGAGCAGCAATGCAGTCACCAATCACATAATCAGCAAGAGACTTGTTTGCACTTGGAGAGAACTGAATGTAAACCTCACTGTCTCCAGCAAAATAGTAACGGATTTTCAACGGCTTTCCTGAAACCGCATCACGAATCAAAACCCATGAACCAGCCGCATCAGCAGGATATTCATTAACGACCTTTCTCTCGATTCCATTCTGAGTGTACACATCAACAGAAAGCTGTGTTTCCGGCGCGATTATAATAGAAAAAATATCATGGGTTTCTTCCATCCGCACCTCAAAAACCTGCCCGATTTCATTAGTGCGAAGCTCCGTTCTGTTATGCCTGACGACATCAAGCGGCTCTTCAAACCAATTTTCTGCAACAGAAGCCCTGATAACCGAAGAATCAGGAATACGGAATTTATTATTCTGAGCCGAAAGAGGAAAAATCAAAAGAAAAACTGCAAAAAACAAAAAAACACGAAAAGATTTCATGCAAATCTCCAAAAAAAGAAGTTCTCCCTTAGATTTTCGGAAAAAACCGACCGGCATTTCACTTTTTTTTGGGGCAGGCTTATTTAACAAATTCTTCTATTTTACAGTCGTGAGTCTTGCTTTCTTCGTCGTAGTTGATGCCCACAAAAAGCAGGTTACCGCTGTAATTTGAAAGCGAATCAAAATATTTTTTCTCGCGGATTTGAGTGAGGGCGGTTTCCGCAGAACCATTACGCTTCAGCTCGATTATCATGGCAGGATAATTCGGAACAAACGGAATAAAGACTACATCAGCAAAGCCCTTACCAGTCGTCATCTCTTTTATTACAGTGTATCGGTTCAAGGCATAGATAAAAGCAAGGTAAATCGCACTCTGCAAGGCATCTTCGTTATTGTAGCTTCGGTTTGATGTAACATGAATATGGCTCACATCAAGAGCTTTTGCCACAGCGTCAGAATTTCTACGAATCGTCTGAGCAAGAAGTTCTTTTGAAGACTGAATAATCTGATTCGTTACGGCGTAATCATTGTTTGCTTCAATAGCATTGAACCACTCGCCTCGCACTTCCTTGTTTGGGATTCGGCAAGTTCCCTCGTCATACATCACATGGTCGTAGGCAAGATAGCCAAGGTGAATCAGATAAGTGAACAGATCGCCACGGGTTGTAAAGGAATTCATAGTGTTCATGTAGCGGGTCACATTTACATCAACACTCTCGCCCGAAAGCATTTTTATGACATCTTCTTTTGTACCCGCAAAATTCTGCCTGATTCGTTCCGCAATCGCCTCATAAGTAGAAGTTTTTCCCCAGTAACTTGAGAAATTCTTTTCCTGAATGCTCATAATCACCGATTCTGGGTTGTAAATCTCAAATCCATTCTGATGATAGCCGTCGTACCAGCGCTTACATTCCTCAAAATCAATTTTATATTTTTCGCATAAAGATTTCACTTCATCTGATGTGAAACCAATGTATTCCGCAAGTTCATTTGCGTTCAGAATCGTATATTCACGGAAATTATTCAACTTGGATTGAATTTTATCGCGGACAACTGGCAGGATTCCCGTAAGGTAAGCAAGAACGATTGCCGGTCGAAGCGTGTCACTCTTAAAAAGACCGTTCAAAAAAGAAAGATATTCGTTAAACAGTTTTTCCGAAACTTGTTCGCGTACCAGAACATCATATTCATCCAGAATGATGATGAACTTTGCCTTTGTTGCAGCGTAGATTTTTAAGATGCAGCGTGGAAGAGTGTCAGTTTCTTCAAGTTCTACAGAGGGAAATTCCGCCGTCAATTCAGAACGAACCATTTTAGTAATGTCGCTCAGAAGATTTTCCTTGTTGTCGGCCGCCTGATACTCACTGTTCACATCAATTTTTATGACATTGTATTTATTCAGTTTGGTCTCAAAGTCGGGAGATTTGGCGATTTTGTACGGCGTAAAAAGCTCACGCGAATCGCAGCCTTTGGAATAGTAGGCGCACAGCATGTTTCCAGCAATCGTTTTTCCAAAACGGCGTGGGCGTGAAACACAGACATATTTGTTGTCTGTGTCGATAAAATGATTGATGACCGAAATCATCTCAGTTTTATCGACATAGATTTCTCTGCGAAGAATATCCTTGAAATTTTCGTTGTCTGGATTCAGATAAATGCCCATGCGATTACCTCATTTCAACGGATTGAAAACCTTATAAAGAGTATAGCACATAAAGGGATTTCCGCAATACACGGAAATCCCTTAATTAGAGGAAGAACAACCCTATTACTGAATCAAGTCTTTTGCCACGGTGTAGTATGCGGCGATTTCGTCTGCACTGCGGGCGGTGCGGGAAATGCGAAGCTCGTCGATGTTACGGCAGTCAACATACAGTTTGTTGTCGTTTGAAGCAGTTGTTTGTGAAATAGCAGGTTTAAACCAAACCAGAATACTATCACAATAAACTGCTGTATAAGATGATTCAAACACATAAGACCAGAAATGCCAGTTGTCGTCAGAAGGCAGAGGCCAATCGAAGTATTCAGAAGTTACACTACCACTTGCAGAGGCATATTGGTAATATCCATAGGTAGAATAGATTTCAAATACGCTCGATTTTTCAATTCTAAAATCATTGCTGCCTTTTCTCCAAAATTCTACAGTATAAGAATTCTCCAACGGTAAGGAAACAGAACCGCTTGTATACGCATATCTTGCATATCCACTCAATCCACCTGTATCATCATTTTCAGTGCTCACAAATGCCGAGCCATCTCCGCTCGCTTCGCTTCCATTGCTGTCTAAATGCCACAGGTACACAGTATTGGTGTCTTTAAGCAGTTGTCCGCTTGTTGTGTCAAATGAGGTTCCTGCATAAACGCTTGTATCTACAGTGCGGTTAATCGTAAAATAAATTTCCTTTGTCGTAGAATTGCGAGCAGAATCCCAAAATGTCAGTTTTAGTGAATGTGTACCAGCCGACATATAGGCAAGACCAAGTGAATATGACCAGCCTGTAATAGATTTTCCCCAGCCAGACGAGGATTCTTCGGACTTCACTTTTACACCATCAAGATACAGTGCGTACTGTGTAAGATTTCCTTTGTCCGTTGCACTGAAATTGAGCGATACAGAACTTGTTGCGCTTGAATATGTCGTGCCGTCAGCAATGGAAAGCGTAACCACAGGATTGTCGAACGGAACTTCATGTATAACAGGACTTGAAAGATTGCCTTTGCTATCTTTAAGCTGTACATAAATTGTTGCTATGTCGTTTGTGAGAGAATTTTTGTCTACAGTGAAGTTTTTGCTTGCACTGTATGAAGACCATGCTGTTTGTTTAAGAGCAGAAAGACTTTGTGCAATTCGTACAGAGGCAATGCTGTTTGCGTGATACTGAGGTGCAATTGCAATAGAAAGCTCTGGCGAAGTGCTTTCAGGGTAGTAACCACCGTTATCGTAGTTATAACCGTTGATTGTGTAGTCGAATGCGATAAATCCGTCTCCAAGATATCCAGCACCTTCGATTGGAGATGTTGCCCAGTTAGAATAGTCGATTTCGGTCCATTCAAAGTTATCGTAATAATCATTGAAGAATGAAATATCTGTGTCATCTCCAAGCTCGTTCAATTCTGCTGTTTGAGATTCGCCCCAGTAGTTGCCGGTGAAGTTGAAGTATTTGCGGGTTGCATAAGAGCACATTGAAGCATCAAGTATAATACCGTTGTAACCGACAAAATTATTACCGTTGATTTGTGCATCTTCTCCTATGTTTGTACTAACAGAGATTGAGCATGAATTAAGCACATTTGAAGAGAAGATAAATATATTCCCATCATTACTATAGGGATAAAGTTTAACAGATGCATTTGTTATTGTATTGTTTTTCACTATTGATCGGTTAGAACTCCATTCAAATTCCATTTGAGATGAAATCTTATTATTAACAACCTTTGTGTAGTATCCATTTACAGAAATTCCTGAATCAAGGACATTATTTATAATTACAGAATTACTACCATTAACGTTCACACAATCACTATTTCCTGTGAACGTACAAGAATCAACATACGCCGCAGAATTGAGCGTAAGTGGTGTATTTGCACCAATCACCATACAGTTTTTCAAGATATTGCCAGAAGCATAGGTGTAATTGTCAGTTATATTGAGACTTGTCGTGCTGTCGATGCTGATTCCACTCCAAGAGCCGAGATTATCGCCTGATTGTACGAAGATAATCGGGGCTGTCTTTGAACCGATTGCGCTGATTACACCATTTACTTTGAGATAGTAGTCACCAGTGAATTGTACGATAACGCCAGGCTCGATTGTAAGTTCACTGCCTTCGCGTACAAGCAAATTGCCATTTACGATGTATGGGCTCTTTGCTTTTGTCCAAGTGAGTGAGTCTCCAGTAAGAACTCCAGAAACCTGCGTTCCGCTTCCAAAATCAAAGCTGAGTGTATAGCGGGCAATGTCTTTACCATCATCTGCCCACAAGCCAAGGTAGTATACATCGGTTGTGTCCACGGCAAGAGTAATGCTTGCAGCAGTTTCGCTGTCGATGGCGTAGTACTTGCTCAGTTTTCCGTCACTAGAAAAGAGCACCAGGTCTGGATAATCACCACTTGAAGTGATTGCGATTGGATAGTCTACGCCTGAAACTAATGCCGCCCGGCTGAATCTCATTTCGCCAGCTTTCAAGTTTCCTGTGTTTGCATCGGTTGAAACAGGAATCGTGTAGAATGTAGTGCTTGCAGAGCCACCTTTGACAATAGTTGCACTGGTTGTGTTTGTTCCCGAAGTGATTGCATTTCCACTTGCATCCATGAGTTCAATTTGTAAATTGCCAGCGTTGTATGTACCGACCGGAACGCCACTGAAAGTGCAGGTGTAAACAGAGCCGCTAAATCCATCCGGAGCATTTTCGACCGCTGTTTTTGTTGCGTCAGAAAGATTTATACTGTTGATTCCGACCCACGAGCCGTTTACGTTGTATGAAAGTCGGGCTGTGGTAGTCTGTGGTGCGATTGCACGGTTTGTACCCTGTTCTGCAAGTGCATAGTAGTCTGGCACAAACATGCGGACTGTTGCTATTCCTTCTTCTTGATTCACAACAATGGGTGTTTCATTCGTAATATTTGGTTCTTCAGTATCGTTTGAGCAGGAAATAATCATGCCCAAAGAACAAAGCATTGTAATATTCAGTAGATTTCGTATAAGTCTTTTCATTCTCTTTCTCCTTAGTAAACGATTGCCTCAAGTGAACCTGTATTTGCATCGAGAATTGGTTTTGCAGTCTTGTAGTATGAGTTGATTTCATCAGCTGAACGCGCGCTGTTTGAAATACGGATTTCATCGATGATTCCGCTTGAAGAAATGCTCAAATTGTTGTTGTTTGTATTCAGTGTGTGTGTAAATCCGTCTTGATAAGAAACACACACACCGTCACAGTAAACTGCACTGTATGTGCTACCGTAGACATATGCCCAATAGTGCCACTGGTCATCACCACGAATACGTGCATCGGCATAACAACGAGAGTTAGAGACACCATCGGTCGTTATATAAGAGTGCTGCATAATATGGTTGTACTCCGTCGCAGAATCGTAACGGTTATAAACTTCTAATGTAGATTCTTTAGCAAATACTATTCGGCTACTTCCTCGTGTCCAAAATTCAACGGTAAAGGCATTTGAAGAAATATCAAGTGGAACGCTACCGTTCAGACGAGAAGCAGAGCCCTCAAAACCGCCATTGGTGTGCGTGTATTCTGTAATTGCTGCCGTTCCAATATTCTCTGAGCCGTCGTTATCCAAATGCCACAGGTGCACAGTACCTGCATCTTTTATGAACTGACCTGTTGTGGTGTCGTAAGAAATATTTGCAACATCACTTTCGTTGAATGTACGGTTAATCGTGAATGAAATAGTTGTTTCGCCTGTGTTGCCAGCACTGTCTGTTGCTGTCATTGTGAGAGTATGTGTGCCAGCAGCCATATATCCAAGCGGGAGAGTGTAACTATTAGAGAAATTTGTTCCCCAGTTGCTTCCTGACCAACTATTGATTTTGCCACCGTCAAGACTGAATGTGCCAGAAGTAATATTACACAAATCAGTTGCAGAATATTTAACTTCCTGCTTTTTGGTGCCACTTCCAAATACAGCTCCGTCTTCAATTGAAAACGAACAAACTGGCGTGTCATACGGAATATTATGTACTACAGCGGAAGAAGCATTTCCTACACTGTCTTTTATCTGTACATAAATTGTTGCCGCCCCGTTTACGAGTTTTGATTTATTTACCGTAAATGTTGTGTTTGTGCTGTAGCTTTGCCAAGCTGCTTTTTTGAGTTCTTCATAACTCTGGGCAAGTCGCATTTGTGTTATTGGATTTTCGTAATACTGAGGAGTAAGCTCAATATTCAAATGTGTGTCCGTGCTTTCTGGATAGTATCCTGAATCAGAACCAAAGTCGTAACCGTTCACCGCATAATCAAATGCAACAAAGCCTGTCTCTGAATAGCCGCAGTTTTCAAACGGCTCTGTTGCCCATTTAGAGTAATCGATGCGGGAAAGCTTAAAGTCATCGTAGTAATCTGAGAAGAACGAGATGTTTGCTAAACTGCCTTTGTTATTCAATTCATCGGTCTGTGCTGCATCCCAGTAGTTGTGAGTGAAGTTATATGTATAATTTGACACATATTCACCATGTGCTGTAATTATTGGACTATTGCAATCAACAAAATTATTATCGCTGAAGGTCGCTAAAAATTCAGATGCTTTGCAATCAATTCTTATTGAAGAATTTGTAAACACATTATATGCAAAAGTGTTACCAAAATCCCAACCATAGAAAGTTGCTATATCAATTGCAGTATCTTCAAAAGTATTATTACGTACTTCAAAATTTATTCCATACCATTTGTAAAAATGAGCGTATTGTTTTATCAAATTATTAATTATGAATAATTTTTGTATACCACTATCAGAATTCGTAACAACAGTTATTCCATTTTCAAAAAGATTATTTATCAACACTGTAGAATAACCTATGCTAATAGCTGTCGTACAGTCATGGAAATGGCACTTGTTGATATACGCTCCCGCCTTAATTGTAAGCGGAGTGTTTGCATATTCAAATTCACAGTATTCCATAATATTACCAGAGACATAGTTGTACGTATTTTCCGTGCTCACAGAACCACCGTTAATAGCAATTCCGTTCCAGTAAACAGTCGTTCCTTCAGTTTTGGTGACTTCATGCTCTCCCCACTGATAATTCCCATCGGAATCCTGATATTCGCCCCACTCTGTAGTAGTATAGGTATGCTCTTGGTTTACGCAATCGGAAGTGAATAAAATCTTCTTTTCTGCCGTACCGCGTGCCTCGATGCTTCCGCTTACGCTGATTGAATATGGCGCAGCAAACCTTATCTCAACGCCCGGATCAATTACGAGTGTCTGTCCTTCGCTAACCAAACAATCTGCCTCAACAAGATACGGACTGTTTTCTTCGGTCAAGTGCAGCTTGTCGCCTGTGAGAACGCCACTCAATGAAGTTACAAGGTCGGTAATCGTAATCGCCTTTTCCGCGGTTTCTGAGACATTTCCGCTCTTATCTTTGAGCGTTATATAAAGTCTGTATGTGCCATTTCCTACATATTGGTCTGGAAGTTCTTCCAAATCAAAATCAAATCCAATCTGGTAATTCTGCCAATTGTAGCTTGAAGGATACAGTGCGCTTGTAATGCCGTCGGCGGTGCGCGTAATCTGCACGCTCATTTTTTCGATGCCGCTACCCTTTTCAACAAGGCTTAAATCGATGTGAAGTTTTGTATTGTTTGCATAATTTGCCCCGCTGTTAATCGTAACCGGCGAGTTTCCCCATGCTGGAGCCGTCGTATCAGTAAGAACATACTCGCGGTTCGTGCCAATCGTACGCTCTTCAAGAGGTTCAAAGTCGTCAATAGTAAGGCTCTGGCTGTTCCATCCTTCTTTGCTGAATGTAACCGTATGGTTTCCGCTTGCGAGGATGTTCGTAGCCTCAAATGCACCGTCGCTTGTTGTGCGAACCACAATATCATCCTTGTCTTTTGTTGTTACCGTGACTGAAATGTTTGCGTTGTCACTCATTCCATCGAGGAAGACATAGCCTTTTAAGGTTGCAGAATCAGGAATCATTTCAAGGCTGCCCAAGTCTATGTAATCGCTTGCAACTACCTGAACCTCACTTGTAACATCCGGGACATTTGTCTTGCTGAAACGCACAGTCTGATAGCCGAGAGGGATATGGTCGAGCTGCCAGTTTCCTTCTTTATTAGTTGTTGCACTGTATGTTTTGTCATCCAGTCCATCCACCGTTACCTTAATGCCGCTTGCATCATCAGTTCCGGCGAGTGTTGTAATGCCCTTCAAAGTGTTGGCAGTTGCCTTCATTTCCACAGTGAGGACACCATAAGTGCTGTCCGTCAAAACAGGAATTGTCTCAGCTTTTGCCGTGAGCTGGAAATCTTCTCTTTCAAAACGAACTCCGCCCGGATAGTTTCCGCTTGGAACAGTAAATTCGTAAGCACCATTTGACTCTGTGATGTAAGTGTAATCTGTTCCGACTACAGAAACCGTAATGCCGGAATGGTCAACACAGCCTTCAAGATTGACGATTCCACTGATTTTTCCAGTTGCTTTCTTGAGCTCAACATCATCAAGTTTAAGAGAAGAGTCATTGCTAAGAGAAACAGAAGAACTTGTATACGACCGATAACTTTCATAAGAATAAGAAAGAATGTATTCTCCAGGAGTCATACCGCTTAAAGCGTAAACACCATATTTGTTTGAAAGTGCACTGTAAATTTCTGTTGTGCTAGTAGTCTTTGTAGCCGTAATGCGTACGCCAGAAAAGTCTGTTCGACCTTCAAGAGTAACCGTTCCGTACAAAGCCCGGAGACTTATTGAAAGAAGCATATCAGACGGAGTAGAAGTAATTCCGCTTGAAACGGCAAATGGGTCAGAAATGCCAGTGTTATAACCGCTCTTTGTTGCCTGAACACGATATGTTCCCGGCGTGATTCCAGCAATCGCATAGTGACCATTTGTATCTGTGACTGTGTTGTAGGAAACCGTATTGTCATTTTCGTTTGTAACGAGAATAGAAATTCCCTCATTTGTTTCAGCTGATTCTAGCCTAACAGTACCACTCACCGAGCCAGCACTAGACTTTAAGGCAACACTTTCTGCAACAGCAATACTCTTTGCACCAACTTCTACAGTGAGCGAACTGTTAGTAATAAAACCACTTCTTGAGAAAGTAAGAAGATAGCTTCCTGCATCCAGATCTGAAAATATGTACACGCCTTCAACATTTGTCGTAGTTGATTTCGTTTTTTTAGAATCTGTAGTACTCTGCAAAATAACATTTGTTCCTTCAAAACCAGTGCTGATGCCTTCAAGTACGCATGTACCTGTCAGAGAATATGTTGTTTCTTCAGAAATCATAAAATCTGCAAGTTCGATTTTTTCACCAATACTGACATGAACATTTGCCTGACTTACACTCTTGTATCCAGGATAAACCGCTGTAACAGTGTACAAGCCGGGTGCAACAGAATCAAAAGTGAAGGAGCCGTTTGTATTAGAAAGAGCATAGTATGTTCTTGCCGCTTCTGTATCATCAGCATTTCGCTCTGCAATTATGCTTATGCCCGCCAGAGGTGATTTTGCAACGAATGCTTTACCCGAAATCGAACCGCCGTCTTCTTTGAGCACAATTCTTGATACAGTCGTAATTTTTGCCCCCGAAACAAGAATGTCGTTCACAGTCTGGTCTACATAGCCGTCCTTGTGGAATTCAACGCTGTAAGTTCCAGGCACAACATCATTTATAAGCCAGCTTCCTGTGGCCGATGTTGCTGCAGTATATGAATGTGCATTTGACGCATCTGTCAGCACTACATCAATTCCAGTGAAACCGCTTGTCCTGTCGCCCAGAAGCACCGTGCCCTTCACCGTTCCTTTTGCATAAATCACTTCAAACGGAGTCTCAATGTCTGTTACAGGAATTTCATCGCCCACACTTGAAAGAAGAATGTTCTCCTGCTCAGAGAATGTGTAGCCCGCATACATCGCACGGATTGTATACATACCCTGTGGAACGGTTGTCATGCTGAATGAACCGTCTTTTGCCGTAAATGCAGAATAAGAAGTTCCCGGAATGAACACGGTGATTCCCGCATGGTCAGTTTCTTCCGTGCCGTCCTCGCCGATTTTTTTTGCAACACCAGTAATCGTACCAGTTTGTTTTAGAGGAACTTCACCCAAATCCGCACCATTTCCTTCTTCTGGTTTTACATTCGCATGAGCAGAAACAACCGGCTTGCCATTTTCATCACGCTGAACAGAACGCGCTTCAATCGCAACGCCAGGTTCTTTATTTGAAAAATAGAAAGAATATGATTTTGCCGTATCAAGACCATCTATATAGAAGGATTCACCAATTTTTCCATGCTTTACCACACCAGGCAAATCACTGGAATAGATGTAGATTTCACTTGAAGCAAGCTCTGCCTTTACATCGTCACTCAAGTTTGATGCAAGAGTTATAGAGCCTTTAATTACACCCAGCTGACTTGCAGATTTTCCTGCATTAAGATTGAAAACAGCTGTAACGATTGAACTTGTTTTTCCATCTGAATAAGCGATTGCCTTAACTGTCTTTGAACCAAGGATTGTAAACGGAGCAGAATAGCGGCTCGAAGTGTCTGACGGATCTGTGCCGTCTGTTGTATAATAGATTTCAGAATTTTTGTTTTCGCAACTCAATGTTATGAGTTTGTAACCTTCAGAATAATCACCTGCACTCGGACTTATGACAGGCACTTCTAATTTTGCTGAACTGGAAGAGTTTGAGTTTTCATCATTACCCTCCCCTGTACTACACGCAATAATAGTGATTAGTGCTATTAATGCAAAAAAAATGCCTTGGAAATTTTTTTTCATAAAGCTATTCTCCTATTCACAAATCAATATAAGAGCGAAAATCAGAAAAATCAAGTTTTTCACTATTTCTTCATATCAACTCCCCTTCCCCCAATAAAAAAACAATTGAAAAAATCTTAACTTGTGCTTATAATTTAAAAATCTTATTTCAATAAGGAGTAAATAATGAAAAAGCAGATTATCGCTTGTGCTCTCGGACTTGGAATGGCATTCGGAGCTTTCGCTTCTAAGAATGTCGGACCTGGTATTGGTGGTATGCTTTGTGGCAACTTGAACGGTCTTTTCTGGGATGTTCTTGGTATTTCTATCAACGACACATTCTGGCCAGTTAAATTTGGTGCCGTAACTTTCGGAACTTCTGGTGCTTCTCAGCCATCACGCCTCGTCTATGAACCAACAGAAAAATTCATCGAAGAGAACATGGATTTCGTCGCTACAGACATTGCTATGGGTAACGGTGAATATCTCGACACAATCGCAGTAATGCTTGAAGTTCAGGATGTTGATTCATTCAAAGCAAAAGCTCAGGCAAACTTCGATGTGATTTTCCCAAATGCAGAAGTTTCTGCAGCAGAAGTTACACAGAACATCGTTGCACTTCTCTAAAATGATTTCCATAAAATGGAAGAACAGGCGGATTATTCTTTTCTGCCTGTTTTTTTTTCTATCTTCATTCTCGTTTTCTCAAAATCTCGATTTTACCGATGAATATAATGCCAGAACGGAGCAACTTGTTGAAAAAGCCCGTAAAATCAATCTTCATAATGAAAAGACCTGGCACATTCTCCTTCAATATCAAAAATCTTTTTCAGGTTATAAAAGCATAATCTTACCAAAATCATTTTTTATTGCCGAAAATGGCAGGTTCGACCCGGAAGCAGAACTTATCGCGGACATCCGTGCTTTCAGGAATGCCGAACGGGTTGCAGAATTCCCCGCACGCTGGAAGTGGATTCGTAATCATCTTGCCGAAAATGAATCTGATTTCCCTGAATCTTATGACAGTGAATTTCTGGCAATCAAAGCGGAAGCAAATCCAACTTCTGTTCATGTAGTTTATCCTGCCGGTTTCATGCAAAATCCGGCATCAATGTTCGGTCACACTTTCATTCTCTTTGGAAATGACAAAAAAAGCCGCCTCATGGGGCACACTTTAACTTACAGTGCAAGAAACACCGAAAATCCCGGCCTCATTTTTGCACTCAAAGGACTTTTCGGCATTTATCGTAGCGAATATGTAATCAACTCTTATTCAGAGCAGATTTTAAAATACAGCAACATGGACAAACGCGACATCTGGGAATACAAACTCAAAATCGATGAAGATGGAATCGACACGCTGCTTCGATGTGCAATCGAGCTTTCCGCATCCTATTCACGCTATCTCTATATTTCACGCAACTGTACCACTGGTCTGATGATGCTGCTTGAAAATGCCTTCCCGAACGAGAATCTTACAAAAAAACTTGGCACGATGGCAGAACCTGTTGAAGCGCTCAAAATTCTTTGGGAAAAGGAACTGATTTCAGAACCTGTTTTCCGTCCGTCAATCCACACCGAAATTCTTTCAGAACGGCGGGAACTCAAAGATCAGGCAAAAAAGGCCGTCCTGCGATACTGTAAGGGCAAAATCAGTATTGAAGAGCTTCTTTCTGCATGTTCTGACGATAAAGAAAAAGCAGTCGCATTAAAGCTTGCCACGGACTATATGAAGTATCAGCTTTCAAGCGGCAAAATGACTCAGGCTGATTACAGAAAAAGAATGATGCCCGCTTTCAGTGCAATGAGCAAGCTGAAATTTGACCTGCCTGCAATCTCAAGCAATGATTATCCGCACGAAAGCCATGATTCCCATAAAATCGCAGTTTCGGGCGGATTCGATCAAGATAAAAAAGAAGCGTTTTCTTCTATTAAATTGCGGCTCGTAAACCATGATTTGATTGATGAAGAAAAAGGATTAAATAAAAATACACAGCTTGATTTTCTTACGGCAACCATTTCAGTTTATCCAACGCGGGAAGGGCTCAAAAAAATCAGCGTGGACAAGGTTCTTTTTTCGGACATTCTTTCGCTCCCGGTTTCAGACGCATGGTTTATTAACAAGGCCTTTGAACTTGTTTCGGGCATGGAACGCTCAAAATGCTCAGAAGATTCTGATTCGCTTGCTTTCAGATTTAAGGTGTTCAGCGGAATCAGCACGAAAATTTTTGATTCAAATCAGGTTTATTTGCTTGCCGGTTTAGATTTTTACGCACACCCTGATTACGACATGAAAATCGACCCTCTTCCAGGTGCAGAAGTTGGGCTCATCACTACAGCAGGCCGCTGGAAACAGAATATTTTCGCACTTGCAGAGCAGGGAATCTTCAAAAATGACGGCACAAAAGGCCGTGATGCTTTTATCAGCACAGAAGAGCTAAAATCACGCGACAGGCTCAGGCTTTCACTTTCAGCAGAAGAACGACTCACTCTCACACGAAACACCGCACTTTCAGCAAAATGGACTTTCTCAGGCGACTACAAATCTTTCGCACATAAAGGCGAAATTTGCGCGCACATAAATTTCTGATCCGCCTTTCTGATTTTCCATTTTCATAAAATATGTTTTGTGTTAGAATCGTGTCATGCTAAAAGGAAGAAATTTAATAAAACCAAATGACCTTTCTATTTCAGAAATTGACGAAATCTGCTCACTCGCAGAGCAAATTATTGTTGATCCTTCTTCTTTCAATGATGTGTGTCGTGGGAAAATTCTCGCGACACTTTTTTTTGAGCCAAGCACAAGAACAAGGCTTTCTTTTGAGGCGGCAATGCTCCACTTGGGCGGTGCAGTCGAAGGCTTTTCTGACGCGGCAAATTCTTCCACGGCAAAAGGTGAATCGCTTTCAGACACAATCCGCACAGTCTCATCTTATGTTGATGTAATTGCAATGCGAAGCCCCAAGGAAGGTGCGGCACTTTTGGGCAGCCAGTACTCAAACTGCCCGATTATCAATGCAGGCGACGGCGGTCACTATCACCCAACGCAAACCCTCACTGACATGCTTACGATTCGTGCTTTACAGGGCGGATTTGAAGGCCACACAATCGGATTTTGCGGCGACCTCAAATTCGGCCGAACAGTTCACTCTCTGGCCGAGGCAATGAGCCGCTACAAGAACAACAAATTCATTTTCATCAGCCCGAATGAACTTCAAGTACCGGAATATGTAAATCAGGAACTTGATGCAGCAGGAATCAAATACACCACGGCAGAACGGCTTGAGTCCGTAATCGGTGACTTGGACATTCTCTACATGACCCGTGTTCAAAAAGAGCGCTTCTTCAACGAACAGGATTATATCCGACTCAAAGACAGCTACATTCTCGACAAGCAGAAAATGTCGCTCGCACGCAAAAATATGATTGTCCTGCATCCGCTTCCACGCGTAAATGAAATCAATCCTGAAGTCGATGATGATCCAAGAGCAGCTTACTTTAAGCAGGTAAAATATGGAATGTTCGTGCGAATGGCTTTAATCGCAAAACTGGTGGGGGTACTCTAAAATGCTGAATATCGATACAATCAAAAACGGTCTGGTAATTGACCATATCAAGGCAGGTTCCGGCCCGCAGATTTTCCATTTTTTGGGCTTGGACAAGGCAAATTTTTCCTGTGCACTGATTATGAATGTTCCTTCCAAAAAAACAGGCAAAAAAGACATCATAAAAATCGACAACATCATCAACATTGACTACTCAGTTCTGGGCTTCATCGATCCGAACATTTCAATTGCAGTAATCAAAGACGAAAAAATCGTACGAAAGATTAAAATGGAACTTCCTGAGCGCGTTGAAAATGTAATTCACTGTAAAAACCCGCGCTGCATTACTGTAACAGAAAAATATATCCGTCCTGTATTCAGGCTGACTAATAAAGAAAAATCGCAGTACGCATGCGAATACTGTGATGCCCTGTACTCGGCGGGTTCTATTGATTAACAGGAGATTTTATGGCAGATTCATCAATTCTGATTATTTACAATGCCCGTCTCGTGGATTCAAAAATTGACAGTCCCGGAACGCTTATCATTGAAGACGGTAAAATCCGTACAGTGATACTCGGCGAATGCAAATCTGCAAAATCAGCACTCATGTACGCCTCTGCCTTTCTCGCTGGATGCAACTCTGATGAAAAACCGGAATTTTATGACGCAAAAGGCCTTACGCTAATGCCGTCATTCATCGACCTTCATGTGCATTTCCGCTACCCCGGTCAGACTCAAAAAGAAGATTTGGATTCGGGCTTACAGGCGGCGGTTGCAGGCGGCTATGGTGCAGTAGTTCTCATGCCAAACACCAATCCTGTAATTTCCGATTCTTCGCTTGCCAAAAAAGTGATGAACGAAGCAAATTCCAAAAATCTTGCACATGTCTTCCAAACTGTAAGCATCACAAAGAATTTTGAAGGAACCGATACAAATGCAATCAGCACTCTCCGTCGTGATGAATTTCCGATAATCTCTGAAGACGGACATGATGTTGCATCTGCGGCGGTTATGCTCGAAGGAATGAAAAAGGCCGGAGATAAAAACATCATCGTAAGTTGCCATTGTGAAGATCCGTCGCTTGCTCAGGCGGCAAAACCATATCGCCAGCGGGCATTGAGTTTCATGTCTCAGTACGGAATTCCTGCCGGCAAGATAAATGTCAATGTTCCGAATGTTCCGGCAGCCGTACATTTTGAAATTGACGGCAATCTCACAAAGGCAAATTCTCTTCTTGCACTCGCTGAAGACACGGCAACAATCAGAAACATTGAGATTGCAAAAAATGCAGGATGCCATGTGCATATCTGCCACTGCTCAACCAAAGCCAGCATGGATGCGGTTCGCCGTGCGAAAGAAGAAATCGCACTTGGAAACACACATGAGGGCTTTGACTGCACTGTCGAAGTAACGCCGCATCATCTTGGACTTGTAGGAACTGACGCACCAAACATCCGCGCACTCGTAAATCCACCGCTCAGAAGCGAAGATGACCGTCGTGCCATAATCGAAGCGCTCCGCGATGGCACAGTTGACTGCATTGCCACCGACCATGCGCCGCACACACAGGAAGACAAGGCAGCTGGTTCACCAGGATTTACCGGCCTTGAAACAGCATTTGCCGTCTGCAATACGATTCTTGTCAAAAAAGAGGATTTTTCTCTGCGAAAGCTTTCATGGCTCATGAGCGAAAAGCCGGCAAAATTGCTTCATCTCAAGGCAGGAAGGCTCGCCGTTGATTACGAGGCAAATCTTGTTCTGCTGAACCCCGATGAAACATGGATTGTTAACAGTGAAAATTTCAAAAGTAAGGGAAAATCAACACCTTTTGAAGAAAGAGCACTGACCGGTAAGGTTCACGCTACATTCTTCAAAGGCAAAAAAGTGTTTGAACTTTAATAGACTTGCTTTAAGCGTTTGATTCGCTTGGGGCAGCTTCAGAAGATGAACTTGAAGGGGCGGCAGAAGCAGATGTGTTTGATTCAGACATGTTTGCTTCTCCGCTTTCTTTTTTTGCAGAATCAGCAGGTTTTTCTTTATCAGATTTTTTAGATTTTTTGTCTTTTGAAAAAAATGATTTCTTTTCTGCTTTAGATTTATCTGATTTATCTTGCTCACTTGCTTCACGCTTAATTTTAAAATCAAAGAGCGTTTTTGAACCTTCATCGTCCGTTTTTGGCGGATTCTGAACGACCGGCTTCTGATTTTTGTGCTTTTTGCGGCCAAGCGTGAACGGCATCATAAGAAGAACACCGATTGCAAAAGAAACAATCACTGTCATAAAAACAGGTACTTTCTCGAATGTGTAGAAGATAAAAGTGATGTCGCACTTATTGTCAAGGTTGACCCCAGCAAAAATCGTAACGAGAATCAGCAGAATGATTGTTCCAATTAATCTAAATGGCATATTTCCCCCTTGTAAGTATTGCCGTTTAAGCCGGTAATTTTTACTTTTACGAACGAGCCAATCAATTTTTTGTCAGCCTTGAACGCAACCCGCTCGTTCTGTTCGGTTTTACCCAAAAGTTCCGCTTCATCATGCCGTGAAACGATATCCGCAAGCACTTCAATTGTCTCGCCAATCCGTTTCTTCATGACCTCAGTGGTGTGCTTTGACTGCAAATCGATGACTTTCTGCAATCGTGCTTTTTTTAATTCGATTGGAATCTGATTTTCGTATTTTGCAGCCGGTGTGCCTTCGCGCGGATTATAGTAATACATGAAGGCTGACTCGAATTTGACTTCTTCCATGAGAGAGAGAATGTCATTAAACTGCTCTTCGGTTTCGCCAGGAAAACCGACCATCAAATCAGTAATCAACTGTGAATCAGGAGCTGCATCGCGCAATTTCTTTACGAGCGTGACAAATTCTTCGCGAGTGTTTTTGCGGTTCATTCGCCTGAGGATTTCATTGTTACCATGCTGAGCTGCAATGTGGAATCCGCGACAAACATGAGGATTGTTTTTGATGACCTCAATCAATTCGTCCGAAAAATCATTTGGATTTGAAGACTCGAATCGAATCCACTTAATAGAAGATTTTGTTTCATCAAGGTGATTGCAGATTTTCTGCATGAGCTGAGGGAAATTCGTTCCATCTTCGCCACGATATGCATTTACATTCTGACCAAGCAAAGTAATTTCTTTAACATTTGCCTTACTCAAAAAGTCGATTTCAGCGAGAATCTGGTCAACACGACGGCTCTTTTCGCGGCCACGGACATAAGGCACGATACAGTAAGTACAGAAATTATTACATCCGTGCATAATCGGCACAAATGTAGAGAATGCGCCCTGCTCGTATGAAATCGGCGCAAAAGTATATGATTCTTCTTCTTCGATTTTAAAAGGTTCACTGCCCTTTTCGACAGCCTGAATGATTTCTCCGAATTTGTATTTTCCGAAAGTTCCGACTACATAATCAACAACCGGATATTGCTTTTTCAAATCATCAAGAAGCCTTTGAGCCATGCAGCCCATAACGACCAGAGTGAGCGGAACTTTGCCATTTTGCTTGAAATATTCGGCGGCAAACTTCATGTCTTCAAGACGGATTTTTGTATTTGAATCGCCCATGCGGATTTTTTTGACACCTTCAAAATAGCCCAGTCGTCCCAAAATTCTCTGTTCCGCAGTGCCACGGACTGAGCAGGTGTTGATAATTACAAGATTAGCCTCTTCGGGATGCTCTGCTTTCTGCCAGTTTCGTGAAATCAAAAGCTGTTCCACGCTCGCTGATTCAGCGATGTTCATCTCGCATCCGTAGGTTTCAAAGAAATATTTCATTCTATATTTATAGTGAATTTTTTAAGAAAATGCTATATGAAAACGGGCTGCCATTTTTGACAGCCCGTTCATTTTTAGTCGAGTTTACCGTACATCAAGTACCAGTAACCGTATGGTGAATGCCATGTGCCTTTAAGATTTGATTTCTGAAGCCAGAACTCATTGTAGTAAGCAACAGGAGCCATTGCAGCGTCTTTAAGAAGAACCTGCTCTGCTTCATGCAGATATTCATAGTGCTTTACGACCTCTGTTGAAGTGCGGGCAAGAGCTACAAGTTTGTCGAATTCAGCAGAAGAATATTTTCCATCGTTGTTGCCGTTGCCTGTTTCAAGCAAGTTAATCATGTTTGAAGGATCGTCCCAGTCATAAACCCAACCGTTTCGTGCAACATCAAAGTTACCTGCACGGCGGTCAGCAGAAACAGTCTTCCATTCCTGAATGTTGACTGTCATTGTAAGACCAAGTTCACCCCATGCTGCCTGAAGGTATTCAGCAACAGCCTTGTGGTAACCAGAATCGTTTGTAAGATACTCGAATGCTGGGAAACCTTTTCCATTTGGATAGCCAGCTTCTGCAAGCAACTGTTTTGCACGAATCAAGTCATTTTCGTAATTTTCGATGTTGAAGTGGTCACCATATTTTTTGGTTGTAACAGCCTCGAAAGATGAACCCAATGCAGAATCAGAAACACCAGGACCTACGAAGTTCTTTGCCGGAGAATAAGTTCCCTGCATAATTGTTGAAGCAACATGTTTTCGGTCAATTGCAAGAGAAAGAGCTTCTCGAACGCGTGAATCGTCAAACGGAGCCTTTTTAGTGTTGAATGTGACATAATATGTGCCCATGATTGGCTCAACATAGAATTCACTGTTTCCGCGAAGGCTAGGAATCTCTTCGGTCGGAACATCTTTAATCAACTGAATTTCGCCCTGATTGTAAGCTGTGTATGAAGTATTCGGGTCTTCAATCAAGTGCCAGACGATTTTGTCAAAAGTAATGTTTTCAACATCCCAATAATACGGGTTCTTCTCAAATACAATCTGTGAACCGTCAGTGAATTCGCTCATGAAGTACGGACCGTTTGTGACATAGCTTTTTGGAGCAGTTGCCCAGCCGTCACCAGCAGCCTCAATTGCAGCTCTCTGAACTGGAACAAGAACAGCAAATGCAGCGATTTTATCAAAATAAATACACGGTGAAGTGAGTTTTACGATGAATGTTTTTTCATCTGGAGCATAAACGCCAAGTGCCTCAACATTACCTGCAGAAGCCTCATCAAAACCAACAATCATGTTAAGAAGGTCATAGCCATAAGGAGCAGCTGTAACAGGATCTGCAACGCGTCGCCATGAATAAACGAAATCAGCAGCTGTGAGCGGACTACCGTCAGACCATTTAAGCCCGTCGCGCAGGTGGAAAGTCCATGTAAGACCGTCAGTTGCCTGTTCCCATTTTTCAGCACAAGCAGCAACAACATTATTGTCACGGTTGAATTTGAGCAAACCTTCAAAAGCATGAAGAATCATGTTTGCACCGTCAACAGCACTGTTGAGAGCCGGGTCGATTGTCTCAGGTGAAGGACCAACCTGAACATGAATTACAGAGCTGCCTGTTGCAGACGATTTTTTTTCGTTGCAAGAGAACAAGAGCCCTGCCAAAGCAAGAACAGAAACCAAAAAAGTAAGTTTCTTCATCTATAATCTCCTCGCCGCCTTTTGACGGCATTTTAATTGACTAGTTCAATTTATCCAGATGATGACATGCGCAATAATGCCCGCTGGTGACTTCTTTGAAATCAGGCTTTTGAGCAGAACATAATCCGTCAGCATATGGACATCGGGTGCGGAACGGACAGCCCGAAGGTGGATTTACAGGAGAAGGCACATCGCCCTCCAGAATGATTCGTTTGTTGGCACGCGCCACTTTCGGATCTGCAATCGGAACTGCTGAAATCAGAGAACGCGTATAAGGATGCATAGAATGGAAGATAATTTCATCACTTTCGGCCATTTCAACGAGATGACCAAGATACATAACGCCGATTCTGCTTGAAATATGATTTACGACTGATAAATCATGTGCGATGAAAAGATATGTAAGATTGCGTGCTTTTTGCAAATCCTCGAACATATTGACGACCTGAGCCTGAATAGAAACATCAAGTGCAGAAACAGGTTCGTCACAGACAATGAACTGCGGGTCAACAGCAAGAGCACGCGCAATTCCGATTCGCTGTCTCTGTCCGCCGGAAAATTCGTGCGGATAGCGGTTTGCATGCTCAGAGTTCAAGCCGACAGTTGCAAGGAGCGAAATGATTTTTTCACGACGCTCAGCTCTGCTTGAATACAACTGATGAATGTCCAAAGCCTCGCCTACGATATCGCCAACCGTCATTCGCGGGTCGAGTGAAGCATAAGGATCCTGGAAAACAATCTGCATCTTTCTGCGGTATGAACGCATATCAGCTTTGATTCCGTTTTCACTGTCAAAAATCACTTCACCGTCATAAGTAATTTTACCTGATGTCGGTTCAGTAAGACGCAAAATCGAACGGCCTGTTGTTGTCTTTCCACAGCCAGATTCACCGACGAGACCAAAAGTTTCGCCCTTTTTAATGAAAAAGCTTACATCATCAACCGCGTGGACAATTTTTTTGCTTCCGGCAACAGGAAAATATTGCTTCAAATGTTCAATTTCAAGAAGATTTGTGTTTTCGCTCATTCTTCTTCACCTTCCGTCTTCGTAGTAGATTGAGTGCCAGAACCGACAGCAGCTTCCGCACTTCCAAGGATTTGGGCCTTCTGTTCAAGCCAACAGCGTCCATAGTGAACATTCTCACCAACTGCCGCTCCGCCAAGCGAGTCATATTCATTGCGTACAGGCGGCTGCTCAAGACAAATCTTCATACAGTTTGCGCATCGCGGTGCGAAACAACAGCCTTTCGGTCTGTTCAGCAAGTCAACCGGCTGCCCTTCAATCGGAACGAGCTTTGAATAATCTTTTTCATGGAATTTTGGAATTGAACGCAAAAGACCGCGTGTGTATTCATGCTGCGGATTATAGAAAATATCGTCAGTGGTACCGTATTCTACGATTTCACCGGCATACATGACTGCAATATGATCACACATGGAAGCTACGACACCCAAATCATGCGTAATCATGATGATTCCCATGCCAAGTTTCTTTTTTAATTCCTGCATCAACTCAAGGATTTGAGCCTGAATCGTAACATCAAGAGCTGTGGTCGGTTCATCTGCGATAAGAAGTTTGGGTTCACAGGCGAGCGCAATCGCTATCATAACACGCTGCCTCATTCCGCCCGAAAGTTCATGAGGATACTGCTTCAAGCGCTTATCCGGCTCGTTGATTCCGACCAGCGTAAGCAGTTCCCTGGCCCGCTCCCTTGCTTCCGGACCTTTTTTATCAGTATGAAGTTTGACTGCCTCTTCAATTTGATTGCCGATTGTCCAGACAGGATTGAGTGAAGTCATCGGATCCTGAAAGATAATGCTGACTTCTTTGCCACGGATTTTTCGCAGTTCTTTTTCTGACATTTCATCGATTCGATGACCGTTGAAAGTAACAGTGCCACCAGTAATTTTGCCGTTTTCTGCAGTCAGCCCCATGATTGAATAAGCCGTAACACTTTTTCCAGAACCTGACTCGCCGACGATTCCAAGCACCTCGCCTTCCTGCATGTGAAGCGTAACATCGTTCAATGCACGAACTTCACCTGCCGGGGTAAAAAATGAAAGCTTTTCATGCTGAATGTCTACTAAATATTCTGTGTCTGCCATCGTTCTCTCCTATGATTTAAGCTTAGGGTCGAATGCGTCACGCAAGCCGTCACCCAAAAGGTTGAAACTCAAAATGATTATGAAAATGAGAGCCGCCGGAGCAAAAAGCTTTTCCGGGAAAGTCTGAAAACCATTGAGAGCCGCCGAAGCCAGAGAACCGAGAGATGGCATCGGAGCCTGAACACCCAGACCAAGGAATGAAAGGAAAGATTCCGTAAAGATTGACGATGGAATCTGCAATGTAGTCGTGACAATCAAAGTTCCGATACAGTTTGTAATCAAGTGCTTACCGATGATACGGCGATTGTTTGCGCCCAAAGCCTTTGCCGCAGTTACATATTCGTTCTGCTTCAAAATCATAATCTGAGAGCGGATGATTCGCGCCATTCCAACCCAATACAAAAGGGCAAACACGATGAACATAGAAACCATGTTTGGACCAAGTTTTTGAATCCAGCCGAAACCAGCAACTTTGGCCAAAGTCTCAAGCGGGAATTTAAGGGTAGCCGCAAGCAAAATGATAATCAGAACATCAGGAACAGTATAAATGATATCAACGACGCGCATCATGATTAAATCAACCATGCCGCCAAAATAGCCCGCAATTGCTCCATAAATCGAACCAATCATAAGAATCAGGATAGAAGCAACGATACCGACAGCCATTGAAACTCTGCCGCCCACCATAACACGAATCGCATAATCACGGCCGTTCTGGTCTGTTCCCAAAATGTGCGGGAAAACCTTTTCTCCAGCCTCAATCCTTGCAAGTTCAGAAGCAGAATACTCCATAGGAGCAAGTCGCTCAGAACCTTTCATCTGGTCAGCGTATTTGTACGGATAGAACATCGGCACCACGAAGCAAAGGAAAACAATTGCAAGAACAATTGAAAGTGCTGCCATTGCGATTTTATTTTTACGGAAACGGCGGATACCATCTTTCCAGAAACTTACCGATTCACGCATTACTACAAGTGATTCTTTTTCTTCTGCACTCGCCGGAATAAAATCTTCGACTTTAAGCTGAAGACTCAGCGGATTTTTACTGTGCCGAATGCTGTTATTGTCAGACATTATAATGCTCCTACTTTAGTTTGATTCGCGGGTCAACGATGGCATAAGCGATATCAACGATTACATTCATGAAAATGATGAATACTGCAAGAAAAATCGTTGTTCCCATTATCATCGGATAGTCACGGCTTGTGATTGCACCGACGAATTCAGAACCAAGCCCCGGAATATTGAAAATCTTTTCTATAATAAAGCTTCCTGTCATAAGGGAAGCCAAAAGCGGTCCAAGATAAGTGATAACCGGAAGAATCGCATTGCGGAGCGCATGCTTGAAAATTGCTTTGAAAGTGCTGACACCTTTTGCACGGGAAGTACGCATATAATCCTGCCCCATGACATCAAGCATAGAAGAACGCATAAGGCGCGCAATATAGAAGGTTGGATAAAGGGCAAGCGCAATTACCGGCATGATATAACACAGAGGACTGTTAAGCCCCAGCGAAGGAAGAAGTTTAAGCTTTGTCGTAAAGACATACATAAGAAGAGTTGAAGAAAGGAAACTCGGAATGGCGATACCAGCGGTAGAAAGAACGACAAGAATATTATCAATAGTCTTTCCACGCTTAAAAGCTGCAATAGCACCGAGCGGAACACCACAGAAGACAGCAACAATCATCGCAAGGCCGCCAAGACGAGCAGAAACCGGGAATTTTGTAGCGATAATCTGAGAAACAGTGCGACCACGCTTTTTGAGCGACAAGCCCAAATCCCCTTTTGCAAGTGCAGAAATGTAAGTGACATACTGAGCACCGAGCGGCTTATCAAGACCATATTTTGCTTCCATTGCAGCCTGAGCCTGCGGCGTAACAGCCTTTTCCGACAAAAACGGACCACCCGGAACTAAATTCATAATAAAGAAAGTAAGCGTCGCAACTAGAAAAGCCGTGATAATTGCAGTAATCACGCGTTTTATAGCATATTTTAACATTTTTACTTATACTCCAACTGAGAACTATAAAAAAAAAGTGTTTCAAGTATAACACAATTTGCTCAACAAGTATAGTAAATTAGTCTTAATAAAATTCTAGCTATATCCGCATACACTTTTCTTGAGACAGTCTCGTTAAGCCTTGCTGAATCTGTTGTCCTGCACACAGCGAATTTGCGACACCACTTTGTAGCCAGCGTACTCGCTTTCGATGATAGTTTCAGCCCGTTCGACCGTGGCATGAAAAGCGGTCATGCCGCGAAGAAAGACAGTTTTTCCTTCAATAATAACCCACAAATCATCGATGTGAAGACCGTTTTCAAAAATCAGCTTGTTCGTCATTTCCTGAGCAAGAATAAGCTCTTCAACTTTTTTCTGACCAGCCTCTTCGATTTCTGGAGTGACATTATTTTTTACACCGGCAGAAATCATTTCAACCAGCATATCCGGAGGAACGATTGCCATATTGAGCGTGGCATAAATGAGCGAATGATCACTCAAATCATACTTGAAGCAACTTTTGTAAAAAGCAGCCTGCCGTTTGTCTGAATCATCGAGCAATTTTTGGGCAACTTTGTCATTCGTCGCGCCCGTAATCTCCTTGATGTGCTGGAGCCGCGCTTTCTGAGTCGAAACAAAGCGCAACGCAATATGTCCCGGAACATCGCGCAAAAACAGGAACGCTCCTCGCCCCATAATCACGCAATTTCCTTCTTTTGCGATTTCCAAAATCACCGAACTAAGATAATTCAAATATCTGTCGCGGTTTTTAGTAAATCGGTCAAGAAGTTTCGGCTTCCGCTCGTCGAATTTCACAAATTCTTCTTTTGGAAGACCTTTTGCGATAATCCGCTTTTCAATTTCTTTTTTGTCATAGAAAGTGTAGCCGAGCCGACGGGCGATGAGCATTCCGACTTCATCGCCGAACGAGCCTGACTGACGAGTAAGCGTAAGTATTGCCATGGCTACACCTCAGTTGATTCGCTTACAAAACAGGCAATTCCTTCGCCCATGTACTGTTCACGAAGTTTTTCTACAATCGCAATGATTTTGGCACAATCTTCTTCGCTGCAGTAAATTATGTACATCATATTGAGCTGCGGCCAGATTGAATCTCCAAGGCGTGGATTTGAAAAGCCCGCACCCATAACATTTGCGAGTTTAGTATATTTTGCACCGACGCCCTCTTTTTTGAATTCGGCGATGAAATCTTCCTCAACGGCCTGAGAAAAGATTATTTCGACCCGCTTCTGAACGCCGGCATGAATTTTAATATTCTCAAGATAACCCATTTTTAAAATCCTCCAGGTTTTTGGCTGCCTTTGCGGCTTTTGCTTCAAGTTTAGCACGCTTTTTCTCATCACGAATGCGCTGCTTTTCTTCGTTTAAATTAAGCTTTCCTTCCTTTATAAGCTGCTTTCGGCGCTTCTTTTCTGCCTTTTTGATACGGCGATTGTTGAAGATAAAGTAAATCGTCGGCATGATGAAAAGTGTCATGAGCGAACCGAATGTCATTCCACCGAATACGGTAAGCGAAATCGGCTGCATTGACTGAGAACCTTCACCAGGGAAGAATGCCATTGGAGCAAGAGAAATAACTGTCGTGAGAGTTGACATGAGGATTGGTCGCAATCGGTTTCGAGCGGCCTCAACACAAGCCTCTTCAAGTTCCATGCCTCGCTTTCGGAGCAAATTGGTGTAATCAACAAGAACGATACCGTTGTTTACGATTGTTCCGACCAGAACCAGCATACCCATGATTGTGATTACATTGAGCTGTGTGCCTGTAATTCCGTAAATCATTACGACACCGATGAATGAAAGCGGAATCGTAAGAATAACGATGAACGGATCCAAAAGCGATTCAAACTGAGATGCCATGACGACAAATACAAGGAAGGCCGCCATAATGATAATCATACCAAAGTTCATTACGGCTTCCATCATGTCTTCCATTGAACCACCGAGCTGAACTGTTACGGCATCATCTTTCGGAATATTATCAGCGAGAAGCTGACGGACACCAGCCTGACATACGCCAAGAGACATACCATCAACACGGCTTGCAGTTACATGAACGATTCGGGCCTGATTTTCACGATAAATTGTTACAGGAGCCGTTGTTTCTTCATAATGCGCAAAACTTGAAAGCGGAATTCGGAGGCCGCTTGAATTGATGACGGAAATTGAATCCAAGTCATCAAGGCGCTTTTTATCAGCTTCTGAAAGACGGACAACAACATCAATATCCTTACCTTTATCGGTGTATCGGCTTGCAGTCGTACCGTTGATTGCACCATTGATTTCCGCACCAACGGAGTGAATGTTCAAACCGAATTCATACATCTTGTCACGGTCAACACGAATCGTTGCTTCAGGCAAACCATCTTCCTGGTCAGAAGAAACTTCCTGAACATATTCGCCGCCCTTTTCTTTGAGCATTTTTTCGACCATTGCCGCATATTCGCGAACCAAAGTTAAGTCATCTGATTTAACGGCGATGTTGATGTCGCTTGAACTTGAAGCACTGTTAGCATTTGCCGCAAAAGACAAATCCGTACCAGGGAAAGAATTGAAATGCTTTCTGAGTTTAGCCTTTGCCGTCTTTTCGTTGTCATAGCCCGGAAGTCGTTCGTTCGGCGGGTAGAGAGTGAATGTGATTCGGCCGGAATTCGTTTCTGCACCAGACGAGAACATGCTGGTTCCGCCTACAGTCATTGTAGAATATTTGAGACCTACAAGTTCCTGTTTGGCGATGTTTTCAAATTCATGCATCATATCATTAGTGATGTCAAGTTTTGTTCCCTGCGGCAGCTTGAAATCAACCGAAACAGTGTTTGAAGCAGAAGCCGGCATGAAAATGAATCCGATGACTTTAATTGACGCACATGAAAGAACGAAGAGCACCACAAGCGTCAGAAGACTCATTTTTCTGTGATGAAGAACAAATGCAACACCGCGGGCATAAGCACCGTCAAGCCATGCAAAGAACCGGTTGAACGCACCATTGATTGCAAAAGTCAAATCAGCAAGTTTTCCCTCTCCCTTCTTTGACATATCAACCTTTTCAATCATCAGGTATTTTGAAGTCAAAACAGGAACGAGACACATAGCAACCAGAAGCGAACATGTAAGAGAGAAGATGATTGTCCATGCCAGGTCATTGAACATCTGACCCATGATTCCTAAAGTCTTCTTGAACATGAGCATTGGTGCAAAGATACATACTGAAGTAAGCGTAGAGCCGGTAATTGAAGAAACCATCTCCTGAGAACCAAGGATTGAAGCGACCCTCGGTTTTGCGTCACGCTGGCGGTAAGCATAGATGTTTTCGAGGATAACGATTGAGTTATCAACCAGCATACCGATACCGAGCAAAAGACCTGCCAGAGAAACCATGTTGAGAGTAAGCCCCTGGAAGTACATGAGCATGAGCGTGATGAATACAGAAATCGGGATTGAAAGACCTACGATTACCGTTGATTTAATAGAACGAAGGAATACAATAAGAACGAGAATTGCAAGCAAAGCACCCTGAACGACCGACTTTACAACCTCATTGATTGTCTGTTCGATAATATCAGTTGTATTTGAAGTCTCAACAAGTTCTACATCGCTTGGAAGTTCCGCCTTAATCGCAGGAATTGCCTTACGGATGTTTTTTGCTGCCGTTACTGAGTTTTTACCAGACTGCTTCTGAATCGAAAGGACAACACAAGATTCACCATCAAGGTAAGCAAGTGTTGATTCGCGCTTATATCCATCATAAACATCAGCTACATCCCGCAAACGGATAGTGCGTACCTGAGGAGCGTTGAATCCATCACTTTCACCGACTTTGTATGAAATTACGGTATTTTTCAAATCATCAATAGACTGATATTTACCGCTCGTTTTAATAGTATAGTTTGTATCACCAGAAGTGATTGTACCGCCAGAAGACTGAATGTTCTGAGCACCAATCAACTGAGCGACTGTCGAAATTGAAAGTCCGTAAGCCTCAAGTCGGTCTCGCGGAATATCAACATTGATTGAGCGCTCGCGTCCGCCGGAAACATTTGCTGAAGCAACACCGTCAAGCTGTTCAAGTCGCGGCTGAACGACATCTTCTGCATAAGTACGAAGCTCTTCTGGAGTTCGACTGCCCCGCAATGAGAGCGACATAATCGGCATCATCGAAGGGTCCATTTTGATTGTAATCGGTGATTTTGCGTCGCTCGGCAGATAACTTCGCACAATATCGATTTTATCTCGAATTTCATTTGCCGCCGCATCAAGATTCACGCCATAATTCAATTCAAGGATGATAAGACTGACACCCGACATAGAGCGTGACTGCAATTTTTTGAGGCCGGAAAGACCTGAAAGAGAACTTTCCATCGTTCGGGTAAGACTTTGCTCAACTTCTTCCGGGCCTGCACCTGAATATTGCGTGTACACAATCATGTACGGCAAATCCATATCCGGGAACATGTCTACCGGCAATTTGAAAACACAATAAACACCGAGCAAAACAGACATCAAGAAGATAAGGAATGTCGTTGTCGGTTTATTTACACATCTTTCTGAAATAGTCATTCAAAAAACTCCTAGTTAGACGAAACAATGTTGACTTTTGAACCATCGTTAAGCAATGTCTGACCTTTAACAACAACTTCTTCATCGGCTTCGAGGCCTTTTGTGATTTCAACCTTGTTGTCAACCGAAATGCCTTTTGTAACCTGGCGAAGTGCGACAGTTGCAGCATTTTTTCCAGATTTAGGACTTGAAATTACGAAAACATAATCTTTGCCATCTCGTGTGATAAGTGCCGAAGCTGGAAGAACAATTGCGTTCTTAATGCTTTCCGTAACAAGACGGACTCTTCCGTACATACCGACTTTTACGCGGCTGTCAGGCGGATTCAAGCGAAGCTTTACGCTCATCGTGCGAGTTGAAGTGTCCAAAACAGGGCTGACCTCAAAAACTTTTGCACCAAAAACAACGCTCGGATAAGCATCAAATGTGACAGTTGCTTTCTGCCCGTTTGAGATTCGGCTTATGAAGCGTTCAGCAATCGCAATCCTGATTTCAAGCTCATCAGTTCGTGAAACTTTAGCCACGGAAGATGCCTGTGAAACAGTTGAACCAACGGTCACAGGAAGTGATGTAATTCGACCGGTAATCGGAGCTTTTACAGGGCTGTCATTGTAAACGACACCAACACGGAGCGGGTTTACATAGGCGATGACCTGATCCTTTTTAACCATATCCCCGACTTTTACAAGCACATTGGTAATCTTTCCGGCCTGATCCGGCATGACCATTACTTCGCTTACAGAAGCAACATCACCGCCAAATTCAAGATAATCATCAAGATTTCCGGCAACCGTTTTGTATGTAGAGACCGCATAAAGAGTCTCAACTTCTTTTTCTTCTTCTTTGGCAGCCTTCTTCGGACCGCAGCTCATAAAACTAAGAACCGCTGCCATTGAAGCAAGTGTAATTACAGATTTTGCAGTTTTTTTCATATATTCCTCCATTCCCTATTTCGTCAAGTTCACATTCAGTGTATTTTCCAAGTCCATCAGCGCAGAGATGTATTGGAATTTCTGATTGATATGTCCAAGTTTCGCCTGATTGAGCGAAGTTTCGGCATCACGCAAATCAAGAAGCTCAGTCGTACCGTTGCGGTAAGAACGGGCCGTCATATCGTAAGCCCTCTGTGCAAGAGTTACATTTCGGCTCATCACATCAATCTGTTCTTTTGCCTGATGAAGCGTGTCCACCGCCTTTCGAACCTGCACTTTCTGATTCTCTTTGAGCGTCGCAATTGTAAGCTCAAGCTGTGCAAGCTGCTGTTTGTAATCCTTTACTTTCTGACGGTTGCTTGACCACGGAAGCATATTTGTAAGATTCCATGCAAGAGTGAGCGTAAGGTTGCCTGAATCGTACCATTTTTCGTCAGCACCAATGTCGCCCGCAAAACCAAAAGCCTTTGCGTTCCCTGCGGCAAGCCCCATTGAAGAGCCGTTCGTATACATCGGTTTCCATCCATAATTTAATGCTAAAGTCGGAATCCATGTCGCCATGTCGCTTGCGGTAATTCCGAGTTTTGCAGCCAGTTTATTCTTTTCAAGAGACTGAATCTGCAAATCATTGTCAGCATATTTTGCAAGAAGCTCATCGGCCTCAACATCAACATAAACCGGATCAATCGAGCTTGTAAGTTCGATTTTCGTTCCGACAGGCATTCCAATCAAAAAAGCGAACAAATCAAACTGCTGGACAAGAGCCTGTTCCGCACTGTCTACATTCGGCTTTGTGTTTTCATAATTCACTTGAGTCTGCAAATACTGAATTTCCGGAATTGAACCGTTCTTGAAATTCGTCTGTGCCTGAATCATTCGCTGCCTTGCGTTTTCGAGCGTAGTTTTCTGAATTTTCAGGCTTTCCTGCTGTAAAAGAAGGCCATAATATGCTTTCTTAATATTTGTGATTGTCTCGCGCTGACTCTGTTCCCAGCTGATTTTACCGGCCTCGTACTGTGCCTTTGCGATTTTAATCTGCGCGATGTAAGCCGGCGTAAAATTCCAACTTGCAGAAACGCTTCCAACCATATCCCAGCGAGATTCTTCATCAGGGTAGTCAGTCATGCCGTACTGAGCATATTGCGGACTGATTTCAGTAGCCCTCATAGCCGTGCCGCTCGCCTGAATTGTTGGCAGGAACACATTCCATGAATACTTTGATGCCCTTTCCTTGATTTCCAGGTCAATGTCATTGCTTTTAAGGGTTCTGCTGTGCTGAAGGGCGTAATCCACTGCCTCATCAATAGAAAGCTTTGCAGCCTCAGACTTTTGATTTGCCTGTGCAAAAATCAGGTTTGCAGCCGCAAATCCGAGCAGAACCAGCCCCGTAACTTTTTTCATCTATTTTTTTCCTCCACCTATTCCATTAAGAATGAAATCTATTGTTAACATGAATGCTTCCATGTATTTTTCCGGTTTGATTTTTTTGCCTTTTGCCTCGACAAGGAAAGCGATTGGCAGACATCTTATCCAGCCTGTAAGAACTTCCGGGGAATAAGGAATGCCCAAATCAGGCTGCACAATCCTGTCAGGAAGCCTTAGCTCCCAGGGTGAATTTTCGCAGTCAGATGGATGCCTGTTTTCATCATCAAGATCCGAACCGTCCATTAAAAGCCAGCCACAAATCGGAATGATAGACGGTCTGTGCGAAAAATATTCCAGTTCCGAAAGCATAAGGATGTAGACATATTCCGTAAATGATTTTGCCTCGGTGCTGTTCTCAACAATGATTGTCTGTAAAACGGCAAGCTCTTTTTTAATCAGAGTCTTTATCATTTCATTTTTGTTTTCAAAATACTCGTAAAGACTTGATTTTGCCATGTTCAGTTCTGCCGCAATCCGCTCAACAGTCACGCCCGGCATCGTGTGTTTTTCGATTACGCTTGCCAGTGCCGTAAAAATTCGATTTTCTTTTGGGAATGTTTCAGGTGCAATCCGGCAAAGATTTATGATTTCGGCCTTGCGCTCTTCTGAAATAGGCTGTGGATGCAAAAAATCATCTTCTGGTGTAGTTCCAGCAAGCCCGCCAAGCATCAAATCAACGATATGCTGAGAAAAGTTTTCCGGAATTCGGGCAATTCCGCCGCAGCGACAGAATTTCTCAAAAACCTTCACGAAATAAAAGATTGTCATGCCGCTGTAAACATGACGCGAAAGTCCGCAGACATCGTTCCTCAAATCATCAAGATAAGAATCGATTGAATTGTGCCGCCGTACAAAAGGAATGTTTCTTTCCCAAAGTGCCTGAAAAATCCGCGCCTCATAATTTGAGCCGGAAGACATCTGTGCAATGATATAATTGATATAAGCAGGATTCTTGATAAAGTAATCAATCAGGCCGGCAAGCGGAAGCTGAACATCCTTTGCAGAATCAGGATTTAGCCTTGAAAGATATTCCACCATTCCGTCGATTACACGCATTTCCATTTCTGCAAGAACGGCTTCTTTGTTCTTAAAATGGCGGTAAATCGCCGGTTTCGATATTCCAACCCTTTCTGCCAGTTCATTCATTGAGAATTTGGTAAAACGAGGCTCAACAAGGAAGGAAAACGCCGCATCGAGAATGAGTTCTTTTGTAGGTTTAGAATTTTCGTTTCGTATCATAAGAAGTTACCGAACAGACGGTAACAGAAAATATACCGAACATTCGGTAACTAGTCAACGGAATTCGCTAAAATTCTATAGGCAAAAATTCAGCTGCACGCTCTTTAAATTCATCAAGATTTTCACATTTTAAGCTTTCGGCGATTTTGAATTCTTTGCGGGCATTTTCACCGTCACCACTAGCAGCATAGGCAACGGCGAGATTTGCATGGATTACGGCAATTTTCTCTTCAAATTCAGCCGCCTTCTGTAAATTTTCGATTGCATCACTGTATTTGCCCTGTGAAATATACAAAGCGCCCAGACTTGCGAAGGCCTCACCCTTCTTAGGATTCAGATTCACTGCCTTTTTATAGGCCTCTTCCGCCAAATCGTCCTGCGAAAGAAGATGCCGTGTCATTCCCAAAGAAACAAGGCTCCTGTATTCGGGATGCAGCTCACAGCTCTTTTCCTGATAAATCACCGCATTTTCCAAATCATCCTGCTGAAGATAAATATTCGCGATAAAATTATTGATAAGTTCCGGAGAATAATTAGACTGCTCATCCAGTGCTTCCTCGAAAAGTTTGAGGGCATTTTCGTAATCCTTGGACTGATAAGACTTCATCGCCCGACTAATCTTCAAATCGCCAGGTTTTGAGCATGAAAAAAACAACAAAGAAAAAACAAGTGCCGGTAAAGAAAATTTTCGCATGAGGTAAGAATAGCAAAAAAAAACAATTTTTTTCAATATAAATTGATTTTCATTGTATTTCCGCAATTTTGCACTTATAATGATAACATGAATGTTACTACTGCAATTTCCAATGTCAGTTCGATTAATACTAAATTTGAGTCGATTTTCAACCAGCTGGATTCTTTTTTCCCTCAGCTTTTAGGCAGAAATGAACGGACAACTTTAAATCAGCTTCGAAACGCCCTTGCAACAATATCATCAGGTTATTCTACAGAGTCAAATACAAGCGAAGGCACGGCAAGTTTCAGTGCAAAATACACCCCGATTTTCGACAAATTAAACGACAAAATCAAAGATTTAAGTTCCATCGACAAAATGATTGCTGAAGTCAAAGAAGATTCCGAGCAAATGGAACTCATCGCGCTCAATGCCATGGTCATTTCCGTAAAATCTGGCGAAAAGGGTCTTGCATTCAGCCGAATCACCGAAAATTTGCAGCGTCTTTCAAAAGACATGTTCCTCTATTCCGACAAATTGAGTGACGAAGAAGCACGTCTCCTTGAGCAGATTAACGCACTCAAATCAATCTTCTCAGGCATAATCAACACTCAGCGTTCAATTTCATCAAAAGACAGCGAATGTTGCTCAGACATTCAGCACATGATTTCAAACATCACTCCCGCACTCGAGCAGCTTGATTCAGAGATTCAGTCGCTTTTCCCGCAGATTGAACGCTCAATGTCTGTCATGCAGGAAAAATCTCTGATTGCACGCAATTTCCAGGAAGTTTCAGCCGCTCTAGCTGAACTCAACAAGCATAATCCGCCGTATTCAGGTTCAGAAGATGAGCTTGATTACACCTGCTTTACAATTTCGGTCTACGAAAAAGTCTGCGACCTTCTTTCAAAAATCGATTCCGAAGTTTCACGCACCTGCTCAGAATTTGCCGGAAACTGGCAGGAAGTCATCGAAACCCTTGATAAAGCCGATTCTTCACGAATGGATTTTGAGTCACACTTCCTCAACAACCATGCCTTCGGCAACAACAACATCCAAAAACAGATTTCTTCTATTATATTCAAGTATGAATCTATGATTGAAGAATTCAGCAGCTATCATCTTGTTCAAAAAGACTTACAGGGAATCTGCAAGAACATCACAGTCCGTGCAAAAACAATCTATTCTATCTTCGAAAGCCTGCGCCCCGTAATGAGCCGCCTGCACCATGTACGCATTTTGCAGCAAATCGAAGTTTCAAAAAATGATGCGATTAAGTCTGTTCAGGATTCTGTCACCGACATGGACAATCTGATTAATTCAGCAAATGCCTCTCTCGACGGAATGCAGAGCGTCCTCGAAAGCTTCATCCACGACACCAGCACGATGCTTGCAAATTTCACAAAATCAATCGAAATCGACAACGAAAAGATGAATTCCCTCCGCAATGAAAAGGAAGTCACCCTTGGCGATTTGAAAAACGGCAAAAGCACAGTCGATTACGCGTTCCAGAATTTCACGGTCTTCCCGGATGATTTCCAGAAAAAATGCGTTGTAGTTCAGCAGAATCTTCAGGAATTCATGCGCCTCAATATGGAAGTCGGCTCACTCGTAAGCGATTTCGAAAGCGAAAAAAGCGTTTTACTCGGCAAAAAGACTTCCCTCATGAACAGCAAGGGCCTCCAGAATTGGGAAATCACTAATCGCCGTTATCTTGATTCACTGGCAAACCTCCGCTAAAGAATCTTTGACAGCAAAGTACGCTAATAGCAAAAAACAAAACAGTTTTTCTCATTGATTTTTCAGTTTTTGTCCAATATCCTTTAAACAAATCTAATACTTGGGGGATTTTAGGATATGGCAGAATTCAAAATGAAAGATTTTGACCTTACTGGTAAAATTGCTTGGATTACTGGTGCTTCTTATGGCATCGGTTTTGCTATCGCCAAGGCTTATGCAGCCGCAGGCGCAAAAATTGTTTTCAACGACCGCGGACAGGAACAGCTCGACAACGGTCTCAAAAACTACAAAGAAGCAGGAATCACTGACGTTCATGGATATATCTGCGACGTTACTGACGAGGCTCAGGTTCAGGAAACAGTCAAAAAAATTGAGAAGGATGTCGGTGTAGTCGATATTCTCGTAAACAATGCAGGAATCATCAAACGAATCCCGATGATTGAGATGAAAGCTGAGGAATTCCGTCAGGTTATCGATGTTGACTTGAACGCTCCGTTCATCGTTTCAAAGGCAGTCCTTCCAGGCATGATTGCAAAAGGACACGGTAAAATCATCAACATCTGTTCTATGATGTCTGAGCTTGGACGCGAAACAGTTTCTGCTTATGCAGCAGCTAAGGGCGGTCTCAAAATGCTCACACGCAACATCTGTTCTGAATACGGCGGACAGAACATCCAGTGTAACGGTATCGGACCTGGATACATCGCAACTCCACAGACAGCTCCACTCCGCGAGCGACAGGCAGACGGAAGCCGACACCCGTTCGATTCATTCATCTGTGCAAAAACTCCGGCTGGACGCTGGCT
>NZ_CAMHSK010000011.1 GCF_946187725.1 uncultured Treponema sp.
TTTTCAGGCAAAACCTTTGCAGTGAGCTGAATTTCGCCTTCAACTTCAACAGTGTTTTCGCCCGAAATTTCAACCGATTTTACGGCAACAGTTTCTTTTTCATCGCCGGTGCTGTCAGCATCACAAGAAAACAGCAGGCCGCTCAGAATAAAAGACAATGATGCCAGTACGGCAAATGCCTTTCCAAACTTTTTCATATGAATCCCCTTTTTTAGATAGTTGGAAGCAAGAAAGCGCTGATTAACATTTTCGCGATTAACCAGCACTTTCCTTCAAATTATTCTCCGATTACGATTACACCGATTGCAGCTTTGTCACCTTTTGAAATTACATCATTTCCTGTCGCAGTAAATGATTGTTCAAAGGTCGTGACAGCAGTTGCTTTTGCAGCAAGTTTTACATCTTTATCGTTCACTTTGAAACATTTCTGACTTCCGCTTGGCAGCGAGCCGATTACGGTAATTGTAGTTCCCGCAGCCGCTTTTACAGTAATTTGAGAAGCAGATTCCATTTTCAAAGTCGGGTATTCTTTTCCATTATATTGAATCGTGAGTGCACCATTCTTTACATCCCCATTAACCTTGCATGAAGTCAATGTTACGCGCGAATCGCTTGAAACAGCCTTTCCGTCAGAAACAAGTGAAACGACAGCAGCGCCGGTCACAGGTGCAGGCTCTGGAGTTCCAGATTCATTTCCATTTCCGTTACCTGATTCACCTTCGTTTCCATTATCTGATTCGCTTTTGCCCTCGCCACTTTCTTTTTCTTCTGTACCAGAACTTGTTCCGCTTCCCTGAATCTTTGTCAGGCTTGTTTTATAAGCGACAACAATTTCCTTGAGTTCTGAAATCACATCGTCGTCCTTGTCGTCCTTTGCATTATTGAAAGTATAAGCAAAATCAGGCTCATGACGGCCGGCAAATTTCATTACATCAGCCTTTGCCTGAAGAGGATTTGAAGGAACACCAGAAAGACCAAGACCAGAAAGCCCCAGTTCAGTGTCGAAGTTAGAATAACTCGTACCGCCAGCCTTAGTCACAACAGAAGCAGGAACGGTCTCAGAGCGTGAATCGACTTCATAAGCGTCAATGTCATCGAGGGCAACACCTGTCGAATAAGTTGTTGTCCATGCAGTTGGAGCGTAAACCTTAATCGACTTGATGTTGATTGAGCCTTCTTTTCCTGCAACGATTGCAAGTGATGTAGATGAATCAGAGCTTACATCAAAGGTGTATGCTGGATAGTTCGCATCAGTAACAGACTGGCTCACACTGCCGACTTTAACTGTTGCAGAAGAAACATTTTTTGAAGCCGATTTTGCAGTAATCACAACCTTGCTTGCATTTGAAGGAACCTTGAGCGTAAATCCTGTTTTTTCATTTGCGAACTGATAATAAGGCTTTGTTGAATCACTTGCGCCTTTATCAGAGGCATCATTTTTCGAGATGAATGAAGGAAGCTCTTCACCATAAGTCCATGAATAAAGAAGCCAGCCATCTTCGGTTTCAGTTCCAATCGTCTCGCTTGCAGTGCCAGAGCCGCCAAGAGCAGTCTTTGTTGCCTCGCCAGAAGCATTGTTTCCGTAGCGGTATTTATTTGTAACAAAATGAACAGTATTAGCCGTGTTGTAGCCGATGAAGTTATTCCATGCCTTGATTATGCCGCCGTCTTCTCCAGAGAAAGTTCCGGCTCCAGTAGCGTCAGTTCCCTGTTTGCTTGACATCATCGGGTCATTTGCATCACGGAAGAAATTTCCTTCAACAAGGGCAGATGCTCCGGTCGTAATGCCGACTCCATATTTTGCATTTCCGTCGTAGTAATTGTTGTAAACATGAACGGCACTTGCATTTCTGATGCGCGGATGTCGTGAATCAGAATGGTCATACCAGTTATGGTGATAAGAAAGATAGTTTGAACCGCCAGATGCATGCTCAGAAGCGTCCAGAAGATTACATTTTCCTGAATCCCAGAAATGATTGTATGAAAGAGTGCTGTAAGTAGATTTTTTCAAGTCCAGAGAACCGTCACCTTTCGCCTGGTCAGCATCACTGCCTTTTCCGCCATATGAAATATCGTTGTTATGAATCCAGAGATAAGAATTGTTCGTATCGATTGAAACGCCGTCATCCATGAAGTTGTAGATTCCGAGGTTAGAAACTTCAACATATTTTGCCTCACGGATAAGGAATCCGAATCCAGAAATTGCCGCATCATGACCGACACCCTCAATCGTAATGCCGCTTGCAGTCGTGCTCTTAATCTGAAGACCTTCAGCACTTGAACCGAGTGAATCCATCTGGTCTTTTGAAATCGTTCCGACAATTCGGATATCAAGAGGAACAGAAAGATTTTTAAGGGAAGTCTCGCTCAAAATATCCTGCAAACCAGTGTATGTCGCAGCCTTTTTGCCACTTGATGAATAAGAAACAGTTTTTGCAGTATCGCCAGTCACATAAATAACGATTGCACCGTCTTTAAGCGTTCCGTCAGCCTTGTAAGCACCCGGTGTGTCAGAGCTTGTAAAAGCAAAACCTGAACGGTCATGATCAACGACCTTCATTGTTGCACTTGAATATGCCGAAGTTGTGCCGCCAGAAACAGCCGCAACCTTGATTGTATGCTCACCAGCAGCAAGACCAAGTGCATCAGCGCGGACAACCTTTGAAAGAGTCTTTTTAGTCCAGCTTACCTGAAGGCTTTCACTCTCTGACTGCTCGTAATAAACATATTCGTTATAATATCTGATAAGGGATTCATCGATTTCTTTATCATCACAGAGGACTTTATACGAAGCACCGTCAACCTGCTCAAAAATAACATATGCACTATTGAGCCAACCTTCACCCTTTACGATGTTGACAGACGCATTTGACACATCTGCCTCCGAAGGCTCATCAAGCTTTGCTTCGTTTTCATTATCATCGCCTTTTGCAGGATTATTGTTATTGTCTTCTTTTCCCTGCTCTTTTTCCTTTTCCTGATTCTGATTTTCAGGAGCCGCAGGCTTGCTTATGTCATTAGAAGAACTGTCCGAATCAGTCGAACAAGACGCAAACACGAATGTCGCAAGGACACCCGCCATAAAGATTTTTTTCAACAGGCTTTTCAAAATTTCCCCCTTTTTGATATAGCGCGTTTTAATATGTCGTCATTGTAACAAGTTCGGAAAAGTACATTCATGGCACAATTTGCACTTTTCCGAACTATTTTCAAAATATAGGATTTTATGCTATCTTTATGCTTGGGAGATTTTTATGGGATTCGACATCACAACGAACAATACAGAGACTGACCCGCAGATTTTGCTGTCTCAGTTTTTCAAGACTTTCGATAATTTTTCTGATGACGAAAAAGCGCGTTTCACCTCGGCATGGGATTTTCTTTGCAAAAAGACCGATGGCATCAAACGAAACTGCGGACTCCCCTACATTCTCCATCCAATGCGTGTTGCCGCAATCCTCGCCGAAGCACAAATGGACATTGACTGCCTCATTTCCGGCCTGCTCCACTCAATTTTTGAAGTTGACGGCATTTCCGAAGCAGAAGTCAAGGCACAGTTCGGAGACACGGTTTTCAAAATCGTAAAAGACACTTCCAAAATCACGGGCATGAAAATCAATGCGACCACAATCGCACAGGCGGATTCAATCCGAAAAATGCTGTTTGCGATGATTGATGATGTCCGCGTCATTCTTGTCAAACTCGCAGACCGTCTCGACCGAATGCGAAACCTCAAATCAATCGAAGAAAAAAAGCAAAGGCTCGTCTCATCCGAAGTCATAGACATCTGGGCACCGCTTGCCGACCGGCTTGGTATGCAGAGCGTCAAATCCGAACTTGAAGATTTGAGCCTCAAATACTCTAACCCCGATGTCTTCCAGCAGATTAAGGCAATTGTCGCACAAAAAAAAGACGAACGGGCCGCTTACCTCGAAAAAGCAGTCAACGCAATCTACAAGTCTTCCGAAAAGCTCGGAATCAAAGTCAGCATCTCAAGCCGCGCAAAGCATTTCTATTCAATCTACAAAAAAATGCAGAAAAGGAATGTTCCTGCATCCTCTCTCTATGATTTGCTCGCACTGCGCATAATCTGCCAGACAAACGCTGAATGTTACACATTGATTGGAATCGTTCACGGTCTATGGAAGCCAATGGACGGCCGTTTTAAAGATTACATTGCCATGCCAAAAGCAAACGGATATCAATCGCTGCACACCACGGTTGTTTGCGAAGGAAAGCCGCTTGAAATCCAAATCAGAACGAGCGAAATGCACAACATGGCAGAACACGGTGTCGCTTCGCACTGGCTCTACAAAAAGGGCATGAATCATGACAAAGTTGATGTCAATTCACTCGGAATCTTCAATCAGCTGCAGAATCTCAAAAACGAAGATTTGAGCAACGAGAATTTCTTTGCAGAGCTCAAGGGCGAACTTTTGGGCGATGAAATTTATGTCTTCACTCCAAAAGGCGATGTAATTCAGCTGCCACAGGGAAGCAATGCAATCGACTTCGCATATCATGTTCACTCAGCAGTTGGCGAAAAAATCGTCGGTGCAAAAGCTGACGGAAAAATCATCCCGATTACAACCCCGCTCAAAAACACTCAGATTATCGAAATCATCACGAATCCGCAGGCTCACCCTACAGAAAATCAGCTCAAGGTCGTAAAAACAAGCAAGGCTCGTCAGCGAATCCATTCATGGCTTCTGTCAAACGACCCGACCTTTGAAGACAAGGCAGCCGCAGAACAGCGTGCACGAGATTTGGACGCTCAAAACGAGAGAAGCCGTGCCATCCAGGAAGAAAAACGCAAAAAACGCTCCGCAAAAGGCACAAATCCCGACTACGCCGAAAAAAGCCTCTACACCGGTAAAATCACCGTCGAAAATACAAAAAATGTCGTCTACACGCTGGCCGGATGCTGCAATCCTCAGCCCGGTGACCCAATCGTAGGCTACATGAACAAAAACAAAGGCCTCAAAGTCCACAAAGCGACCTGCATGACCTTCCAGCGCATTCCGAACATCGAAAACCGAATGATTGAAGTGACCTGGGAAAAAAAGATTTAACAAACCACCGTCTCATACCCATTGACCAACTAGGCAATTCCCGTTAATATAAACCTATCAAGGTACTAGGTATTATATTAAAAGGAAACAGTTATGGCATTGGACGAACAGACAATCTACCGCGAGCATCCGTGCTTCGGGCCGCACAAACACAATAAAGGGCGAATTCATCTGCCGGTCGCACCTGGCTGCAACATCGAATGCCGCTTCTGCGACAGAAAAATTAATGAGAGCGAGAACAGGCCGGGCGTTACAAGCACCGTAATCAAACCCGAAGAAGCCTGTGAATATATCCGCCGCGCACTCGAACGATGCCCGGAGCTTACAGTAGTTGGAATCGCGGGACCGGGCGACACACTTGCCACAAATTACGCGCTTGAAACATTCCGGCTCGTCAAAAAAGAATTTCCTCAGCTTATCCGCTGTATGAGCACCAACGGACTCTTGCTTTCAGAGCGTGCCGAAGAACTGATTGAAGTCGGAATTGACACGCTCACGGTTACAGTCAATGCCGTAGAACCAGAAATCGAAGCTCAGCTCAACAACAGAATTATTTATCACGGAAAGATTTACACAGGAGTTGAGGCAGCAGAAATTCTGATTCACAATCAGCTGGAAGGAATCAGAAAAGTCGCCGATTCAGGAATGCTGATTAAAGTGAACACAGTCCTCTGCCCCGGAATCAACGACAAACATATAGAAGAAATCGCCTACACCGTAAAAGATGCGGGCGCACACATTTACAACATCATTCCGCTGATTCCGCAGAACGAGCTAAAACACCTCGAAGCCCCGACATTCAAGCAGCTCGATGATGCCCGAAAAGCCGCTTACCCGTACATCAATATTTTCACCCACTGTGCGCATTGCCGAGCCGACGCAATCGGAGTGCCGGGCGAGTACGACATCGGAAGCGAAATCTACATGGGGCGTGTGAACACGAAGGAGACCTTCAGCCACGGGTGATTTTCAGCATACGCGCAGCAATGGACATTGCCGGTCAGACATTATATGATAAATCATGCTGTCATTTGAAAGTGATTATATCGAAGGTGCACACCCGCTGATTTTGGATGCACTCATTAAAAGTAATATGGAACAACTTTCCGGTTATGGTGCAGACAAATACACAGAATCGGCAAAGAAAAAACTCGCCGACCTTTGCGGATTGCCGGACTGTCAGATTCAGTTTTTGACTGGAGGAACGCAGACCAATCAGATTGTAATTGATACTATGCTCCGCCAGTTTGAGGGAGTTGTTGCCGCACAAACGGGTCATGTGAGCGTTCATGAAGCCGGCGCAATTGAATACACTGGCAGAAAAGTCCTTACGCTGCCATCACATGACGGAAAGATGAAGGCAGACGAACTAGCTTCTTTCATTTCTGATTTTTATGCTGACGGCAACTGCGAGCATATGGTTTTTCCAGGAATGGTTTACATCTCGCATCCAACTGAATACGGAACGCTTTACTCATTGAAAGAACTTGAAGAACTGAGCGCCGTATGCCAGAAAAACAAGATTCCGCTTTTTATGGACGGTGCACGACTGGCCTATGCCCTTGCAAGTCACAGCACGGATGTAACTTTAAAAGATATCGCCAGACTTTGTGATGTCTTTTATGTTGGCGGAACTAAAGCAGGTGCTCTATGCGGTGAAGCAGTCGTTTTTACGCGAAACAATATGCCACTTCATTTCGAGCATCTTGTAAAAAAACATGGCGCACTTTTGGCAAAAGGCCGACTTCTGGGAATTCAATTCGATACGCTATTCACAGATGATTTGTACCTCAAACTTGGAAAAAATGCCATCGACCGTGCCGAAGAGCTAAAATCGCTGTTTAAAGAAAAAGGATTCCACTTTTACCTGGATTCGCCCACAAACCAGCAATTCATAATCCTCGAAAACGCACAGATTGAAACCCTCAAAGCAAAAGTCAAGTTCAGTTTCTGGGAAAAATACGATGACACCCACTCAGTAGTACGCTTTGCAACCAGCTGGGCAACCACAACAGAAAAAATCGCAATGCTGCGAGAGATTCTTTCGGAATAAAAAACAAAAAGAGAGCCGTAGCTCCCTTTTTTCATTTGTTCTGTTTATATTCAAAAAGAATATAAAAGCATTTTGCGGAGTCAAAAGACTCCTTGTTAGCAGGTTGACCGGATAAATTAATCAGTAATTTCATAATATTGCATCAAACTTTTTATGTCAAATTATTTTTACATATTCTCTTAATCATGATACAATTTTTTTATGAAATATCGATTGGGGCTCGATTTAGGTACAAATTCTATTGGTTGGGCTGTGTATTCTTTGGATAATCAGAATACACCTTTGAATCTTGAAGATATGGGTGTCCGTATTTTTTCAGACGGGCGGGATCCAAAAACGAAAGAACCTCTGGCCGTTGCGCGAAGAATCGCCAGAGGGCAACGAAAAATAATCTATAGAAGAAAACTTCGTCGAAAAGCAACTTTCAGACTTTTACAAGAACAAGGCTTGTTCCCAAAAACAAAAGAAGAAACTCAAAAATTAAAGTCGTTAAATCCTTATGAGCTTCGTATCAAAGCATTAGATGAAAAACTAGAACCATCTGAACTTGCTCGTGTTCTATTTAATCTTTCTGTCCGTAGAGGCTTTAAAAGCAACCGAAAAGATACTGAGAATAACGAGCAAGAAACTTCAAATTCAAAAGAAAAACTATCTCAAAAGGATATGTGCACAGAACTTGCAAATGCAATAAAGGACTCTGGCTGCCGAACTATCGGCGAATTCTTGTGGAAAAATCAGAATCAAAATCATGGTATAAGATTTGTTCCTGGAAGAATGAAATACTATCCTCTTCGACAAATGTATATTGATGAATTCAATGCAATTCACTCAGTTCAAGAACAATTCTTCAAAAATATTAAGTGGGATGAAATCTATAATGCAATTTTCTTTCAACGCCCATTAAAAGCACAAGAAAGAGGCCGTTGTCAATACATTCCAGAAAACGAAAGAACCTTCAAAGCTCTTCCTTGTGCTCAAAAACTTAGAATTCTGCAAGAAGTAAGAAATTTAAATTATCAGAATGCAGAAGGAAAAACTCTTCCGATTTCGAATGTGAGTAAACTTTCTCTTTTTTCCGAATCAGGCGAAGATACTCTCTTAAAACTCTTGGATACAAAAGAAAAAGTTACTTTTGATGCATTCCGAAAAGCACTGGGGCTTAGTCCTGCCTGTACATTTAATCTCGAACGAGGCGGAAGAACTTTCTTGCAGGGAAATACCACAGCTGTAAAAATGAGGAGCAAAAATCGATTTGGTTCTTTGTGGGATACACTTTCGCTTGAGGAACAGGATTTTATCGTTGAAAAATTGATAACGGCAGATGAGGATTCTGAAATTCTTGAGACTCTCGAAAAATACAGTCTTACAGATGAACAAAAAGATTCCATATTAAAATTGCAACTTCAAACTGGTACTACGATGCTTTGTAAAGAAGTTTCCGAAAAACTTGTTCATAAAATGGAATCTGATAGCGCCGATACATACACGGTTGCTGTTGAATCTTTGGGATATAAATATGCTGACCAAACTGTGGAAAAGTGTGATGAATTGCCATATTACGGAAAAGTCCTTGTCGGCTCAACAATGGGCTCTGATCCGTCTGCTGATGAAAGCAAGCCTGAGAAAAAATATGGAAAAATCAGCAACCCCACTGTTCATGTATCTTTGAATCAGACTCGGGTTGTCGTCAACGCTCTTATCAAACAGTACGGAAAGCCCGCTCAGATAGCCCTTGAACTTTCACGAGATTTAAAGGCAAGCCGGGAAGCAAAAGAGGCGATTCAGAAAAAGCAGAACGAAAACAAAAAGCGAAATGAAATCACAAATAAAAACATTCGTGATGCAAATCCAAATATTCCTTATCCCAACCGCAACGACCGCTTAAAGTGGCGCTTGTGGGAAGAACTTGGAGCAGAAGGGCTTCCACGAAAATGTCTTTATTGCGGAAAGAATATATCCGGTGGGGAACTGTTCAGCAAGAACATTGAAATTGAGCATATTCTGCCATACAGCCGAACCTTGCTTGACGCAGAGTCGAATCTGACTGTGGCACATGCAAGCTGCAATGCCTTTAAAAAAGAGCGTTCTCCCTACGAAGCTTTTGGCACAAATCCCAAGGGCTTTAATTGGGAAGAAATTCTTATGCGGGCAAACCAACTGAAAAATCCTGCCAAGCGCAGGCGTTTTGCCGTAGATGCAATGGAGACTTTTGAAAAAGACAGCGGATTTATTGCCCGACAACTGACGGATAATGCCTATCTTTCAAAAATGGCAATGAAATACCTGAAGTCTGTCTGCGACGATATCTGGTCGGTAAACGGCGGAATGACAAAATTGCTTCGTGACAAATGGGAAATTGATTCTATTTTAAAGCGTAAAATAGATGACAGGGAAATTGCCCATTTTGAATTAAAAGAAGAGCAAATCGGTGAATACAAAAAGAACCGCTATGACCACCGCCACCATGCTTTGGATGCTTCTGTAATTGCCTTGATTGACCGTTCGCTTGTAAAGGAAATTTCTACGCTTAATGCTCGCTCACAAAACCACAGAATTGAAGTTCCGCCAATGGCTGTTCCTAGACTGGAATTGCAGGAAAAAGTGAAAAATATTGTTGTAAGCTTTAAGCCTGACCACGGTGCGGAAGGAAAACTTTCAAAAGAGACTTTGCTTGGCAAAATCAAGCGTGAAGAATTGCTGGAAATTTCAAAAATTGAGGAGGCGGACATTCCTCTTATAAAAAGTGATAAAGTCCGTAAGGATTTTGAGGAAAAATTTGCAGAAACAAAGGACATCAAGCAAGTCCGAAAAGAATTTAAGGATGTCTATCCGCAGATAAAAGTTTTCAAAGAATATTTTGTTGTCCGTACAGCGGTAATGAGTTTGAAAGAAAACAACATTGAGGACATTGTTGATAATAAAATTCGAACGAAACTGCAAGAATTTATTGTGCTCCACAAGGGTGAAAAATTTGAAGATGTTTTGGAGCGATTCAGCGAACAGACTAGAATAAAAAAAGTCCGCTGTTTGAATCGTGACCAAAATCCAATTGTTATTAAAGGCTGTGTTCCCCGATACTATGAAACTAAAGATTATTGTGCAGCTATAATTTGGAAAACCCCTCCCAAAAAAGAAGGGGCAAAACCGACTTTTGAAGCACAATATTTCCTTAGGACGGAAATCGATAAAAACAACAAACCAAAAAAAGAAATAATAGAAGCATGGAAAAAGCAACACCATCCAGCTGCAAAACGTTTACCATTTCTTTTACACAAAGATGATTATTTGGAATTCTGCGATGGCGGGAAATGGTATAAGTGTAGAATAGCAGGATTGCAAGCTGCTGCGAATAGATTTGATATACGTCCAATTTTTTCGGTTACCGATTGTAAAGACTGGATAATTGCTACTGAAGAAAACCAACTGGAAGGATATTGGAAGCCGCAAAAAGGTCAGAATTACATCTCCGTCAATGTCCTCTTTGGCGAAAAAGAGGCAAGATTCATCACGGTAAATCCAATCGGCCGTGTATTCAGAAAATAATGGCTAACTCTGTTCAGTATGCCGATATTTAAAATATGCTGAACAGAGTTTTAGAGATTTATGAAGAAAATCGATATCTGTCTCTCAGTCGTGGCTTTATCGTCATACAGCATGGTTCAGAAGAACTGGGGCGTGTTCCTCTTGACGATATAGGCGTACTCTTACTTTCAGCTCAAAGCGTAACATTCTCCAAAAACATATTAAATGCTCTTGCAGAGCGAGGCTGCGTTACCGTCCTCTGTGGCAAAAACTATTCACCGCAAAGTATGGTTCTTCCTGTCTACTCACATTATCTTTTTGCAAAAATCCTGAAAAAACAGATTGATGCTTCTTTACCTCTTAAAAAAAGAATATGGCAGCAGATTGTTATCCAAAAAATTAAGAATCAGGCCTTGAATTTAAAACTTTGTGGCAAGGAAGAAGAATCAAAACGGATTGAAACCATAGCGGCTCTGGTAAAGTCAGGAGACCCCGACAATCGTGAAGCATACGCGGCCAGAATGTACTGGAAATATTTGTTCGGAAAAGATTTTACAAGAGATAAAGAAAAGGAAGGAATAAATTCTTTTTTGAATTATGGCTATGCAATCATGCGCTCCTCTATGGCACGGGCAGTTTGTGCCAGCGGACTTCTTCCTTCCCTTGGTCTTCATCACGACAATCATCTTAATCAGTTTTGTCTTGCGGACGATTTATTTGAGATTTACCGTCCTTTAGTTGACTGTGTAGTATTTCATCTTGGAATAAAAGATGATTCTGAGTTAACTCCCGAATATAAAACTAAACTTACAGAAACACTATGGATAAAGGTTCATACTTCGGAAGGCAATTCCCCTGCATTTCAGAGTATGCAATATCTGACGGCTTCTTATGTTCACGCATTGGAAGATGGAAAACCTGTCATTGATTTGCCTGTATGGGCAGGAGATGAATATGGCAATGCCAGAACTGAATAGGTATGAGCTTATGTGGATGCTTGTTTTATTTGATTTACCTGTGGTTGAGAAGAAAGAGCGCAAAGCAGCAACAGATTTCAGAAATTTTTTGCTCGATCACGGATTTGCAATGGTGCAATATTCAATTTATACTAAGCTTTTTTCCGGTAAGGATGCTTGTGAAAAATATTATCGCCTGATAAAGCAAAACTTGCCGGAAGAAGGTAAAGTTGATATTATCACGATAACGGATAAGCAATATGAAAACATTATCAGTTATTCATCCTGTAAAAAAATCGAAAAAAAAGAGCCTCAACAACTGCTTTTATTCTAGTTTTCCCTCAAAAAAAATACGTCCGATGCACTCTATTTCTTTATATAAAATAGAATTACATCGGATGTATTATAACTGATTAATTTGTCCGGTCAACCTGCAACATATTCATACCGCAAGCGTTACACATTTCAATTATAACTGATTAATTTGTCCGGTCAACCTGCAACCTTTTCAGCCTGCTGGATAACGGCATTCGAATTATAACTGATTAATTTGTCCGGTCAACCTGCAACGCTTTTGAGCCTCAAAGGCTTATTCCTTTGATTATAACTGATTAATTTGTCCGGTCAACCTGCAACGCCTTTGTTTTAGTATGGCTTGCTGTAATAATTATAACTGATTAATTTGTCCGGTCAACCTGCAACGACTGGAGTCATAATATTGAAGTAGATTTTTATTATAACTGATTAATTTGTCCGGTCAACCTGCAACATACAGATTCTCTTTATACAATATTTGTGAATTATAACTGATTAATTTGTCCGGTCAACCTGCAACCACTTTTAATTGTCCAAATCGTAACAATGAATTATAACTGATTAATTTGTCCGGTCAACCTGCAACCTTGCGAGCGTTGCTTCAAGAATCGGAAGCATTATAACTGATTAATTTGTCCGGTCAACCTGCAACAAAGGCTACTACAAGGGGGTTGTAGACGCTATTATAACTGATTAATTTGTCCGGTCAACCTGCAACCCGCCGTGGCCGTTGGGCGTTCCGAATTAAATTATAACTGATTAATTTGTCCGGTCAACCTGCAACTTTTTTGACTATTGGTTACTAGATGAACGGATTATAACTGATTAATTTGTCCGGTCAACCTGCAACAATGGTAACGACCTTTGTCGGGCTTTTGCTATTATAACTGATTAATTTGTCCGGTCAACCTGCAACGTAGGAATCGGCACTAACTCACTGTTGATTATTATAACTGATTAATTTGTCCGGTCAACCTGCAACATCTATTTGGGAGATGAGAACGGCACCGTAATTATAACTGATTAATTTGTCCGGTCAACCTGCAACAATTTTTTTTATCGGGTATAACAAAGACTGATTATAACTGATTAATTTGTCCGGTCAACCTGCAACCGGGAATGTAATATTATTGTCCAACATTGTATTATAACTGATTAATTTGTCCGGTCAACCTGCAACGGCAAACATCACACAGAATACACATTATTTATTATAACTGATTAATTTGTCCGGTCAACCTGCAACCTTCACGTTGATGAGGGGGAACGGCTTTGAATTATAACTGATTAATTTGTCCGGTCAACCTGCAACATTTCTGGTTCTGATGTCTCAAAGCGTATTATTATAACTGATTAATTTGTCCGGTCAACCTGCAACATAGCGGTCGGTGGTCAGTGGGCAAAAAGAATTATAACTGATTAATTTGTCCGGTCAACCTGCAACGATTTGTCAACTCTTGAAGCAGATGCGGCAATTATAACTGATTAATTTGTCCGGTCAACCTGCAACAAAGTTGCAACGTTTACTCCAAATATGATTATTATAACTGATTAATTTGTCCGGTCAACCTGCAACTCGCCGCGGTCGTTGGGCCTTTCGCATAAATTATAACTGATTAATTTGTCCGGTCAACCTGCAACGGAATCAAGGTAAAGACGGCACTGCTTGGCATTATAACTGTTTTATTTATTCAAATTTCCCCATTCCCGAAGTCTTTCCAACAGACTTGGTAGATTTCTGACTGCTTGCGCTTTCTCGCTCTTTCAAAGGTTTTTTTAACCACCAATTGACTAGTATAATAATATAGTATAAATTTAAATCATAGGAACACCAAAGCAAGGTGGGCTGTCTCCTAATCTTAACGAATGGGAGACTCGTGCAGATATGACGAATTACGAAAAAGCGATGCTTGTCATTTCGATTGTAACTTTGCTTATAGAAGCACTCGCTCTCTTCAAGTAATCTTGTAAGAAGCAAAAAATATAGCCTACCCCAGTGGTCAAGACTGAGTAGGCTATTCAATCAGCTGAAAGGAGACAGCCACACTGCGACGGTGTTCCTTTCTTGTTTTAATATAGCATATTTCGAGCAAAAGTCAAGGCAATCGTATTATAACTTTCACTCACTTTCTGTCACACCATCTTACCCATCTCCACTTTTCCTGCTACAATATCCTCATGAATTCATATTGCACTGAATGTGGTAGGCTTCTTGTCGAAAAGGAGCTTGAGGGCGAAGGGATTGTTCCTTATTGCGAAAAATGTGGTCAGTATCGGTTTCCGCTTTATAATGTGGCTGTCAGCATGATTGTGATTGACGAGTCAACTGGAAAGATTCTTCTGATTCAGCAGTACGGAAGGCCTGTTTATATTCTTGTTGCGGGATATGTGAACCGTGGCGAGAGGATTGAAGATGCCGCCGTTCGTGAAATCAAGGAAGAGACTGGCATGACCGCACGCAAGGTTCATTTCAACCGAACGAATTTCTTTGAAAAATCAAACACGCTTATGTGCAATTTTACGGCTTTCGTAAAAGATGCAAGCGAACTGAACCCGAACAAGGAAATCGATTCTTTCAAATGGTTCACTCCTGATGAAGCGCGAAAGAATATTCTTCCAGACAGCCTTGCTTCCAGATTTTTGAACGCTTATCTTGATGAGCAGAATGATTCCTAAAAATCTAAACAATTCACTTTCGCCCACCAGAATACTATGTTATACTGATGGGAGAGGTGAATCATGAACGAAATCTACGAATTTATCAAAAAATGCGGAACTTATTTTCTTGCAACAGTTGAGGACGGTCAGCCACGAAACCGCCCTTTTGGTACGGTAAATATATTTGACGGCAAGCTCTACATCCAGACCGGAAAGAGCAAGTCTGTTTCAAAGCAAATTCAGAAGAATCCAAAAGTCGAACTCTGCTGTTTTGACGGCTCCACAGGCCAGTGGCTCCGGCTTTCAGGAGAACTTGTGCGCGATGACAGGCGCGAAGCCAAGGCCGATATGCTTGAGCACTACCCTGATTTAAAGAGAATGTACTCTGCCGATGACGACAACACTGAAGTCCTCTACTTCAAAAACGCAAAGGCAACAATTTCAAGTTTTACGGCTGCTCCAAAAACAATCGAATTCTAATCTCTCAAAGCAGGCGGTCTTCATTTCTATAGACCGCCCCTTTTTTCCCCTTTCCATTCCATTTTCATATTATTTTAGCAATTAGCTGTGCTGTTTCTACCATAAACCTATTGATTAAATAGGTTAAATCCTTTACGATATATTTACCTACTACAACAATAGGTTTTACAAGGGTACTAAATGAAATATAAAGTTGCGGTCGCTACAAGCGATGGAAAAACAGTTGACTCTCACTTCGGTCATGCACAGAGCTTTTTAATTTATGAAGTTGATGAAGAAAGCGGTGCATTCGAAGACATTGAAGAGCGTGATGTTACGTCTGCCTGCTCAGGCGGTGAATGTGGCGGAAAACCGGCTGAATCGGCGGAGGCAGAAACTGCGGGCTGCGGCGGTCACAACGGAGCAGGAACAGGCTCATCTCCTATGGACGAAATTGCGAAAGCCCTGAGCGATGTGGATTATGTTCTCGTCGCAAGAATCGGGCCACACGCAATCCGTGCACTGGCGAAATACAATGTAACCGCCTACGACATCGTTCTCCCGATAGACGAGGCAATTGCAAAAATCAATGATTTCAGAAGAAAAATAAAAGAAAGAAAACAAAATTATAAAACTAACTAGACGCGGATGAACGCTGATAAACGCTGATAAAAAAATCCGCGTCCATCTGTGTGTATCTGCGTCAAATAAGAGGTATTGAGTATGGCGAAAATTCTTGATCAGCCGCGTTACAAGTGTGCGCTGGCTGCTATGCAGACTGTTCAGTCGATTCCGGGGGCAATTCCGGTTCTTCATTCGGGACCGGGATGTGCTTCAAAACTGAACGACAACAACGGAACCAGCGGACGATACAGCCCGAACATCTTCCCTTGTACTTCGATTTCGGAGAAGGAAGTTGTATTCGGTGGTGCTGAAAAATTGCGCTCAACGATTCACAATGCGCTGCGTGTCATTGACGCTGACTTGTTCGTGGTGCTTTCTGGATGTACGGGTGAGATTATCGGAGACGACATCAAGGAAGTTGCTCAGGAATTTGAGGACGAAGAAAAGCCTGTAATCTGGGCAAAGACTCCTGGCTTCAAGGGTAACAACTACGTCGGCCATGACTGGATTTTGAAGTCAATCTTCGAGCAGTACCTTAACCGTCCGGAAATCCGCGATGAGCGTGAAGAAGCCGGCGGAACAATAAAAGGTCTGGTCAACATTTTCGCAGGCCCGCCTCAGCAGGATCCTTACTGGCTCGGAAACTTGCGTGAAATTGAGAGCCTGATTTCTGCAATCGGACTCAAGCCGAACACAATCTTTGGCTTTGGCCGTGGAATCGAGAATATCAAGAATGCAGCACGCGCACAGTTCACAATTTTGATTTCGCCGTGGGTTGGTTTGGAAAGCGCAAAATATCTTGAGACAAAATTCAAGGTTCCGCTTTTGCATTATCCAATCCTGCCGATTGGAGCGAGCGAGACAACGAAATTCCTTCGGGCTGTGCAGGAGTTCACCGGAGCGGACAAAGATCTGGTTGAAAAGGTAATCACCGAAAAAGAAGCTGAATTCTACTATTATATCGAGCGATTTGCGGATACTTTGCTTGAAACCCGAATCCTGGGCAAGCGTTTTACGGTTGCAAGCGACAGCCAGTACACCATGGCAGTCACAAAATTCCTTGTAAACGACATGGGCTTATTCCCGGAGAAAGTCTTTATCACTGACGATGCGCCGGAAGCTTTCCGCACACAGATTGCCAATGAGATTTCAAACCTCAACTACGGAATTCAGGCAGAAGTTCAGTTTACGACAGACGGACACGACATTCACGAGCAGATTAAAAAGACTGACTTTGCGGGCACTCCGCTGATTATCGGTTCCAACTGGGAGAAAAAGCTTGCCGCTGAAATCGGTGCGCATTATGTGAACGTAAGCTATCCGATGCTTGAAAAGCTCGTAATCAACGACCACATCGCAGGCTACTCAGGCGGACTTCATCTGCTTGAGCAGATCTTCTCAGCTGCAATGAGCAAATTGAAACTTTAGGAGATAACCATGCCATATAACTTTAAAAACGCAAATCTCGCCGTTCGTGAAAACCGACTCGGCTCAATTACAGGTTTTGTGGGCAACCTTGAAACGCTCGTCTACCGCTCAGAATGCGGCTCACTCAAAAACCGCGAGCGATGCTTCTCACAGTCAAGCTCATGTCTTTCGGGCTGTGCCTTGAACGCCCTTGCCGCAATCAGAAACGTGGCCGTTGTTTACCACGCACCGGCAGGCTGTACCGCAATGGCCTCAAACGACAACGTAAAATTCGGCCAGATTGCAGCCAGAATCAACAAAACCACAAATTCGGTCTTTGTCTGCACGGACTTGAACGAAAAGGACACGGTTTTCGGTGCGATGAACGACCTTCGAAAAATCGTCGAGCACACTTACAACACATACAAGCCGGACGCAATTTTCATCTCGACTTCATGCGTTTCTGGCGTTATCGGTGAGGACGTTGACGGCTTGGCCGACGAAATCAACGAGGAACTTCCGATTCCTGTGATTCCGGTTCACTGCGAAGGCTTTAAGAGCCGAATCTGGGCAAGTGGTTTTGATATTTCCGACCACGCCGTTTTGCAGGGAATCGTAAAACCGCCGAAAGAAAAACGTAGAATCATCAACATCAAGAACTTCTACGAGAGCGCACGCCCTCAGATTACAAAGATTTTCAACGAAGTTTTTGACGCTGAGCCGCAGTTTCTTTACTGTAACTCGACAATCGAAGAGCTTAGTCATTTGAGCGAGGCTCTGGCAACGGTCTGTATCTGCGGTACTCTGGGAACTTATCTTGGAAACGCTTTGGAAGAAACTTACGGCGTTCCTTACGTGCGGACAATCAACCATTCTGGAGTCACAGGCTTTGAAACATGGCTCCGTGGAATCGGGGATGCGATTGGCCGCCGCGAGCAGGTTGAAGCCTACATCAAAAAACAGCGCGAAATTTACATTCCGCAGATTGAAGAAGCAATCAAGCCGCTTCGTGGTCTTCGGGCTGTAATCGGAATGGGACCAGGCTTTACTTACGAGATTGCCCGCGTTTTGCAGGAATTCGGCATGACAATCGATTACGCCCTTGCATGGCACTATGATTACAAGTACGACAACGGCCAAGTTCCGCCGGCACTGGAGCATCTGCTCAAAAACAGCCCTAAGGACATGAAGGTTGCCGTCGCCGACCAGCAGAACTACGAGGTTTTGAACATCCTCAACCGCTACAAGCCTGACGTGTACTTTAGCCGACACCCGGGAACTACTGTCTGGGCAATCAAGCAGGGCTATGCCGCAGTCTTCGTTGCCGACGAGTACACTGTCTTTGGTTACGAAGGAACTTTGAGCTTTGCAAAACTGATTCGCGACACCGTTACAAACCGCTCGTTCGAGAAAAACCTTGCCGCCCGAATCAAGCTTCCATACACAAAATGGTGGTACGAGCAGAGCAACGAAAAGTTCATCAACGCGGAGAGCAAGAGGTAGTGAGCAGGTAGCAGTGAGCAGTTTTCAGTGGACGTTACCCGCCTTTGACGGGTCGGGCTTTTCGTGAGCACTCTCGTTGTCGTGCTCATTTGGGTTCCGCTATCGCTCTATTGCTCACTGCGTTTCGCAACGGCTATCGCCGCCACTACAATCCCTAACGCTTGGCTATTTTGCTAATTTTTCGTAAAGCTTAAATAATTCTCCGACTATTTCCGATTCTGTGATGTCAGGGGGAAATCCGTAGGCCGCTATTACAGCCTTGTCGTTGGCTTGGTGGGCTTTTCGCAATTCTTGGGGCATGAAAGTCTCATCGTATAAATCTGCGAGCGTACTGTCGGGGAAGTTTGCGCGGGTATCCAAAATTGCCTGTGCGGTTTGTTCGATTTTTGCTTTCTGCTCGGCTGTTGGATTGCACCAAACAAAATTGTTGTAGACAATATCATTTGAGTAACGATAATCGCTTTTCAATCTTCCGCAAACTACACGCATCCATGCGTTATGAATAGAACTTGTAAGTATACCAAATTCATATAAACTTGCATTTGGAACAATTTGTACAGCATCACTTGCAATTATATCGGATGAAACATACCCTATTGGAATATAACTACGTTTTTCTGACGAGACTCGAGGAATCAAGAGATAATTTCCACTTTCGGGCTGACGGTTCTCGGTAAACAGATATGGATATGCGGCCCAATTCTGAGTTGATTCTTTGGAACTTGAAAGCCGCATTTCTTTTACAGCGGCTACTCTTTGTGCTACAAGTGACATTTTGCGTAATTCGGCAGGACTTGCATTTACGAGCCATAGGCAATATCGTTTTTTCCCATTTATGAATTCTTCTGCTCCTAAAAACTCTCGGATAAATTTTTTTGCAGCAGGTTCCTTTTTTATGAATTCGTCGTATTCTTCCGCTTCAATTATAAGATTGCCACCATCTGTAGGCTGGCTTCCTTTGTTAATTTTAGAAACTTTGCAAAGCGGATTCTTTCTTTTTTCAACAAAAACATTCGGTGCATCAATTAAGTAAGGAGAGATATTACTTGCTATAGTCTTATTTCCATTCTCATCGAAGATAATTTTTTCCTTTTGATTGCTGTTTTTGTCACTGAATCCAAGAATTACACAATGAACATGAGCTTTTTGAGAGCTTTCAGAATCCCAAACAAATGTTTTATATGCAAAATCAAATTGAATATTGTTTTCCTCAAAAAGTGGCTTCCATACTTCTGCGACTTGCTCACCTTGAATAATCGAGTTTGTAGAAACAAAAGCGCATTTTGTCTGACTTCCATGAATAAGTCTGCTTGCTTTAATATACCACCCGACAACATAATCGATATTTTTCCCAATGTTTTTTACAACAAGTGCCAAGTCTTTCTTTTGCTGTTCAGATTGGAATGCATATCCAACAAAAGGGGGATTCCCGATGATGTAATCATAAACAATAGGCTTTGAAATTGATTTTGTATGGTCTATTTTGAACTCGACTTCTTTTGCAACTACATTAAGTTCTTTAAAATACTTCTGTGATAAGGCAGATTCTTCAATTTCTGAATCATGGATTTCAATCGTTGCCCCAGATAAATCTTTGTAAATGTTGAGCTTTTCGGCATAAAGAGCGTTAAGTTTCTGATTCTGCGAAAGTGTCGCCCAGTCAAGCTGCAGTGCGTTTCCTTCAATGATATTAGCACCTGTTTTGAGTGGTAGAAAATCAATTGTCTGACTCAAAATTGCCTCGGTTTCTGCAACCATCTGGCTTTCCGCAATCCACAAGGCGGTTTTTGCGACTGTTACGGCAAAATCGTTTATTTCAATTCCATAGAACTGGTTGATGTGAACTTTGATAAATTCATCGAATCCTAATTTTTTGTGGCCTTCGTTAAGGATTGAAAGAACTTTGTTTTCAAGCCGTCGGAGCGAAAGATATGTTTCTGTCAAAAAGTTTCCGGAGCCACATGCTGGGTCAAGAAATTTGAGTGAGCCGAGTTTTTCTTGAAAATCATAAAGTTTATCGATTTTTTGCTTGGCCGCTTTTGTCGCGCAAATCTGTTCAAACTCAGAATTTAACTCGTCCATAAAGAGCGGGTCGATTACCTTGTGAATGTTCTGAATCGAAGTGTAGTGCATTCCGCCCTTTCGGCGTGTGTCTGGATTCAATGTACTTTCAAAAACTGCACCAAAAATTGTTGGGGAAATCTCTGACCAGTTGAACGGAGCGCAGTGATTTACGATAACATCGACAATCTCTTGTGTGAAATTTGGAATTTCAATCTTTTCATCTCGGAATAATCCGCCGTTCACATAGGGGAAAGGCTTTAGTTTGAGGTCGTATTTGTCTCGGTCTGAAAGTTTTGTATCGAGACTCTTGAAAAGCTTGATGATTCCGTCACGCAGATTTTCAATGGCAAATGATTTTATATAATCTTCAAAAGAACTTTTGGTTTCAAAAAGCCCCGCATCTTCGGCATAAAGGCAAAAAACGATTCTGACGCAGAGAATGTTGAGTGAACGAAGACTGTTTTCTTCTGGTTCAATGTACTCTTTGTATAAAGCATCGTAAAGTTTTCCTACAAGTTCTCCAGCTTTTAAAGAAATTTCTTCTTCACGACGGATATTCTCGTTTTTTGTGTCCGAAAGAAATTGCAGACGATAAAAATCTTTTTCCAAGTCTTTCAAGAAAATCTGCTCTGGCTCGCCGCTTGGATTTTCCATGTCATACACAAGAAATTCATCAAAATTGCAAGTAACAATCCACTTTGGATGCTGGCTCAAAGGCAAGTCTGCAACATATTTTTTTGCCTGTTGGTATGGAGTGAGAAAAGATCCATCGCTCTGCTTGATAGGTTCACGCAAGTCCTTGTGGCTTGACTTTTGCTCAATCATAACTCGGGTGGAAGGAATATAGGCATCGATAAAATTCGTGATTGTTTTGTTCTGAATCTTGTCTTTTACCTGCTCTTCAAAGAAGATGAAATTCGCAATGTCTGCCACACCGAACACGCAAGTCAGAAGGTCAATCCAAAATTTCTGGGATTCGCCTTTTTCGTAGCCGTGTCCAAGCCAGTTTTCCGCGAACTTTTTAGCATTCTTTGTTTGTTCTGCCCTTGTCATACTTTGATTATATCAGACAATGGGAACTTTGTATAAGGAAATGTTTTTATCCTATTTATCTATTGACTTAGTAGGTAATAATCGCTATTATATACCTACCTTACAACTAGGTATTAAAAGAGGTACGAATGCTTAATTTAAAAAATGTTCTATATCGTGCTTTACCTGTACTTGGCGTGCTTTTTGCACTTTTGGTGCAGAGTGTTTTTCCTGATAGTCCGCTTCACCCGGCTTCAACGAAACATTATTACAACTTTCTTCTATATATATTGCTTTCGGTCACGGTTGTGTTGTTTGCGCTTTCTTTTTTCATCAAAAGGATTCATGACTCGCTTTCTGAAAAGGGAGCTTTTTTCGCTGGAAGCGGCATTCTGATTGCGATTTTGAATCTTGTGACCGCAAAATTGGCCTTGCTTCCGGTGATTTTCTTTCCGAGCTATGACAACATTCTGGCGGTATTCGTAGAACAAACTTCCCTGCTTTTGAAGTGCATTGGCTTTTCGTTCAGACTTTTGATTCTGGGCGTAATTTGGGGCGTAATTACAGGATTTATCACGGGCGTTTTTCTTGGCTTTTCAAAAAAGGTCTACTACTGGATTAATCCGTACATAAAGCTGATTGGTCCGATTCCTGCTACGGCATGGATTCCGCTCGTGCTGACCACTTTTCCGACGCCACTTGGGGCAAGCATTTTCATCATCGCGCTTGCGGTTTGGTTCCCGGTTCAGCTGATGACAAGCTCCGGAATACAGAATACAAGCAAGGTTTATTTTGAAGTGAGCAAGACGCTTGGAGCGGGAACCTTTTATCAGGTGTTCAAAGTCGCAGTTCCGGCCGCCCTTCCGAACATCTTTCAGGGCGTTTTCAACGGAATCTGTGCGGCATTCATCGCGCTCATGACGGCAGAAATGTTCGGTGCAAAATACGGAATCGGCTGGTACATAAGCTATCAGAAAGCGATGATGCTCTATTCAGGTGTCTACGCCGGTCTGATTATGATTGCGGTCTTCTGTACAGTAATCATCACCGCCCTATTCAAAGTGCGAACCCGCCTATTAAGCTGGCAGAAAGGACTTATCAAATGGTAAAAATACAAAAAAAACGGAGGTAAAAATGAAAAAAGTTTTTACAGCAATTGTCTTTGCAGCTATCGTATTTACTGGCTGTGAAAAGAAATCGTCGTCTCAGAAGGTCGTACGAATCAACTTCCAAACAGGCACTCTCTGTGCGGCTCCTGTTCATGTCGCAATGAAAATGGGGCTTTTTGATGAGGAACTTGCCGCAATCGGGCAGAAAGCGGAATATGTTCAGGTCGTTGAAGGCGGAGCAACTCTTGCAGAAATGATTGCTTCGGGCAAAGTCGATGCAGGATATGGCTTGTATGCGACCCAGCTTCAGGCAATGGAAAACGGTCTTCCAATCTCCTACACTTCGGGAATTCATGTCGGCTGTACGAAATATTATGTCCGTGCAGACTCAAACATTTATTCTGCAAAAGACTTGCGCGGAAAGAAAATCGGTGTTCCAGGCCTTGCTGATTCGAGCGTCATGAACCTCAAACGAAAACTCATGGATGAAGGAATCGGAGTTACTGCTGATAACAACGAAGTCGAATTTCTGGCTTATGCTTCATCTGACCTTGCAATCGCTTTGAATAACGGTGCGGTTGATGTAATCGGTGCGCACGATCCAGTCGCAACAAAAGGCGAACGAGCTTACAAATTCCGAAAAATTCTTGATACGGGAATTGATGAAAAATTCGTAAACGAGTATTGCTGCCAGCAGTTCGTAACGCACAAACTCTTAAAGGAAAATCCCGAAGGAGCAGCCGCTGTAACACGGGCTTTGCAGAAAGCAAGTGCCTTTGTCGAAGCAGAACCAAGAATTGCGGCACAGCTTCAGATTGAAAACAATCTCGTTGCTGGAGACCTGGATTTCAATGCAGAACTTCTCGACGAGCTAAACTTCATCCCAAGCCGCTCATTGGGCAAAAAGACCTTTGATTCTGCGGCGCGACAGCTTCAGGAAGCAGGAATCCTTAAAAAGACAACGGACATCGAAAAGTTTATTGCACAAGGATATATCGAGCTTTTTGGAGTTCCAGACGGCTATTCGTATGATTCAGCAACACAAACTTATAAAGAGATCAACGGAACAAGAACTAGTTTCAATTTAAAAAAATATCGGAGAAAATAAAATGAAAAAGCTAAATCTTATTCTGGCATCAGTAAGTGCACTTTTTGGACTGCTCGTAGCACTGGCCCCATACACCTTCGCAAAGGTCTGTTCAATGCCAAAAATGCACTGCCACGCAGTAACCGCACCGACTGAATTTGTCCTTGGAATCTTGATTTTCGCATTTTCTGCCTTTCAGGCGGCACTTCTATGGAAAAAACGCTGATTGAAAAACTGCCGGAAGGATTTTCTCTGGCGCTTTCAAATCTTTCAAAGAAGATTTACAGAACAGTTTCGCTTATCTTCCTTGCAGCTATTTCTTCTGCTGTTCTGTTCGCTTCGCTGATTCTCTCTTCAAGCCTGAAATCTGGAATCACAGGCCTTCGTTCCCGACTGGGCGCAGACCTGCTGGTAGTTCCAGAAGGCTATGAACAGGGAGCAGAGAATGTTCTTCTTACTGGTGAACCAAATTATTTCTACATGGACAAATCCGTTCTGGAATCAATTCGGGGCCTTGAGGGAATTGAAAATGCCACTGCTCAGTTTTACCTTACAAGCCTTGCTGAATCCTGCTGCGACTTTCCTATACAGATAATCGGATTCGACAGAAAAAGCGATTTTATCGTTCAGAATTGGGCACGCACGAAACTGGGCGAAAACAGCTCAACTGAAGACTTTCTTCTTTCGGGCAGCAATGTAAGCCTGACACACGGAAAAGTCAAATTTTTCGGTGAAGAGCACACAATTTCCGGAAGACTTTCAAAAAGCGGAACAGGAATGGACAATACAATCTTTTGTGATTTGGAAAGCCTTCAAAAAATTTTCGAAAGCGCAAAATCAAAAGGCTTCGGCTTCATTTCTGACGGCGATACAAAGAATAAAATCAGCACGGTTTTAATCAAAGTATCAGACGGCTCTTCAACAGATTCCGTCGCGCTCAGAATAAAAAATGCTGTGAAAGGAATACAGGTACTTACCGGCGAGAAATTCCTTAAATCTTTTTCGGAAAGGATTTCATCATTTCTCGTATTCTTTTATTCAATTTCGGCCCTGGTTCTCTTAATCAGCATTTTTTCACTCGGAATTGTATTTTCGTTAACAATCAATGAGCGGCAGCGTGAATTTTCAATTCTTCGTGTGCTCGGAGCAAACAGAAGACAGCTCAGGCAAATTCTTTTAGCAGAAGCGGCTTTTTTGGGCGGAAGCGGAGCTGTCACAGGAATTGCATTATCAGCACTGATTGTGATTCCATTCAACGCCATCATAGCAGAAAAAATCTCACTTCCTTTTGCGATGAGCAGTGCAGGCGAGATTCTGATTTTTGCCCTTCTCACCTTCGCCTTATGTACAGCTTCAAGCGTTTTTGCCGCATTAAACGGCGCATTCAGAATCTCAAAAATTGAACCTTATGGAGGAATAAAATGATTCAAATCGAAAAACTGTCAAAATCATTCAAAACTCCGCGGGGAATAAAAAAAGTCTTTTCAGATTTTTCATTAACGGTGAAAGATGGAAGTTTTCTCGGAATCGCAGGTGAATCAGGAACAGGAAAAAGCACGCTCCTTTCAATCATTACCGGCCTTCAAAAGCCAGATTCTGGAAAAGTATGCGTCAACGGAACGGAACTTTTGTCGCTCAATGATGATGAGATGTGCACTTTCCGAAATGAGAACATTGGATTTGTTTCGCAGGAGCAGAGTTTCCTTGAAAATCTTTCAGTTCTCGACAATGTGACACTTCCGGCTTTGCTTTCAAAAACAGGCAAAACCAAAAAGAGCGAAGTTATCGGACGGGCAAAAAAACTCCTTTCAGATTTCGGAATAGAAAGCCTTGCTGAAATGGGTCCATCAGCTCTTTCCGGCGGGGAAAACCGAAGACTGCTGATTGCACGGGCGCTGATTAATGACCCGCAGATTATTGTAGCCGATGAACCGACTGATGCCGTGAGCAAAAAGCAGGCCGAAGAAATCATCGGCATATTCAAGGCACTTTCAAAACGCGGAAAGACGGTAATTTTAGTCACCCACGATGAAAACGCACTGAAAAAATGCAGCAGCGTTTTTTATTTAGACAAATAACCTAGTCAAAATATAGGCAAAAAAAAGGAGAAACTAATGGCAAAAAAGATTCACGATTCACTTACCGAGCTTGTAGGACACACTCCCCTCGTTCGGCTTCACGGATATGAAAAAAAACTCGGCTTAAAGGCACATCTTCTGGCAAAAGTTGAATATTTCAATCCAATCGGAAGCATTAAAGACAGGATTGTTCTGCGCATAATCGAAGATGCAGAAAAAGCAGGAAAAATTCAGCCCGGAAAAACCACCTTGATTGAATACACCAGCGGAAACACAGGAATTGCAGTAAGCGCAATCGGAGCGATGAAAGGCTACAAAGTCCGCATTTTCCTTCAGGAAGGTGTCAGCAAGGAACGCTTGCAGGTGATGAAAGCATTCGGCGCAAATGTAACAAAAATCGGTGATGTTCCAGAATTACAAGATGCACTCAAAGCAACGAACAATGATTTCGTAGCGGCAACAAACATATTAAAACAGCATATTCGTGACCGCCAGGCCGCAGGTGATGATATTTATTTCGTTGATCAGATGATTAATCCTCTGAATCCGCAGGCTCATCACGATACGACTGGAAAGGAAATCTGGGAAGACACGGAAGGCGAACTTGCGGCCGTAGTTGCTTCGGTCGGAACGGCCGGAACCATCCGTGGAATCGCTGACTACCTTCATGGGCAGACAAAAAATGTAAAAATCTTTGCCGTAGAACCGGGCGAAAAAGACACGAAACTTACGGGAATTCATAATTTTACAGAAGTGCCAGTTGAACGAGTTCCGCCAAGCATCAAGGAAAACAATGAAATCACTAAAAAAGTCTTTGATGAAGTGTTTGTCGCTGACACAGACGGCGCATTTGAAGCGGCAAGAACTGTTGCAAAAACAGACGGCGTTCTGGTAGGAAATTCAAGCGGAGCGGCCCTCTGGGGAGCAACACAGATTGCCCAAAAAGAAGAATTCGCCGGAAAAAATATCGTAGTGATTTTCCCTGACACAGGACTTCGATATTTGAGCACAAATCTTTTTGAAGACTAAACGCAATATAAAGCAAAAGCGATAAGGGGGCATTATGCCGGGAAACATAAATATTCAGAAAGTTAACAAAAGTTTCGGAGATATTAAGGTACTGAACGATTTCTCACTGGATATAAAAGAAGGTTCTTTCGTAAGTTTGATTGGTCCGTCTGGATGCGGAAAATCAACACTTTTAAGAATCATCGGAGGTCTTGAAAAAGCAACAACAGGTTCTGTAAGTCTGGACGGCGAAACAATTACAAAGGCTGGAAGTGACAGAGGCTTTGCTTTTCAGGGCTCGAATCTGTTCCCCTGGCTTTCGGTAAAGGATAATGTTTCATTCGGCCTAAAAGCACGAAAAATCTACCACGAAAAAAAGCAGGATGTAAGCGATATCATCAATCTTGTCGGCTTAAAAGGATTTGAAAATTCCTATCCGCATCAGATTTCAGGCGGAATGCAGCAGAGAGCGTCCTTAGCACGAGCACTCGTCGGTCATCCAAAAGTCCTTCTTCTTGACGAACCTCTTGGCGCTTTGGATGCCTTTACGCGAATGAATTTGCAGGATGAAATTCTCCGCATAAAGAAAGAAAATGAAATGACTATGCTCATGGTAACTCATGATGTAGATGAAGCGATTTACATGAGCGACAGAGTTGTGGTAATGAGCGCACGGCCAAGTCGTGTTGAAGCAGTTATCGATATAAATCTTCCTCATCCGCGAATTCGGGTGCAGGATACCTTCACTCTTTACCGCAATAAGATTCTTGAATACCTGGATTTTGGCGGCAAAGTTCAGGATATTGAATATGTAATTTAACAAGTCGGTTTTTAAAGACTTAAAAATAAAATGGAAGAGAATATGTACAAAATTTCAACCAGAGGACAGTATGCACTTTTGATTATGGAAGATTTGGCGGAAAACGCAGAAGATTCTTTTGTTCCGCTGCGACTTCTTTCTCACAGACGAAATCTTTCAGTAAAATACCTCGAACAGATTCTTTCAAAACTGGTTGCGGCAAATCTCGTTGAAGGTTCAAGAGGAATTAACGGCGGCTACAGACTTACGAAACCCGCAGATAATTACACGGCAGGCGAAATCCTTCGAGTCATGGAAGGCGACCTTTCCCCGCGAAATACAAACGAAGGAAATACAATTGAATCAGCAGGCAGCGACGAGTTTTGGAAAGGCTTTGAGAATGTAATCAATAATTTTGTGGATTCCATAACGCTCGACACGCTGGTTCATAAAAATAAAGAATTCGTTGGCTTTGAATACTGCATCTAAACGCGCGCTGAATAAAGCCATTTGCGAATTTTTCAAAGTTAAACCGAGTTTCCTTAAATTTTCTTAAATCCTATTGACATAGTAGGTAATTAAATGTATATTAAACCTACCAGTTAACTAGGTTTAGGAGAAAAAATATGGCAGAAAATGTACTTTTCAGTGACTACTCTGCTTCCGATTACATAAAATTTGCGGAACAGAGCGCGGCATGGATAAAATCCACAAAGCAGGCAGGAAAATTCGGTGCACGATGGATTCAAAGCCCGGATTCAAAAGAAGATTTTACTGATTACCCGATGCTCACACCGAAATCCCTTTACGGTGGCTCAGCTGGAGTCGGACTTTTTTACCTTCGATTATATCAGTCGACAAAAAATGCTGAATATCTTGAGGAAGCAAAATCAGCGGCAAAAGAGATAATCGAAACCGATGAAGGGGCGGCTTTTTACGAGCGGACTTTGAATGCAAAGGCAAGCGGGGCTTCAAAACTTGTTCATGTAAAAAATATGCCTGGCTGGGCTGCAGGATACTACAACGGTCCTACTGGAAGTGCATATCTCGTGCTCAAACTTTATGAACTTACAGGTGATGAATCTTACAAAAACTATGCCGTCAAAGTTGCTGATGATTTGCTTGCGGCTGCAAAAAAATCTGATGCTGGCATTTACTGGAGCGAACAGAATGATTTGTGCGGCGATGCAGGATTCGTGACCTATCTTTCTGCAATCTACGAGCTTACAAAAGATTCAAAATATCTTGATGCAGAAAAAAGTTTCGGGAACTTCCTTTTGAGCAAAGGAAAACCTGCTCCAAAGGGCGGAACTTACTGGAATGTAGTTGATTTGACAATCATCGACTTTCCGAAAGATGTTTTCTGGGTAAATAATGCTCACGGAACAAGCGGAATCGGCTGGATTTTCACGATTCTTTACAAAACGACAAAAGACGAAAGATTTTTGAACGCGGCAAAAGAAGCTGCAAAATATATCGAAGGAATTGCGGTCGGTGACGAAAATGCTGTTCTTGTTCCATATCTCGACAGTTTGGAACGCGGTCCATCAACTGAGTTCTATTATCTGAGCACATGCCACGGACCTGCAGGAACTTCACTGCTCTTCCATGCGCTTTATAAAATCACCAGCGAAAAGCATTATCTGGATTGGGTTTTGAGGCTGAGCCGTGGAATCATTAAGGCGGGTGCACCGGAGAATTTCAGCCGCGGTTACTGGCAGAGTCAGGCTTTGTGCTGCGGAACTCCGGGCTTGCTTGAACATTTCGTTTCGGTTTACAAGCTCACGAAAAATCAGGAATTCCTTGAATATGCTAAACGGGCGGCAAAAACTGTTGTTGGGCAGTCATTTGTTCCTGATGCAGACGGTGATATTTATCATCAGAAAGCATTGCGAAGATGGAGCGGTGCATGGTGGCGAACGATTCCGACCGATGTTCACTCTTACACAGGTCTTTACATCGGAACGGCAGGAAACGCATGGTCGCTTCTTTCACTTGCGGCAGCCGAAAAGAACGAAAATCTTATCGAGCTGATTGAATACAACTATTTTAACTAAAAAAAACATAGAGGAGAAAATATTATGGCTAAAATTTACGATTCAATTACAGAACTTGTTGGGGACACACCGCTTGTCCGTCTTCATCGATATGAAAAATCTGAGAACCTTGAGGCAAACATTCTCGGAAAATTTGAGTACTTCAATCCTTCGGGCAGTGTCAAAGACCGAGCGGCATTGAACATCATCGAAGAAGCAGAAAAACGCGGCGACATTCATCCTGGAATGACTTTGATTGATTATACGAGCGGCAACACTGGAATCGGTGAGGCAACTTTCGCAAATGCAAAGGGATATAAATTCGTTGCCGTCATTCAGCCACTTGTTTCGCAGGAACGATCGCAGATTCTCAAGGCTTTGGGAGCAGAGCTTTTGCAGGTAACGGATGTTCCGGGATTCCCTGAGCTTTTGAAAAACGGCCTTACAATGACCGCACTCGAAAAACTCTTCAAAGATTTTGCCGCATCAAAAGGCTGGTATTACTTGAATCAGTGCGCGGACATTAATAACTCGCTTGCTCATGTAAAATCAACTGGTCCTGAGATTTGGGAAGCAACAGGCGGAAAAGTCGATTATGTTGTTCAGCTCGTAGGAACAGGCGGCACGCTTTCAGGCCTTTCAAAATACTTCCGTGAGAAAAATCCAAATGTAAAGATTATCGGAGCACAGCCTGCCGAACAGTCAAAGAAAAACCCTAACTTCCCGGAGCGAAACACAATCGACGGTGTTTTGAACTTTGACGGCGTTCCACAGGAAAATTATCCGCCACTTTTCACAAGTTTCGACACCAAATACGATGAATGTTTCAATGTCGTTGCCGAAGACGCTTATGAGACAGGCCGAAAACTCGTAAAACAGGAAGGATTCTTCGTTGGCCAGTCAGCAGGCGCGGCCCTTTGGACAGCAACCCAAATTGCAAAACGCCCGGAAGCAAAAGGCAAGAACATCATCGTGATTCTCGCCGACAACGCGTTCAAATATCTTTCAACAAATATGTATAAATAACGAAAAAGGGGGAACGGCACCTTTCAAAGCAAGGTTCCTTTCCCCCTTTCAATCCCCTAATCTTCCAAAGTTAAAAATGAGGTGCGAATATGTCTTTATCCTTTGAATCCAAATGTCTTCACATAGAAGATGAATCCGCTCCCGCGGGTGGTATAACTGCAGGGCACTGTACTCACTATGGTGCGATAAGTTTCCCGATTTATCAGACTGCAACTTACGCTCATCCCGCTGTCGGTCAGAGCACAGGCTTTGATTACAGCCGTCTGCAAAATCCGACAAGAGAGCATCTTGAAAAAGTAATTGCCCAACTCGAAGGAGGAATAGACGCATTCGCACTTTCAAGCGGAATGGCCGCTATCACTTTGCTTATGGAGCTTTTTTCACCGGGTGACCACATAATTGCAGATTCAGACCTTTACGGAGGTTCAATCCGCCTGTTTGACAATGTATCAAAAAAAAATGGAATTCAGTTCACCCGCCAAAATATTGCAGAACTTGGCGAATCAGAATTGGAAAGTCTTGTCACATCAAAAACAAAGGCAATCTATATCGAAACCCCGACAAACCCGATGATGAATGTTACCGACATTGCAAAAACAGCGGAAATTGCAAAGAAACACGGACTTCTTTTAATAGTAGACAATACATTTATGTCCCCATATTTTCAGAATCCACTTGCACTCGGTGCCGACATCGTGGTTCATTCAGGTACAAAATATCTGGCTGGCCACAATGACACCCTTGCAGGCTTCATAGTGACAAATCGGCCGGACATTCAGGAAAAACTTCGCTTCCTCATAAAAACCACGGGAGCAGGCCTTTCACCTTTTGACAGCTGGCTCACCCTGCGCGGAATCAAGACGCTCGCAATCCGCATGGAAAAGGCACAGCAAAACGCTGTAAAAATCGTTGAATGGCTCAAAAATCAAAAGGAAGTCACAAAAGTCCTGTATCCGGGGCTTCCAGAACATCCGGGCTTTGAAATTCAAAAAAAGCAAGCCCGTGGATTCGGCGCGATGATTACATTCAATGTCACCGATGAAGCAAAGGCCAAGTCAATTTTGAACAAGGTCAAGCTGATTCAGTTTGCAGAAAGTCTCGGTGGAGTGGAAACGCTCATCACCTATCCGGTAACGCAAACTCACGCAGATGTTCCTGAAGAAATCCGTCTCAAAAACGGAATCACAACCTCAACGCTCCGACTTTCAACAGGCATTGAAAATCCAGACGATTTAATAGAAGATTTAAGGCAGGCAATAAAGTAAAGGGGAAAGCCTTAAAACCCAAAAGGAGAATCAAATGTACGATTTCAACAAAATTACAGACCGTCATAACACCAACGCGATAAAATTCGACCTTGCAGTTGCACGCGGAAAGCCCGCCGATGTACTTCCTCTTTGGGTTGCCGACATGGACTTTCCTACTTCGCCAGCAATTATTGAAGCACTTCATTCTAAAGTAAATCACGGAATTTTCGGATATTCTGTTCCTGATGAGCGATTTTATGACGCCGTCAAAAAATGGCAGAAAACAGAGCACGATTTTGAAATCAACAGAAACTGGGTTGTGACCACACCGGGAGTCGTTTTTGCAATCGCCACGGCAATCAGGGCCTTTACAAATGAAGGGGATGCCGTAATCATTCAGACTCCGGTTTACTATCCATTCAAGAACATGATTGAAGCAAATAACCGTAAACTCGTCACATCTTCGCTTTTTGAAAAAGACGGCAAGTGGCAAATCGATTTTGATGACTTTGAGCGAAAAATCGAAGAAAACGCCGTAAAGCTCTTCATTTTATGCAGCCCGCACAATCCAGTCGGCAGAGTCTGGACGCGCGAAGAACTGACCCGTCTTTCAGAAATCTGCCTTAAGCACAATGTTCTTGTTTTTGCCGATGAAATTCACAACGATTTTGTATTTGAGCCGAACAAGCACACAGTTTTTTCGACGATTTCTAAAGAGACCGCATTGAATTGTATCGTCTCTACTTCCGCGAGCAAAACTTTCAACCTTGCGGGCCTTCAGTTCTCAATCAATTTCATTCAGAATCCTCAGTTAAAAAGAAAATTCCATGATGAACGCGACAAAACCGGCTACGATGAACCGAGTCTTATGGGATTCGTTGCAACGCAGGCAGCTTATGAACAGGGCAAAGAATGGCTTACCGAACTGAAAGCACACCTTGTATCAAATCTTGATTTTGTACGGAAATTTGTTAAAGAAAATCTCCAAAAAGCACGGTTGATTGAACCAGAAGGAACTTATCTTCTGTGGCTGGATTTTTCGGCTTACGGGTATTCAGATGCTGAACTCGATGATTTAATCGTAAATAAGGCAAAAGTCTGGCTTGACCGTGGAACGATGTTTGGAGCGGAAGGAAATTGCTATCAGAGAATCAACATAGCAACTCCCCTCCCGATTTTAAAAGAAGCCCTCGAAAGAATATCGAAGGCTTTATCGTAAAAAACTATTCGCTTAAAAGAACATCTTTGAGAATCGCAAGGCCCTCATCGATTTCTTTGTAAGAAATGTTGAGTGGCGGCACGATTCTGAGAGTGTTTGCACCGGCTGTTGAGGTAAGAAGCCCCTTTGCAAGAAGCTTTTTCTCAACCTCAACAGCAACGGCTCCGTTAATCATATCAACGCCAATCATCAGACCCTTTCCACGGATTTCGCCAACGCATTTTGCCCCGAAAGAAGCAATGGTCTTCCGCATATATTCGCCTTTTTCAACGACTGATTCAAGGAATCCCGGTTTTGTAAGCTCTTTAAGAACGACAAGACCTGCGGCACAAGCCAATGGGTTTCCACCGAATGTTGACTGATGATCACCAGCCTTGAACACATCAGCTGCCTTTCCGCGAATCAAAATACCACCGAACGGCACGCCACCGGCGACGCCTTTCGCAAAAGAAACAACTTCCGGCTCAAAATCAAGTGCATCGCTTGCAAGCAAAGTGCCTGTGCGGCCAAAACCAGTCTGAACTTCATCGGCCATTACGATTGCACCAGCTTTTCGGGCAGCATCTGCAGCAGCTTTTGCCCATTCAGCATCAACGATGTTTACACCACCCTCGCCCTGAACGCATTCAATCATAAGGGCTGCAGTTGTGTCATCGAAAGCCGTTTTAATTGCTTCCCAGTCGTTTGCTTTGATAGTCTTAAAGCAGTCAACATAAGGAGCAAAGCAGGCAGGATGGAATTTGTCCTGACCTGTTGCAGTCAGAGTTGCCAAAGTGCGGCCATGGAAAGAACTTTCCAAAGTGTAGATTACGCGGCGTTTTTCTCCACCATTGAGATAGCCGTATTTTCGAGCCAGTTTGATTGCAGCTTCATTTCCTTCTGCACCAGAATTTCCGAAGTAAACGGCATCAAAGCCTGTCTGTCCGAGAAGTTCTGTTGCATACTCGATTCCGACATCACTCGTAAAATAATTGCAGACATGAATCTGCTTTTTTGCCTGTTCAGAAATGGCCTTTACGAGAGGCTTAAAATTGTGACCGAGGCAGTTGACGGCAATTCCCGCCAGAAAATCAATGTATTTTTTGCCGTTGATGTCGTAGCAGGTTGAGCCTTTACCCTTTACCATTGTGACATCGAACGAGCCGTAATTATTTACAACAATTTTTGAACCCATAATTTTCTCCAAGATTTTAGTAAATCATCGTGCCAATACCACGGTCACTGAACATCTCGATAAGAAGCGAATGTGGTACGCGGCCGTCGATGATGTGGGTGCGTGGAACACCGCCTTTTCGCGCCATCATGCAGCACTCGATTTTTGGAATCATTCCGCCAGCGATTGTGCCGTCATCAAAGTATTTCTGAACATCTTCAATGTGAATCCGCTGAATCAATGATTTTGGATCGTTTATGTCACGGAGCACGCCCGGAACATTCGTGAGCTGAACGAATTTTTCGGCCTGCAAGGCAATTGCAAGTTTAGCTGCGGCTGTATCAGCATTGATGTTGTAACGGGCACTGTCACCAGATTCTCCAAGCGCAACAGTTGAAACGACAGGAATAAAGCCCTTGTCCAAAAGCGACTGAACGATTTCAGGATGAACTTCGGTTACTTCACCGACAAAGCCCAAATCAGCGCCGTCTTTATCAATCTTCTTTGCACGGAGCAAGCCTGAATCAACGCCCGAAAGACCGACTGCCTTTCCGCCTTCCTGAAGGATAAGACCAACAATGTCCTTGTTGAGTTTACCAGTCAAAACCATCTGAACGATTTCCATTGTTTCGGCATCGGTGTATCGAAGACCATTGATGAATTTTGATTCCTTTCCAACGCGCTCAAGCATGTTGTTGATTTCAGGACCGCCGCCATGCACGAGCACGACCTTGATTCCGATTGTATTCAAAAGAACCAAATCCTTCATTACTGCGGCTTTGAGTTCTTCATTGAGCATGGCATTTCCGCCATATTTTACAACGACAGTTTTTCCAACCCAATGGCGGAAATAAGGCAAAACCTGCACCAGAACATCCGACCAGTGAGCGTTGTCAACACGCGGATCAATTTTCTCACGAGTTTCGTTTTCATTATTTTCAGACATAATTTTCTCCTAAGTTCGATAATCTCCGTTGATTTTTACATAATCGTATGTGAGGTCACAGCCCCATGCGGTGCCTTTGGCATTTCCGTCTTCAAGTTCAACGAGGATGTCAACAGCTTCTTCGGTGAGAATTTTCTTTGCCAAGTCTTCATCGAAATTGAGCGGAACTCCGTGCTCGAACACTTTAATAGAAGATTCTTTACCACCGTTCTGACTTCCGTCCTCGAAATAGCGTTTTGCACCTTCGCGGCTCAAGAATGAAACCGAAGTTTTTTCTGGTGTGAAGAAGAATCCTGAATAGCCCATTGCGTCCAAGATTCGGCCCCAGTTTGCGTCAGCACCAAAGAATGCGGCTTTTACGAGATTTGAGCAGATTACGGCTTTTGCAAGACCACGGGCATTCTCTACAGTGTCAGCACCGACTACATTACAGGTGACAAGGCGGGTTGCACCTTCACCGTCAGCGGCGATTTTCTTTGCCATCTGGGTGTTGAGTGCGTTCAAAGCCTCAACGAAAGCGTCAAAATCAGCTCCTTCGCCAGTGATTTCAGCGTTTCCGGCCATTCCGTTTGCAAGAATAAGAAGAGAATCGTTTGTTGAAGTGTCACCGTCGATTGAAACGCAGTTGTAAGTGCCTGCCGCAGAAATTCGGAGTGCCTTTTCGAGCATTTCTGAAGAAATTGCACAGTCAGTCGTGATGAAGCCGAGCATTGTTCCCAAATTGATGTGAATCATGCCGCTGCCTTTAGCCATTGTTCCCATGCGGACAGTTTTGCCGCCAATCTGAGTTTCAAGGGCAACTTCTTTATACTGAGTGTCAGTCGTCATGATTGCGATTCGGGCTTCCTTGTGGCCTTCTTTTGAAAGACCGTCAGCAAGCTTGTCCAGACCGTTAAGGATTTTATCAACAGGAAGCTGCTGACCGATTACACCAGTCGAAAGAACGAGAACATCATCGGAATTAATGTTCATTTTTGCTGCGACTGCAACAGCCTCTTTATTTGCGTTGTCATAACCTTCTTTTCCAGTACAGGCATTTGCGTTTCCAGAGTTGGCGATTATGGCCTGAGCCTTGCCGTTTGCAATGTGATCACGAGTAAGTTTAACACACTCTGCCTTTACCCGGTTCTGTGTGAATACGCCGGCTGCATTGCAGACCTTTTCGCTGAAAATAAGAGCCGTGTCGTTAGTCGTTCGGCTTGATTTGATTTTGTTCAAAACACCGTTTGCAGTGAATCCCTGGGCTGCAGTAACGCCGCCGTCAATGAAATTACAAGAAAATGCCATAATTTTCTCCTGTATGCAAAAAAAAATGAATATTTATGCAAATTTATTACATAAATATTCATTAAGTATACGATAATGTGAATAAATATTCAAGGTGAATGAGAGACAGCCTTATTCCTGTGATTCAATCACAACATCTTCTTTTTTGACTTTCTGCCAGTCAAAGGCACTTACGGCCTCTTCAAGCGACAGTTTCTCTTCTTTTTCGAGGCAGCCGCAGAGAAATAGGATTTTTCCAATCAATTGTTCACTGGTAAAATTCTCTCGCAAAAAGCCCATGTCAGTGTCCTTGTCACGCTTGGAAAGACGGCGACCGTCAGCACTCAGCAAAAGAGGAAGATGAAAAAATTGCGGGAGCTGATGGAAATCGAGTTTTTCATAAAGATAAAGCTGATTGAAGGTCGAAGAAATCAAATCCCGGCCGCGAACAACCTGATTCACGCCCATAAGAGCATCATCAACCACGACGGCAAGCTGATATGAAAAGTTTCCGTCAGAACGGCGGATTATAAAGTCGCCCAAATCACGAGAGAGGTCGCAATTCTGATTTCCATAATGGCCGTCAAAAAAAGAACAAGTCCTGTCTTCAACAATGATTCTTTTTGCCGGAAGACGCACACTGTATAAAAGAGATTTTTCGGATTCTGAAAGGTTGCGGCACTTCCCTGAATAGACTGATTTTCCGTCACTTGCGTGCGGCGCTGATGATGAAAGCAAATCGGCACGAGTGCAAAAACAATCGTAAACAAGGCCTTTTTCACAAAGCAAATCGAAAGCTCTTATATAGAAAGAATCGCGATTCGACTGGTAAAACTCGCCGGAAAGTCCACCCTCGCTCGCTGAAAAATTATCCCATTTGAGGCCGAGCCAGAGCAAATCTTCAATAAGCTGAGAGGAATACTCTTTTTTACAGCGCTGACGGTCAAGATCTTCGATTCGTAAAATCCACTCGCCGCCAGTTTTTTTTGCAGAAAGATATGAAAGCAAGGCAGAATACACATTTCCCAAGTGCATTCGCCCGCTTGGAGAAGGAGCAAAGCGTCCACGCATTATTTTGAACTTTTTCCGTGAACTTTTTCGACTTCATCAAAGAACTTAGAACCGCCCTTTCCTCTTCCACGGTGAGGTCCAAGAACTTTTGACTGAACTTCGCCAGTTTTTTTCATTGAAGTCGCCATTCCCTTTCCAGGAACAGAAAGACGGTTGTAATTCATCTCATACATGACAGGATTTGATTCACTGAATTTGAAGATTTTGTTTGAACCGATTAGAAAAGAAAAAACCGCTGCAATCACGAGCAAAATCGAAACGCTCTTAACATTCTGAACGATTTTAGATTCATCAATAACGATAGTCATTTTATCCCCCTTGCGCATTAAACGCCCCAATAAAAATCACCCGTTTATATTTTCGGAAAGTTTTTGGCACTTCTTTATTTTTCATTTCCATTATAGAATAATCACAATATGTTTCCACCACTTCCACAAGAAAAAGCAGCCGCAGTTTTAAAAGATTTAATTCAGTCGCTCGAAGAAGGCAAAATTGAACTTGTACAGGTAGCCCGACCGAGTGAAGAACGAAAGAATCAGGGGGTGATGCTGGGCGCGCTCGTCTGTAAAAATAAAAACGGCGATGAAGTCAATTTGGTGACAAACTCTGGGAACGCAAAACAGTTTAGAATTAGCAGTGAGCAATTAGCAGTTAGCAGTGAGCAATTAGCAGTTAGCAATTATAACGGGACATTGTTCGCTTCGCTCACTCGTCCTAGTGTTTTGGGGGGAGTTGTTTTTGTAGGGCCGATTGTTTCGGCAGGGCAGATTGAAGCTGCACTTTCTGAGAATGATAGAGAAATTCATGAAATAACGAAAAAAATTAACAATGAGCAATTAGCAATGAGCAATGAGCAATTGAAAGAATTGCGTAAACAGCGAGAAAAATTGTGTGATGAGTCTTTGTCAAAAGTTCATGCACTTTATAAGTTTCATTGCATTGATGGGAAGGTTCGGTCGCTCAAAGAGATTTGCGGAATTTATAACGGCGGCAAATTGCCTCCGACTGGAACTGGTGACTGTTGCGCACCGAAACTCTTAGATTATGCCTTTTCGCACGAATTGATTCCTATTTCACTGGCAGAAACTCCTCACTCAACTTCTCACTGCTCACCGCTAACTGCTAACTTAACTCCCCCTTGCGATGAACGATGCGGAATCCTGCTTCCTGCCATGCTGGGCTTGCGGATTTTATATCGTGACGAGGCGATTTGCGTTGTGAACAAGCAGTCTGGGCTTTTGAGCGTTCCCGGTCGTGGAGAAGACAAGCAGGACTGTATTGAGTCTCGATTTAAGCGGCTTTTCGGCGACAAAGTTGAAATCGCACAGTGTGCAGTTCACCGTCTCGACCTGGAAACCAGCGGCGTGATGATTCTTGCATTTACAAAAGAGACACATCACAAACTTATGCAGCAATTTGAGGCAAAAACCGTTCAAAAAGAATATGTCGCACTGCTTGACGGCGTGCTTGCCAAAAAAGGAATTGCACAGCACGGTCAGATGGAGCTTTTTTTCAGGCTTGATGTCGAAAACCGTCCGCACCAGATTTGGGATGCAGAAAACGGCAAAAGTGCGGTCACTGAATGGGAAATTTTGGGCGTTGAGCGGTATCATGCGCCAGACGGCTCAACACGGAATGCCACGCGGGTACTTTTTATGCCGCACACAGGGCGCACTCATCAGCTTAGGCTTGCAAGCGCGGACGCTCACGGCTTTGGCGTGCCGATTATAGGAGACACTCTCTACGGAAAATGCGATGAAGGTGAGCGGCTCATGCTCCACGCACGGAAAGTCACTTTCACGCACCCAGTCACAGCCGAGCCAATGACGATTGAGTGCAATCCGGAGTTTTAAGATTTTTTTATCTCGCTCACGAAGAGGCCGGCAATCGTAAGCACGGCACCAATTGCGCCCATCAACGAGATTTTTTCGCCGAGTGCAAAAAACGCAAACACAATCGTGACGACAGGAATCAAATAAATGCCGACGGTTGCGCGCACTGTTCCGAGTTTCTCACAGGCAACATTCCATGCGGCAAAACAGAAGGCACTCGCCCCCAGACCTAAAAAGCACAGATTGAGCCAGTTAAGCGGATTAAAAAAACGGCTCTTATTAAAGAAAGAATCAAAAATCACGGAAATGCTGCCAGGAATCTGAAAATCTGGGGCTGAAGGAACGAATGCACCGAAACGAGCAAGTGAGAAAATCCCGATTGGGAGCATGAAAATTATAGCCCAGAAGAAAATACGCCGGGTCACCTGAATTGAATCGAGTTGCAGGGCATTGATTTTTGACACGCACAACGAGTAAACACCCCAGCTCAAGGCCGCCGCAAGGGCAAGGAAGTCACCCTTTGGATTGAGATTGAATTCCACGACGCCGTTAAAGCTAACCAGTGCGACTCCTAAAATCGCGAGCAGAAAACCGATGATAAAACACCCTGTCAGATGGTGCTCTTTCAAAAAAATCTGCGCAAAAATAGCTGTAAAAATCGGGCAGATAGAAACAATAATGCTGACATTCGATGCTGATGTATACGAAATCGCCATGTTTTCCATGAACTGATAAGCCGTGACGCCAGAAAATCCCGCGAGCATAAAATAAAGCTCCTGTTTTTTCGCAGACAGTTTGAGCAGCCCCGGCTTTAAAACCCAAAGCCCAATATATGCAAGAAGAAACCTGATAACGAGGATTTCATAAGACGAAAAGGAACGCAAAAGATATTTTGTCGAAACAAATGTGATTCCCCAGATGAACACGGAAATAGAAGCGAAGAAAAGCCCGGTGATGTTAATTTTTTTTGTCATGGAGAAGATTGTAGCAAAAAACACGGATTGAAGCCACAATTCTATAAAAAGGAAGAAAGCCATCGGTTTTCATAAAGTTTCGTTTAAGAAATTGTATTTTTTTTTGATTTCTGATATTCTCTACATCATGAAAGAATTCGAACTTAAATACGGATGCAATCCAAACCAGAAGCCTGCAAAGGTTTATGTAGATGAAGGCGATCTTCCAATCACAGTTTTGAATGGAAGACCGGGATATATCAACCTGCTCGACGCATTGAACGGATGGCAGCTTGTAAAGGAACTTAAAGAAGCAACAGGTCTTCCTGCCGCAACAAGTTTCAAGCATGTAAGTCCGGCCGGAGCCGCTGTCGGAAAGCCTCTTTCAGACACACTTAAATCAATTTACTTTACAGACGGTGTTGAACTTACACCACTCGCTTCGGCTTATGCACGCGCCCGTGGAGCAGACCGTATGAGCTCTTTCGGAGATTTCATTTCTTTGAGCGATGAATGTGACGAGGCCACAGCCCTTTTGATTAAAAAAGAAGTTTCTGACGGAATCGTTGCACCTTCATATTCACCAAAAGCACTTGAAATCCTCAAGGCAAAAAAGAACGGAAATTACTGCATTATTCAGATTGACCCGAACTATGTACCGCCTGCAACAGAAGTAAAACAGGTTTTCGGCGTTAAATTCGAGCAGGGACACAATTTCCTCAAAATTGACGAGTCTTGCCTTTCAAACATCGTTACGAAAAACAAAACTCTGAGCGAAGATGACAAGCACAACCTTATCATCGCGCTGATTACACTTAAATACACTCAGTCAAATTCAGTCTGCTATGTAAAAGACGGTCAGGCAATCGGTATCGGTGCAGGCCAGCAGAGCCGCGTTCACTGTACACGTCTCGCAGGTCAGAAAGCCGACAACTGGTGGTTGCGCCAGTCTCCGAAAGTTCTTGGCTTGCAGTTCGTTGACGGAATCAAACGAGCAGACCGCGACAACGCAATTGACGTTTACATTGGTGATGAGTACGAGGATGTTCTTGCTGAAGGCAAATGGCAGAATATTTTCAAAGTTAAGCCAGAAGTTTTCACACGCGAAGAAAAACGCGCTTGGCTCGACAAAAACACAAATGTAGCCGTAGGAAGTGACGCATTCTTCCCATTCGGAGACAACATCGAGCGGGCAAGAAAGAGCGGCGTTACAGTTGTAGCACAGCCAGGCGGAAGCGTCCGTGACGATCAGGTTATCGAAACCGCAGACAAGTACAACATGGTAATGTGCTTCAACGGAATCCGCCTCTTTCATCACTAGTTTGTAAGATAATGCCCGCATGGAGGCGGGTGATAAGCACAGAGAGAATTTTCGCAAGAAAATTCTCGTACGAATCAAAAATTACATGGATGTAATTTTTGTTCGAGTGTTCCATCATTAATATAAATGCAAAATGCCCGCACGGAAGCGGGCACACAGCAAAAAAATGGCCACACAGAGCGAAACTGTGTGGCTTTTCATTTTATGCCGCTCCGCTATGGAGCCCCGCAGTTGCCGTTTACGGCAATGAGCGTGAGCGAAGGGCGGAACAGCGGCAGAGAGTTGATTTGCACCAAATCTTATGCGTAAATCGGGCGAACTTTGATTACGCCTTCGATTGACTCGAATGCTTTGAGTGTTTCGCCTTCAACTTTTCCGTCAACATCGATGAGTGCATAAGCCAAATCGTTCTTGTTCTGGTCAACCATGCTTGCAATGTTGAGTTTTGCGTTACCAAGAACTGTTGTGAACTGAGCAATCATGTTCGGAACATTTTTGTGTGCAATACAAAGTCGTGTTCCGTTTGCAGGAATCACATTGTTCAAGAATGTCTTCGGGAAGTTGACTGAATTGCGAATTTCGCCGAGTTCGAGGAAGTCACGAAGCTCTTTTACTGCCATTATTGCACAGTTGTCTTCTGCTTCTGGAGTTGAAGCACCCAAGTGTGGCAAGCAGATTACTTTGTCGCATTTAAGAAGTTCTTCGTCTGCGAAATCAGTGATGAGAGCTGCAACTTTACCTGAGTTCAAAGCTGCAAGTACATCAGCGTTGTTAACCAAGCCACCACGAGCAAAGTTTACGATGCGAACGCCGTCTTTCATTGTTTTGATTGAAGAAGCGTTAATCATGCCCTTTGTGTCGTTTGTCTGTGGAACATGAACTGTGATGTAGTCAGATTTTGTGTAAACGCCTTCGAGTGTGTCAGAGATTTTTACATTGCGGTCGAGGGCGAGAGCTGCTTTTACAGAAAGGAATGGATCGTAGCCGATTACGTTCATTCCCAAAGCAATTGCTGTGTTTGCAACCATTGCACCGATTGCACCCAAACCGATAACGCCCAAAGTTTTTCCTTTAAGCTCTGGTCCAACGAACTGAGATTTGCCTTTTTCTGCGAGGGCAGGAATCTCATCACCTTTACCAGCCAAGCCTGCAACCCATTTGTTTGCGGCAACTGCCGGGCGACTAGAAAGCAAAAGGCCGAGGATAACAAGCTCTTTTACAGCGTTTGCGTTTGCACCCGGTGTATTGAATACTACGACGCCTTTTGCAGCGAGTTCTTCGCAAGGAATATTGTTTACACCAGCACCAGCTCGTCCTACAGCCTTAACTGACTCCCCAAGCTCCATTCCATGCATTTCAGCAGAGCGAACAAGAATTGCGTCCGGGTTATTAATGTCAGTAGCGATTTCATAGTCATCGCGAGGAAAGTTTTCCAAGCCGATTGCACTGATTTTATTTAAAGTCTGAATCTTGTACATTTTATTCTCCAAATTATGCGTTCTCTTTTGCGAATTTCTTCATGAACTCAACGAGAGCTTTAACTCCGTCCAAAGTCATTGCGTTGTAGATTGATGCTCGCATACCACCTACGAGGCGATGACCTTTGAGGTTTACGAGGCCGGCTGCGGCAGCTTCTTTAACGAACTTGTCGTTGATTTCCTTTTCTTTTGCGAGTGCTGCTTTTTCTGCGTCTGTGCGGTCAGCTTCGTCTTTCTTTCCGGCAGCAGCAGTTTCTGCAGTTGAGTATTTTGTGAGGAAAGGAACATTCATCAAAGAGCGGCTACCCTTTTCTGTTGTGGCATGGTAGAAATTGCCCTCGTTGTTGTCGAGGTAGTTGTAAAGGTATTCAGCCTTTTCCTTGTTGCGTTTGAGCATTCCATCTGCACCGCCGTTCTTTTCAATCCAGTGAAGAACCTTGTCCAAAACATAGATTGTATAGCATGGTGGTGTATTGTACATTGAGCCGTTGTCAGCGTGTGTTTTGTAAGCGAGCATTGTCGGTGTTCCTGGCAAGCAATCAGCGGCTTCAGGAATCAAGTCTTCGCGGACGATTACGAGTGTAACGCCAGCTGGAGCCAGGTTTTTCTGAGCACCTGCGAAAAGCAAACCGAATTTTGTTACATCAAGTGGCTCACTCAAAACGCATGAAGAAATGTCGGCAACCAATGGAATGTCGCCAGTCTCAGGGATGTACTCGTAGTGAGTTCCCATGATTGTGTTGTTGAAACAGATGTAAACGTAGTCGTAGTCGCCAGTTACTTTCTCAACTTTTGGAATGTAAGAATAATTCTTGTCTTTTGAAGAAGCGATTACATCAACTGCGATTCCGAGTTTTTTTGCCTCAGCAGCAGCTTTTTTTGCCCAAACACCAGTCTCGATGTAAGCAGCTTTTTTATTTTTGATACCCAAGTTCTGAGCAACCATTGCGAACTGTGTAGAACCGCCGCCCTGAACAAAAAGAACTTTGTAGTTCTCAGGAACATTCATCAATTTGCGGACCATTTTCTCTGCATCTTCGATGATTGGCTCATAAGCCTTCGAGCGGTGACTCATTTCCATTACGGACTGACCTGTTCCGTTGTAATCAAGCATTTCTGCCGCACACTCTTTCAAAACCTCTTCCGGCAAGCAAGAAGGACCCGCACTAAAATTGTAGACTCGTGCCATTTTTTTCTCCTATTGAGGGGGAAAGCCTTCCCCCTGCGTCGCACTTCGTTGCGCCGACACCCCCTTCGCCTAGGGCTACGCCCTAAAACCCGGTATCAGCGTTTCAGTGAAATATTTCACAGAATTTATGACTAGAGTTTAAAGATTTGCAGGAACAAGGTCAATGAAAGTGGCGAAATTTGTGCAATTTATTGTGAAATATTTCACAGTATTACTGTTTTGCGGCCATTCCGGTCAGGACAATTACTGTATTCACATTTTCTACTCTTATATCTTTTGGGAGAGAGAGAACAACATTTGTATAATTGACAATTCCTTTTACACCAGCTTCCACCAACCTTTCTGCCATAAACTGGGCTTTTTCGTCCGGCACGGCAAGAACGGCATATTCAATTTTGAGAGAGTGAATCTTTTTTTCTAAATCAAGGGTCGGAAAAAGAGGAATGGCTGACTTCATGATTTCAATTTTATTCATATTTGTATCAAAACCCGCCGCAAGCTCAAAGGAAGTTCCTTCGAAAACCGAAGATTCAAGTAGTGCCGCTCCAAGCTTGCCCAGTCCAACGATGCAGCACCGGTGCTTTTCCTGTTCATTATATTCTATTCCAAAAGCCTGCCGGATCGCGTCCTGCAAAATTTTTATATCGTAGCCGTTGCTCACCCCATTATGAAGCTCAAGCAAGGAAATGTCTCGGCGAATCGTAGCTTTACCCCAGCCAGTCAACGCGCTCAATTCAACAGAAGTCACCTTTTCTTTTTCAAGCTGAGAGAGAAGTCTTTCAAGAACAATGAGTCTTTTTTTGGACGGCGCAGGAATTTTTTTCATATAACTTTTATATCTTAAATCGCTCAGTCTGTCATCCGAAAAAAGTCTTTTTAAAATTTTGGAGTTTTCTGACATATTTTTTAGAGAAAAAACCGCAAAAATGTCAGAATATTACAAATTCTACAAAGAAAAATGCAGAGATTTACATTTGATACTGTTTATAAGAATTATCTTACTTTTTACATTCAAAAAGGGGGAATGTATGAAAAAATGTTTGAAGACAATTATGGGTGCTGGTCTTGCTGCTGCGCTCGTTTTGTCAGGATGCTCAGAAATTGCCGACATCAATGAAGGTGATTCAAACACAACAAGCGGAACCTTTACAATTCTCGCAAACTCATCAAAAACTGTAAAAGTTTCAAAGAGCTCTCTCACCTACAACACAAACAATTACAAACAGGCTTTCGATTTGGGTGGCGGTGCTGACGGAGTAAAACCGACTTACAGAGCGATTAAATTCGGATTCAGCTGAACGAACATCGGAGATTTTCCGCCGTCAATTTGAAGTACGCTTCATTCTGACGGCGGATTTTTTTTCAGAATATTACTTCTCTTGTATACTTTTTTTAAAATCATGCTATAATGGAATAACTTTTTGGAGCAAAACATGATTAGTTGTGTAAAATGCAAAACATCCCTCCCTGATGAAGCAAATTTCTGCAGCCACTGCGGTTTTCCTGTCGGCTCGCTTAAAATTTGCCGTTCTTGCACGGAATGTGGAGCAAATTTAAGTGCAATCGACAGATTCTGCTCTCAATGCGGCAAACCAGTTCGCGTCGTTAAATCAACCGATGTTAATCCTTTTGTAAACTCAAAGTCAAATGCCGCAAACAACGATGTTCCAAAAATGATTGCTATTGAAGGCGGAGAATTCCTCATGGGCGGTGCAGCCTCAAATTGCGTCGTCAATCTTACAAGTTTCTTCCTTTCAGAAACCCCTGTCACGCAAAGGCAATACTTTCATATTACAGGCCAAAATCCGTCCAAACTTCAAGGCGAAGACAAGCCTGTCGAAATGGTAAACTGGTGCGAAGCCGTAATCTTCTGCAACATTCTCAGCGCACGCAAAAATCTTACTCCGTGTTACAGCATCGGTACAATCACTGACCTCAGAGCATTTGATTCAACAAGCCCGGTCTGGAAGCGTATCAGCTGCAACTTCCTTGCAAATGGTTTTCGTCTGCCCACAGAAGCAGAATGGGAATTCGCAGCCCGTGGTGGCAAAAACTGTGATCCATTCTCTTTTGCAGGCAATTCAGACATCGATAAAGTGGCATGGTACGGAGAAAACAGCAACATTAACTCTCACACGGTCGGCACAAAAGCCCCCAACTCACTTGGACTGTTCGACATGTGCGGTAATGTTACCGAATGGTGCTGGGATTACTTTGAAAATGATTTTCCCACAAAGTCTCAGCTAAATCCGCATGGTCCGCAAATCGGCAACATGCATGTAAAACGAGGCGGAAGCTGGCTCGACGATGCCCCGCAATGCACCGTCTTCTACAGGAGTGCAAGTGCTCCTGCAGGCAAAAGCAGCAGTCTTGGCTTCAGAATCTGCCAGACAAATCTTAACGACCCAAATTTAAAGAGATAGTCATAATAAGCACAACAAGGATATATAAGGAAGAAAATATGACAATAACACAGAACAAAACTTCAGATGGACTTGAACTGGTAGTTGCCGGCCGACTGGATACAAACACAGCTCCTGAACTCGAAATGGCCCTCAAAGCAATCGAACCTGCAAAACAAACACTTCATCTCAACCTGAAGGATATTGAATATGTGTCCAGTGCAGGTCTTCGGGTTATTCTCCTTGCGCACAAAATCATGCTTCCAACTGGCGGCAAAATGGTCATCAAAGAACCGTCAGAATTCTGCCGTCAGGTGCTCAGTGCAACCGGCATGGATTCAATCCTTATATTCGAATAAGATTTGGGGATGAGCAAAAAATGTGGTGGTTGAGCTTGTCGAAACCACCATGTATCAAGTGAATGCTCATTTCTGCAAATTCACAGCCCCACGCGCACCATTTAACCGAACGCTCCCCTGCTCTATTCAATTGCTTTTTTAATCGTCAGAATATTCTGTCCGTCGGCATATTCGTATTCAACGATGTCCATAAATTTCTTCGTCAAAAAGATTCCAAGACCACCGATTTCACGCTCTTCGGCACTCAGGCTTAAATCAGGATCCTGCTTTGCAATCGGATTGAAAGGCTTACCTTTATCTTTAAAAATCATGGTCAGCACATTGTCAGCAAAAGCGGCAGAAACGCGTGCTTCTCCGACCTCTGGAGTGTAAGCATAATGGGCTATATTCACGAAAATTTCTTCAACGGCAAGATCTATCTTATTTATCAAAATCGGCGAACAATTTTCTGGCAGGCATGAATGTATAAAATCATTGACTTTTTCGATATTACAGTCTTCAGCAGTGATTGTCAGTTCACTCATCTTTGCAGCCCCTCCATTTTCATTTTTTAAATCAGGATTTCCAATAAACTCCATTTCGAGCATGGTAATATCATCAAACTGGTCAGCTCCATTTACAAAGCCATCGATGTCTTTACGAACAAAATCAACAATTTCCTTAGGACTCATTTTAAAAGCCTCATCCCGCTTCAAAACCGAAAGAAGCCGTTCTTCACCGTAAAGCTGATTGGCACTGTCAGTTGCTTCAGTAACACCGTCCGTATAGAGGAAAAGTTTATCGCCAGGAAGAATTGAAATTTCATGATTTTGATACGGGATTCCTTCCATCGCCGCAAGCATGAGATTCGGCTTAGATTCAAGATAAGAAACCTCGCCGCCTTTGCAGATTACCGGGGCTGTATGACCTGCATTTGAAAAAGTCAGTTTGCCGGTGGAAAGTTCAAGAATCGCCATCCAGCAGGTGACAAAAAGCCCGGACTCATTGCCCTCGCAAAGTGCCCTGTTCACATGGTCGAATATTTCAGCTGGTGTCTTAAAGCGGAAAGCTGCTTCTTTTAAAAGAGTTTTTGCAACGACCATGAAAAGAGCGGCAGGAACTCCCTTACCAGAAACATCTGCCACAACAACAGTAAAATGATCATCGTCAATCATGAAAAAATCATAGAAATCACCGCCGACTTCCTTTGCCGGTGACATAGAAGCAAAAAGGGAGATTTCAGGATGATTTTTATATGGAGGGAAAACGCGCGGCAACATTTCAGCCTGAATCTTTGTGGCGACATTTAGCTCAGCTCCGATTCGTTCCCGTTCTGCAGTGGCTTGAGTCAAATCAGAAATATAACGGTTCATGTCCCCGCTCATCTTTTCGACGGATTTCGCAAGCAGCCCCAGTTCATCCCGATTTTTGATTTTTTTCAATACGCCGGAAAGTTCACCGTGATGCTCCGCAAAATGAGTGGTTTCATCGATTATAAGCATGAGTGGCTTGATTACACTGAGCAAAAGCGAAAGGGCGTACAGCAAGATGAACAAAAGCGTAAATACAAGAGCCGCTATGAGAGTTGGACGCAGATAATTATGAATGTATGCCTCAACTTCCTTCATTGGCTTTACAACACTCAGAACGGCAACAACCTTTCCTGTAAAATCACGCACAGGAACAGAAGTCGTGACATGGCCGCCAGATTTTTTGTAAGAAAAGAAACTTAATGATTCGCCGTTTTCTATAATGCGCCTGAGATTTTCAATATACACAGCATTTTTTTTGGCAAGTGATTCAACATAACCGAGAGGATAAGGCTCACTCGCAACAAGACTGTTGACCGTATCAAAAATGTAAGTCCGCGAAGTGTAATCAGGAGCAACAACTGTAAGATAGATGAAAGCGATTTCAGCCGTTTCGGTAAGTTCGTTTAATCGCTGATTCGTTGAATCCCAAAGACCGTCATTTCCTTCAGTGAGCCAGTAAGAAATTCGTTCGCTATCAACATAAGAAATGGCTGTCTGAGCAAACTGCTTTGTACTGTCACCGTAAACGCCTTCAAGTTGCTTTTTAAATTCTTTATAACTCATGAAACTGATGATTGCAAACATGAAAATGCCAAACAGAGATGCAAAGGCAAGCAGCTTAACAGACAGGACAGACAAGTGAATTTTTCGTTTCATAGGATTCCCCCTTATATTATAAAGCGGAATTAAAAAAAAATCGATTTTTTTCTATTTTTTTTGCCTTGAGATTGCCGAAAAGTGATTTTTAACTCTAATATATAGGTATGAAGAAAATAAATTTTAAGAAGACATTTTTTAATCAGGGGCTTTTTGCCGCAATTTTCGCAGTGTTTTTGCTTTTATTCTCATGCTCTGAAAGCAAAGATTGGAAAACGGTTTCGCCCACCACGCAGGGCACGGAGCAGGAAAGTGAACAACAAGATGACGCTCAATCTGAGCAGCAGGAAGAGTCTCCCGGCGGTCAAACCGAACAAAAATCCGAATCTGAACCGCAGAGCCTTAAAATCATGAACTGGAACCTTCAGACTTTTTTTGACGCAGTTTATGACGGAAATGAATATGACGAATACAAGAATGCAGATAGCGGCTGGACTGAAGAAAAATACAATGCCCGGCTTGAACGGCTCGCTTCAGTCATAAAGACCATCGATGCGGATGTAATCACTTTCGAGGAACTTGAAAAAGAAGAACAGCTTCAAGATATCGCAAACAGGCTTGCCGGCAATTTTTCTTCATCAGCAAGCTATAAAAAGGCATTCTTTGCGGCCAATTATGGAAGCTCACTTGGTTGTGCGGTAATTTCCCGCTACCCGATTGGTGAAACTTCAGTGCACGCGATTGATTACGGCTCACCAAAATCAACTCGCCCGATTATTAAATTTTCTGTATACAAAGAAGGCCGAACCCTCACGATTTTTGTAAATCACTGGAACAGCAAACGAAACGACAGCGCATTTTCAAAGACATGCCGTGAAAAACAGGAAAAACTGCTCGCAAAGCTCATGTCCGAAGCCAGTGCGGAAAACCAGCCGCTTCTTGCCACTGGAGATTTCAACATGGATATTTCGGAATTTGAACTGATTGAGGCAAGCATTAATAATTCTATAGAAAATGATGAAAACATTATGCTGAATGGGGAATCTGATTTTGCGGTCTACTCACCGTGGATTCAGGAAAATGGCGAGTATCAGACACCCGGAAGTTACTGGTACAACAATGATTGGGAACGAATCGACCACTTCTTTGCAGCCGGAAACATTAAAATAGAAGATTTCTGCGCGGAAGGTTCAGGTGAATGGGTCTATTCAAACAATCATCCATATTACTACAGTTTGAAAAACAATCAGGGCTACTCAGACCATTTCCCAATCACCTGCAAAGTTACCTTCTAGCGGCAACCGATTTCTTCTTCATCGCCCACATCCCATGCATCAAAAAGGTTGTCGGGCGTGTTTTCATCCTCATCTTCGTCATCATCGCCGTTTTTCACTTCAGTCGAATCGTAGTCTCCGTGAGTTCCGTCGTCCTCATTTTGATCAAATTCCGGGGTGACTTCTTTATCTCCGATTTCATTCCTCATTTCAGCCACAAGAGCCTCATTTGCGGCAACGCGAGCTGCAATTTCTGGAGAGACAGAAGATTCGCTCGTTACGGTCGCAACATTACATTCTTCTTCCTCAGAAACACCACCGTGCAAATCATCTTCAAATTGGCTTTCACAAGCATTTTCTGACTTGCTCAGGTCTTCTCCACCGGCAGAATCTTCCGGGATTGCAACTTCAAACGGAAAACCTTTTCGTAAAAGAGCCTGCTTCAAAAAAATCGCGATTGCAACATCAATATCAGTTCCAAGAGTCTCAAAAAGTTCTGACGCTTTTTCGACGAGAGAATCTTCCAAATCAATTTCATAAGTCTTAATCATATTTTTATTATCGGTGAAAAGCTGATAAATTTCAACGCAGCGAACAGGCGCGATGCTGTTTAATTTTCTGGCAGCATGGTATAATATCTGTCTTATATGAATACGACATTAGAACAAAAGCAGGAGTCTAAGCAGTTTTACCGCTCTCTTGCAAAAATCGTTACGCCAATTGCCCTTCAAAATCTTATTTCAGCGGCGGTCAGTTCTGCTGATGTCGTCATGCTTGGATATGTCGGGCAAAATGCTATCGCGGCTGTAAATCTTGCCTCCTACATTCAGTTCATTCTTTTCCTTTTTTTCATTGGATTTTCTTCCGGTGTCGTCATGCTTGCGGCTCAATACTGGGGGAAAAAAGACACTTACTCAATCGAAACGATATTTTCAATTGCGGTCAAGCTAGCAGGATTTGTCGGTCTCGTCTTTTCACTGCTGTCATTTTTCATTCCTCATCACCTGATGAAAATATTCACCGATGACAAAACTCTTATCGCAATCGGAAGCGACTACCTTAAAATCGCAGGAATCGGGTTCTTCATCCTCGCTTTCTCGCAGATTTACCAGGCCGTCCTTAAAAGTATTGAGCATGTAAAAACAGTCACGGCAATCACAACGACAGCCCTTCTCATCAATATTTTCTTAAACGCCGTTTTCATTTTCGGTCTTTTCGGTGCACCAAAAATGGGAGTAAAAGGCGTCGCCCTTGCAACAAGCATTTCAAGATTTCTCGAATTCGCCATCTGCGTGTTTGTCTGCAGGAGAATCAAGGAAATCTCCTTCTCACCAAAACTTCTTTTCAGACGGAATTCCGTTCTTTTTAAAGATTTCGTTCATTTTTCCATGCCGGCAATCGGAAACGAAGCAATCTGGGGTGCGGGCTGGTCAATGTATGCGGTAATCATGGGGCATCTTGGAGCAGATTTGGTTGCAGCAAATTCGGTCGTCAGTGTAATAAGAAACCTCACGAGCGTTCTTGCATTCGGAATGGCTTACGGCGGTGCAATTCTTTTAGGAAAACAGATGGGAGCAAACCAAATGGCTCTGGTTTCGAGAAACGCTTCCAGGCTCGTAAAAAGCACAATTTTTGTCGGATTGCTTGAAGCTGTCGTACTCTTAGCGTGCAAGCCGCTTCTTTTTAAAATAGCAGATTTGAACGAGCAGGCCTCCGCATACCTCACGCCACTGCTGTACATAAACAGCATTTCGCTTGTTGGAGCCGTAATCAATACGGTCCTGATTTGCGGAGTTTTCCGTGCCGGCGGAGATGCGAAATTCGGTCTTATCCTAGACACCTTTGCAATGTGGGCAGTTTCGGTTCCGCTCGGCTTTATCTGTGCCTTCGTCCTCCATCTTCCACCATTGACCGTTTACCTGATTATGTATCTCGATGAATGGGAAAAAATGATTTTCAACATCATACATTACAAAAACAAAAAATGGATAAAAAACATCACAAGGGATTTTACAAAAGAAAACAACTAATTCAAAAAAATAATCACGATAAAAGGGATAAAAAAAATAAACCACAGATTACTCAGATTACACGGATTAAAAATCTAATCTGTGCAATCTGTGACATCTGTGGTTTTAAATTAAACAGCTAAGTTTAACTTATTTGCTCAAGCGAGCTTATTTTGAAAGACGAGCTTCGAGGTCATCCAAGCAGGCTGTGAGCTCTTTTGGCAAGTGTTTGCCGAATTTTGGATAGTGGTTCTCGCGGATGTCTTTAACTTCCTTCAACCAGCCCTCTTTGTCCACATTGAGAATCTGTGGGAGAGTCTTTTTGTAGTACTCAGGCAATCCGTCTGTGTTGATAGCACCCTCTTTTGGCATGAAGCCGATTGGTGTGTCAACATAGTTGTCTTTTCCGTCGCAGCGGTCGAAAATCCATGCGAGAACGCGTGAGTTGTCGCCGTAGCCTGGCCACATGAATCCGCCTGGAAGCTCTTTGTTGTTCTCGTCCTTGCGGAACCAGTTAACGTAGAAGATCTTTGGCAATTTGTCCTGATCAGCTTTTGCACCAACGTCAATCCAGTGCTGGAAGTAGTCGCCCATGTTGTATCCACAGAATGGGAGAATAGCGAATGGGTCACGGCGGATTTTACCAACCTGTGAAGCATCGATTGTAGATGCTGCTGTGATTTCTGAACCAACGATAGAACCCAAGAATACACCGTGATTCCAGTTGCGGCTCTGGTGTACGAGAGGTACAGTTGATGGGCGGCGACCACCGAAGAGGATAGCAGAGATTGGAACGCCCTCTGGGTTTTCCCACTCTGGAGCGATACACGGACACTGTTTTGCAGGTGCTGTGAATCGTGCGTTTGGATGAGCGAATTCCTCGCCTTTTGGTGATTTGTCTTTTGGAAGAGCGTCACGAGTCTGGCCTTTCCAGTCAACGAGCTTGCCCTTAGCTGGGTAACCAATCTGTTCCCACCAAACATCGCCGTCTTCTGTAAGAGCACAGTTTGTGAAGATTGTGTTCTTTGAAGCAGAGATAAGAGCGTTTTTGTTAGACTCAGCAGAAGTTCCTGGAGCAACGCCGAAGAAGCCTGCCTCTGGGTTGATAGCGTACAAGCGACCGTCTTTGCCGAATTTCATCCAAGCGATGTCGTCACCGATTGTCTCAACTTTCCAGCCTGGGATTGTTGGGATAAGCATAGCCAAGTTTGTTTTACCACAAGCTGATGGGAATGCGCCAGTAACGTATTTAACTTTGCCCTCTGGGTTTGTGAGCTTGAGGATGAGCATGTGCTCAGCGAGCCAGCCTTCTTCACGAGCCAGAACAGTAGCGATTCGGAGAGCGAAACATTTTTTGCCGAGCAAAGCGTTTCCGCCGTATCCTGAACCGTAAGACCAGATGAGGTGCTCTTCTGGGAACTGAGAGATGTATTTGTGCTCAACATCTGCACAAGGCCAAATGCCGTTGTCTTTTTCGCCGTTGTTGAGTGGTTTACCAACTGAGTGCAAACAAGGAACGAATTCACCGTCTGTACCGATGATGTCGAGAACTTTTTTGCCTGCGCGAGTCATGATGTCCATGTTGAGAACAACGTACTCAGAGTCAGTAAGCTCAATACCGTTCTTTGAGATTGGTGAGCCGAGTGGACCCATGCAGAATGGGATTACGTACATTGTGCGGCCGTGCATACAACCTTTGTACAAACCTTTCATTGTTGCCTTGAGCTCAACCGGGTCAATCCAGTTGTTTGTTGGACCTGCATCTTCCTGTTTTACAGAAGAAATGAATGTTCGGCCCTCAACGCGAGCTACATCGCTTGGAAGTGAACGGAACAAGAAGCTGTTAGGCTTTTTTGCAAGTGGAGTAGCAAGACCTGCATCGACGCATTTTTTCATCAATCGGTCATACTCTTCAGTAGAACCATCACATACATAAACGCTGTCTGGTTCACACATCTTAACACATTCTTCAACCCAAGCTTTGATTTTCGGGTTTTTGATTTCATCAAGTGTCATTGTATCGCTCCTATAAAGTTCGATTTGAAAAAGATTATACCACGATTTTTGCGAATTGTGAATATGGAAGTGAAAAAAAAGCCGTGTGGACAAAAAAAATTGCCCGCACGGTTAAGTGCAGGCAATTCTTCTATTTAAGCCGATTTTTTAGTTTTCGTTGCGGGCTTTCAACTCAGCAGAAATCTCTTCGACTTTGCTATCTGTCAAAATGAATTTACTTCTGAAGATAATTACACCGACAATCAGAACCAGGATTGGAACAAGTGTCATTACCATGCGCAAGCCCATTTTTGAAGCTGCATCAACGCCTTCTGAAAAATCAATTTTGACATAATCAGGAACATCGTCTGCAACATTCTTCAAATTAAGGACAGAAAGAGCGATTGAAGCGATGAATGCCGAAATTCCTGAAGCAAGTTTTACAACGAAAGTCTGCATAGAGAAGATAACGCTTTCATCGCGGCGTTTATTCTTCAAATCACCATAATCAACTGTATTTGCAAGGAAGACAGTGATGATTACATTGTTTACACCTGCACTTGCCATTACGAGCACACCAGGAATCAGGAATGGAACTACAGAATTTACACCGATTGAAGCCATTGCAAGCAAAGCGATATAGCCGATAATGCTCATTCCAACGCTAACATAGAAAATCTTTGTATTGCTCAACTTCAAGCCACTTCTCAAGAGAGGATACAAAAGCATCATCGCAAGAATCTGTGTGCCGCCACCGACCATATTGAACAGTGCATAACCGTCATTCCAGTTTGTGCCGCCCAAATCATACTTGAAGAAGTAGATTACAAGGTTTGAAGTGATGTAAAGCGCAACATTGATAACAACAATCGTAATAACAACAGTCATTGCCTGGTCATTTCGCAAAAGTGCACGGAACATTTCACCCATTGAAGGAGTTTTCATGTCAACAGTTGATTTTTCTTTGATTGCGATACAGAGAATCAAAGTGAAAATAACGAAAAGAACTGCAACACCAAGAGTGAAATATTTGAATCCGATGAATTCATGCCACTGAGAGCCTGGAAAACGAGAGGCCTGTTCAGCAGTAGCATTGCCGCCAATCATTTTTCCAAGAAGAGGAACAATAATCATTGTGGCGATAGAAATGATTGCAGCACCGACACCAGCACAGCTTCGAGCCAAAGTTGTAAGACCTTCGCGCTCTTTTCCGCCGTTAGTGAAAGCAGGAATCATTGACCAGTAAGGAATATCCATCATTGTGTAGGTAATGCCCCAAACGATGTAAGTGACAGCAGCATAAGCTACAAGACCTTTTGCATCGATACAAGGTGGAGCAGAGAACATAAGGAAGAGAACGACAGCATTTGTAAGCGTACCGATTAAAAGCCACGGACGAAATTTGCCCCAGCGGGTTTTTGTTTTTGCAACAATAACACCCATAATCGGGTCATTGAATGCGTCAAAAATTCGTGCAGCAAGCAGAATTATACCCATCGCAACGGCACTAACGCCCATGATATCCTGAAAATAATACAGAATATAGCTGGCAGAAAGCATGTAAACCATGTCTTTTCCAACAGCACCAAGACCATACGAAGCCTTTTCCTTTAGTCCTAACATAGGATTCTCCTTTTTAAAATTTCCGTTTTTAATTCTTTAAGGCAACAAGAATTATGTTGATTAAAAGTTCAATCTGCTTTCTCGCTTCTACGCTTCTGTCCATGGTCAAAAGTTCTCCTGAAATTGAAAGCTTTTGCGCAAGGCAGAACAGGGAATGCATCATCGTTACAAACATTTCCTGTGCAGTTGAAGCGGCAAGCACTTCATTTTTGGAACTGGAGAATGAAATCGAACCGTCCTTGATTCCTTTTTCCAGTGCCTGAACAACGATTGTATTTGTGATACCAATCGTTTTTTCGTATTCGAGGAGCTTTTCAGAACTCACCTTTTCCTTCTTAATGAAAGAATCGAAATAGTAGATGAAGCTGAAAAAACTTCTCTGTGTTATGAGGGCATCAGCATAAACTTCAAGCAATTCCCTCATCTGCTCAAAGCCGCTCAACGAATCGTACTTCTCAGAAGAAAATACTTCGCTGAACACTGCCGTCTCAAGATTCCATGCGTAAATCGCGACCTCAATTGCAAGTTCTTCCTTTGTCTGGAAATATCTGTACAAAGAAGCAACTCCAATTTTGGAAGCTGCCGCAATGTCGTTCATTGAAATGTTTTCGATTCCGTTCTCAGAAAACAAACCGAAAGTACATTCAATAATCGACTGGATTCTTCCGTCTTTTTTTTCTTTTCGGGTTTCGCTTTTAGTTACACTCGCCTGCCCACTCATAGATGCTCACCTCTTTGCCGACAGCTTTTTCAACAGCATGATATGCGCCATTGTAAATTCCGACTTTTTTATTAGACATAATCGCATGATTCATCTTTTCAAGCAAGTCGGGTGTCTCAACAAATGAACGAAGCATAAAGCAGGCATATTCAAGACTCGGACATTCCGGTGTTCCATCGCCCACTTCTGCAGCCCGTATTGCACCCCAGCATTCATGGCCTCCGACATGCTGAATCATCAGCTTTGGAACAGGATAGAATGCAAGCTCACTCGGTTTTGTAATCAGCACATCACAAGCACGAATAAGAATGTTTGTCGCATAAACGGCCGCAAAAATGTCTTTGTGGCAGAAAACATGAATTCCGTTTGACTCATCGCCAGCACAGGCAATGTCATTCAAAGCGTTTTCTGCAAATTTTCGTGTGAAAGACCAGTCATGGAAATGAGTCTTTGAATGTTCCTCAATTTCAGGGATTTTCTCCTTAAACATGTTCCACACATTCTCATAATCTCCGATGTTCAGATACAGGGCAGCTTTCTTTTCCTTGATATAAGGAAGCAAAGTTTTGATAAGTCCTGCAAAGTAGTCTCCCTGAGCGCCCGCACCGCCAATTGTCAAAAGGAAGCGAAGCGGTTTTTTGCCAGAGATTCTTGCAAGTCGTTTTTTACAATCAGACTCAATGTTTCGAACCATTTCGTCGTCCATGTAGTGACCTGCATAGCAGATATCTTTTTCGCTCATCGGTTTGAGGATATTTTCACCGTCAAAACCTTTGAGTGTTCTATATGAAAGATAAGAAGAAGGAGTCTGCACAAGATGAAGTGCACCTTCGCTCAAATGAAGGCCCATTGCCCAGTTGTCAGGAATTGCGTTAACAACATGAGTGAAGCCAGCATGAACGGCAGCCTGACTTGGCCAGACATGAGTTGCGATATACGGTGTTTCGCGCGGCAAATCATGCAGGACAGGTGTCATAAGCTCAGCAGTTTTCTGGTCGCCCGCATTGTAAGAGAGCTTTTTGAAGCCTTCTGTGTTGAGCGGATCCCATACCAATTTATTGAAGAGTTTTGACTTCTGTGAAAGGCGGCTTGCCATTGAATAAAGCTTGTTCTGATAAGCAATGATTTTTGTACAAGTCGTCTCCGGGAACGAATTCAAGTCGAGCCAGAGCGGAGTGTAGCCCATTGCGTGAGCGGCACTTGCCATTGCCATTGAAATTCTGTAGTGACCGAAGCCCATTCGGATGTTACCAATGATGATTGATTTTTCAGGAAGTTCGCCCATCGGCTCTTTTGAAAGCACGAGAACTTTAGCCCCGAAAGCTGGTGTCAAAACTTCATTGTCCACAGCAGCAAGATGATAAGGAGTATTCCTGTCATCACCAAATTTTTTAAGGAATTTTTTCTGCTGTGCCGATGCCTTGCGGAGTGTCTTTTTATCGATTACATTGCCAAAAATAACAGATGACTTGTCCATAACTTTTTCTCCCTACTTTCTTTCATAAATCGAAATCGAATGTGGCTCAAAATGGAAGCCGTCAGTCATTCGTGTTCCGTAGTCAACTACTGATTCAAGATTCTCTGTTTTACCGCTGAATCTTGAAACCAGTTCAGTTCTTTCTATATATACAGGCTCGTCTCCAAGATTGATGAAGCCTGTGTATTTTTCATTTTTAGAGAAGATGAAATAACTTGTGGCATTTCTGTTTTCAACACCAAAATCTTCATCCTCAAAGAGCTCATAAAGCTGCTCGATTTTCTTTGTAAATGCCCCTTCTTTTTCTGAATCAAAATGTACAGGGTCGTCTGAATGCATTGTCTGACTTGCAAACAGATAATTCACAAGTGCAATCAGGATTTTTTCTTTATCAGTCAAACTGATGTTCTCGTAGCGCAGGAATACAACATCCGGATCATTGATGTATACGCCGTTATCCCAAAAAGCATGTCCAAGGGTATCCTGCATATTTACGAATGCACTCGGTCTTGAAGGATAGTTCGATTTTTTCATCCACGAAATATCCCAGTCTTCTTTAGTATCAGTTCCGATTCTTGAGAGCGGGAAGGCCTTAAAGCTTGACTCGAACGGCATTCCGCAGCCCAGGTAAGCTACCCTCTCTCCATTTTTGTTCATTGTTCTCTTTGTAAGAACTTTTACAGCACGGTCATACCATTCGTATGCAGCACCGCCATTTTTAAATTCACCACGAATAAGACCGGCAAAAAGGAAGTCCAATTTAAGGTAACGGAATCCCCATTCATTCACAGCCTTTTCAATCAGCGCATCAAGGTGTTCAAGAACATCATCACGGCTCAAATCAAGGCAGAAATATGAACCAGGGAAAGAAGGCTGATCCTTTCCAAAATTCGCGCCCCAAAGAGGATTGAATCCTGCTGTAACGGGTTTTCCTTTTTTATCACGCAAAAGCCAGTCGGTATGATTTTTTACAAGTTCGCTTCTCAAATCAACAATGAAAGGTGCAATCCAAAGACCTGGAACATAGCCCTTTTCTGCGATTGAAGAAGCAAGAGAGTTCATCCCCTGAGGGAAACGGTCAGTTCGGGCATCCCAGTCACCAAGGGAAATTTCCCATCCGTCATCAACCTGAAAGACACAAGGCTTTTTAGAATCAAGAAAATGTGTTTTGATGAGATTTTCTGTCTTACCAAGCCCTTCAAGGTCACCCTGAATAAGTTCGTTGTTGATGTCGGCATAGTGATTATACCAAGATTCCCAGCCGCCGACAGAAATTTTACCTTTCTGCGGTGTAGAATTGAGGAAATTCAGCGTGCCGAAGCGCGCCTCCTTATCCTCTGCAAAGAGCTTCTGAGTTGTCTCGCGAAGCTCAAAAAAATCACCAGCGACAAACACGGCAAGTTCAGCGATTTTGTCGCCTTCGTGCCATGTCTTTCCGTCAGCATAGACCGTGCATGTAATTTCACGCTTTTTACGGTCAACATAGAAACTAACTGGCGGAACCAATCCCTTAACATTACCCGTTGAAGCCACAGCAAGATACAGATTCTTACCGTTCATGTTCCAACGCAAATAGATAAAGAACGAGCCGACAAGCAGTTTTTTTGATTTCAATGATTTTGGAAGACGGCCTGGAACTGTGAAATAATTTTTCCACTGCGGAACAACCGGGAAGTATTTTTTCTGATACTCACCAGGATTGATTTCACCGCCAAAGCCCCAGCCCTGCCAGCCCGAACCATAGAAAGCGAAGTCATTCTTTTTGCAGAATTCAGCCGCTTCCCCTCCAAGCTGTTTTTCAAGGAGCGAATCAACAGAAAGAGTTGCAAAGATTCTGTTTTCGCTATCAGTACAATCTGCACCGTGGTAAAAATACTCATTTCGATCCAACTCTTTCATGATTTACGCTCCTGTTTTTAATTATTTTAGAACATCCCCCACAAGGATGTGGGGTTTCAGACCAGAGAGAAAATTCTGTTTACCTTTAGGTGAACAGAATTTTCTCGTACTAAGTCAAAATGCAAGGATGCATTTTGACTTAGAAGAACATTTCAACACCGATTGGCATGTAGAATCGGCTTGATTTTCCGTCATATTTGAGGTCAACAAGACCGTTTACATTACCTTCCATGCTCTGGAGTGTGAAGTCACCTGCGATACCTGCGAACATGAAGTTGTTTGCAGCAAATGTTTTCTTGACATAGATTTCAGCAGCAATTTTGTGCTGGTTCAACTTCAAATCTTTTACAGAAAGACCTGATTTCATATCTCCGTCTGCACTAGCAGATGTGATGTTGTAGTTTCCAGAAAGACCTACGAAGAGATTCTGAGCACCGAAAGGATTTACACAAACTTCTGTGAGGAAGTCTACACCAGCCATAATGATGTCAGCTCCGTTATCTTTTTTCATATCAACAAGACCGTAAGAATACTGGCTCAAGTTTGAAGTACCCATTCCACCCCAAACATGACCTTTGTACATGATGAAGCCGTGCTCGATAACACCCATTGTTCCCAAACAACCGTACCAGTTGTAGAATTTCTCTGGGTCATAGTCACGCAAGTCTTTGTCGCCTACGAGTGGGAGTTTGAATCCCAATTCGATAAGGTTAGCATTCGGTGTTTTCTCAAGGTCAAGAGCCGGGTCAAGGAAGCTTGATGCACCGCCCATAAATCCGAGCCAGTCAATACCGAATTCCATTCGACCGTAGTAGTCGTTCATACCAAATCCAGCAGCACGAGCAGCTGCATACTTTGATTTCTGATAGCGGTAGTTGCTTTCTGAAATTGAATCGCCCCAGTACTGAGCTTTAATCTGGAAGAGGCCTGGAAGTGTGTAACCTACACCAATCTGTGAATCACGAACTGCATCGTAGAGGCGAACTGATTTTTCACTGTCTGTATCAACAGCGCTTTCACCACCCAAAACACCTGCCATATCAACAGCACCGTTCAAGTAGAAGCCTTTGAGTGCTGAATCTTCGTTTCCTTTGATTGATGCGAAAAGACCAGTTGCAGTCCAGATTTCCTGGAAAATATCATCTTCTGATTTTACATCGCTTGATTCACGCTGACCAAAGTCACCGATTGTACCGCGAAGTTCATTCTCTCTCATGCGGCCGAAAGCAACTTTTGTCTGGAAAAGAGAATTGTCGAACAAGCCCCAGATTTTTGCCTGGTCACCGATTGCAACAGCATATTTTCCGTCTTCGTTGTAGTTAATATCATTCTGTGCTTCGTCAGAATCCCAGAGTTTGTGAACGAAGAGAGCGCGAGCGTCTGCGTCCAAGTTGAAGTCGAAACCGAATTTCTGATCCGGTGTGCGGCCGATAATCCAGAATCCAACTCGTGTACCGTAAGACCAGTCCGGTTCAAGACCTGCGTAATTGCGTGAGTTAGATTCATCTTTTTCCTGCGCTTTGAGCATTTTTGCAATAATTGTAGCGGCAGAAGCCTGACCAATTTGCGTGCCGTATTCTGTTCCAATTTTTGTTCCATATGCAGTGCAGTAAGCCTGAATTCCAGCAGCATCAGCAGTATATCCTGCACCAGTTACTTCAGCAGCAGCAGCCTGCATTTTCGCAGGATCTCCAGAGGTCAAGGCAGCCTGAAGTTCAGCACCTTTTGCAGTACCAGCTTCGATACCTTTGGCATTTCCTGCATAAGTTCCAATAGCTGTTGCATAAGTCGCTGCATTGCTTCCGTCATCAGCAAGTGTTACAGAATCAACACTTCCCAATGAGTTTGTAGCCTTAGCAGCCTCGTAGGCAGCAATAGCCTCAGTTCCAACAGCAACAGCCTGCTCACCAGTTTTAGTCAAATCAGCCGTAATCTTAGTGCTTGTATTCTCTCGACCTACATTGAAAGTAGAGCGTCCCCAAGCGCCAAAAGAAATGTCACCAACACCTGTCTGCAAGGTGTGTGCCTTCAAAGTTTCATGGGCTTCTCCAAAAGCCAAGCCAGCAGTCAAAGCAAGTGCCGAAGCTGCAGCAACCAATTTTTTCATATTTTCCTCCTTTTTTAACTCCGCGTTAGCGGCGTTGCAGGAAGCAACGGAATCGCAAGTTTTTACCAACGGTAAAAACTTGGCCGTGAAAAACCTTACATGGATGTAAGGTTTTTCATGCCTCCTTTTTTTATAACCTTTCTGGAAGTTTGTTGTTATTATGATAGTGTTACTATCACTCACTTTCAAAATTATGATAGTGGTACTATCACTTTTTGTCAACAGATTAGAGCAAAAAAAGTTGAGATTTTAGGGGGAAATTTTGTACTAAAACGAAGAGTAAGCTGACATCGAAACTCATCTGAGACTCCGTTGCAACCTGTGGGAGAAAAAAATCTCCGCATACTTTCCACTTTCAATTTCCAATTTTCCGTTTTCCACTTTCCGTTTGGCATTTTTCCGTCTATAATCTTCTCATGCTAAAACGCTCTGGCCACGCGGATTTGCCGCTCCATACAGGCACGGTCCCAAAATGGCTCGCCGACAGGATGAAACTTCTCGGAACTCAGATTATCGAGGCGATGCTCATCAATTTCGGAAAAAAAGAAGTTCTCACACGGCTTTCCGACCCGCTCTGGTTTCAGTCGCTTGGGGCAGTTCTGGGCATGGACTGGCATTCGAGCGGAATCACCACAAGCGTAATGTACGCGCTCAAACGAGGAATCAACGAAAGAGCGCGTGAATTCGGTCTTTGCGTGTGCGGCGGGCGCGGAAAATACTCGCGAAAAACCCCCGACGAGCTTTTGTATCTTGCGGATGCGACCGGTCTCGACGGGGCTTCTCTTGTAAATGCAAGCAAACTCACGGCGAAGGTCGATGGATGTGCGGTTCAGGACGGATTTCAACTTTACATGCACAATTTTATTCTGAGCGACGAGGGCGATTGGGTTGTGGTCCAGCAGGGAATGAACACGGCAACAAAAACAGCACGCCGTTACCACTGGTCTTCTGAAAATCTGCGTTCGTTCGTGGAAGAGCCGCACGCCGGGGTCATGGGCGAAAATCAGGGAAAGATTCTCAATCTCACGGACTCCGCTGCCAAAGAAACGCGCGGCACAATCCTCACGCTCACCCACGAAAATCCAGACAGAATGATTCGGGAAATTGCAAAAATTTCAAATGAAAATTATGTAACAGAATTTGAACTCCGTAATGACAGGAATCTTGTGATGCCGGCGCATCATGAAGTGAGAGCTGAAGATGTTGATTTGAAACGGCTGGGTGCGGTGCTGGCTACGGCATATGAGAGCGACAACAAGGATTTTGAGTCACTGTTGCTCACACCGGGGCTTGGCCCACGCACGCTGCAGAGCCTCACGCTTGTAAGCGAAGTGATTTACGGCACGCCCAGCAGATTTTCTGACCCGGCGCGGTTCAGTTTTGCACACGGCGGAAAGGACGGCCATCCGTTCCCTGTTCCGTGCAAGATTTATGACGAATCAATCCGTGTGCTCGGAGAAGCAATCGAAAAGTCAAAACTCGGCTACAACGACAAAAGCGAATGCATCCGCCGTCTCAACACAACCGCCCGCCAAATCGAAGCAAACTGCGACCCAATCGCCGACTTCGACGCAACAATCGCCCGCGAAAAAGCCCATAGCAAAGAATGGGGCGGCAGAACCTGCATGGACGATGTTTAAATTCCTCACAGATTACACAAAGAAAAATTAGACGCGGATAAACGCAGATACACACAGATAAAAAAATAAATAATCCGCGTTTATCTGCGTCCATCTGCGTCAAAAACTATTCCACAATGCTTCTTACGAATTTAAGAGAATTCGGCACGTCCTTGACACCCTCAAAAATCAGGTATGCGTCCGGGCACTCAGCTTTAATAATAGGAAGAAAATCCTTCCAGCCCATGAGGCCCGTTCCGAGCGGCACGATTTCAAGCTCGTCACCGTTTATGACATAATCTTTGAGGTGGAAGCCTGCGATTTTGCCCTTGAAGAGTTTGAGACAAGTTTCAAAAATCTCAGCGCGTTTTTCGTGATTTCCGATGTAGAGATAATTGTAAATGTCAACGATGAAGCGGAAATTCTCCTGCCCCGGATCAATTTCATCGGCAAGGCGTTTGAGCATTTCCGGCTTGTACATGCAGTGCCCCCACGCTCCTTCCAAAGCCATGCACACACCAGCCTCTTTTGCAACCTGCGGCATGGGCGCGAAAATCTTTTTGACTTCCTGGAAAGCCTCTTCTGTCTGATTTTTAGGATTGTAAGTCCATTTGTCATCGTTGTAGCTGCCAGTCTCACTTGCGACGAATTTTGCCCCAAATTCAGCCGCATGGCGCAAATGGTCAGCGTACTTTTCTGCACCAAGCTTTACCTTGTCCTTGTTTGAGTGAACAGGATTAAAATAAGCCCCCAAAATCGGAATCTCAACATTGTGCGAATTGAAACCCGTGCGTATTTCAGACACGACTTGCGGAGTAAGAGTGCCGGGATTTCCGTTCTGCCCTTCAACAGCCTTGGCAATAGCAAGCTGAACGCCGTCAAATCCCCAGTCATGAGCATTAGTGCCAAGCCAGTCAGCCGTTCCCTTTCCAATATCATGCGGTCGAATCAAAATCTTCATATTAATCTCCAGGATAAGTAAACACAGATTAACACAGATTGACACTGAGAGAAAGAAAAATTTCATTTCAGAGTTTTGAATTTTCTGATTTATTGAAAGATTCAAACGCTTCTCATATGCAATTTCAAAGAAAGTATGCTAGAATATTTAGTAGGGGTATAAAATGAGAAAAGAATTTTGTGAAAAAGACGGAATTTTGATTACTTATACTGATACTGATGTTTGTTTTGAAGATTGCAAAACGGCAGAATCTATTCTGCTCACGAACGATGGCGAAGTTATACATTCCAATTTTGATTCAGAAAAAAATGAATATTTCAAGAAGTACCTAAAACAAATTTATTCTTCGATAACAAGTTTCAGAAACTTGGATGCATTGGAGAGCGCATAATGCCAGAATATCTCAGAACCGCAGGTTATAAAATCTATTTTTGGTCAAATGAAACAGATGAACCTATCCATTTTCATGCCACAAAGGGTAATCCTTCTAAAAATGATACAAAAGTTTGGGTTTTGGCAAACGGTTCTTTCAAATTAGCTCACAACAAAGGCCAAATTCCAGAAAAAGATTTATCTCGTATTTTTTCTGCCATGCAGGGCTATTACTTTGACTTTTTGAATTTTTGGAAATCATATTTTCACACAGAAATCAAATTTCATGATTAGCTGAGTTTTTGCGTTCCCCGCCATACGGCGGGTCGCTATGTTCCGCACTTCCGCTTCGCTCCATACCGCAAGCGATACGCCTTCGGCGGGGCTACCAGCGCTAACGCTCGTATCCGTCAATTCTAACCTTGCTTAGCTGAATCCATCCATTCGCCACGGAACTGGAACGGTGTAATCTCTATGTTCCACGGGAGAAGTTTTTCCCAGTCTTCCTCGGTCTCAGCGTAAGGGGCTTTCTCGAACAGGCAGCGAAGGTAATCCTCAGGGGACTTGCCGTTGAACTTCGCGGTCTCTATCAGGGAGAAGAGGAATTACATCTGCATCCTTTACAAAGAGTGACTGAAGCTGAATTGTCGGGTCACCAGATTTTGGAGTTCGTTCATATACATAGCCAAAGAAAGATTTAGCAGTTCCATCATCATTCTTTGCATAGATAGAAGCTTTTGCAGTTGCGTAATCAGCTGCCTTTCCGCTTACACCACAAAGCTGACCTGTACAATAGTCTGTAAAGTCATCTTTTCCAGTAAGGTTGATGTAATAAATCTTATCAGTTGATTTTGGCTCAGTAACTGTGATATTAGCACCTGTAACTTCATACAAGCCGCTGTAAACGCTACCTTTAGTTACAGTAAATTCAATTTTTGAACCTACTCGTGCATTTGTTGGAAGCGAAACATTGTAGAAATAAACACCTGCGCTCTTGTCCTGAACAAGGTACTGTTTATTTGAAGATCCGTTATAAGCAACGATGTAACCTGAGTATTTTGTATCGCTTGCGTCTGTAGGCTGATTCTTAGCAAAGCTCTTAAGTTTTCCATCGAGAGTATAGTTCTTTTCTGCCGTAAGCTCTGCATAAGTTACTTCAAACAGAGTAAGGTATTCGTAAGCTTTAACTGCAGAGTTGTCATTTCCCTTTACAGCAATTGTATAAAGAGTAACATCGTCAGCAAGTGTATAAGTTTTAGCTTTTGTAAATTTTTCTGTATTTGTTGCATCAAATTCATTCTGTTTGAATGCACTTGTAGAATAATAAATTTCTGCACCGGCAGTTTCACAAGCAAAAGTAACTGTTGTGTTTACTGCATAGTATCCATTTACAGGGTCAGCAGATGCTGTTGCTGTTACAGTTTTTACAGGAAGTTCATCAGCAGCGAGTACAGAATCATCTGCATCAAGCTGTACCCAAACACTGAACTGGTATTTTCCAGAAGCATAAACAACAGGTCCGAGGTTGATTTTTTCAGCATTAGTTACAGCAGCAGGACTTGCACCAGCTGTGTAAATATTATCATAATTTGATGTATGGTCAGATGTTTTAGCTCTGAATCCACGGAGAAGAGTTCCGACACCAATGTACTCACGGAAGTCAACACAATAGCTCGGGATTTTTTTGAAGTAGATTTTTCTTGTTGCTTTTGAATCGTCTTTTGAAAAAGATCCAAAAGATGTGACTTCTGTTACACCACTTGTCCCATAAACTTCACCAGCCTTTGCCCCCTTAACAGTTACAAAGTCTCCAACTGCATATGTTGGGTCTTCATCACCAATCTTTGTTCCGTAAATCTGAATTCCGGCATTTTTGTCCTGAATATAGATATATGGTTTTCCACTGCTAACCTTGTTTGCGGCAAGAGTTACATAGCCTTTAAGCTCAAGACCATCACCGAAAGATGCACCTTCTTTTCCATTAATAGCATCTACAGCTTTAGCAATGTTTCCATTCTCTTCAAATTCACCTTCTGCATAAACAATTGAGCAGTCATAATCAACTGTTGTGACCTTTGACCAGCCGTTAGTTCCTTTTGCGATTGCAGAAAGTTTGAGAGGTTTTTCGATTTTGATTACTGCTGCTGATGTATATTCAGTACCAGCAGTGGCAGCATTAGATGCTGTAAGTTCTGTTGTTGTAGAATAGAAGATTTTTACTTCATCACCAGCTACTGCTGAAGTTGAAGCGATTGAAATAGTCGTTCCATACGGATAAAGACCTTCAACTGCTTCTGCACTTGGAGTGAATTCTGGCTTTGCTGGAACAGAAAGTACAACAAATTTCCATGATTTCAACTCTGATTTACGATTGTTCAATTCTGCATAGGCGTAAAGAGTGCTGTTTCTTGTAATCTGGACTTTTTTTTGTGAACCAACATTCTTAAAACGAGCTTTATCAATATTTGCAGCGGTAATTTCAATGTCGCTGAAAACATATTTGATGGCAACGCCAGCAGTTTCACAAGAGAGAGTGACTGAATCATTCTCTGCAATTCCGTAAGTTCCATCAGCGTTCTGAGTTCCGCCGTTCATTACGACAGATGCGATTGGTTTTTCTGTCGGAGTATCGTCAGTGCCATTCGTGCCGTCTGTGCCTTTTTCTCCATCGGCACCATTTGCCCCGGAACGAGCCAGAAGAGTCCATTCTGTTCCTGTGTAAATATATGAGCAGCCATCTGTCGTGTTAAAGTAAGCGTTTAAATATGAAGGATTCGCAATCTCATCAGAAGAAGCGAATGAACCACGCCATACAATGCTGATTCCGTCTTTTCCGTCAACACCGTCCTTGCCGTCAACACCGTTCTTGCCGTTGGTGCCGTTTTCGCCTTGAAGCCCCTGCTCGCCCTGCTCACCTTTGAGACCCGCAGTAAGCTCTTCGCTCGTGAAATTATTGTCAGCCATAGTTGTGGCACCGTTCGCCGTAACAGTGACATTCGAACTTAAAGAATGTACTGAATTTCCTTTTGTGGCGACCAACTGATAGCCTTTTCCCGCAGGAACTCCAGAAATCGTGTAATTTCCGGCATCATCGCTCATGGCCATAAAACTCGTTCCCGCAACAAAGACCAAAAACCCTGTGTTTCCGGTCGGCGTGCTGTCAAGCGTGATTGTGCCAGTGATTGAACCTGTAGCGACAAGTTTCAACGCCTCGGCAATAGTCGTCTCAGCAGAGCGCACCACAACATTCGTAAAGACAGCCCTTTCGCTCGAATAGGTGCTTGCCGCATAAATCGTGTAAGTTCCAGCCGCAAGATTTTCAAATTTATATGAGCCGTCGCTTGCAGTCACCGAGCTTGCAACAAGGCTTCGCTCGCCGCTCACAAGACTTCTGCTTGCCACAGACTGAGTTACCGCAGCGGTCGAAAGTCCGTCAGTCTTGTCGAGGGTAACGATGATTCCGCCGTTCGCATTTTCTTCAACATTAGAAAATGTGACTTTTCCAGAAATCGCACCAGTTTTTGCAGAAGCGTCCCCACCATCCGTCACATCAGACGAACAGGAAAGACTTCCGGCCAGAATCAATCCCACAAGCAGTACGCCAAGCAGCTTTGGGATTCCAAAAACATTTTTAAAAACCTGTTTTTTCATACATTTCTCCATAGAGCAAAAATGCACCTGGAGCCGCCTAAATGCCGCTTTTGGTGCACAATCAATCCAGTATTTAATAGAGACAACTATCGCATTCGCAGTGAGCCTGCTGAACAGGAAATTGTCTGTTAATAACAACTTTTTAATTATAAGACGAGATTTTTATTGTTCAAGATTCTGCGATTTAGAAGTGGAAAGTCCGCATATTTCTAATTTCTAATTGCTCATTCCACATTGCTAATTGCTCACTGCTACCTGCTAATTCCTACTTCCGATTTTTTCTGCTATAATATCCTCATGCAAACAGCGTTGTATTTAATTCCCTGCCCTATGGGGGAAACTCCGAACGAACGGGTTCTTCCGGCTTATAATTTTGAGATTGTAAAGAATATCCGGCATTTTATTGTTGAAAGCCGCAAATCGGCGGTGAGATTTTTGATTTCGCTCGACAAGGATTTTCCCATCGACAGCTGCACTTTTACGGAATTAAGCGAGCACACTGACCAGAAAGCAGACCTTTCAAAACTTCTTCTTCCGCTCGAAAAAGGCGAAAGCATGGGCGTAATCAGTGACGCGGGATGTCCTTGCATCGGAGATCCGGGTAGTCGCGCTGTTGAGCTTGCTCAAAAAAAGAATCTTCATGTAGTGCCGCTTGTTGGACCAAATTCGATGATTATGGCAATTATGGCTTCAGGGTTCAACGGCCAGAATTTTGCGTTTAACGGTTATCTGCCTGTCAAAAACGGTGAGCGGGAAGGCAAAATCAAGCAGCTTGAAAACAAAGTCTGGAAGGAAGACCAGACTCAGCTTTTTATCGAAACGCCGTACCGAAACCAGAAAATGCTTGAGGCGATTCTCAAAACTTGTCGTGTTGAAACAAAGCTTTGCATCGCCACAGGAATCACTACTGCCGAAGAATCAATCAAAACAAAAACAATTGCCCAGTGGAAAAAAGAAAAGGCCGAAATCGCAAAGATTCCGACCATATTTCTTCTATATAAGTAGCTTATTTCAAGAGTTCCGCAATATCTTTTCGACCCCAGCGGCTGGCCATGTCTGATGCGGTTTCGCCGGAGATATTTTTTGCGTTTTTGTCGAGTTTCATTGCCACAAGATGCTCAACGATTTCTCTGTCAGCGGTTCGTGCCGCATAATGAAGGATTCCGTCTCCCTGGCGGTCAGATTTCGTACTGTTGTACTTTACTATTGCATCCAAAAGTTCCATGTTTTTTGTCTGGAACACTGCGGTCAGGGCATTTTCACCGGTCGTTGTCGAAATGTACGGGTCTGCTCCGTATTCAAGAAGCACGAGAGCCTGAGCCTTTTCGTTGGCGGCAACGGCTTCGTTCAAGGCAGTCAAGCCCTTTCCGTTTCGCTGGCTTGCAGGATATCCCATGTTCAAAAGCTGCATCAAGGTCTTTTTATCTGCATGGCGTTGAACCGCAATATGAATCGGGGTGTTTCCGTCCGAATCAGAGATTGAAAGATTGCTTCCCAAAACGGCCTGCACAACTGCGATGTCAGATTTCAAAACGAGTGAGAACGGCGAATCACCGGCGGCATCACGAGTCAGAGGATTTCCGCCCGCTTTTCGAATCATATTGATTATTCCGATGTTTCCTGTAAGGGCGGCCTCGTGATATGCGTTTCGGCCTGACATTTCCTGAACCTGAATGTTCGCATTGTAACTTAAAAGAAGGCGAACCATATCATCATTGCTGCTCGAAATTGCGTCCATGAGAACGGTGCGTCCAGTCGCATCCGTTGCGTTGATGTCGGCACCACTTCGAATCAAAAGAACGGCCATGTCTTTTTTGGCAGAACGGCATGCATCACTCAAAGCTGTCTTTCCGCTGAAATTCTGAGCATCAACATCAACTCCGAGAGCAATCAAGGTTTTGGCTGTGTTGAATCCGTTCCATTTGACAGCGGCATGGAGAGGTGTGTTTCCAAGATTGTCACGACCGAGCTTGTCTTTTGAATCAAGGACAAGACCATTTGAAACGAGCACATTGATTGTCGAAGGGCTGTCATCTCCGCCTTTGACGGCCGAATAAATTGCGCTTTCACCGTTTCCGTTTTGAGCCTGAAGTTTTGCGCCTTTCTGAATCAGCGTAATAATCGCATTGTTCAAGTGCCATTCAGCTGCATAATGAAGAGGGGTGTTTCCGCTTCCGTCAGTTGAATTGAGAGTCTTTGAATTAATCAGCCAGTCCTGAACTTCACCGCCGCGAGTCAAAGCAAGTCTGAGCGGAGAGTTATTCTGTGTGTTTGTCGCGAAAATGTCTGCATTCTTTTCAAGGAGCAAATCGCCCGCATCACGACGGTTTTTCTGCACGCACATAAAGAGCACTGAATCACCGTTTTTGTTTCGTGCGTTTACATCAGAACCTGCATCCACGAGATAGCGGATATACTCAATCGGTGCGTCCTTGCTGATTGCAATATGAAGGGCCGTATTTCCGCTTGAATCAGTTGACGCAATGTTATGTGAAGAAATCAGGGTTTCGAGCATTTTTCTTGAATCAGATTCAAGGGCTTTCGTAATCGGCGTGTTTCCTTCCATATCTTGTGCGTAGATGTCAGCGCCGTTCTGAGAGAAATATTTTACCTGCTCAGGATGGCCGGTCTCAATCGCAAGAAAAAGAGGTGTCGCGCCCTGCTTATTGCGTTCGTTTATGAGAGCTCCGTTTCCAACGAGAAGGGAAAGCGTATTGACTGGAGCATTTGCCATTGTAGCAACATGAAGAACCGTATCACCGTACATGTCTTTTTGTGTAACGCTGGCCTTATATTTCAGCAGAAGAGGGTAAATTTTATCCTGAGCTTCGACCGGAATAATAAGAAGAATCGGGGTTTTTCCAATTGAATCAGTTGCATTGACTTTGGCACCCTTTGCAAGAAGAAGCCTTGCGATGTCTACACGGCCATAACGGACGGCTTCATGCAGAGGCGTTGCACCGGAAATGTCCTGAGCCGCAAGAATGTCCGCAGTGCGCACCGAAGTCTGTTCACCCAAAATGTAATCGACTATGCCTGTGTGACCGTCAATTGTCGCAATGTGGAGAGGAGTCTGACCGTCGTTAAAACGAAGAATCATGTTGTGGGTTCGAACGGCATCCTCAAAGTAAGCATAATCGCCGCGAACAGGTTTTGCCCCTGCCAGAAGAAGTTTTGCTGCGATTCTGACTGCGGCAGAGTTATCAGCACTTTTGAAGGCAAGGTCCAGAGGAGAAAGGCCGTAATTGTCACGGACAGAAAGAGGCGCACCAACCTGAATGCATCGGTCAATTGCCTTTTCATCACGAGTTTTCACGAAATAATGAACGATTGATTCACCGTCAACATCACGAATTTTGCCAGTCTGAGCGGTAATCATTGCGTCATACCATTCAGGGCCTTTTTCGAGCGCGATTTCAAGAGCAGTGTTTTCTTCTGCGTCCTTTGCGAAAATATCACCATGAACGATTGCAAGCACTTTTGCAGCGTCAATTGCATCGTTTTTGATAGCGACATGAAGGGCTGTATCTCCGTCATTGTTTCTGATTTCAGTGTTTGCGCCCTTGATGATAAGAAAACTGACCAAATCAGCTTCGTTTACACAGGCTGCGACATGAAGGGCCGTGTCTCCGTTTTCATCAGCGGCATTTATATCAGTTTTAGTCTTGAAGATTTCCTTAGCTTCATCGTAACGCCCCTGAATAATAAGTTCCTGAATTGTCGGCTGTTTTAAGACCGTATTCGAGCAAGCCGTAAGGACGATAGACAATGCAAAAATATGTAAGACTTTCATAGCATTTCTCATAATCAGTTTTTCTCCCACTAAAACTTTTTCTTCCTTGTTTTTCCTTATGAGTATCGGAATTTTTGGAGAGGATTTTAACCACAGAATAGAATTTTCGATCGAATGTAGAGTTTTATATCGTGTGGATTTTTTATGGATTTTTGGTTATATTGTTTTTAGGAGGCATGATAAAAATTACATCCGTGTAATTTTTATCACGGCCAAGTTTCTGCCATTGGCAGAAACTTGCGAATTCGTTGCTTCCGTGCAACGCCGCTAACGCGGACTTTTTAAAGGAGGATTTCAATGGAACGCACAATTTCTGCAGTTGAATCTGAAAAATCAAAATTTGTTACAAAAACTTACGCATGGATGGGACTCGCCCTCTTAATCAGTGCAGTCTCAGCTTTTACAACCGCAATCAAAATCTATGACGATGCAGGTCTTTCTGCTTTCGGGCAGTTTCTTTACGGCAACCGAATGATGGGCTTCTGGATTTTCGTCATCGCGGAAATCGTTCTCGTATGGGGACTTTCTGCCGCAATCCGCAAAATCTCTCTCGGAACGGCAATTATCGGCTTCCTCGCCTACTCGGTCTTAAACGGAATCACACTTTCTTCTATATTCATTGTCTACAAAATCGAATCAATCGCAGTCGCTTTCGTGGCAACATCAGTTATGTTCTTTACCATGGCATTCTACGGTGCAACGACCAAAAAGAATCTCGCAACTCTCGGCAAATACATGATGATGGCACTCATCGGAATCATCGTCGTCTCGCTGCTTGAATTCATCATGTTCAGGTTCTTCAGCCTCAACACAAGCATCCTCGACCTTCTGATTGGAGTCGCAACTGTCATCGTATTCACAGGTCTTACCGCCTACGATTCACAAAAACTCCTCAAAGTCGCACAGCACTCAAACGGCAACGAAGACTGGCAGAAAGTTTCTGTCATGGCAGCCCTTGAGCTTTATCTCGACTTCATCAATCTCTTCCTTGCACTTTTAAGGATTTTCGGCCGCAAAAAATAAACCGCACACGAATCAAATGACACTTGTCAAAAAAATCACATTGGGCATGGAAAAACGCTACTGGCTTTGTACAGCCACTTCCCCGCTTTTCATGCTCGGTGAAGTCATAATGGAAACAAGCATTCCGCTCGTCATGGCGCGCCTCGTCGATATCGGAATCAAAAATTCCGACTCAGGCTATGTAATCCGCCATGGACTTCTGATGATTTTAATGGCAAGTTTTTCCCTCTTCTGCGGCTCAATGTGCGGAAGAATTTCTTCAATAGCCGCGTTCGGCTTTTCCAAAAATCTCCGGCAAAAACTATTCAGCAAAGTCCTCTCGTTTTCTTTTTCAGACATGGACAAATTCGGCACCGATACTCTGGTCACGCGTCTCACAAGCGATGTCACGAACCTTCAGAACATGTATCAGAATATCATCAGAACTGCGGTGCGCTCACCCGTCATGCTCGTTTTCGGCACAATCATGGCCTTTTCAATCAACTCAAAGCTGGCACTCATTTTCTTCATCGTGATTCCAGTTCTTGCCGCAATTTTAATCGCAATCGTCATTTGCGTTTACCCGCGCTTTCAGGCAATGCTTAAAAAATACGATATGCTCAACCGCGTGGTACAAGAAAACCTGATTGCAATCCGCGTGGTCAAATCCTTCGTGCGCGGCGAGCATGAAAACGCCAAATTCGATCAGATTGCAGACGACTTGCAGAAAACTCAGATGGGCGCCGAAAAAATCGTAATTCTGAACTTGCCGGTCATGCACCTGATGATTTATGCCTGCTTAACGAGCGCGCTCTGGTTCGGCGGAAATATGGTCATAACCAGCCGCATGCTTCCCGGTCAGCTAATCAGTTTTCTCTCTTATATCACGCAAATTTTAATGTCTCTCATGATGCTTTCAAGGCTCTTCGTCATGTTCATTTTGAGCCGCACTTCCCTTTCACGAATCATGGAAGTTTTAAGCCTCGGCGACAGTCAAAAAATTCAAAATAAGGAGGGGAAAGCCTTCCCCTACGCCTCATCTAAAGAATCGGCTACCCTTTCTCCTAAGGTTGAGACCTTAATATCCCCGTCGGTCGAAGAAGCGTGTTCATCTGTGCCGGACATTGAGTTCTCTCATGTGACATTTTCTTACGACGGTCGGCTTGAGCATGCCGTTCTCACAGACATCAATCTTCTGATTCCAAAAGGAAGCACGGTCGGAATTCTGGGCGGAACAGGCTCTTCAAAATCAACTCTCGTTCACCTGATTCCAGCCCTCTACGAAGCCACCCAGGGAAGCGTTCTCGTAGGCGGAAAAGATGTCCGTGACTGGGACTTAACCGCACTCCGTCAGAAGATTGGCTTTGTCTTACAGAAAAATGTGCTTTTTTCAGGCACAATCGCGGAAAATCTTCGCTGGGGCAACGAGAATGCAAGCGATGAAGATTTAATCGAAGCATGCCGTGCCGCAGATGCAGATTCCTTTATCTCGTCATTTCCATCCGGCTATCAGACCGACCTTTCGCAAGGTGGCATAAATCTTTCGGGCGGGCAAAAACAGCGTCTTTGCATTGCCCGCGCCCTCGTCAAAAAACCTGAAATCATGATTCTCGATGACTCGACAAGTGCCGTTGACAGTGCCACTGAGCGCCGAATCCGAACCGCACTCCGCACATGCCTTCCCGCCACGACAAAAATCATAATTGCGCAGAGAATCGCTTCCGTTCAGGACGCAGATTTTATCGTCGTGCTAGAAGGCGGCAAAATCAACGGAAAAGGCACGCACAATGAGCTTATGAAAAACAACACAATCTACCGAGAAGTCTACGAATCCCAAATGAGCGAAAACTGAATGACGAGTTTTTTTTTATTATGCGTATTTATCTTCCTATGTTATAATCTCCGTATGAGATATACCAAGCTATAACAATGCTTAAAATCTGTTTATAGCAACGGTTGCATAAAAAAGCAGGAAATCATGCCGCCACCAAAAATGCGCGGAACTCAAAAACCGCGCCACGCAAAAAAAACAATAGTCCGTCTCATCTCGTACATGGGAAAATTCAAAATTCTTTGGGTTTTCGTGTTTCTGTTTGTAGTTATCGCAGCCCTTGCGGAAGTTGCCGGTGCTTACCTGCTCAAACCTACAATCAACGATTACATTCTGCCTCTCATCGGCAAAGAAAATCCTGATTTGTCGGGATTCCGTCAGCTTATTCTCACAATGATTACAGTTTATGTTCTCGGTGCATTAAGCTCCTATGGGTCTGAGCGGATTCTGATTTTCATTTCAACACGAACGCTGTGCAACATTCGAAAAGACTTGTTTCATCACATGGAAAAACTGCCGCTCAAATACTATGACAGCCATCAGCATGGAGTCCTGATGTCGCTTTACACGAACGACACCGACACTTTGCGGGAAATGTTCAGCATGAGCGTTCCTCAGCTTTTCTCAACTTTCTTCCAGGTCTCACTCATTTTCATAATGATGCTGATTTTAAGCATTCCACTCACTTTTCTTATTCTTTTCACAATCGCCTTGATAATGCTCGTTTCGGCAAAAATAGGCAAACGCTCTGCTCTCGCTTTCAGACGACAGCAGGACAATATCGGGAAAGTCAACGGTTATATCGAAGAACTGATGGAAGGTCAGCGCGTCGTAAAAGTCTTTACGCACGAAAACGAAGCAATGGCCCGATTTAACGAATTGAACGAGGATTTACGCAAGGCCGGAACAAGTGCGATGAGCTATGTTTCTGTTCTGGGACCGTTGATGAACAATCTGAGTCACATTCAGTATGCGCTTACGGCAATCGCGGGTTCATTTCTTGTAATAGGCGGATTTTCTGATGTAGGAACAATCGCAAGCTTTTTGCAGTCCACGCGCTCTTTCTCGCGACCACTCACACAGGTCAGCCAGCAATTCAATTCCGTCCTGAACGCACTGGCAGGAGCCGAACGAATTTTTGCCGCTATCGATGAAAAAATCGAGGATGATGATGGAAAGATTGAGCTTGGCAAAAACATCCGGGGCGAATTCATCTTCAAAAATGTCAATTTCTCTTATGAAAAAGGAAATCCGGTCTTAAAAAATATCTCGCTTCATGCAAAGCCCGGAGAGAAAATTGCGCTTGTCGGTTCCACCGGTTCAGGAAAAACAACAATCACAAATCTGCTTACAAGATTTTACGATATTGATGATGTTGAGGGCGAAATCACTTTCGATGGCATTCCGCTCAAACAAATCAAAAAGGATTCGCTCCGTCATTCGCTTGGAATGGTTTTGCAGGACACGCATCTTTTTACTGGAACGATTTATGACAATATTCGCTACGGAAATTTGAATGCAGACAGGCAGCAGATAATTGAAGCCGCAAAACTCTCTAATGCAGACTATTTTATCCGCCATCTTTCTGACGGATACGAAACTGTCATCACTGGTGACGGCTCAAGTCTTAGCGCAGGACAACGCCAACTGCTTGCGATTGCACGGGCTGCCGTTGCAAATCCGCCAGTGCTGATTCTTGATGAAGCGACCAGTTCGATTGATACGCGTACGGAACGGCTCATTCAGCAAGGCATGGATGCCCTGATGAAAGGCAGAACGGTCTTTGTAATCGCGCATAGATTAAGCACCGTCCGAAATGCAGATGAAATTCTTGTTTTGGAAAAAGGCAATATCATTGAACGAGGAAATCACGATGAATTGATGAAAAAACAGGGCCGCTATTATGATTTGTATATGGGCTCGTTCAAACTTGAATAATGCTGATTAGGCGCTCCATGATTCCCTAAGAATTCTCTTCATCCTCATAAATACGGAAGTCTTTCTTGCCAGCTTCTTTTACCGCGTAAAGGGCTTTGTCCGCCTGTTTGTAGAGGCTTTCTGAGAATCCGTTTGGAGAATATGCCATGCCAACGCTGACCGATACATTTTCCAAGCCTTCGATGTGGGCAAGACGCTCATTGATGAATTCAACTTTGTCGCTGACAATTTTGAATCCTTCAGGCCGGAAATTCGTAAGGATGACGGCAAATTCATCACCGCCGATTCGGGCAACATAATCACCGTTGCGGAAAGTGTCTTTTAAAATCAAAGCAAGTTTTTTAAGGGCAATGTCACCGCCGTCATGACCGTAAGTGTCGTTTATATGTTTGAAATTATCGATATCAATCAGAAGAAGTGCCATGCACATTTTCTCTTTTGCTGAATTTTCACAAATTTCTTCGTAAGCACGCCTGTTCAAAATTCCTGTCAGCGAATCATATTCGGCCTTTTTCAAAAGGCTTTGAGTTGTTCGCTCGCCGATTTCGTACATTTTGTTGTATGAGCGGGCAAAATTCTTGAATTCTTTAAGTCCGATTCCGCTGAGGGCATTTACGACCAGAAGAACAAGAATGAGGATTCTAAGGCGGTCAAGATTCTGCCCCAATTTTTCCGTATTTTCTTCAAGTTCATGCTTAATTTCTGTAGAAATTTCCCGGATTGTAATAAGACAGTTTTCGTTCAAGCGGATTTTATAAATGAAAAAGCCGTTACTGAAGATGTTCTTTATTGCAAGATTATGCCGTTCCTCGTTCGAAAGCTTTAAATCCCCCGGCTTTATTTTAATTTCACGAAGCCGGTCAGGAATTTCAGAATCATCATCATAGCAAAGACGCATATTGTATAATTCCATTTGAGTAAGACTGTCGGCCTGTTTCATCGCAATTTCCAGATGCTGCAATGCGACATCCTTATCAGAGCAGACGGCTTTAAGATTTTCGATTGCCTTTTTCTGGGAACGATTAACTTCAATTTCATCAATATAAGCGATTACAAATCGCTCATCATGATTTACGACGAACATTCTCGCCAAATCACTCAATTCATTCGCACTCGATTTTATTGTATCACGGCTCTGTTCACAAACTACATAACGGTTAAGCGTTGCACGCGTTGCACGAAAGCTGACTGTCAAATTGTAAGAAATCAGAAGAATCAGAAAAAAAACGATTACAGTAATTACAACTAAAACAGAACTCAATATGCTTAAATCTGAAGTTTTCTGCCTTTCAGTTTTTTTTGTTTCTTCATCATGAAAAACTTTCATTATTCTGCCTTATTTTTACTCTCTAATGGTATCTTTCAATTATAAGGCTGAAATTCTGATTTCGCAATGAAAAAATTCCTAAAATTTCCTGAAATAGCAGACGAAAGTGCCGCACGATTTTCGCACTAAGCTCTATTTTTTACACTCGACGCTGACTTTCTCAAATCCTGCCGCATAAAGCATTGACTCAACGACTTTTACAGCCTGTTTTTCAGCTTCATTCAGAAAGCCCGTTTCAAGGATTTCGGCAGAGGAAGATTCCTGATTAAAGCGGATTTCATTCATCACATCTTTCAAGGAAATCGTTACAAAAATGCTTTTACTTTCATCAAAGACTTCTATGCTTGAAATGTCATTTGAAAGGACTTCTACGACAGGAAGCACAACTTTTACGCTTTTTCCACGGTCAGAGACAGTGATTTTCGAAGCAGAAATGTCTGCAATTCCGCCACGAATCGTTCCAGTGTACTTTATTATGCTGAAGGTTTTTGCAAATCCCGCAATCCGAGTCTTTTTAATCGAAATGATGTCCGAATATGTATTTTTGACCGTTACAAGCTCTGAACATCTGACCAGCTCCCGGAATACGACTGCGGAACTTCTTTCAGTTTTGATTTCACCAAGTTTTTTCCAGCCGAATTTTCCGCCAAAAACAAGGGCGACGGCAAGAATGAGAATCGCCAAGATTTTTAACAGAATCGGGTTCAAAAGAAAAGCCAGACTTTTACAGATTTTAGCGAACGCTGATTTTTTTCCTTCTTTTTTCATGATTTCCTCCGATTTTCCTTTAAATTTGCTTTAACCCATTATACAATATAATCATGGCAAATGATAAGGTAGCACTTTCGCAAGACGAAGTTGACAAACTTATGGGAATCAAATCAGATTCTTCAGTTCCATTGCAAAAAGTAAATAAACAATATAAATTAACACCTTTTCTCTCAGAACAGCAGATTCAGGAAATCAATTCTGTCTGCAAAAATGTTTACAAATTCTTCAAATTTTCCCTTAGGAAGAAAATTGGTGAACCCAAAATCAGAAAACTCACAATCAAATCCATTACAGAGCAGAACATGGACGAGTTTTTTGATTCACTTTCTGACAACGATTTTATCTATGAGGCAAAAATCGGAAGGACAAAAGCTTATATAAAGCTGGATTCGTTTTTGTTTACAGCACTTGCCGGCTTGAAAATCGCTCCAAGTCAAAAAATCAATTATTTCCAAAGCGAAGTTCTCAAAGATTTTGTCGCGGAATTATTTGTAGAAGGTTTTGCCCGACAATGTGAAAAAAAATCAAAGACTTCTATCACATCACTGCTCGATAAAGACAGAAAATCCTATAAAAAAGGCAAAACTGGCTTGTGCATCACAATAAACTGGAATGAAAACCTACATTCCTTCGGAATCGAAAAGATTTTCCTAACAAAAGAAATGATTAAAAGCTTTAGAACAGTGACTTTTTCACAGTAAGCAAATAAAAAAATCCGCACGGTCCACAAAATTATGTTCCATGCGGATTTTTTATCTCAAAACTCTATAAATTATCGTTTCCTGTCAATCATTTCGATGCACTTGTCGCCGAAGTTGTCAACGGCAACTCCCAGAATCGAAAAGACGACAGCAGAAACAACGATTAAAACAATAGCAATAAGTCCGAACAACATAAAATCACCTCTATAATTTTTTAAGTTCACAAATGATTTGCCCGCATGACAGAGATTCCGCTTGTGCGAGCCGTATGAACGAAAACCTTTCCAAAAGAAGTCGATTTTCCGCCCTTCAAAGACTCGCGAAACAAAATATCAGAAAGAATCTGTTTTTTGTCCCGAATGTAGTTTGAGTCAATCAAATCAATAAGCGATGCGAACAAATCATTGCTCTCCCTAAGAATTTGCGGGGAGAAAAATTTTTTCATATAAAATCCTTGTCGTTATCTAAAGAAAATAATGCAACACACGGTCGTCACGACAAAGATGGCAATCATTACAATAGCTCCAGCCATAAAAACTCCGAGAAAAATTAAAATTAAGAATTGAAAATAGAAAAAATGGGAGTTAATCTAGACGAGGGTTTGGAGAAAAATTACAGTTTGAAGAGATTTTGGAAGAAGCAGGATTCTTGAAGATGGAATCGTACTGCTTGTAAAAGAAGGGAAAGAAAAAGAAAAATCAGCGGAAGCACAGAAGGATTCGTGGTTGAATTCCTGCGTACTCGCTGATTTTTTTTGAGAGCGGACAAGAGTTCGCTCAATGATTTTTGATTCAGTTACAAGCAGGGGGGTAAGTTCCCGGCTAGAAGAATGAATCGTAACGACTTTTATGTCGTCGGAAGAATCAAGAAATGCCGTCTGCACACCAGCCCCGAATGGAGCTGAAAACAAGAGAAGAAAAGCAAGAATAAAGTGCAGAAAGCGTGATTTCATAGACTTTAAATTCCTCACAGAGCTTTAGAGCGCACAGAGAGTATCGCTTATAACAAATAGTACCACCTCAGTCACGCTCTTAACAAAGGCTTGATTGAAGGTGTTATATCCTGTCTCTGTGAGGAATTCCTTAGCGGAGACCACCGTTAATCGAAGCGATTGAGAATTTTTGCAAAGCAAAAATTCTCATAAAGCAACGTATGGTGGATTATCTTAATCCACCATAAAATCGAAGCGATCGAGTTTTTTGCATTGCAAAAAACTCGTTAAGCAACATATGGTGGGGTGCTAACGCAACCCACCATATGTTGCAATGAATACACCGGCTGCCATAGCGGTACCGATGACACCTGCGACATTCGGACCCATTGCGTTCATCAAGAGGAAGTTTGAAGGATCTTCCGCCTGACCGACTTTGTTTGCAACGCGGGCTGCCATTGGAACAGCCGATACACCTGCTGAACCGATGAGCGGATTGATTTTCTTTCCTTTTGGAAGGAATACGTTCATGAGTTTCGCCATGAGCAAACCGCCGGCAGTTGCGACAGCGAATGCGATAAGACCGAGAATGATGATACCAACAGACTCACCTTTGATGATTTTCTCTGGAGTCATCTGTGAACCAACGCCCAATGAAAGAACGATAGAAACGATGTTCATCAATTCATTTTCCATTGTCTTTGAAAGACGAGTAGCAGCACCAGATTCTTTTACGAAGTTACCGAATGCAAGCATACCGATAAGAGGAGCTGCAGGCGGCAAGAGGAGAATTGTAAGAATCAAAAGCATGAGAGGGAACAAAACCTTCTCCATTTTTGGAACAGCACGTGGGTTTGGCATTTTGATAAGACGCTCTTTCTTAGAAGTAAGGAGCTTCATAATTGGAGGCTGAATCATTGGAACCAAAGCCATGTATGAGTAAGCTGCAACAGCGATAACACCCATTAACTCTGGAGCAAGTTTACCAGAAACGTAGATAGAAGTTGGGCCGTCTGCACCACCGATGATACCGATAGCACAAGCCTGCATGATGTTGTAGTTGAGACCGAAGAGGTTCATTACAGCAACGCCGAAGAGTGTGAAGAATACACCAAACTGAGCAGCACCACCGAGGATAGCTGTTTTTGGGTTAGCGATGAGCGGACCGAAGTCAGTCATTGCACCGATACCCATGAAGATGAGCATTGGGAAGAACTCATTGCCTACACCAGCGTGATAGATGATTGCGAGCATACCGTCTGGCAAGTCGCCCATCTTAGCACCAACGATGTTAACAAGAATAGTACCGAATCCAATTGGAATCAAAAGAAGTGGCTCAAATCCTTTACCTACAGCGAGATAAACGATAAGGAAGCCAACTGCAATCATGATGAGTGACTGCCAGCCAGGAGCTGTACCCCAGTCAATCTCCGGAGCTTCTTTGAGCTCTGGTTTGAAACCTGTCGGATTAGGCTCAACTTTCTTCTGTTTAATCATCTGGTAAATACCAGTTGATTTTCCAATATTCTGAACGAATTTGAGCGGGTCAATGTTGTGTTCTTCGCCCCACTTCTCAGTTCCCTTGATAACACGGTTAAGACCGTGACCAGACTCAACTTCTGCAGTAACAGCAGGAGCTGTTGTTTCTGTTGAATCAGAAGCTGTCTGTGCAAGAACTTTAGAGCCTGTGCTTACAACGAAAGCAATTGCTGTAATTGCAAGAGTAACTCCAAGAACTCGTTTTTTAAAAGTATTGTTCAAATCAATCATTTCTATTTCCTATTTTCCATGTCATTCCGAGTCATACCCGGAATCTCTTTTATAAGAGATGCTGAAATAAATTCAGCATGACACAGTTATTTTTTACTGTACAGAAGCGACTGCCTGACCTGCAGTTACCTGTGAGCCTGTAGGAGCTGTGAAGTGGATTTTACCAGCGGCACCGGCCTTGATTTCAAGTTCCATCTTCATAGATTCGATGATTACGACTGTTGTGTCTGCCTGTACAGAAGCACCCTCAGCAACTGCGTATTTGAGGAGAGTACCTGCTACAGGAGCGTTAACTGGCTTTCCACCAGCTGGAGCTGCGGCTACAGGAGCTGCACTTGCTGCTGGAGCAGGAGAAGCTGCAGGTGCTGGAGCTGCTTTTACAACACCGCCGATTGTAGCGAGTGTCTGACCAGCTGTAATCTGTGTTCCTGTTGGAACTGTGTATGTGATTGTGCCGTCGTCAGAAGCTTTAACCTCAAGCTCCATCTTCATTGACTCAACGATGATGATTGTCTGGCCTTTTGAAACTTTTGTTCCGTTAGCGAAGCACTGTTTGAGAAGAGTTCCTGCAACAGGAGCCTTAACATCTACGCCACCAACTGCAACTGGAGCTGCGGCAGGAGCTGCTGAAGCTGCACCGAATGTAACATTGTATGGAGTTCCATTAACAGTAACTGTGTCGCCGTTTGACTGAACGTTGTAGCTCTGTCCGTTGACTGTAACTGTGTATGAACCGTTGCCAGAAGCCGCTTTTGGAGCCTCTTTGAGACCGAATGTTTTTTCTGCATCGACAGGACCATTTGCACGAGTCTCGAAGAATTTTGTAGCTACTTTTGGGAACATAGCGTATGTGAGGACATCCTCTACAGAGCCGTTACCGCCGTTTGCTTTTGCTTCTTCAACCATTTTGTCCCATTCCGGCTCGATTTTGTCTGCCGGACGGCAAGTGATGGCTTCTTCCATTTTGTTCTGCTCAAGAGCCTTTTTAACGAGGTCTTTGTTTGGTTCAGCTGGAACTTTACCATATTTACCTGTGAGGAGGTCACAGAACTCACCAGTCATGCGCTCGTAGCGGCCGAAGAGTACGTTGAATACAGCCTGTGTACCAACAATCTGTGAAGTTGGTGTTACGAGTGGAACATATCCTACATCTTTCTGAACGAGTGGGAGTTCTGCCAAAACCTGATCGATTTTGTCTGAAGCGCCCTGCTGTTTGAGCTGTGATTCGAGGTTAGAAAGCATACCGCCTGGAACCTGTGATTTGAGGATTCGAGTGTCTGCACCGAGGAATTTTGATTCCAAAGAAGCATAGTGTTTGCGGATGTCGCGGAAGTAAGCAGCGATTTCAAGCAAAGCACCGATGTCCAATCCAGTGTCGAACTCAGAGCCTTTGAGCATCTCAACAACAGTTTCTGTTGGTGAGTGAGATGTACCCATAGCCATTGCAGAAATTGCAGTGTCGAGAACATCAGCACCAGCTTCAGCAGCCTTCAAGAGAGTTGCAACTGAAAGACCAGTTGTAGCATGTGAGTGGATTTCAACAGGCAAATCAACCTTTGATTTGATTGCTTTTACGAGATCATAAGCCTCGAACGGTTTGAGCAAACCTGACATATCTTTGATACAGATAGAGTCTGCACCGAAGTCAGCGTATGTTTTTGCCAAGTCAGCGTAGATTTCTTTTGTGTGATATGGAGTTGTAGCATAAGAGATAGCCATCTGAACATGCTTTCCTGTAGCTTTTGCTGCTTTTGTAGCGCGTTCAAGGTTTCGAGGGTCGTTACAAGCATCGAAAATTCGGAATACATCAACACCGTTTTTAGAAGCATACTCAACGAACTTATCAACAACATCGTCTGCATAGTGGCGGTAACCAAGGAGGTTCTGACCACGAAGAAGCATCATGATTTTTGTGTTTGGCATTGCGGCGTGCAATTTGCGGAGGCGCTCCCATGGATCTTCATTAAGGAAGCGAATACAAGAGTCATAAGTAGCTCCACCCCAAGCCTCAGCAGCCCAGTAACCGATTTTGTCCAATTTTGGAGCGATTGGCAGCATGTCTGCCAAAGTCATACGAGTAGCGTGAAGAGACTGTGTAGCATCACGCAAAACAAGTTCAGAAATACCAA
>NZ_CAMHSK010000012.1 GCF_946187725.1 uncultured Treponema sp.
TGGTTCGTAAAAGTTGCTGACCAGCATGACCGCTTGCTCAAGGCAAACAGCCAGATTAAATGGCAGCCTGCCCACATTAAGGATGGCCGCTTCGGAAAATGGCTCGCAGGAAGCCGCGACTGGGCAATCAGCCGAAACCGCTACTGGGGTAACCCGATTCCTATCTGGAGATGTGACGATTGCGGCGAAAAAATCTGTATCGGAAGCCGTGCCGAGCTCAAAGAAAAGAGCGGTGTTGATTTGGACGACCTCCACAAGCAGTTTGTTGATAAAGTAACAATCAAATGTAAGTGCGGCGGAACAATGCACCGAATCCCAGAGGTTTTCGACTGCTGGTTCGAGTCTGGTTCAATGCCTTATGCTCAGCAGCATTATCCGTTTGAAAATAAAGAGTATTTCGAAAAGCATTTCCCTGCTGATTTCATTTCAGAGGGACTTGATCAGACTCGCGGATGGTTCTATACGCTCACAATCCTTGCGGCAGAACTTTTCGATACTCCGGCTTTCAAAAACTGTATCGTAAACGGTCTTGTTCTTGCTGAAGATGGACGCAAAATGTCTAAGTCTTTGAAGAACTACACTGACCCTGTTGAGGCAATCAACATGTTCGGTGCCGACGCTCTCCGTCTCTTCCTTACACATTCTGCTGTCGTAAAGGCTGATGATTTGCGCTATTCAGATAATGGCGTCCGCGAAGTTCTCAAGAACATTCTCATTCCTCTTTGGAGCGGATATTCATTCTTTGTAACTTACGCAAATATCGATAATTACACTGCAAAAGGCAGCGTTTTCGAGGGCTTAAAGCCTTCAAATCCTCTCGATGCATGGATTGTTTCAATCACTCAGAAAATGGTCAAAGATGTTACCGAAGCATTAGATGACTACGATTTGAGTTCTGCTATTGATCCTCTGATTAACTTTATCGACCAGCTTAACAACTGGTACATCCGCCGAAGCCGCCGCCGATTCTGGAAGAGTGAAAACGATAGCGACAAGTCTGAGGCATATGAATCACTTTACTATGCGCTCAAATCATTCTCACTTGTTGCGGCTCCGTTCATTCCGTTCGTAACAGAAAGCATGTGGCAGAATCTTCGCACTGAAAACGATCCTGAATCTGTCCATCTTGCTGATTTCCCGGTTTACAATGCAGCACTTCGTGATGAAAAACTTGAGTTCCGCATGGATACTGTTCAAAAGGCTGTTTCAATGGGACGAAGCCTCAGAAACCAGTTCAACCTCAAAAACCGTCAGCCATTGGCTTCTACACAGCTTGTTACTCGAAATGCAGATGAGAGAAGCGTTCTCGAAAGCATGATTGATACAATCCGTGAAGAACTCAATGTTAAGGAAGTAATCTTCCATGAGCGCGAGGATGAGCTTGTCGAATACAAAGCAAAGGCAAACTTTAAGGTTCTTGGAAAAGAGCTCGGCGCAAAAATGAAGGCAGCCGCAGCTAAAATCAAAGAACTTAAAAACGAAGCAATTGCTGAAATCCTTGGCGGAAAGAAAGTCTCTCTCGATGTCGATGGACAGAGCGTTGACTTGAATACAGATAAAATTATTGTTGAGCGTATCGAAAAAGAAGACCTCAAAGTCATCAATGATGGTACGCTCACAGTCGGTCTTGATACAAAAGTCACTGACGAACTTAAAAAAGAAGGCTACATCCGTGATCTTATCCGCGGAATCCAGAACCTTCGCAAAGAGAGCGGATTTGAAGTCACTGATAGAATCAAGCTCTTTGTTTCAGGAGATTCTGATTTGAAAGATGCTTTCTCAAAATTCAAGGACTTCGTTGCAGGTGAAACTCTTGCCACAGTTCAGGAATGGAAGGATACACTTTCAAAACCTGCTTCTGTAGAGGCCGATGACAAAACATGGAGCATTTCTATTGAGAAGGCTTAAGCTTGCAAAACTTGCGGCAGTCGCTGTGATTACCGCAAGTTTCTTTTCATGTAAGTCTGCACCCGAACTCAATCCTGTTGACGCGTTTGATGTTCTTGAACCGGGGTTAGCAATGTATCTTTCTGTGCCAGTTCAGCCAAATATTGATTTTGTTACGCTGGCAGTTCAGAATCTTGCAAAAATTTCTGAAAATGATGCTAGAAAAATCACGGAACGGCTTGAAACGGCTTATATCGCAGTGGACTCGGATGGTGAAATTCAACTTTCTGCAAGCGGAAATATTCCTACAGCTTTCGTTGGACTTGCTTTACGAGAAAAGAACGGGTGGAAGGGTGGAATTGTTGAGCAGCAGACTGTTTACACTCATCAGCAGACTCAGTATCAGCTTTGTCTGCCTTCTTCCTCTAATGCCTTTTTGTCCAGAAAAATCGAACCTATGGTCAAAAAGTACAATGATATTGCTTTTGCAACTTTCCAGGAAAATAAACCGTCAAAGGTTGAAGCATATAATCTGAATCTGCTTTCATCGCGTCTTACTGAAAAAACTTATCGTTTTTTGCATGAAGAATTGGCCGCTGACATAAAGTTGTATTCTCCAAAACCGCAGGTTTTTACAAAGGTCTTTCTCGGTTCCGAAATAGGCGTTCCTGTAAATTCTGTTTTTGCCGAGCTTTCTCAATATCAGGGTGTAAAAGAACAGTTTAATGTAAAACTGATTTTGAATCTTGCTGAAGCTCGTACTGTTAAGGCAACTATTGCCATGATGAAAATTGCTTTCTTTGGCAGTGGTATTCCCGCAAAAATTACCCAGACAGGGCCGTCTCAGATAACGATTATTGATTTACCAGTTACACAAGAACAAATCTTCTTTTTAATCCGGTAGTTTTAATGAAAAAGTTCCTTATAAAATTATTTTTTCTTAGTTCTGCAGTTTCTCTTTTTTCCTGTGCATCGTCTTCTCTTCGTGTGCCAGGTGAATCTAAAATCATTCTAAAAAATCTTGCAAACGAATATAACCAGCTTGCAGACGGTTATCTTGAAATAAAAAATTACAGTAAAGCCGCTGAATATTACAAACTTGCAATGCGAAATGAAGATTTGTATCTAACGGCATATTATAAACTTGCCAGATGTTATGCGCTCGCCAAGGACTGGGAAAATGCACGGGAAGCTTATACTTTTCTCTTAAATCTTGATAAAGAGAATACGCAATTAAAAACATCCCTTGCTTATATCACGGTTATGAGTGGTAATATAGACGATGGAATTAATCAGTATCGGGATTTACTTTCCCTAAATCCATATAATGAAAATCTTCTTGAATCTTTTGTTGCGCTTCTGATAAATGCGGGGCGTGGCGAAGATGCCGAAGAGTCTTTTTTTACCTTAAAAGAGAAATTCCCAGACAATAAGCAGATTACAACTTTTGCACAGCAGCTTTCTGAAATCGTAGACAATTTCAATGCTGACCGTGCTATTCCCCGCTAACTTCTCTGTATTTTTCAGGATTTACCCTGAATGCAACAATTGGCGAATCAGGGTCTTGTGAAGCATATTCCAAGGCCTGATTAGCTTCAAGCGAGACTCGTTCTGCATCAACATTTCTTCCGCTTACAGACGATATACCGATTGAAACCTCGTTTACGGCATTATTGTCTTTAAGGAAATCTGCGACTTTGTTGTAAACTTCTTCAAAAATATCGACAGCCGCTTGTAAATCGACTCCGCGCAAAATTGTAGCGTATGCATCAGCTTTATACTCAAAGAGAAGAACTTTGCTTTGAACGGTCTTGAGAATAGAGATAATTTCCTGCGAGATAAAATTGCCTCGGTCCAGACCGTTGATTTTAATGAGTACGAGAACAGCCTGGCCTTCGTTTTTGATGACTTCATTTAGTTTCTGATTCAGGCTTGCCTGGAAATACAGATTGGTAATTGGTGACAAGTCAGCATTTTCTGTATTTTCAGTTTTTTCGTCGAGTTGTATTTCAATCTTTGGTTCTTCAAAATCAAAATCCTGTTCTTCAGAAACGGGCTGAGTGTTGCTTTCAGGCTCGTTTTGGAAGATTTGTGTTTCTGGTTCATCAAACGATACTGATTTTTCGATTTCGTCTGGTTTTTCGCTAAAGAGTGAATCTGAAAGAAAATTCCCGTCTGAAAACTCTTGATTTGCCTGTTCAAACTGGTCGATTATATCAAGCCCTTTTTCATCTTCGGGCTGTTCTGCGACTGTTTCGATATTTTCTTCATCGCGGATGATTTTTTCTGGATCAAAAATTGGGTTTTCTGATTTTAAAGGCTGGTTGTCATCAAAAGAAATTGTAATAACTTCTTCTGAATTCGATTTTTCTTCGACAGGAGCTTTTTCGGCTGGTTTTGAATCAGCTACAATTTCTTTTTGTTCTGGAATTGATTTTTCTTCTGTTTTATTGCTTACTGGTTCAGGGGCAGCAACTGCTCTTTCTGAAGCTTTGTTTTCCATTATTGGGCGGTAAGTTTGAGTTTTTCGCTTTGAAGGTGTGTAAGAAATCGTTGAATCTTTTGAAAGTGAATCGGAAAGTACAAGGAAAATTCCAACAGCGATTGTGCCGGCCAGAATCAGCAGGAAAGCTACCTTTGAATGATTGTAAATTGAAAGCGGCTTCATCAGATAAATCGATGCTTTTAGAGTAAAACATGTATTTTCAAGACTGATGCTCTCGGTATATGATTTTATGAGTTCTGGAGAGGGAATTGTGAAAATTTCTGGCGGATATGAATAGACAAGATTCCCGTTGACTTCAAGTTTGAGTGATGAAAAGTCATCAATGTTACCGATTGCGTGGATAAAACTGTTTGAGAATTCAGGGCTGCCGTAAGCGTTGCGTGAGAAGTTTTCTTTTGTGTCGTTGAGTAATTTTTCGAAGCGCGAGTCGGCGTTCTGTGTTCCAGTTTTTTTGTCTATGTAAATGCCTGCTCCGAACCAGACGATTGCTGTTAAAAAAAGGATGATACTTATACTTGAAATAATAGTGATTGGCTTTTTCATACTCTTTCAGTATAACTTAATGTTTTAAGGTATGCAATAAAAGCCTTGTCTTTTCCCATTTTTGCGATCAGAGGAAGGAGAGTCATGAGAGCGTAAGATTTTTCGTCAATCTCTCTTTCGTTTTTGAATGCTTGCTTTAATTCATTGCAATACTTAGATTTAAATGATTTGAGGCTGAATTTACCTTCTTCGCTGGAATTTTGCTTTTCATCAGGATTTTTTGAGTTTTCCATGAAATCTTTGAGGGAATCTTTGTATGCTTCAAGAATTTCCGTGGTTATTGCATTCTCAGAAAGTTTTTTTGTCTCAGTCCGGAACATGATTTTTGTGTATAATTTTTCGGCTCCGTCAAATCGGTTTGATTTTGAGTAAAACTGATTTTCGAGATAGGTTCCCCGGCAATATGGTTTTCCGCCGATATAAGCAAAATCTGCGCCAAAAAATTCGATTTTATCGTCTGAAAAACCGAGTTTTCGTGCAAGACTGGCAGCTGCAATAGTAACGGTGCCGCTTCCTGCATTCAAATGTTCGAAATTATGCTTTCCATCGAAGAAAGAGGCATACTGTGCGAGCGGATGTCCGCTTTCAAAAAAGATAAAATTTGCTGATTTTTTGAGGACTTTTCTTACTGCGGAAGTTGCGGCACACAAATCAAAGGCATAGAGCGTATCAGCAGAAAGATTTTCCATATAATGCTCATGTGAAACTTGCTGTCCGTCAATTGAGACAACCGCATCGCATTTAATTTTCTGTTTTTCCAGTGCAGAAAATGCGGTATCGGTCGCAATTATGAAATAATCATTTTGATTTTCTTTAAGCCGGTAAATTTGCTCATCAAGACTTGGACCGGCGGCAATTACAGCGGCTTTTTTCTTTTTTTCTGCAATCTTTTGAATTTGGTTGAAAGAACATGCTTTTTCTGCCAGCGAGAGGTTTGACAAGATATTTTTTTGCCAGATTTTACCAAAATGACTTTGCACCGAAAAATCCTGCGCGAGGAGCTTGATTGCCTGAGTGATTTTTTCGCGTGCCGCTTTTGCCTCTTCTGTAAAAATATTTTCCCATTGGCGGAGAGAAAGAATTGAAAGATTGCCATGAAGCGCGGGTTTGTATGATTCTAGAATTTTTTGAGAAATATCTGTTAAAGTTGAAAATTGCACCTGACTGTTTTTTGAAAGTTCTTTAACCTGCGGAATTTGCTCTAAAAAAGTTAGGGATTGTTCGTCTTTTTCGAGCACAAGGATTTTTGATTCTGGAAATCTTTCAAGAAGGGCTGAAATGTGGTATCCGCCTGCAAGTCCAAGAACAATAAAAAAAGAGCACGAATCCGAAGCCGTTGAAGCAAAGCCTTGAGCTTCCCTAATCGGATTATATTTTGAGTGAAGTGAAATCTCGGCTCCTGTTTCGGTATTCCTGCAAAACGGAATTTCGTTACCGTCTTTTGCAGTTTCTATCTTATAATATGAATATGCGTTCATTTCAAATTTCTCTCAGCCTGATTTTTTGAACTGAAAATCAACTTTGCGCAGTCTTTCAGTAATTTTTCTGTCTTTTCTTCAAGATTCGATTTAAGTGTCAATCGTTTTTCTTCGGAAAGTTCCCGTTTGATTAGAATCGTATCCATCGGAAAAACTTCGTTCTGAAACTTCTGTGTTTTTGAGATTTCGCGAAGTTTATTTAATAGAAGATTTTCTCTTTCTTCTCCATGAATGCCTTCGTTTCTTTGTATGAATTCTGGTTTTTTAGATTCTCGATGAACAGTTTCATTTTTCTTAAAGTCTTCCCAGTTAACTTCTGATATTTCGCCTAGAGAAAAGTCATATTTTAAATTGTCAGAAAGTCGGAAAACTCTCTTTGAAAAGCGGGATGAATTCGAGACGAACCATTGGCGGTAAATTTCAAGTACAGCCGCTGAATTGAATCGGGATTTTGTGATTCGTGTCTCTGCCGTGGAAAGCCTAAAATCTTTTTTAGCGTTGTCAATTTCAAGTGCATTTGGCTGAGTGTGCTGAAAAGAAGGTGAAGGGCACTGATCCAAACCGCAGAGATAAATTTTACCGTTTGTAAGAGAATGTGCAAAACAGAGGGCGGTTCCCGCAACAGTGCCGTTTCGTTCAGACAGCATGTATGGAACGGAAATTGTATCGAGAAAATCTCTTTCAAGACCATCATCATAGCACAGCGGAATTATTTTATTTTCATTAAGCAATTTTATTGGTGCCGCACTTTCTGCCTCAAGTGCAAAAAACGGCTTAGAAGCATTTCCTGGAAAGGCGAGGTGCTTTTTTGCCCAAAAACCGCCGTCACTGGAAATCAAAATGTCGGGCTGTATTCCATTTTTTGACAACGGCATAAAAGCAGATGAAAGTGCGATTAAAAAAAATGAGTCACGGTATTTTTTGAGGTAGGGCAGTGAAGATTTTAAGCTGGGACCAGAGGCCGCTATTATGACCGGTGAATCGCCTTTTTCAAGAGTGAATCCGTAATTAATGTTTTTTGCGAAAATGAGTGAATTTTTAAGCCAGCGTTTTGAAAAATATGCTCTGGTTCCGATGACATCACGGGCTTTAAGAATTGCTTTTTTTAATGAGGACCATACCTCAAATGATTCTTCGGGAAAAACTGACTTTGAAGGCTGCCAGTCAAAGGCGAGACTTGAAATGAGCAGTTCCTCACCGAGTGCATTGAAGAGAACTTCTTCTAAAGAAATGATATTCTGCTTTTCCAGATAAAAAACTTTGTCCCAAAGATAGTCAGTTTGTGAAAAATCTTTACAATAACGGATTGCACATATTTTTGCGTTTGGGAAACGATTTTTTAGAAACTGAGCACAGTAAGAAAGCGCTGGTTCGAGTATAAAAATGCAAAGAGGGGAAAAATCCGCCTGTAGATTCGCGGCAAATTTTTCTCCCTCATTTTTGGGATTGTATTTTGAATGTAGATATTTCCCTTGAAAACAGCATGTAAGTTCGCCTGACTTGCTGTTTTCAAAAATCAGATTGGGAGACATTGCTTAACCCTTGCAAAGAAAATCAAGCGTGCCTTTTTTGTTTGGACACAGACCTGCTGAAAGCAGAAGAATCTGTTTAGTGGCCTTTAGTCCGAGAAGTGCAATGAGAGTTCGGCCGATGTGATAGGCGAGAAGCTGTTCATCTTCTTCATCTTTTGCGAACATAACAACCTTGATTTCTCCGCTTGAACTGCCGATGTTGGAACAATTTGGCGCTCTGAAAAGAGGCGCAACGATTGTCTGTGCAGCGTCCGTGATTGACTGCACGACGAGTTTACGCAGCTCGTCACCGGGGAGTTCGATGCCTGCAAGTTCTTCATCAATACAGACCTTGAGTGAAAGAATATAAAGTCTGCTTTCGGAAATTTCGAGCCCAGTGTCAATGTTCTTTTCAAATTTGGCGATAATTTTCTTTTCTTGACGCTTGAATTCAATGATATTTTTGAGCATTACTGCGGCTTCTGAAGCAGGTGCCAGATTGATGTCATCATCTTCATCAAGTTCAATAAGAACAAAAATATGCGGATTGTCTTTATTCCTGAATGGAAGGAAGAAAATCTTATTGATGTTTACGAAAATATCGTCATCAAAAAGACCGTCAAATTTGTCAAGTTCGTTAAAATCTCTGGAGAAGCACTGCCACTCAAAGGCACGGGAAAGCGTTGTCATCCAGTATTCCTGTGTCTCTGTAAGAAGAGCCATTTCTCTTGCAGTAAAGCCGACAGATTCAGTTACATAATAGAACTTTCCGTCTGAAGTGCTGCATGGTGAGAGAATTGCCGCCCGAACAAAACCAGAGCGTTTTGCCCATTTTGAAAAAGTCGGTGTTACATCAGCGAGAACTCTTTGCGCTCTTTTTAAGAGACCGCTGTTTGCGGCCAAGTATTCTGTTGTATCCATTAGTCAAGCCCCAGCTCTTTGAACAGTTTCTTGTAAGTTTCAAACTGCTCTGACTGTGCGAACTCAGCGATTTTTTCTTCGGGAAGATTTTCCAAAAGCTGATCCATATATGAAAGAACCGATTTGATTTCTTTCTGTAAGTTGACCGGAATTGAAGATTGAACTGGATTAGCGTTTTCTTCTTCTTCGCGGTTTCTATTGTTTTCTTCTGCGAGTGCTGCTTCTGAAGAGAGGAGGTTATCAAGTTCATGTTCGCTGATTGAAATTCCGCTTGATTCTTCTTCTTCGCCTGAATCAGCTTCGTCTTCTGTATACTCGGCTTCAGATTCTGTGAAATTGCCCTCTGATGCTGTTTCACCTTCATCAGAAATTTGGGTTTCTGATTCTGCAACCTCTTCTTCTACAGTAGCTTCTGCACTTGCTGCTTTCTGACTGTCTTCTTCTTCAAATACGAATGGCTCGTCAACAAGATTTGTGCTTTCAGCTTCTGCAGGAGCAGTCTCCGTTTCAACTTCAAAGGCTGGCGATTCTGCATCTTCTTCTGACAAATCAGCACTGTCTGAAGAATCAAATACAAGCGCTTCTTCTTCGCCTTCAAGAAGTGAATCTGCTGAATTTTCTTCGGCTATGAGATTTTCACTGCTTGATTCAACAAGAATGTCGTCTGTTTTTGGAACGAGGATTTCTTCTGGAAGGTCTTCATCTGCGACATTTGTATCGATATTATCAAGAATCGGTTCCTCAATGCTGTCATTTGAAAAATCAAGTGATTCTTCTGGTTCTTCTTCAACTGATTCTGTAACTTCTTCGCCAGAAACTGATTCTTCTGGTTCTTCAAGAACGGCTTCAGAGACATCGCTTGACTGAGCTTCAATTGCCTGTGCATTTTCTTCAACGAGTTCAACATTATTAAGGATGTTGTCCATTTCATCGAGAGAAAGGGCAATTGTGTCATCTTCGTCATCATCTGAGAAGAATCCACCGCTTGATTCCTGTTCTGCTGGTTCTTCAACCGGAATATCAAAGCTGCTTTCTGATTCTTCAACTGCTTCGACCGCTGGAGCGGCAGGAGAAACGGCTTCTTTATTTTTGAGCTCTTCGAATTCGGTTTTGAGGTTTGAAATCTCACTTCTGAGGGAAGAAAGCTCTGATGCAATCTGGCTGAGAATGCTGTTTGCTGCCGCACTGATTTCTGCATCCTGTTTTGGAGCTTCTGGAGAAGCTTCAGGTTCAGGAGCGGGTTTTTCTTCTACAGGTTCATTTTCTGTTACGGCTTCTTCAATTGTATTTAAAGATTCTTCGGCGACAGGTTCTTCAAAAGCAGGTTCTGCTTCTGGTTCGGCAGATGAATCTTCAAAGATTTCATCAGGTAAGGTTTCTGGAATAGGTTCTTCTTCGATTTCAGGCTCTGTAAATGAAATGCTTTCTTCTGCAACAGGTTCTTCAACAATTGTTGCTTCTTCTGAAACTGCGCTTGTGAAGGCATCATCCGGCGGAAGTTCAAATGGATTTTCTGCCGGAATTTCGGCTGTTTCTGAAGATTCAAAGCTTTCTGTTTCTGGAAGTGCTGATTCTGAAATATCAACTGAGGTTTCTTCAAATACAGGTTCTTCCATATCAACAACATCGATTGTTTCCTGAACTACAGGTTCTTTTGTTACAGAAGGTTCATCGAGTTCGTCTGAAATGGCCGGCTCTGAGAAATCTGCGGTTTCAAATGAATTGACTTCTTCTGATGCAGCTGGTTCTGATGCTCCAACAGGCACTTCTTCGCTTACGAATGAATCGCTTTCAATGCTTTCTGCCGGTTCAGAAAAATCAACTGTTTCTTCTGGAACTGCCTCTGTTTCTACTGCAGGTTCTGCTGAATCTGATGGAACCGCATCGTTAAGTGAAGTGATTTCGCCATTTTCATCCTGAATTGAATCCATGATTGAATCAAGGTCAAAATCATCGTCGTCCTGAGTTGTGAATACTGATGAAGACTGTTCTTCTTCGCTTGAAGACTCTGAAGTTTCGCTTTGCATTGAAAGACTTGGAACCTCATCGGCATCACCGCCGGAAACTTCTGTTTCCTGGACAGTCTCTTCTGCTGCTGGAGCAGAAACCTCTGGTTCATCTGCTGAAACAGAGAATCCTTCGTCTTCCTGTTTTGATTCGGTTGAGTTGCTTTCTGCTGGCTGTGGTTCGTTATCTGCGTTTATGTCAAAACCAAAGGAATCGAGTGAAATTTCTTCGGTGCCGTCATCGTTGATTTTTGGTGCGCTTGCTTCTGGTTCCTGAGCTGGGGAAGCTTCTGATGAGCCTGATGAATCGTCACTGAAATCAACTCCGAATTCGCTTAAATCAACACTTTCTGAACCGTCATCAGAAACAGAACTGCTTTCACCCGATGATGAAGAATCATCGCCAAAATCAATTCCGAAATCACTTAAATCAACTTCTTCGGAACCCGGAACATCTGCGACCGGTGCTGATGAAGAAGATGATGATGAGGCTGAAGAAGATGCTGAATCGTCGAATGAAAGGTCAATGTCAATCGGACCATCATCGGAAAGGGAAGGTGCTTCAGAAATGCTTGGAGAATCGGAAATTGAAACATCACTTGAAACACCGAAATCTTCTGAAACATCAACTGTTTCTTCGGCTGGAGTGCTTTCAGGTGCGCTTGGTGCCGGTGAAGAATTCTGTTCGTCACCCTCGAAAACTCCTCCCTCGATAAATTCATCAAGTGAGATTTCCTCGCTTTCTCCTGAAGGAGCGGGGGAACTTGTTTCTTGTTCTGAAGGCATTGCACCCATTTCGGCGATATTTGCAAGCTCGTCTGCTGAAAGTGCAGTTTCGTCTGCTCCAAAATCACCGTCATTGCCTTCATCTACCACATCAATTGCGGAAAAATCCGGTAAATCGCTGTCTATGCTGCTGGAATCTGTATTATCGCTAATGTCGCCTGAATCAGACAAAAAGTCCATATTTCCTTCAATTTCAGATGAAACTGTGCGCGGCGGTTTTTTAACCCAAACGCCGTAATTGTCAAGTTCATTTGTTTTATCTGAATCACTCATATTGTTCCCCTTAAAGTGAAATTGGAAAGCCAGTGTATGCTTTCTATAAGAAAATCTTAGATATATTATCGGTATTTTTCTTCTAAAAATTACACCTTATCCATTTATTGTATCATACATATCAAAGAAAAGTCCAATTTTTTTAATAAAAGTTTTAGAATTTTGTTAGTCCCGCCGATATTCAAAAAGCTATGATAAAAATGTTCAGGATTCTCACTGCAGCCCTTGCCGGTACTGCAATTTATGTCCTTGTCTCGTTTACATGCGGCACGGACGGAATTTGGGCAGACGGACAGCTCCGCGAACAGAAAAGAATCCTCAGCGCCCGTGCTGATGAAATTCAGAAAATTCATGACAGTCTCTCTCTTGAATATACGGCTCTGGAAAAAGATCCTGATGTAATCGCGGGATTTGCCAGAAAAATGGGGTATGTTCGTGATGGAGAGAAAGTTGTTAAAATCAACGGGCTTATTTCTATCGACGAATACCATTTTGAAACGGGAACGCCAATCAAGTCTGTTGACCCTTACTCGCTTCCAGAATGGTTTTGCAAAGTCTCAGGGCTTCTGATGTTCTTTGTGACCTATCTTTATTTGATTGTGAAGGATTTCAGGCCTAAGGATGCCGCTGTTAAAAAGAATAAGGTGAAAATAAAGGGGATTCCAGTCTATGATTTGCCGCAAGTGTGATGATGAGTCAAGCCAGATTGCAGTTGATTACCTCAGAAGGGGAAAAATTGTCGTTCTTCCAACCGATACTGTCTACGGATTTTCAGGCATTGTTGACGGAAGACATTACTCTTTCCATACCAATGAAAAAATCTGCCAGATAAAGGGCAGGGATGAAAAAAAACATCTGATTCAGCTTCTCGCAAAACCTGAAGATATAAAGAAATATACACGGGATGTGATTCCTGAAAACCTTCTCGAAAAATGGCCTGGTCCTCTTTCAATCATAGTGCATACCTTCGCAAAAGACGGAAATTTTGAGACGACTGCTTTCCGTTGCCCGGGTGATGAATGGCTTCGCGGTGTGATTGCACGATGCGGCGCTCCGATTTATTCAACAAGCGTGAATCGAAGTGGCAGTGCGACTCTTGATAATATTCAGCAGATAAAAAATGAATTTGGAAAAGAAGTTGACCTGATTGTCGATGACGGTGACAAAAGAAACGGAATTCCTTCGACGATTGTTGCAATAGATGAAAGCGGGAATGTAAAAGTAATACGACAGGGAGCTTTAGAAATTAGCAATTAGGAATTAGCAATGAGCAATTTTTGAAAAACTGCTGGATGGATGCAACTATCTTCTGCTCCAGCTGGAATTTACTGTTCCTGGTTCGGTACCATCATTCGTCTGGATGATGGTATTTTTTATGCCTTCGAGCGTGTCGGCTGAGGTAAGTGAGAAATTCCATTTGATTGGGGATGCAGTTGCTGCACATGCGAGGGCCTGTTCTCTTGGAAGTTCCGGGAAGAAAGATGCATTTGACTTTCCGACCTGAGAGATTTCAAGGTTGGTGTTCATGCCGTCGATGGTGGCGTTTTTGACAGAGATTTTGATGTTCATTGTGGCGCCGTTCTTGAATATGACGAAACCTCGCCCTCCGCGGAGAATTATTATTTTGTCGGCGAAAGGTTCTCCGCTCCAGGTTCCCGCAAGTGATTCGATATCGACGCCTGTCTTAAAATCAGCTTCGAGATTTGCCTTGTCTGCATTTGCGAATTCGGGGGCAGGTGATTTTAAGTCTGAGAGGACTTTTTCGATTGCAGTTTTTGCTCCGACAAGAATCTTATAATAAGACTCGTAAACTGCTGAAACCGTGTGCGTAATTCCGTCTGAAGAGGTAACGACACTGAATCGGCATTGCCAGACTGTCTGCCCGGAATCGTTTTTCTGGTCGTTTACTTCTGCATAGAAGCGGACTTTTGCATTTGTATCTATAAAATGTGGAAGTGATTCGGAGGCTTTGCTTAAATCAGGACGCTTGTCATCAACGGTGATTCCGTCAATTGATTTTAACTGATTGAAAAAAACATCCTGTGCCATTTTGAGCATGTTTGAATCGGAAGACGAGGAAACAACGCCGTAATAATCAACCAGAAAATCTTCTGCCTGAGGCGCCGCTATTGGACTGAGAATCATAAATATGAGGCAAAGAAGCCTTTCTTTTATGACAGGACTCTTCAATTCACCTTTCTCCGATAGACAGCTTATGACAAGTCTTTTCTGAAATCCCTTGCCATATCCCTGTCTAAATCACGCTGTTTTATTGTCTCACGCTTGTCGTAGAGCTTTTTACCTTTGCATACGCCGAGTGTGAGCTTGACCCTGCCTTTTTTGAGATAGAAATCAAGCGGAATGAGGGTGAAGCCCTTTTCATCGACTTTTCTCGAAAGCCGTTTGATTTCTTCTTTATGAAGCAGAAGCCGTTTTTTTCTGTCCGGGTCATGATTGAACACAGAAGAATATTTGTATTCTGAAATGTGGAAATTCCGCATCCAGACCTCTCCATTTATAATTTCGGCAAAAGAATCCGCAAAGGACACATTTCCTGCCTTTACAGACTTAACTTCTGTTCCTTCAAGTTCAATTCCACATTCGTAGCTTTCTTCTACGAAATAATTGAACCTGGCTTTTTTGTTCTGTGCAATAATCTTAACTTCTTCGGACATATCTTCTAATTATAAGCATAACAATCTGAACTTTCAACCGTTTCAAAAATTGTAGACTTTTCATGTCTTCTTTGCTATTCTATCCGCATGGAAAAAAATATATACGCGATTTCATATAAATTAAGGCGGGAACTTGAACGCAAAATCCTTTCTGTTCTCGGCATTGTCCTTTTGTTTTTTCTGATTGTTTCCCTTTTTTTGAATTTCGTGCTTTTTCCTGTGGCAAATAAATCTGATTCCATGTCGCCGGATATTCCGACCGGAAGCTATGAATTTGTCAGTCCTCTTTCGACAAATCCTGAGCGTGGCGATGTAATTCTTCTCTCAAATTACGAAAAGCCAAATCTCAATCCTGTTAAGCGGGTTTTGCGTCTTATGGCACTTTTTGTCAGCATGAGAAGGTGGCAGCCTTTTGAAGCAAAGCCTGTTTCGGGCACAAGACCTGTTATCCGTCGGGTCGTCGGTATGCCTGGTGATACCATTTATATTGACCATTATGTCGTCTTCATAAAACCTGCCGGCCAAAATCATTTCCTTACAGAATTTGAAGTCACTGAGTCAAAATACAATGCACGAATCCTTGTTCCGCCAGCATTATGGGATGCTGATTTGGGAGCGAAGGCTTCTGTTGAGCCGATTACTCTTGCCTCAGACGAGTATTTTGTTCTAGGCGATGACCGTCTTACTGCAAGCGATTCAAGAATATGGGGGCCGGTCAAGCAGAAAAACATAATCGGTCGGGTGCTCATGCTCTATTTTCCATTCGGCAAATTCAAGCTGCTTTAGTGCGTAGGATTTTGTGAAAGCTTCTCTTTACATTCATATTCCGTTTTGCAAAAAAAAGTGCGATTACTGTGATTTTTTCAGTATCGGTGAGGCGGACAGACGCGGAAAGAAAAATGATTTGAGTGATTCCTATATCTCTTCCATTATAAATGAAACAAGAATTTATGCGGATTTATACGGAATCAGTGAATGGAAGAGCGTATACACTGGCGGTGGAACTCCAAGCCTTCTTTCTCCTCAGCAGAGTATCGATTTGTTTTCTGGAATTAAAAAAATCGCTCCGTTTTCAAAAGATTGTGAAGTCACTTTTGAAATGAATCCCGACGATGTGACTGAATCATTCCTTGATGCCTGTCAGAAAGCGGGCGTAAATCGTCTTTCCATGGGAATTCAGGCACTTGATGATGCGGCCTTGAATGCAGTAAATCGGGGCAGTTCTGTTGAAATAATCATGCGTGCCCTAGAAGCATTAAAAAGTCACTGGAATGGACGACTTTCCGTTGATTTTATCGCGGGCCTTCCAAATCATAAATGGAAGTCTTTTGAAAATCAGTTCGAAATCTTAAAGCAATATCCCAAAATCGATCATGTTTCCCTTTATACCCTGACTGTTGAAGAAAACACGCCTCTGTGGAAAAAAATCGAAGACGGGAAAATAAATTTTTCCTTTGAAAGAGCTGACCGCATGTGGATTAAAGGAAGAAATATCCTTGAGAAAATGGGCTTCATGCAGTACGAGGTTTCGAATTTTTCCAAGAAAGGATTTGAGAGCCGGCACAATCAGACTTACTGGCATCAGGAAAACTATATCGGGGTTGGTGCGGGTGCGAGCGGAACCTGGTATGATTTTGATAAAAAATCAGCCCTCAGATGGACAAACACTCTTTCAATTCCTTCATATATTGAGTCTGCGTTGAACCGAAAAACCGAGCAGCTTGATGAGCAGACCCTTGAATTCGAATTTCTGATGCTTGGCTTCCGTTGTCTTTCAGGTGTGAACGACAGGGATTTTGAGAGAAGATTTGGAAAAAGCCTTGCACAAAGGATTGGGGATGGAATTGAAGGCGGCGTTTTCTCTAAGTGGCAGAAAATGCGCCTTGCGACAAAAACATCCACCCCAAACGGCACGGTTTATGCCCTTAACAGACGCGGAATCCTGCTTTTGAACAGGTTTCTGGAAGAACTGATGTGATTCGGTCGAATGTCAGTTTTCGCGCTCATAGGGAATTTCGATGATGAATTCTGAGCCTTTTTCGAATTCGGACTCGACATTGATTTTCCAGCCGTGAGCTTTTATAATTGTCATTACAGTGGCAAGTCCGATACCCATTCCTTCTTCCCGGCGTGAAGAACTTGCACGGTAGAACATGTCGAAAATCTTTTCAAGCTCTTCTTTTTTGATGCCTATTCCATTGTCCTTGATTTTGATGGTGATTCTTTCGCTGCCGTTTTCGTCTTTTTCCTGTTTTGCGCTTATTGCAATTGAATCATATTCTTTTGTGTAGCGGAGTGCATTTGAGAAAATGTTTTCGAATGCCCGCTGGACAAGCTCTTTATCAAATGGAAGCTCGATGCAGTCTTCAAGTTCGACCTGGGCTGTTACATTGCGCCTGAAGATACCGCCGGTCGTAACGGCTCCTTCTGCCAGTTCCTTTAAGACGGGCACGATATTTTGCTTTTTAAGCTGCTGAAGCCAGTCCGTCTGATTGAGTTTAACGAAATTTATGAGAGTATTTATCATCGTTTCAAGCTGTTCTGTCTTTGAACTGATGATTTTGAGAGATTTTTTTGTCTCTTCGGGAGTGTCGCAGAAACCTTCGCTCATTGCCTCCGTGTAGCCTTTGATTATGGCAACGGGAGTCCGCAAATCGTGACTGATTCCCATGATGAATTTGCATTTTCGTTCTGCAGTGTCTTTTAGGACCAGACGCATTTTATCGAGACTTTCTGTGAGTCCTGTGATTTCATTGTCTGTCTTGATGTTTTTTTCATAGTCAAGCGTTACATCAAACTCACCGTTAGCGATTCTCTGTGTGTTTTTGTTCAGCACGGTGATTGAGCGGGTAATCGTGTTTGAAATGCTTACGACCAGTGAAATGCAGAAGGCTTCGAAAATTGCTATGAAAATCAGTAAAAAACGCAGGCTCTTTTCAAAAAGTCCGTTTTTTCTGTGCTGAATGTCGCGGCTTGTCCTGCTTATGAAAACGATGTTCGGTTTCCTTTTTTCGATTGGTGGGGAAGTGAGCTGGTAAAAATAGCTGTCGCTGGTTTCATTCATGAAGCGGAAGAGCTCTTTTTTGTCGAGCCATGACCTGCCTATGAATTCGGGAATCGTATTCGCAAGAACGGTGTCGTAAGTTTTGTCTCTTGGGGTTTCTAGAATTATGAATTCTACATTTGGCGGCAGTGTATGGAGAAGCTGCTTGAAAACACTGACATCCCGATTTGAAAGGGACATTTCGCCCAGTTCTCTTACCTGCTTGTATCCTTCAAGAAGCATACGGTCAGGCCGAGTGAGGTAGTGGTAAATTGGCAGTGTGATTAACGCAAGAATCGGAACAAGAATTACTCCAATCAGAAAAATGCGCAGCTGTGTCTTAATTTTCAAAAATATACCCCATTCCGAAAACAGTCTTTATAAAACGCGGTTCTGCAGGATTTGACTCGATTTTTTTGCGAAGACGCTGTATGTAGACTGCAACAGCCGTAACATCTCCAAAGTCAGTGCCCCAGACTTCCCGGTAGATTTTTTCTGGGGAGAGCTTTTCGCCGGGGTGTTTTGTGAGAAATTCAAGTACTTTGTATTCTTTGTTAGAAAGAGAAATTTTTTCGCTTCCTTTTTTGAGTACACATGAATTTAAAAGCATTTTGTAATCACCGAAAGCATAGAACTGTTCGGCTGCGGCAGAAATCTCTGAGCCACGGCGGAGGTTTGCCTTTACTTTTGCCACGAGAACTCTTGGTGAAAAGGGTTTTGTGACGAATTCATCGGCACCAAGCCCAAGCCCTTCGATTATGTCTTCATCTCCGTCTCGTGCTGAAGCGATAATCACTGGAATCGTATTGTTGAATTTTTCGCGGAAGAATTTGAGGAATTCAAAGCCGCTCATTCCGGGGAGATTTAAATCCAGAATAACAAGTTCGGGTGTAAAAGTTTTGAGTAAATCAATTGCATCTTCTGCACTTAAAGCCTGGGAAACATCCATTCCTTCTTTTGAGAGATACATCGAAATCAAATCGGACATTTCCGGAACATCTTCTATTACAAGAATTTTAGTACTCATATTAAAACCTTACATAAACAATGAAAAAAACTCAATCAAAAAATAAGAATCTAATAAAAAATTATAATTCTCCGATAATGAAGAAGGCGACCCTTAGGGAAGTGCTGATAAAACTGTAAAAAATACTTTCAATATTCTTCCATTTGCTATATCATAGATGGCAGATTTTTAAAGTGTTTTGTCTTGTTCAGGTGGGGGGGTAAAATGATTCCTGTAACGAAATTGGACGGCTCTACTTACTGGATAAATCCACATTTAATTGAGAGTATGGAGCAGAATCCTGATTTGACGATTGCGTTTTTCTCCGGCAAAAAAATTGTTGTAAAGGATAAGCCAGAGGAAGTGATTGACCGAATCGTTTCCTATCGTCGTCAGATTGGCATTAATGCAATTGAAATGTGAGAAAGAGAATAAAAACATTTAAATATAGAAGAAATAGTAGGAGAATTTCATGGATATAGCTACAATAATTGGTCTTGTCGGCGGTACGGTTGCCATCGGTCTTGGTGTCATCACTTCTGGTGGTTCAATCGGCGGTATTATCGATATTCCTTCCGTATTCGTTACTGTTGGTGGTTCTTATGCCGCATTGTTCATCGTTGCACCGCTCAAACAGGCAATCGGTCTTTTCAAGATTATGGGAAGGGCCTTAAAGACCTTTGATTACGGCGAAAAAACGCTGATTCAGAATATGGTCGCGCTTTCCGAAAAGGCTCGCCGTGAGGGTATCCTTGCTTTGGAAGAAGGCCTTGACGATTTAGACAATGCTTTCATGAAAGAAGGTCTTCGAATGGTTGTAGACGGCACTGACGGCAATGTAATCCGCACAATCATGGAAAATGAAATGAGTCAGACTGAAGCCCGTCATATGAGCTGGGTAGGTGTCATCAACGCGTGGGCAGGTTACGGTCCTGGTTTCGGTATGTTGGGTACGGTTATCGGTCTTATTGGTATGTTGAACAACCTCGAAGATAAAAGCTCGCTCGGTCCTAACATGGCTGTCGCTTTGATTACAACACTGTACGGTTCTATGCTTGCAAACTGGCTTGTCGCTCCTTTCGCAAACAAACTTTCTGCTCAGAACGCTCAGGAAATGTCTACAATGGAAATGGTAATTGAAGGCGTTCTTTCTATTCAGGCTGGTGACAACCCGCGAATTCTTGCGATGAAGCTTTTGACTTACCTTGACCCAAAAACACGCAAGGCAATCGAAGCGGATGTCCTCAAAGACTAATGAAAAATAATTCTGAAAAAGGCTGAAAATAATGGCAAAAAAAGAGAAAAAAGAACCTGCCAAACCGTCAACCGCGTGGCAAGGTACTTACGGTGACATGATTACGCTTATGCTCTGCTTTTTCGTCATGTTGTACGACCCGTCAGAGGTCGATCTCATGGCCTTGAATCAGGTTCAGCAGTCAATTGCTGTCACAACCGAATCAATCGATGCTCCTGTTACATCCGGAGGTCAGTCTCTCGCTAACGGAAAACTTGCCGATTTAGGAAACTCAATTTCGGCTCTTCCTTCACTTGAAAACGGACGCTCGCTCGCAATCGCAAAAAAGAAGGCTGTCAGTCTTTTTGTTCCAGAAGTAAATTCTGCAAAAGTCACTATTTCCAGTGATGAGCGCGGTCTGATTATCTCTCTTGCTTCTGATGTTTTCTTTGAACAGGGGAGTGCAGTCCTAAATATTGATGAAACTCGTGATATTCTTCTTAAATTGTCGAAATTTTTTCAAGATTCTGAGATAAAAAACCGAAGATTTAGAATAGAGGGACATACGGACTCAACGCCAGTTCCGGCTGTCATTGATGATACTGGCCGCAATATTGGTTATCCGTCAAACTGGGAGCTTTCAACGGCGCGTGCAGCGAATGTTCTTCACTATCTGTCAGATTTTGGTGTTGATGAACAGAGTTTCTCAATTGCCGGATATGCTGACACAAGACCTATGTTTTCTAACGAAACAAAAGAAGGTCAGGCGTATAACCGCCGCGTTGACATCATCGTTCTTGATGAGGGTCATTTTTAATGCTAACATTTTTCGATAAATCGTTTTTCGATGTATTGAATGTGCTTTAGGATAAGGAGTTTACTATGGCAGATGAAGATGATGGTATTGGATTAGATGACAGCACAGATGCAGGAGCTGCTCCTGCGAAAGGCGGAAAGGGTCTTCTTATTCCGAGCCTTTTGAAATGGATCGCAATCGGACTTGCTGCAATCATTCTTATTGTTACTGTCGTCGTTATCACAATGAAAGTTGTTGGCGGAAACAATACTGGAACTGGAACTGCAATCCCAATGACAGAAGAATATACGGCATCAAAAGAAATCCTTGACTGGTATACCTCTCTCGGATTGATTCAGACTCGAACAATGGAAGCTAATCCTGCTTCTGTTCGCGTTGATGTTGTTCTCGGCTATAAAAAGGAAGATAAGGCAACTTCAACAGAAATCACTCAAAGAACTGTTGAACTTAAAGACTTTTTGCGCCGATATTTTACACAGAAGACTGCTGATGAGCTCAGACCTCAGAATGAGGAAAATCTTAAAATTGAGATTAGAAATGCAATTAACGACAGCATTCTGAGTTCTTCAAAGATTAAGGATGTTCGCTTCATGCAGATGGATGTAATCCAGTCGAACTAAAAAATGAATTGATTAGCTGAAAAGCGTTAGAAGGTGGGAAGACATGAACGAGGTTCTGTCACAGGATGAAATTGACCAATTGCTTCAAGCCATCTCTTCCGGAGATTCCGGGGCAGATGATTTTAAGCCGGTCAGTGACACGCGAAAAATCAAGATTTACGACTTTAAGCGTCCGGACAAGTTCTCAAAAGAACAAATCCGTACAGTGCAGATTATGCACGAGACTTTCGCGCGTCTTACAACAACAAGTCTCTCTGCACAGCTGCGTTCTCTGGTTCATGTCCATGTAGCGTCTGTAGACCAGCTCACTTACGAAGAGTTTGTGCGCTCGATTCCAACTCCGACTACACTTGCTGTAATCAACATGGATCCTCTCAAAGGCAACGCTGTTCTTGAGATTGACCCGGCTATTACATTCAGCGTTATTGACCGTCTGTTCGGTGGTACTGGTCAGGGTGCAAAAGTCAGCCGTGATTTAACTGATATTGAGCAGTCCGTAATGGAAGGCATTATCGTTCGAATCCTTGCGAATATGCGTGAGGCATGGACTCAGGTAATCGACTTGCGGCCCCGTCTTGGTCAGATTGAAACTAACCCGCAGTTTGCTTCAATCGTTCCGCCTTCAGAAATGGTTGTCCTTGTAACATTGGAAACAAAAATCGGCGAGGAAGAGGGTATGATGAACTTCTGTATCCCTTACCTCACAATTGAGCCGATTGTATCAAAACTTTCTTCACAGTTCTGGTTCAGTTCTGTAAGAAGAAGCTCTACAACACAGTATCTTGGCACCCTTAAAGAAAAACTTTCTGATGTCAATATGGATGTCGTTGCAGAGATTGGCACAATCAATCTTCCAATCCGTGAGGTTCTTGCCTTGCGTGCAGGTGATGTTGTGCGTCTGTCTACGGTGCGTGTCGGTGATCCGCTTACACTCAGCGTCGGAAATGAAAAAAAATTTTACTGTCAGCCAGGTGTCGTCGGCAAGAAGATGGCTGTTCAGGTTATCGGCAAAATAGATCAGAGCGAATCTGACGATTTTGAAGAATTATCAGTTGAAGGAGATGAATCTTATGAGTGATGGAACAATATCACAGAGCGAAATTGACGCATTGTTGTCAGGCGTTGATGTTGGAGGTCTTTCATCTGGTCCGTCTTCCAATGTTAATATTGATACAGCAACACTTTCAAAATTCGCTGACGGATTAAAAGATAAGGTTGTAGCAAATCTTAACGGTATGACCGGTTCAACATTTGAAATCGGTGCGCCGTCTGTCGAATCTATGGACAGAGACCAGCTTCTCGCAAAACTGCCAGAAATGGTTGTTGCTGTTATGGCAGATTTTAACGCAGGTCTTAAAGGTGACCATCTGGTTCTGCTTTCTCCGGAATTCGCACAGAAAATCACAAGTCTCGTAAATAAAGAGGAAAATGCTGACCTTGATGATATGGCTCTTTCTGTAATCGGTGAATTTGTCTCAACCCATACAGGTTCTGAAATCACTGATTTGAGTTCAATCGCAGGTCTCGCATCGAATCCACCGGAAGCCTTGCATGTACCTAAGGCTATGGTTCGAATTCCTCAGGGCACTTTCGCCTTGATTACATATCCTCTCACTTTGGAAGATCAGTCTTACACCCTTTGGGAAGCAGTTTCAAGCGATGTTGCTGAAGGAATTGCAAAAGCTCTCGGCGGTGGTTCTCCTGAGCCGGCAGCCGCTACTGGCGGAACTTTGAGTGCTGCAGATATGGCTTCGATGGCAAATCTTGCAGGCGGTGCTCCTCAGATGGGCGGCATGGGAATGGGCCAGCCACAGATGGGTGGTATGCAGATGGGCGGATTCCAGCAGCAGCCAATGATGGGCGGTATGGGAATGCCACAGATGGGTATGCAGATGCCTCAGATGGGAATGCCTATGGGTATGGCAATGCCGAATGTTCAGTCTGTTCAGTATCCAAATCTTACAGGTGGTCCTACATCTCAGGAGCAGGGCAATATCGGTCTTATCATGGATGTAAACATGGAAATGACCGTAGAGCTTGGACGCACTAAAAAGCAGATTAAAGACATCTTGGGAATGGGTGAAGGTACAATCATTGAGCTTGATAAACTCGCCGGTGAACCTGTAGATATTCTTGTAAACCACAAGCCTATTGCAAAGGGTGAGGTTGTAGTTATCGATGAAAACTTCGGTGTTCGTGTTACCGAAATCCTTTCACCAATGGAGCGCGTAAGCGACCTTCGATAGAAAAAAAAGAAAAAATAATGGCATCTGTCCGAAAAACTATTCGACAGATGCTTTTTTTTTTGCTATAATATTTAAAATATCGTTATTTTGTCAAAAAGTGGGTGGGATTATGACAAAGTTTTCTCGTGCTTTCAAGGCTCTTTGCTTTGGAAGTTTAGTATTGTTTTCAAATTTGACTGTCTTTGCACAGAATCTAAATCAGAATCAGCCTGAATCTGCACAGCTTTCACAAAACGCTCAATCTGAATCTCAGAATAATATCGCACAAGGCCAGTCTTCAACACAAAATGCTGAATGGACATGGAGCAATTCTTTTGAACAGACTCAGCAGGCTCAGCCTTCTACATTTGCTCTCTTCTTGAAAATGGTTTTTGCGCTTGCTCTTGTTCTTGCCATTGCGTATCTTGCGTTGCGCCTTCTCAAGCGTGGCAATAAACTTTCAAATTCGGACGATCCTTTTCTTCGCCATGTTTCTCATCTGCCTTTAAGCCAGAACCGCTCCGTTGATGTCGTTACCATTCTTGATCATGCTTTCGTGCTTGGGGTTTCTGATAATGCTGTGAATTTAATTTCTCAGATTGAAGACAAAGAGCTTGTGAATTCCATGAATCTTTATGCTGATAAAAAGGATAATTCAAAACGCCCGCGTTCATTTGATGATATTCTTTCGATTTTTATGCCTGGCTCTTCTTCTGAAGAAAATACAAGAAACATTTACGGTTCCAGTGCTCAAGATGCGGCTGATTTGCTAAAAAGACATCGAAACCGATTGAACGAGGAGAATTAATATGGAATTCCGTAAAATGCTTTCATATTCTTTCCATAAATGGCTGCCTAAAATCGTGCTTGCTTCATTCATTTCAATTTTCTGCCTTTTTCCAGTAACTTCTCAGTCAAGGCAGAATCGTAATTTCCCGCAGGGCTCTGCTTCGGGCAGAACTGAAATGCGTGGTGATGTTCGTGGAATCGATTTTCCGAACATTGATGTGAATATAAGCCGTCCGCAGACAGGGGAGCAGGTTGCTTTTTCGGTTCAGTTGCTGCTTCTTCTCACTGCGCTGACGCTTGCGCCAAGCCTTTTGATTCTTACAACCTGTTTCCTTCGTTTTTCTATCGTGCTTGACTTTATTAAGCGTGCTCTTTCCCTGCAACAGGTTCCGCCGACTTCTGTTTTGAACGGAATCGCACTTTTCATGACGATTTTTATCATGTTTCCGACTCTGCAGAACATTTACAATAATTCTTTGCGGCCTCTTTCGAACGGGGAGATTACAATTGAGCAGGCATACCGTGAGGCCGAAACTCCTTTGCGCACATTTATGCTCAATCAGACAATTTCCCGCGGAAGTGACGGAAGTTTGCAGTCAAAATACATTTCTTCTTTCCTGGCCATGGCGAATCTTCCTTCTCCAAACGGTCCGGAAGACATACCGACCTATGTGATAATTCCGGCATATATTCTGCATGAACTGACTGTCGCTTTTAAAATAGGTGTATTCCTTTACATACCGTTCATCGTAATTGACATGGTTGTTGCCAGCATTTTGATGAGTATGGGTATGATGATGCTGCCGCCTGTTCAGATTTCAATGCCGTTTAAGCTGATGCTTTTTGTTATGGTTGACGGCTGGGGGCTTTTAACGCAGCAGCTTTTCCAAAGCGTTATAAAATAAGCAGTTACAAAATTGTAATTAGCGAAGGAGTTTTTTATGTCTGTTGGAATGATTGTAAATCTTATGCGTGGAGCGGTTTTTCAGGTTTTCATTTTGTGCGCGCCTGTTCTTGGGGCAGCCTTGATTGTCGGTCTTATTGTGGCTATTTTTCAGGCTACAACATCGATTCAGGAGCAGACCCTTACTTTCCTTCCAAAAATGCTTGTGATTCTGGCTATTCTTGCCCTAATCGGCGGCTGGATGTTCAGTATGATGGGAAATTATACGGTAAATCTGCTTTCCCAGATTCCGAATCTTGCAAAATAAAATCTGTAAACTAGACGGATAAGCTGCGGTTGAAAAATGCTTGATAGAATCCTGATTAATGCACCTGTTTTTCTCTTGATTGCGGTCAGATGTTTCGCATTGATTATGACTCTTCCTCTTTTTTCAATTAGAAATGTATCCCGCCTTTCAAAAGTGGCTTTTACGGCATACATTGCATACATCATATTTCCTCATGTTGATTTTTCGATGTATGCTCCGTATATTGCAAGGGACGGTGCAATTTCTCTTCAATATATAATGCTTCTTGTCGGCGAAGGCCTTATCGGAATCCTTACTGGGTTTTATGTGACGCTGATTTTTGCCGCATTCAGTTCTGCGGGTCAGTTTTTTGCTTTTCAGATGGGCTTTTCTGCTTCGGAAGTATACGATGCACTTTCGCAGGTTGAAAACCCTCTTATGGGTCAGTTTTTTAACCTTGTTGCAATGCTGATTTTTTTGCAGAGTGATTGGGCAATCATGCTCTTCACCCGTGCACTTCTTTCAAGTTTTGATTCTCTTAACGCCCTTACCCTTGTGATGCAACGGGATAAGATGATTCAGTTTTTGCTCGGCGGTCTTACGAAGCTTTTTGCCGATGCTTTCATCATTTCTCTTCCAATTATGGGAACTTTGCTTTTGATTTCAGTGACCATGGGAATTCTTTCGAAAGCGGCTCCTCAGATGAACCTTATGAGCGAAGGTTTCCCAATCATGATTCTTACTTCTTTCTTCATTATAAGCGTGCTTTTTCCGCAGATTTGTGATTTCTTTGTTCATTCGTTCCAGTCGGGATTTTCGGCTCTTGAACGGCTTTTTGTGATAGTTGGGGGCTGAGAATGGAAGTGAACGAAATTGATTTGTTTGACATGATTGACTTGCAGTGGTTCGCTGCGGAAGATGAAGGCAGAACCGAAGACCCTTCTGAGTATAAAATCCGTAAGGCCCGTGAAGAAGGACGGGTTGCAAAAAGTCAGGAACTCAACAGCGCAATCGTAATGCTCGTTACGGTTATCGTGCTGATTATAGCGGCACCCTATTTCTGGAACTGGTGCGAGGAAGTTCTTGTGTTTTATTTTAATCACTCGACGGAAACAGAAATGCTTCAGAAGCGCTTTTTCTATCATTTTTTGATTTCCCTCGCAAAGATGGTTTTGCCCCTGGCTTTGTGCGGAACGGTTGCGGGCGTGCTTGGAAATTTGATTCAGAACCGGGGATTTATTTTTTCGCTAAAACCAATAGAGCCTCAGTTTTCGAAGATTTCGCCACGAATCGGTCAGTATCTCAAAAAGACGCTGTTTTCTTTTGAAGGCGGATTTAATGTCGCAAAATCTTTTATAAAGGTTGGTGTGGTTGCCTTTGTTTCTTTTGTCATAATCAGAATAAACCTGCCTGTAATCCTTGAATTTATAAATGCTTCAAATGTTCACAATGCGATTGCAAAAATCGCCTGGACTGCGGCTCAAATTCTTGCGACTTGTGCGGTTGTTTTTCTTGCGATTGCGATTCCTGATTATCTCGTGCAGAAAAAGCAGTTTATCGAGAGTATGAAAATGACCAAACAGGAAGTCAAGCAGGAATACAAGGAAATGGAAGGTGATCCTGAGGTCAAAGCTCATTTGCAGGCAGCCCAGCGGGAACTTTTGCAGCGGAATATGCCTCAGCAGGTCGCAAAATCGGATGTCGTAATCACGAACCCGACTCATTTCGCGGTCGCTTTGATGTATGATCAGGCTGTCGCCGAAGCACCTCAGGTCATGGCGAAGGGCAGTGATAATGTTGCCTTCAGAATCAAGGAGATTGCAAAAGAGCACGATGTTCCTATCGTAGAAAACAAACCTTTGGCTCGTGGACTCTATGCACAGACTGAAATTGGTGATATAATACCTAGTGACTATTTTTCTGTTATTGCAACGATTTATAGTCAATTAGACAAATTTAATAAAAAGTAGCTGTTTCGGGTGGGGATTTGAATGGCTAGTCGTTTTAATTTAAAAAATGTTTTGGGGAACATTGAGAATCATGCTGTAGCTGCAGCCGCAATTGCGGTTGTTCTCATGCTTTTGATACCTGTTCCGGGAGTTCTTTTGGACTTCCTCATGATTGTAAATATTTCAATCTCTGTTGTCGTTCTTCTTGTTGTCCTTTACACACCGAAGTCTTCAGATTTTACTTCATTTCCCCGCGTTCTGCTTTTTGCCACCCTTTACGGTCTTGCACTCAATGTCTGTTCAACGCGCCTTATCCTTACCAAGGCTTCTGAAACAGGCTATAAATTCTTCCCAGGAAACATGCTCAAGGCATTTTCTTCTATTGTAACAGGTGATAATCCGATGAATCCTTCAACCACCGGTCTTGTTATCGGTATGGTCATTTTCATCATTTTGATTATTATTCAGGTCATCGTAATCACAAAAGGTGCTACGCGTGTTTCTGAGGTTGCTGCACGATTCAGTTTGGACGCAATGAACCAGAAATTCTTCGCTGTTGATTCAGAACTCAATTCCGGCTACATCACTGACGAGCAGGCACGCGACAAAAAAGCGGCCATTCAGCGTGACATCGACTTTTATTCAAGCATGGACGGTGCTTCAAAGTTTGTAAGTGGTAATGTTAAGGCTGGTATTTTCATCACTGCGATTGACTTGATTGCAGGCATTATCGCCGGTGTTGCAATTGGCGGAATGCAATTTGGTGATGCGGCAAGCACTTATTCACGCCTTACAATCGGTGACGGTCTTTTGGGGCAGCTTCCTTCGCTTCTTCTTTCTTTTGCTACAGGTCTCATCGTTACCGGTAATTCTTCGGAAGAGGTTCTCGGTTCTCAGCTTAAAAAACAGTTTACTGCAAGCGGTTATGTCTACATTATCACTGGTGTAACACTTGCTCTCATGAGCCTTATCCCGAATTTTCCGTGGTATCTTCTCCTTCCTGTTGGCGCTCTTTTCGTTTTTTACGGTTATCGTCTTATTAAGAGCGAAAAGGCTTCTTTTGCGAAAAAACTCGAAGAAGAGCAGAATGCAAAAAACAAAAAGGCAAATGCTTCTGGTGAAGAAATTAGTCCAATCGTTCCTCTTGATGCCCTTTCTCTTGAACTTGGATACGCTCTTATCCCGCTTGTTGATAAAGAAAAAGGTGCGGAACTTCTTGAGCGAATTACGCGAATCCGTCGTGAAGCAGGCCTTGATTTGGGGCTTGTCGTTCCGAAAATCCGAATTATTGACAATATGACGCTTGCGCCGGACGAATACAGTTTTAAAATCAAGGGAATTGAAGCTGGCCGTGCAAAAATCAAGCTTGGTTACTATATGTGCATGAACACAGGTGCTGCCACTGAAGAAATAAAGGGTGAGAAGACCGTGGACCCTGCATTTGGTGTTCCGGCTGTATGGGTTAGTGAGGATATGCGTTCTGAGGCAGAGCGTGCCGGTTATGCGGTCGTTGATCCACCGACCATCATTGCAACGCATATTACAGAAATTATCCGTGCACATGCGGCAGAAATTCTTGGTCGTCTTGAAACTAAGGCAATCATTGATAAGCTCAAGGATACTGCAAATACCAATTCGAATCCTGTTGTTGTTGATGAAGTCCTCAATACATACAAATACACTTACGGTGAAATTGAACATGTTTTGCAGGGATTGCTTAAAGAACAGGTTTCAATCCGCAATATCGTGGCTATTCTGGAAACCCTTGCAAATTACGGAAATATGCCGCATAACAACTGGCTTCTTATCGAAAAAGTTCGTGAAGCTCTTGGACTTCAAATTTGTCTGCAGTATGTTGACCCGCATGACCCGAACAAAAAACTGTCTGTATTGCAGGTTTCCCAGTCTGCGTCAGAAAAAATCATGCAGCACTGCGTTGTGCCTAACGATGGAGGGCAGCCGTTTGTTGCCTTCGATCCGGTTGATGGCCGCAAGTGGATATCTTCTGTGAGTGCGGCCGTTGTTTCCGCAAAGGAACGGAACTATCTGCCGATTCTTCTGGCTCCTAATGCGGAAGTTCGTCAGCTTGTACACAATTCAATCAGTCGGGAGATACCGGGAATTGCTGTGCTTTCATTAAATGAGGTCGTTGCGGCGGGCTCTAATATTAACTTGGAGATTATTGGAGAAATAAATGTATAAAGATTCTTATGCTTTGACCGCTGAGAAAAATCCCAAACTGCCTCTTTATGGTTCAACTCCAGGCTATACGCGCCCAGATGATGAAATGCAGACCATTGTTGGCAGAAATTATGATGATTGCATGGACAAATTGCTCAAAGCCTATGGTCATAATTTTGAAATTCTTGGCAAGCGTCCGATTTTGAAGCCGGGCTTTTTTGGTTTTGGCCAGAAAGAACTTTATGAAGTTCGTTATACAGTCGGGCTTAAAAAGTCCGTTCCTGTGCAGAAGTCTTTTCAGGAAAGTCGTGATGAAATTCTGCAGAAATCGGGTTCTTCCGTAACGAATACGATTCAAATCGCCAATATCGATAAAAAACTCGAAGAAATGAAGAAGGTCTTTGAGGAGTCAATGAAAAATATTGCAGAAGCGACAAATGCCGGCGACAAGCCTGTTTCGATTCAGAAAATCGAAGAGCTTCTTCAGAACAATGAATTTACTTTTGCGTACATAAACAAGATTTCTACAAGACTTCGCTCTGAGTTAACGGTTGAAGAACTTGAAAATTTTGAACTTGTACAGGAAAAAGTTGTCGACTGGATTGGTGAATCAATAAAAATCGCTCCGAAAGTGATGCACACTTATCCCCATGTCATAATCGTTGTCGGACCGACCGGAGTTGGAAAAACTACTACCATTGCAAAATTTGCCGTCAATCTCATAAAAGAAGCTCACGAAAAAGACCAGCCGCGTCCTCGTGTCAGGATGCTTACAACTGACCATACTCGTGTTGGTGCAGTTGAGCAGATTAAACGATATGGCGATGTCATGGAGATTGAGGTTGATAAGGCCGAAACTGCCGCCGATGTAAAAAAAATATATGACACTTATAAAGAAAATCTGGATGTTCTTTTCATTGATACTCCAGGTTACAGCCCTAAGGATTTTGAGAATCTAGGTAAAATGAGGAAGATGCTTGAAGTCCAGGGAATTCATCCTGAAGTGTTCCTTGCCGCAAATGCTTCATCAAAGGCTATGGATTTAATCTCAATCATTCAGAATTACGAAGTGTTCAATTTTTCTTCAGTAATCATTACGAAATGGGATGAGACAAGCGCAATCGGAAATGTCATCAGCGTACTTTCCGAAAAGGGCAAGTCTATTTCATATATAACTGACGGTCAGACTGTCACGAAAAACATCGAGCGTGCTTCTGTAGTCAGATTTTTGACAAATTTACATGATTTCAATATTGATCGTAATCATATAGACGCAAAATTCCCGGAGGAAAAGTAAAATGGAAGATCAGGCACAGGAACTCAAAGAGATGATGTCTAATAACCGTAAAACAAGGATTATCGCGATTACGAGTGGTAAAGGCGGCGTTGGAAAATCTAACCTGTCCGTAAACATGGCGATTGCCTATGCCCAGCAGGGAAAAAAAGTTATCTTGATTGACGGTGATCTTGGAATGGCGAATGTCAATGTTCTTATGAATATTGTACCGCAATACAATCTCATGCAGGTTATCAATAAGCAGAAGACTATGCAGGAAATCATCACTGACACAGAATTCGGCATTAAATTCATCGCTGGTGCGAACGGATTTTCAAAAATCGCTAACCTTACAGTTGATGAGCTTGATTACTTTGCAAAACAGTTTGCAATGCTCGGAAATGCCGACATAATTCTTATTGATACTGGTGCTGGTATCGCAAACAATGTCCTTCAATTCGTAGCGGCCGCAGATGAAGTCTATGTCGTTACGACTCCGGAGCCTACAGCAATTACTGACGCGTATGGAATCATCAAAATCATCACTACGGAACTTGTTGATCGTGAGATGAATATAAAACTCCTTGTAAACCGTGTTCATTCTGCAGATGAAGGAAAGCGAATTTCTGAGCGAATCATCAATATTGCTGCTCAGTTCTTGAATTACAAAGTTGATTACATTGGTTTCGTTTATGACGATCCTGTTGTTCAGGCTTCCGTAATCAGACAGAAACCGTTTATTGTTGTCAATCCGACTTCAAAACCGGCACAGTGCATTAAGCATATTGTCGGCCGAATCGAAAAGAGTGACAACGGAACATCTGAGGGCGTTGCTAACTTCCTCAAAAAATTTTTGCGTAAAAGCTGATTTTAGAACTTTTCGGAAGATGTAGTTTTCCGGAAAGTTCTATTGTTTTGAAAGCCTATTTTAATAGAAAAATCTTGACCGAATGAATTTTCTGATTTAAACTTATATATGGGAGGAAAAAAATGATAAACCCGAAGAATATATGCATTGCTGCCGTAGTCGGGTTTTTTATGTCTTTTTTTATAGGACTGTTTTCTGATGTTCATTTTTTTAATGTCGTAATTCGTGCGCTGCTTTCTGGCCTCGGACTTGCGGTTTTATGTGTCGGAATCAGTTTTATTTATCAAAAATTCCTCTCCAATGACAACGCTTCTTTTTCTTCTGATGCAGACCTTTCTTCTCAGAAAACTGTAACAGGTGGTGTTGTTAATATTGTAGTTGATGATTCAAATCTCGAAGATGACGGCAATTCGCCTAAATTCAATGTTATGAACAATCATCATTCTGATTTGGCGAAGCCTGCTGCTCCAGAACAGCCTGCCAGTGAGCAGCCGGAAAGTCCTGCATTTAATGCAGTTTCTGCCTCTGAGTCTGTTCCTGACAATGCAGAGGATTCTTCGTTTAAACCTGTTAGCCTGGCATCTGCTGCACCTGCTGTTTCTTCAGCTGAGGCAGCTCCGGTTACACCGGCATCAACTCCAGCTCCTTCAGCTTCTGCTGAAGCAAAACCTGTTTCTCCTGAAGAAGCTGTTTCGGGAAGTCCTGATTCTTTGGATGAACTTCCTGATTTGGGTGGCATGGGTTCAGAGATTGGAACGGTCAGTTCACCTTCCAATTATGGAAGTAATTCTTCTGCGGAAGTTATACAGGATACTGAATTTGCCACTGGCGGTTCAAAATTAAAGGAACAGCCGATTAGTGGAGATACGAATGTCATGGCAAAGGCCATTCAGACCTTGCTTGCGCGAGAGAACTAATAAAAAAAGGGTAATATGATGGATAATACAAAAACGCAATTTATCAATGATGAAGAGGAAGACGCACTCTGGGGAGAATTCAAAAAATCAAAGTCCGACGCCTTGCGGGATAAAATTATCCGTAAATATATGCCTTTGGTAAAATATGTTGCCGGTAAGGTTTCCGTTGGGCTTCCTGCTAGCATGGAATTTGATGATTTAGTTGGATTCGGCCAATTCGGGCTTCTTGACGCCATAAGTAAATATGATTTGGATAAGAAAGTTAAGTTCAAAACTTATGCTGTCACTCGAATCCGTGGTGCAATCTTCGATGAAATGAGGCAGCTTGACTGGGTGCCTCGTTCTGTCCGTCAGAAATCGCGTGAAATTGAAGATGTAATTGCAGGCTTGGAATCTAAGCTTTCCCGCCCTGCCACTGATGAAGAAATTGCAAAAGAAATGAACCTCAGCGTTGATGAATATCAGCATACAGTTATGAAAGTCAGCGGTACATCTGTTCTTTCATTAAACGATGTGTGGTATTCTGGTGATGATTCAGATCATCTTTCAATCGGAGATTCAATTGAGTCGCCGCAGAGCCTTAATCCTGATGTTCAGGTTGAACGCGAAGAAATCCGCAAAGTTATTATTCAGGCAATTAATGAACTTCCCGAAAAAGAAAAAATGGTCATCGTTCTTTACTATCATGAAGATTTGACTTTCAAGGAAATCGGTCAGGTTCTTGATGTTTCCGAATCAAGAATCTCCCAGCTTCACTCTAATGCCAACTTGCATTTGCGTGCGAAACTCACTAATTTCAGGAAAGGAATTTTCTAAAAAATGGTAACTCTTGAAGCGATTCGTAAAGATATGGCAGGTTTTCTCGAAAAGGATAAAGAAATTCATTTCGTTGAAGTCCGTGCAGACACTCTTGATGAGGCACTTGCCGATGCTGCCGTTCAATTTGATACTCGTGTAGCCAATCTTGAATATGAGGTTGTTGAGCGCGGATTTGACGGTTTTTTGGGAATCGCAAAGAAACCCTGGCTTCTAAAAGTTTACCAGAATCCAGAAATGGTTAAAAAGGTCGTTGTTGGTAAGAACGGTGAGGTTGCTGATTCAGAAGACGAAGAGAGTGTCGAAAAGCATGTTTCCCGCGATGGCGAATACTTTATTCATCACTTCGGCAACGATATCGTGCTCAAGGTTACCCTTCCAATTGGAGAAGGGCATCCTGTTGACAGTGAAGTTGTTCTTGAAGATTTAAACCGCCCTGATACAAAGAATTTTGATGCTGAAAAGGTTCGTTTTATTGTTAAAAATGGAAGTAACGGTGAATATGTTATTATCGGTGAATACAATCATGAACCGTCAGCTGATGCTATTTTTGTAATTGATATTACGAATGATGAGTTAAAAGCGACCGCGACAATCAATCCGCCTTCTCTTGGAGGCGCCGACATTACTGCCGAGCAAATCAAAATTGCCCTTAATAAACAGGGAGTCGTTGCCGGTATTTCGGACGAAAAAATTTCTGCATTGGTTGATAAGCCAAATTATAATGAGCCGGTCGTTGTCGCAGAGGCAGTGCTTCCTGTCGATGGAAAAGATGCTTATATTACATACAATTTTGAAACTGACCGTTCTAAATTAAAGGCAAAACAGGCTGCAAACGGGCAGGTTGACTTTAAGGAACTTAACCTTATTCAAAATGTTGTTGAAGGTCAGCCTCTTGCACAAAAAATGCTTGCTGAGCAGGGAAAAGCCGGCAAAACTCTTTATGGACGATATCTTGAAGCTAAAAACGGTCGTGATATTCCGCTTCCTCTTGGAAAAAATGTCCGTGTCGATATGGACGGGCGCACGATTCTTGCGGCTACAAATGGTCAGGTTCTTCTTATTAACGATAAAGTTTGTGTTGAGCCAATCATGGAAGTTGATGGTGTCAACATTAAAACAGGAAACATTACTTTCCTTGGAACAGTCATTGTCAAAGGTTCCGTGGAAGATGGTTTCAATGTCAAGGCTTCTGGCAATATCGAAGTATCCGGCACGGTTGGAAAGTGTACTCTTGAATCAGACGGTGATATTATTGTTTCCAGCGGTATTATCGGGCGTGATGAAGGAAGAATTGTCTGTGGCGGCTCTCTGTGGGCAAAATTCATTCAGAATACTACAGTTCAAGTCGAAGAAAACATCATCGTAATTGATTCAATTATGAACAGTGATGTTTCTGCCCAAAAGAAAATTATTCTTAACGGAAAGCGTGCTCAAATCACTGGTGGAAAGATTTTCGCGACAGAGGCTGTTATTGCGAAGAATATCGGCTCTGAAGGCGGGGGTACAGAAACTTCAATCTCTGTAGGTTACGATCCTCGTGCAAAAAAGCGGCTTGAAGAACTGCTTGAAATGCAGAACAGCAATATAAAAATTCTTGATGAACTTGAACTGAACATCGCTACTCTTGAAAACATGAAGAAAGTTCGTAAAAATCTTCCAAAAGAAAAAGAGGAGAGCTTGTTCCATCTTAACGAGCAGAAGAGCGAAATCATCGAAGAAAACTTTCAGTACAATGCTGAAATCGAAAAGATACAGGCCCGCTTGCGTGAGCTTAAAAACATCGGAAAGGTTTATGCGGCAGGCAATGTATATTCTGGCGTAAAAATTTATGTCCGCGATGAAAAGGATGAGGTTCGTGCTGATACAAAGAGTGTTATTTTCTTCTATGAAAATGGCTTTGTCCGCCGAGGAAAGTATGAGCAGCCGAATATGGATGACATAAAAGGTCCTGAGGGGTACAGCTAATGGGTGTTTCTCCAATAGATTTGCAGACAATGTATGCGAATATGAATAATATTGCGCGTACAGTTGCGCATCAGCAGCAGGGGGCAGTTCTCGCTCAGCAGCTTCAGGAGTCCAAAATAATCCAGCAGAATGCCGAAAAGGCGGCAACTGTTCACAAAGCTGCAGACAACGAAGCAAAATCTTCGCATATAAATGATGAAGGTCATCACAGTGATTCTGGTTATGGTTCGCATGGAAAAAAGCGGAATCCTCAAAAAAACGATGATGAAGTGAAGACCGAAAATGAACTTCGGGAAACATATCTTGGAAGGCATATTAATATAGAAAGGTAGAGATTAATGATTGTTGTTTTTATTGCGGCTTTTTTTTGTGTGATAAATATATGCTCATGGGTCGCCTTTCTAATAAAGTTCAAGAAGCTTTTTTCAACTGATGACATAATCGCTAATACCCGTGAGCAGATGAATAACATGATTAGCGACATAAATCATAATGCCGGTAGAAATATCGATATTATTGAAGACCGAATTCGTCAGCTCAAGGCCGTTGTCGCAGAAGCAGACAGGCATATTGAACTGGCCAAGCGTGAAATTGAGTCTCAGAAAGCAAATTTAGCATATAAACAGAAAATTGACGAAGTTGTTCAGTCGAAAAAACGCGTTGATAATTCAAAGAGCGCGTATAATCCTGTGAACCGCTCCGTTCAGCAGTATATGCGTAATCAGAATTTAAATATTTCTGCTGCCCTTCAGTCTGGAAATGCTTATGAGCTTACAGAAAAGGGAAATATTCAGGCAAAAAACTCACCTCATCATCAGGGAGATTTGTTTGATATGGCAGATGCTGATTCTTCAAAGCAGATTGTCTCTGATGCAGGCACAACTTTCACCGTTGAGTCGGACGGTTCTTCTTATGCGTCAGTTCCAGTAATTGGTGGAAAGGTAACTTATGCAGACGAGCCTGTTCAGCCGCATAAAAGTTTTGCTCAGCTTGTCCGTGATTTGAACAGTGCTGGTCATTCTGTAGAAGAAATTGCAAGTGAACTTGACAGTTCAATAACTGAAGTTCAGCTTTGCCTTGATATGGATTTAGGTTTTTAGGTTCATCTCAATCATACCGTTAAAACGGGTTTTCGTGCCATTTTTCGATTTTTGCCCATTCAGAAAGAAGTCGCTCGGTTTTTTCTTTGGCGACTTTCTGAAGGACGGGATTATCGTTTCTTCTGTCCGGGTGATAGTACATCAATTTTTCCCTATAGATTTTTTTTGCCTCTTCAAAACTTGCGCTTTCGCTTATTCCAATGAATTTCAGGGCGTTTTTTACTTCATTTGGGATGTAATTTTTGATGATTTGATATTGCTGTTTTGGTTGAATTTTCGGCTTTTTTACCGTGCTTTCGCTCTGTTCTGGTGGGGGAGTGAATTGTTCTGTTTTTTGTGGCTCAGGCTCATCTTTTTGATTTGGGGGAAGCTCACCTGTTTCAAGAACTTCACTAATCAAATCTCCAAGCCTGTCGTACATTGTCTGCATGCTGTCCCCACAGAGTGAGAAATAGTGAAAGTGCTGATTAACACTCGTTGTAATTAATCAGCACTTTAGTTTTTTGTTAAAATTAGATTACTGTTCCAGAAGGAATTACTGCACCTTTTCGGATTACGATGATTCCGTCTGAACTGTAGAAATAGACGCCGTTTGCAAGTTTGTTCTCGCCGTCCGGATATTTGTTGCCGTCAACATTGATTCGGCAGTCGTCGCCAATTGCGGCATCCTTGTCGATGATGGTCTTTGCAATCTTACAGTTTTTGCCGATTCCTACATCCGGGCGCTGAGCCTTTCGGTTCTTTGCCTTTGCTTCTTCGTTTTCGTAGAAGTCTGCACCCATTGTAATTACGCCGTCAAGTTCTGTTCCTTCGCGGATGATTGTTCGAACACCGATAATTGATTTTTTGATTGTTTTGCTGTTGATAAGAATACAGCCTTCTGAAAGGAGACTGCTTTCGATGTGCGGAGCGCCGTTAACTTTTGGCGGCGGAAGGTTTCGCATGTGAGTGTAGATTGGAGAATCTGCATCGTAGAAATTGAACGGTGGAATGTCTTTTGTGAGATCAAGTGTGGCATTGTAGAAGCTGCGGATTGTACCGATATCTTCCCAGTAACCGTCAAAAATATATGAATTGACTTTTCGGTCTTTGATTGCAAGAGGAATTACTTCTTTTCCGAAGTCAGTGTAGTCGTTATCGAGGGCTTCTTCCATTACTTTTGCATTGAAGATGTAGATACCCATTGAAGCGAGGTATTCTTTTTCTTTTGGAAGGTCGCCGCGTGCTTTTTCAGGGATTTTCCAGTTGCCGCTTTTGAGAACTTCTACAGACGGTTTTTCGATGAACTCAGTGATTTTGTTCTTTGAGTCAATCTTCATGATTCCGAAGCCAGTTGCATCGCGTTCGTTTACCGCTGTGGTTGCGATTGTGATGTCTGCACCGCTTTCAAGGTGGCTGTTCATGAATTCTTTGAGATCCATTCGGTAAAGCTGGTCACCAGAAAGGATGATGTAATGTGTCGGTTTCTGAGACTTGAAGTGAATGAAATTTTTTCTTACAGCATCGGCTGTTCCTTCAAACCAGCCTGAGTGTTCAAGAGTCTGTTCAGCTGCGAGAATTTCTACAAATCCTTTTGAGAAGCGGTCGAAGTTATATGAATTTGTGATATGATGATGAAGTGAAGCAGAATTGAACTGCGTGAGAAGGTAAATTTTGCGGAAACCAGAGTTGATACAGTTTGAGATAGGAATGTCTACGATTCGGTATTTGCCTCCGAACGGAACAGCCGGCTTGGAGCGGTCTTTTGTCAGTGGATAAAGTCTTGTTCCTTTACCACCACCCAAGATAATCGCCAAAACACGAGGTTTTTCTACATTTGTCATAATTTTAGCTCCTGAAAGTGAAAAAAGTTATAATATATAAAACCATAATAAACCCAAAAATTGCATAACGCAAATCATTTTTTTGTACATTTCAGCACAATATTACAAATTTGTAGTTAATGTGTGTGAATTATGGTAATATCATTAGACCAGTTCGGAAATCTTGGGGCGTATCTGGAGTTGTTTGTGTTAAAGAAAATCGGTTCGGGAGTAATTTCTTATTTTTCAGCTGTTCCCTATCTTTTGGGCTATATTGGCCGTACTTTCGTGTCTTCAACGGCTTTTATCCGTCGGGTCAAGGCGGCCCGCAAAGTCATCATAATGCAGCTTCTATTTACATTTATCGAGGCTCTTCCAATCATTGCCGTGCTTTCAGTTTCCCTTGGTTCAGCTATTTACATAATCGGCTATTCGTTTCTTCTGTCGATAGGGCAGGCATCACTTATCTATAATCTTCTTGCACTAATCGTTATTCGGGAGCTAGGGCCTCTTCTTGTGGCCTTTGTCGTTACGGCGCGTTCTGCTACGGCAATTGCAACGGAACTTGGCGGCATGGTAACTTCACATCAGATTGAAAGCTTTGTTTCTTGCGGCATAGACCCGATCGCTTATCTTGTTGTTCCGCGATTTCTTGGCGTGAGTCTTTCAGTTTTCTTCCTTAATTTGTATTTTTCTTTCTGCGGAATTCTTGGACCTGCAATAATCTCTCAATTTGTAAGTCCGCTTGCTTCATACGGATATTTTGAGAATCTTCTGAAAAGCGTGTCTATTTTCACAATCATCACATCCATGATTAAAAGCCTGGTTTTCGGCATGGTCATTTCAATTACGGCAACATATTACGGCTTTAATGTTGAGAGGGCATCAACGGAAATCCCTATTGCGGGCATACAGGCTGTTTCAAAATCATTCGTCGGTATAATCATCGCGGATGTGCTCATAATCGTACTTTCTTCTTTATAAGACGGGGGATGAAATGGCTTTATTTCGAATTGAGGATGTGAAATTCAATTCCAGGAGCAAGGAAGTAATCAGGGGCATTAGTCTAGATATTGAAGCGGGTACTGTCACAGGTTTGATGGGCAGGTCTGGAAGCGGAAAATCAACTTTGCTGAAGCTGATTGCAGGAATTCTTGTTCCGAGCGGCGGCCGGGTGCTTTATAAGAATATAGACATTCAGCTCATGAATGATAAGAGAAATATGCGGTTTCGCCGTGAATGTTCCTTCGTTTTTCAGGATTCCGCTTTATGGGCCAATCAGGATATTGCTCAGAATTTGAACCTTCCTTTGCAGACCCAGAATCCGTCGATGTCCGAATCTGAGCGAAAACAGCGAATTCATGAGGTTTGCGAGCTTGTGAAATATGAACGCCCCCTGAATTTGCGGCCTGTTGACCTTTCCATGGGCGAGCAGAAAAGAATTGCGTTTGCCCGTGCGTTAATCAACAGACCTGAAGTGCTTTTTCTTGATGAGTGCACCGAATCTCTTGATAAAAAGGGCGGGGCTGTAATCCTTGATTTGCTGCATGATTTTATCGCTGCTGGAAATACCGTCGTTTATGTGAGCCACAGCACTTCTTTTATCTCAGCGATTGGCGGCGATAAGTATGTTATTGATGAAGGTCTTTTAAGTGATTAAAATGGACTAAATAAATTAAAAAAGTCAGTGTATGAAATTTAAAATTCGTTTCGCAGATCAGATTGTCGGATTTTTCTCTTTGCTTGCTATGGCGCTTCTTATTGCTTTCGTATTTGCTTTGGGTGCAAGTCAAAACTGGTTCGTCAAAAAAAACATCTATTATACATATTTTCCGTCTGGGGCAGGTTTTTCGGTCGGCATGGATGTTACCTACAAGGGCTTTCCAATCGGAAAAATCAGTGATGTAGACCTTGAAGGTTCTGCTGCCCGTATCGAATTTTATGTTCTTGAAGATTATGCCGAATATGCAAAGGAATTTTCACTGGTTGAGCTTATAACAAGTCCTATCGGGCTTGGTTCTTCATTTGTATTCCATCCGGGAAGGGGTACTGAAATTATTCCGTCTGGTTCTGAAATTTTTCGTATAGATTCAACTACAGGCCGGCAATTTATAACGGCAAAAAAAATTGCTCTTGAAGTACAGGAAGATTCAATCGGTGTAATGATGAAAAAAGTTTCTTCCATTATGGATAATGTAAATTTGCTTCTGGTTAATTTGAATTCGGCTCTATCCGGTCGTGAAGACACTGCAACTCCAATCAAACAGATAATAGCAAATTTAAATGAAATCACAAAGAATATTTCTGCCCTTACAGGCACTTTGAACAATGACAGTGGTGCCGTTCCTGCTCTGCTTGGAAATCAGCTTACAACAGATATTTCTGATGTGCTCAAAAACATTTCGCTTGTTTCTGATGAGCTTACATCAATTTCTGGAAGCGCGGATGTGCTTGTTTCAAATGCCGTTCCTGAAATTGACAGTGCGCTGCTTCAGCTCAATTCTATTCTGATTGAAGTTCAGGATGTGCTTACCGGTGTCAAAAACAATGCCTTTATCCGTGGCGGAGTGCCTGACAGAACGAGCGGAAAGGCTTCGACAAGTCAGCTGAGGAGCGAGGATTTCTGATGCGACTATTTTCCTTTTTTGTCTTGAGTTTACTGTTTGTTTCATGTTCTTCTGCACCCAAACGGGTTATGCTCGTCACTGATAATACAAATCTAGCTTATTCCAGATTAGAAGAGGCTGATGCAAGCATCGTTTCCGGAAAATATGACCGGGCATACAATCAGCTGTCATCTGCCTTCAATCTTGCACTTTCGGTTGATAATCCGGCTCTTCTTTGCAAAATCACTCTTTCAGGAATCGTCCTTAAAATTTCAAATCCAGAACTTGATAAGGCTCAAGATGAATCAGAGGGGGCAGTTGAGCAAAATGAGAGCTTTCTTTCAGTGTCAAAAGAGGAGCTGCTTGTCCTTGCTAAAAAACTTGCGGGTCGTTCTTCTGAGCAGAAAAATCTTTCAAATCTTTGCTCTGTTTATGATGTCAGAATTCAGCTCGAAAACGAAAAAAATCTTTCAGATGGAAGAATTTCTTCTGAAAACATGAAGGCTTATCTTTCTTCCTTAGAAAAAGCAAAGCCCGCACTTTCAAAAGAACCGTTTTATCTTGCTTACCTGTACAGAACTTTCGGTGATGTGTGCATGGCTGGCGGAAAATACAGCGATGCACAGATATATTACTCCGAGGCTGCAAAAATTCACACAAAAGAACGCTATCTGATGGAAATCGGCCTGGACTGGTATTGCGTTGCCCGTGCGTATTCTCAGGGCGGAAACAAAAAGGCGGCGGTGGATGCAATTCTTACTGCCTTAAAATATGACCGGGATGCTGAAAATACACGGGGAATAGCCTCTGACTACATGGCTTATTCAAGAATCCTCTTGAAAGGTAATGTTACAAAAGAAGAAAAGGCGCTTTCTGATGAACTGTGTGCCTGGAGCGAAAAAATCTTAAAGGCCGGAAAGTTTTAAATTTGAAAGAACTGATTGATGCTTGCAGAAAGGGGAGTGGTTTTTACAGTTGCATGAAAGTCTTTTTAAGGTTAAAATAAAATAAGTGAATTCTGAATATACGATTGTGTTTTCTGACGGCGATTTGCTTTCGCGGGTCTGTGGCACAAATGACAGCAATTTAAAACTCATCGAAAAGCATATTGGCGTTCCGGTCTTTACCCGTGGAAATGAAATTTCCATAAGCGAGGAAGATCCTCGTGTTCAGCAGGAATTTAAATTCATAATCGACCGTATTATCGACGAAATTTCTGATTCAGGTGATTCTTCTTCTGATTTAATTCATTCAATATTAAATACGGGCTTTGTTGACGGTATCGCGGATTCAGATTTTAATGCGGCACGCTACGCCATTTCAATTCCGGGCAGCACGCGTAAAATTTACCCCAAAACTAAAAATCAGGCAGAACTAGTCAAATCTTTCAGAAACAAAAATCTTGTATTTGCAGAAGGTCCTGCTGGAAGCGGAAAGACATTTCTTGCGGTGGCCGAAGCCTTGAATCTTGTGCTTTCTAAAAAAGTGAATTCAATCGTTCTTACGCGACCGATTGTTGAGGCTGGTGAAAGTCTTGGTTATCTTCCCGGTGACCTTGAAAGCAAAATCAATCCTTATTTACGGCCTCTTTATGATTCAATGAATGCCTGTCTGCCCCGTGAAATAGTGCATAAACTTACGGAAAATGATATTATAGAAACTGCGCCTCTTGCTTATATGCGTGGCCGCACTCTCAACAATTGTGCTGTAATCCTTGATGAGGCACAGAACACCACAGTTGAGCAGATGAAGATGTTTCTGACACGAATGGGCGAAAATTCAAAGGTTTTTGTCACAGGAGATATATCTCAGATTGATCTTCCCAAGCGGCAGAAGTCGGGATTGATTCATGCCATGCATATTCTGGAAGGAATCGATGAAATCAGCATAGTCCGTCTTGATGGGCGTGATGTCGTTCGTTCTGGCCTTGTCAGAAAAATCGTACAGGCATACGAGCAGGATTCAGATTGCACTGGTGAGGCTTAGATTTGTCCACACGGCAATCTTTTGGAGTTAAAAAATGAGTAAAAAAGAAAAAAACGAAGAAAACGGAATAGTCAGAACTTTCTCTTCCATGGGAGCGTTTATTGCTAAAAACTGGCAGTTGATTCTGGCATTCTTCCTCACTTTCATGGCTGCTACAGCGATTCTCTGGTACGATGCCAATACAACCGAAACGCTCGCTTCATTTGCAATTGAAGAATATGAAGTCGGTCAGGTTGCCGACAAGACTATTTATGCAAAAAAATCTCTTCCTGAAGATGTGCAGTATCCTGTTGCAATCGAAAAGGGTGAAAAAGTTATCCGTAAAGGGTTCCCTATCACCGAAGAGGAATTTTTCAAGCTTCAGAAAATGGCGGATTCTCCGCTTTACATCGATTATCGGGCTTTCTGGGATAAAATTCTTTACCTTGTGCTCGTTGCTGTTCTCTGGATTGTGCTTTTCAACCCAGTTCTTTTAAAACGTCGGATCGAAATAAAAGAAGTGATTCTTGAGTGCGTGCTTTTTATCCTTGTTTTCTTTACGACATCGTTTGGCATGAAGAGTGCAATTTTCCAGAATCCATATACGCTGCCAGTCATGATTCCTTCGGTCTTTTCGGCATTCTTGATTGCGATTCTTTTCGGGCAGACATCCGCTTTGTTTTTCTCAATTCTGCTCTCTCTCGGCGTTCTCGGTGCTTCTTCATTTCAGATTGTTCCGACTCTTTTTACGCTCGCCGTATGTGTTTCTGCTTCACGAATCGTAATGAAGATTGAAAGACGAATCGACATGGTTTTTGCATCCCTTATGCAGGCCGTACTTAATGTTGTGTTCATTGTCTTCCTTAAAGTCATGTTCAATTCTGATTTTAACGATGCGGTTTTCATTTGTCCGGGAATTGCTTTTAACGGCTTCCTTTCGGGAATTCTTGTGCTTGGATTCCTTACGCCGCTTGAATCTATTATGAACACAGCTTCTGTATTCCGGCTTATGGATTTGAGCGATCAGAACGCACCTGTTTTGCGAAAGCTTCTTCTTACTGCGAGCGGAACTCACCAGCACTGCATGATGGTTGCTCAGCTTGCCGAAAACGCATGTAAAGAAATCGGGGCAAACGCTCTTCTTGCGAGGGTCGGCTCATATTATCATGATATCGGTAAAATGGAGCATCCTGAGTATTTTACAGAAAACAATATCGATACCGCTAACAAGCATACTGATTTAAATCCGTCGCTTTCGGTTTCGGTAATCAAAAGTCATGTAAAAATCGGTGTTGAAAAGGCATATCAGCTTCGTCTTCCAAAGCAGATAATCGATATTATCGCAGAGCATCACGGCAATTCCCTGATTACTTACTTCTATAATAAGGCAAAAGAAAAAGATGAAAATGTAAATCCAGAAGATTATTCTTATATCGGAAATCCTCCGAGTACAAAAGAAAGTGCAGTTGTAATGCTCGCGGATGTATGTGAGGCGGCCTGTAAATCTCTTGAAAAACCGACTGCCCAGCGGCTAGAAAAATTCATTCAGGATTTAATCAATAAAAAGATTGAAAGCGGCCAGCTTGACAATTCAGCGCTTACTTTCGGTGAACTTACTAAAATCCGTGATACATTCGTTCGCATTCTTGCAGCATACTATCATGGACGAATCAAATATCAAAATCAGAAAGACCCTGATGCTACCGGTGACAGTGAAGCCGAAAAATCAGAAAAAGACAAATCTTTCACTTCTGAAAAGGACAAATCCCAGTCTTCTGAGGTAAAAGCTGATTCAACAAAATCTGAAAAACAGGAGAAAGAATAATGGCAAACAGAGTTTTAGTTTCAGTTCAGGACGGTATCGAGATTCCAGCATGGCTTGATGATAATAAAATTGGCAAATTTGTGATTGAAATCCTCAAAAAGCTGGAAATTGACCGTGAGGAAATCTCAATCCTTTTCTGTAATGACGAGGCAATTCAGCAGCTTAACAGGGATTATCGTGAAATCGATGCCCCAACGGATATTCTTTCATTTGAGAATGGTTCAAAATATTCCGATGATGAAGGTGAGTGGTTGCAGGCTGGAGATATGGCAATTTCTCTGGAAACTTTGCCGAAAAATGCTGAATACTTTGGTGTCAGCGAAAACGAGGAACTTAAGCGTCTTTTGATTCATGGAACGCTGCATTTAAACGGCTATGACCACGGCGAAGAGCATATTGAGCCTGGCGTTGAACCAAAGAATGAGATGCTTGCTCTGCAGGAAAAAATCTTAAAAGAAGTCACAGATGTGAACTTAATGAGTAACTAAGAAATCTTTCACGGATGGCGCGGAAACACAGAGCATAGTATCTATCTGTGTACTCTGCGAGTTTCGTGAGGAATTTAAAAATAAAGGAAGTTTTATGGGATTATTTAAATTTGGCAAAAAAAAAGACGAGGACTATCACTCCAGTAACGCCGCCAGGTCGGATAAATCATCTGAACTGGATCGGGCACAAGAAGAAATCCTCATTGAAGAAAAAAACGACATGATTAAGGGAATCGAGGATTTGTCTGAGACTACCGTAAAAGAAGTCATGATTCCTCGAATTGATGTTGATTTCATTTCAATTGATACACCTGAAGAAGAACTTCTGGAGAAAATCACAGAAAGCGGTCATTCCCGTTTCCCTGTTTACAGCGAATCAATCGATAATGTAACTGGCATTCTCTATGTAAAGGATATTATCAAGGCAATAGCCAAAAAAGAAAAAGTTGATTTGCAAAAAATCACTAAAAAAGCATATTTCGTTCCTGAATCAAAAAAAATCGACGGTCTTTTGCGTGAATTTAAGCGTCGCCATCAGCATATCGCAATCGCAATTGATGAGTATGGTGGAATTTCTGGAATCGTCTGTATGGAAGACATTATCGAAGAAATTGTCGGAGACATTCAGGACGAGTTTGACAACGAAAAAGAAGACATCGTTTCTCTTGGTGAGAATGTATGGCTTTGCGATGCGCGAGTGGATTTGGATGACCTCAACGAGACGCTTGAATCAAGTTTCCCTACAGAAGATTTTGATACGCTCGGCGGTTTTGTTCTTGATCTTTTCGGGCGTATTCCTGTCAAATACGAAAAAATTGAATACGAGAATTTTGATTTCATCGTTCAGGATATGGAAGGCCATCGCGTAAATTTGATTAAAGTTATGAAGAAAGCTGCTGAAACAGAAGAGTAATCCGTGCAATCTGTGTAATCTGTGCTTTCAAAATTACCGATAATTGAAAAGATATGAAATCGATTCGAAAATGTCTGACAGTTCTTATTTTTTCTCTTTTGTTCTCTGCCTTTTCTGAAAGTCAGAGTGCGCTCAAATTATTTGAGAGTGGCATTCAGAAACAGAATGTCGAAGATTACTACGGTGCATCCGAAGATTTTCAGCAGGCCCTGCAAGTAAACAATGCTTACGGTGAAGCCTGGTTTCATCTTTCAGAAGTAACTTATTCTCTTGGCGATTACACGCTTGCCCTCACTTATCTTGAAGAGGCTGATAAATATGCAAAAAACAGAACGGACATACAGAATCTCAAAGGTCTGATTCTCATTGCACTCGGCCGACTGGACGAAGCACGGCTTATTTTTACGGAAATCCTTAAAAAATATCCGAATGATATCGATTCTCGGTTTGGTCTTGCAGAACTTGATTTGTTTACAGGAAGTTTTATCGGGGCAAAAAATCAGTATGAAGATGCACTCAAAAGACAGGGCAACAATAGAAAGGCTCTTCTGTCGCTTGCTTTAATCAGTGCGGAACTTGGTAATCATGAAACTGCACGAAAATACATTGATCAGGCTTTGCGCTATCATTCCGGGGAAAGCGAGGTTCATTATCTTGCTGCTTACCTTGAGGCAAAACGTGGAAATTTTTCGGAGGCAGAGAAGCGGGTTCGTGCGGCTGTTCAGATAAATCCTGATTATACAAAGGCTTACATTCTTCTTTCATCAATCCTGTATTCTCAGAAAAAATACGGCGAAGTCATTGATTTGTGTGATTATCTGATTTCAAAGAACAGGAGCACAAGTGAGGCCTGGTATCTCAAAGGTCTTTCTCAGAATCGAAAAGGTGAGTGGAAGGCTGCAATGCAGACTTGGGGTGAAGCCCTTTACATAAATCCATTTGATGAAGTCATGCGAAGCGGACTTGAGCTTCTCGTCATGAAAAAGCTTTCTGTCGAGGATGAGCGCCGTGAAGAATGGGCGAATTTCCATGTTCAGAAAGCACGCGAATTTTCTAAATCTTTCCTTGGCGAAGAGGCACGCTATGAATATCAGAGGGCACTTAAAATTAATCCATTTGACGATGTTGCCCGCTCTGAATTTGCTGAACTTTTGGGAAGGACGGGTCTTAACGAAAATTACCTCAATCAGCTGAAATTCATCAAACAGAATCAGGAAAAGGCCGCATCTGAAAAGGATGGCGATAAATCAAAAGTCACGCCTGCTCAGAAAAAGGTCAATGATACAATCGAAGCCTATGAATCTTTGATGAAATACTCGCTTGGTGCAAAATGGAATGTTGATCCATTCTACCTTGATAAAACTCGATGGCATGTCGGTATTTATTATACAAAATCTCCTGTTCAGCTTTTGCATTGTGATGCAGAGGAAATAACTGCCGGAATGTGTGCTGAAATTTTCTCAGGAATTGCATCTGCTTCAGTAGATGTTCAGAATCAGCCTGTTTCCGGATATGGTGAGGCTTATCGTCTTGCCCGCAAAAACAAACTTGATTATTTCATTCTTCTTTCATTGGATGAGACTGAACGCGAAATCACTTTGGCTGCTACTGTCTATTCAGGAAGAACCGGAACTGAAACTGCAAAATTTTCATCATTCAGAACTGGTAATGACAAATTCTCTTCTGTATTAAGGGCTTTCCGCCGCGACTTGCTGGATATTCTTCCTGTGCGGGGTAAAATCCTTCAGAGAAGCGTAAATGAAATCCTTGTTGATTTGGGAACTGTTGAAGGCATGAAACCTGATGTAGTGCTCGATGTAATCAAGGCTGGAAAGATTGTTACAAATGACAAGGGGCTCGGAGTTACTTACGAAGAAAAGAATTTCCTTGGAACTATAAAAATCACTCGTGCTGGTGAGGAAATTTCTCAGGGCACTTTGTCTCAGAACGGATTCTATGACCGCGTAAATGTCGGTGATGAAGTTCTTGTAAAATTCCGTCCGGAAGTAAAAGCTGCCGAGGATGCTCAGATTCTTGACAATACGCCTGCTGCCGGTGAAAACGGTAAGAGAATTCTTCCTCAAGATGAAAAAGCAGAAAAACAGAAAAAACTGGATGCACGCGAGATGGGACTGATTAAGACTCCTGCGATTATTCAGCTTATCAGAGGCCTTAAAAACTAAAAATTGATGACTGATGTTGAAAATCTTGAAAAAATAATTTTTAGCGTCTTCTCAATTCCAAAAACAATTCGTAACAGACAAAACACTAACGCGTGTATTTCGCCGCTTAATGTTGATTCACCGAATCTCTTTGCAAGAAATTTCGTTTCCAGATTGAAGCGATTGAATCAGAAATTCGGTGATGACCGTTCTGTAATCAATGATATCGCAGAGCGGGTAAAAAATATCGGGGAGGCAAGAAACTCTGGCTGGGCAGGGCCTTACTCAGAGCTTGTCGCCCTTGATTTTTATTCACAATTTTCAGAATTTTTCGCCCTTTCCTATATAAATCAACTTTCAGTAAAAACGCATAAAAAATCAATCCCGGCAATTAACGGACAAAAAGAAGTGATTGACATCGATTTATGTCTTCATCTCCGTCATGACATAGTTTTTACCGATGTAAAGTCGTTTAACTGCATTCATCAGAACATTCTTGATGAAGTGATTGAAATTGTTGAAGAATACTCGCTTGCGACCTTGGGAAAAAGCGTTATGATTGCCGTGGACAACCTTTCGAGCATCGATTACACCGAAGTAAAATCTCATCTCGGATTAGAAAAACGGAAGATTTATTATGAACTTACGAATGCGGTCTCAGAAAACAGACGCGTGCTTCATTATGAATCAAAAACGGGAATCGTATTCACATTCAGAATTGAGTATTCGGATACAATCAGCACGGTAAAAGAATATTCTCCTTTCGCAATGGCCGAGGCTTACAAGTATAAATTCCTGGATTATGGTTCAAAGCTGCTTGATAATGAATATTCGGTGATTACAATGGTCAGAAATCCATGGTTCAATGAAGAGACCGTTGATTTTGGTGATTTCAACAATATCTTCTATCGTTCACTTGCCCGCCGTACCTTCATTGAGCTAGACAAAATCCGGGCAAAAGCCGCTTTGTATTCATCAAGTTACGCGAACGGTAAAATTAAAGTATGTGATGTGGCAAAAAATCTTGCCGGAATCATTTTTATAGATGATGAAAGCCCGTCTCAAACCGAAGAAGAAAAACTGTACAAAGCCTATTTTTATATGAATCCAAATTATAAGAATAAAAAGCCCCTCACAATACGAAAACTTGAAAAATATTTTCGTAATGAGCGTGAATCTCAGATAAAAGATTTCGATGATTTTAAATGGGACAATTACTGAAAAACACAAAAAATCCCGCTTACAAGTGGTGGATTTCACCGATGTAAGCGGGATTTTTATGTTCAGCCAGCTATTTTTTGACTTTTATTTTCGTCCGATTACTATAGCTTTCTGTCGTTCAAGACTTGCCTGTGGATTTCTGTATGCAGTAAGCAGGAATACAGCAAGGAATGCAACTGCCGCAATTACACCGACTGTATAAGAAATTGTGAGTCCTGATGCTCCTTTTGCACCGAGGTTGAAACATTCTGGTGCGTACATAAGATATGTGATTGAGACAGCAGACATGAAGGTGGCAGGAATTGCACAAAGCCATGCACGGTTTTTGTTCTCATAGTTTGTTGCAAGATAAACCGCTCCAGCCCAAAGAACAATCATTGCAAGTGTCTGGTTTGACCATGAGAAGTATCGCCAGACTACATTGTAGTTGATGAATGAAATGCCGTAACCAATCAGGAGAAGAGGAATTGCAACGCTCAAGCGTACAGGAATCTTTTTCTCATCAAGTTTCATCCAGTCAAAGATTGTCATTCGTGCACTTCGGAATGCTGTATCACCTGAAGTAATAGGACAGACGATTACACCGAGAAGGGCGATTGGACCGCCGATTGGGCCGAGAAGGGCAACGCACATGTCATATACAGAATTTGAGTTTCCGCCGCCGATTGCTTTGAGGGCTGAAAGACCTGTGCCGCTTCCGTCTTTGTTCCAGAAGAATGCAACTGCAGCACTTGCCCAAATGAGAGCGATAATGCCTTCTGCAACCATAGCGCCGTAGAAAATCTTGCGGCCTTCTTTTTCACTCTTGATACAGCGTGAAACAATAGGAGACTGTGTTGCATGGAAACCAGAAATCGCACCACACGCTACAGTGATGAACATGAGTGGCCAGATTGGTTTTACTCCAGTTCCGTCAACATTTCCTGGATAAAGATTTTTGAAAGTGAATTCCATCATTGAGCGTTCGCCGGAATGAATCATTGTACCGATTGCGATTCCGAATGCCATAAGAATAAGAAGGATTCCGAAGAGCGGGTAAACTTTACCGATGATTTTATCGATTGGAAGAAGGGTTGCAAGGAAATAATAACAGAGGATGATTATAGTCCATACACGGATATCGAGCCATGCTGGGGTAAGGCGAGCAAGAAGACCAGCAGGACCGACCATGAATACAACACCTACAAGAATCAAAAGGACTACGGAGAAAATGCGCATTACATTGTGCATTATCGGTCCCAGATATTTTCCTGTTACTTCAGAAATTGAAGCTCCGTCATTTCGTTCTGAAAGCATACCTGCCGTGAAGTCATGGACTGCACCTGCAAGAAGTGTTCCGAATACAATCCAGATGTAAACGCTTGGACCCCACATGGCGCCGCTTATTGCACCGAAAATCGGACCCAATCCTGCGATGTTCAAAAGCTGGATAAGAAACGCTTTTGGTGTAGAAATAGGAACATAATCTACGCCGTCAGGATTTGCAACGGCTGGGGTTGGATTGTCAGTAGGCTTGAATACTTTTTCTACAATCGAACCATAAACTATATAGCCACCAATTAAGATAGCTAATGCAACAAAGAATGTAACCATAAGACCTCCTTTAAGACGGAAGGGGAAACGTGTTTTTGAATTATGTTCGCGTTTTTCTCTTGCAGCGTCTCTTTTTATTATGATTAAATCCTAAATCCGTTTCTTTTTACTGTCAAATTTTTTGTTATATTTAATATGAAGAAAGTCTTATAGATGGCGGGTATGTAAAAAAAAATTGCCCGGAGACAGTGTTTGTTTCCGGGCAATCATAATGAAATGCGTCTCAAAAAAATGCCTGTTTATAGACGGCCGGCTTCCCGTTCCTGTTTTTCCCACTCGGCCTTATCCATGTATTCAACAACAACTTTGCCGTCAATTTCGTTGAGGCTTGTCATTGCATAGGCTTCATAATTTTGAATCAGCCATTCATCATATTCAGTCCAGGTGTTAAATGTTTCGGTCATGCCTATATTCTATTGCAAGATTGCGCCTTTGTCAGCAGAAGAAACGAGTTTCGCGTATCGTGCAAGGTAGCCTGTCTTCACTTTTGGTTCTGGGGCTTTCCATGCGGCACGGCGTTTTGCAAGCTCTTCATCGCTTACATCAAGGTGAATCTTGTAGTTGTTGATATCGAGAGTGATTTTGTCGCCTTCCTGAACGAGAGCGATTGGGCCACCAACTGCAGCTTCTGGTGAACAGTGACCGAGTGAAGCACCACGGGTAGCGCCAGAGAATCGACCGTCAGTAATCAAAGCAACCTGCTTGTCCAATCCCTGACCTGCGAGTGCTGCTGTTACTGCGAGCATTTCACGCATACCCGGACCGCCTTTCGGACCTTCGTAGCGGATTACAACTACATCGCCAGGGTGAATCTGAGCCTTCTGAACGGCTTCCATTGCCTCGCTCTCATCGTTGAATACGCGGGCAGGTCCTGTGTGAAGCATGAGCTCTTTTGCACAAGCAGAGCGTTTTACGACAGTTCCGTTTGGAGCAAGGTTGCCGAACAAAATTGCGATACCGCCGTTGTCTGAGTACGGATTTTCAATCGGGCGCAAGATTTCCGGGTTGCGGTTTTTGACGCCTTTGATGTTCTCTGCGATTGTCTTTCCTGTAACGGTGATGAGGCTTGTATCAATCAAGTTTTTCTTTGCAAGTTCTGCAAGAACAGCCTGAACGCCGCCAGCATCATCAAGCTCGCACATGAAAGTGTGGCCAGCCGGTGCAAGGTGGCAGAGGTTCGGTGTACGGTTAGAGATTTCGTTGACTTCGTGCAAGTCGATTTCAATTCCGGCTTCGTGAGCAATTGCAGGAAGATGGAGCATTGTGTTTGAAGAGCAACCCAAAGCCATATCAGCGGCAAGACCGTTCTCGAAGTTCTTTTTGGTCATCATCTGTCGGGCAGTGATACCCTTTTTGTACATTTCCATTACAGCCATGCCAGCGTGTTTTGCAAGCTGGATTCGGCGGCCAGTTACGGCAGGAATCGTTCCGTTTCCAGGCAAGCCCAATCCCAAAACTTCAGTCAGACAATTCATTGAGTTTGCGGTGAACATTCCAGAGCAGGCACCGCAACCAGGGCAGGCATAGTTCTCAAGCTCTTTAAGCTGACATTCATTGATTTTGCCAACGGCCAAACCGCCAACAGCCTCGAACATATCAGTCAAAGAAAGATTTTTACCAGAATATGGATTTGAAGCATCATGACCAGGCAAGTGACCAGGCATCATCGGACCGCCCGAAACGAAAACAGTCGGCAAGTCGAGGCGGGCAGCAGCCATGAGCATACCCGGAACGATTTTGTCACAGTTCGGAATCATAACAAGAGCATCAAACTGATGAGCCTTGGCGACGCATTCAACGCTGTCGGCAATCAATTCACGGGTAACGAGAGAGTATTTCATGCCTTCGTGACCCATTGCGATACCGTCACAAACACCGATTGCCGGGAATTCAACAGGAGTGCCGCCTGCAAGACGGACACCAGCCTTTACAGCCTCAGCGATACGGTCAAGCTCAATGTGCCCCGGAATCAACTCGTTTTTTGCGCAGATAATTCCAACCATCGGCTGCTCAAGCTCTTCGTCAGTGTAGCCTGAAGCATAGAAAAGAGAGCGGTGCGGAGCGCGTGCCGTACCTTTAATTGCGTTATCAGATTTCTTCATAATGTACCCCTAAAAAAATACTTCAATTTAATAGAAAATAATCAAGGACATTATACAAAGATACTGTCATTGCGTAAATTGAAATATATGAAAAGAATTGTTGCATATCATGCAATTATAAGGGACGGAAAAATCTCAGATTTTTTTTGCGAGGTGGCTCTTTAGTATTTCAGCATCTCCATTGCAGTGTCAAAAAATGATTTTTCCATGACATCTGAAAATTTCTGGCTTAAATCATTCAGATTATTCCGAAGCTCATCTTTCGTTTCCCCGCACAAAATCACCTCGCAGTAGCCCTGTTCACGAATCTGCCGTGCTGCCCGGTTTTCTATCTGATTCACAAAGGCAATATATGGAAGCGATTTGAGTTCCAGAAGCTTTCCACGCGCGAGAATCGGGAATTTGATGTTCAGCGTATTCTGAAACTGTGGGGTTTTAGGGGTAGGGAACGACCCTTTAGGGGCAAAACCTGTGAGACAGGTTTTGAGTGAGTCTCCCCTAGGAGAAGGGGTAGCGGAAATAGCCGAACGGAGCGGAGAAGGCTGAACTTGTTCTGCATTCTCCTGCGTAGTGAGAGGTATTGGAGCGAGGGGAAGGCTTTCCCCACTGCTTTCCGTTTTTCGTTTTCCACTTTCCACTTTCAGTTTCTCAAAAATCATCTCGCTCAAAGGCATTCCGGTGCTCGCGGCGTATGTCGTGCTCATTCCTGAAAGGCGCGGGTTTATTTCAATTACGAACCACTTTTCGCCTGTAAAGACTAAATCGACTTGTGCGATTCCGTCGAGTTTGAGTTCTTCCGCAAGCTTTGAAAGCATTTCGTTCAGGTCACGGATTTTGTAATATTCGGATTCAGTTGCGTCTGTTCCAAACGGGCCGAATTTCACGCTCTGCTTCGGACTTGTGATTCCGTACTGATTAACGCTGAATTTGAACGGTGGAAAAATCGTGTAGGTTTGGTGTGCGTTTTTTTCATCGTAAGTGCCGTAAATCTCGCAGCCGAACTGCTCACCTGCAATCATTTCTTCTATTATTCTGTCTGAAGTTGTCTTTTTTGAGCGCAGAATTCCTAAGGCTTCATCATAAGTGTTCACGACATCTGCTCCAAATGAGCTCAATCCTGTCGTATCCTTTATGATTACTGGAAAATTCAGTTTTTTGATTTCGTGAAAGACCGCATCCGTGTAGACATTGCTTTTTAGCTCGCGCCTGTTCCCCGCGTTGATGTAAAGTTCGTGATTAAGGTGAACGGCCTTTGCGCAGTTTATGCCGTGTTTTTCAAGGAATTCATGAGTCCGCCATTTGTCAAAGCAGATAAGGCCTGATTCAACCGGGTGGCAGATTGTCCTGATTCCCTTTTCACGAAGAAAATCAGCTACAAGTGCATCCTTGACCGTAAGCCAGTCGTAGGGCATCACATAAAATGAAAGGGCAATTGCTAGTTCCGGCTTCAAAGCGGCAAGTTCTTCTGCGATTTCTTTTTCTTTGTCCGAGTTGATTATATGGTATTCAATTTTTGATGATTTTGAGGCGATTTCGTTCCCTTCAACATCAACGAGAAACATTCCTGGAAGTTGTGTCGCGATTATAAATTCATGTTCGGCGTGCATTTGGGCAAGACTTTCCCATTGTTCTTTCCATGAGGGGAGTGTGGTCGTTTTGATTGCATTTCCGTCATAAACATTGGAACTTGTAGAATAAAAAAGAATCCTCATGGCTGGGATTATAGCATGCGAGTAATCCATTTGTAAAAGCCCCCCGTTTTGTGATAATCTTTCTTCATGAATCCGATTCCAAATTTACATACTCATACTTATTTATGTAATCACGCGATAGGGCATCCTGCTGACTATTTCAAACAGGCTGTGAGGGAAGGCTGCACGGCTCTTGGATTTACAGATCATTGTCCTTACCCTGAAAGCACACCTGATTACTGGCCTGATGTCCGAATGAGCGTTAAGGATGCCTATGGTTATGCTGATGAAGTGCGGGCACTTAAAAAAGATTCTCCTTTTCCTGTCTATCTTGGTTTTGAATGTGAATGGGATAATCGTCTTGTAAACTGGTATAAAGATGGCTTAAAAGGTGAATTTGGTGCTGATTATCTCATTTTAGGCTCTCACTGGTTTGTAAAAGGCGATTCACATGTTTATATTCCTTCCACAGTCGAAAAATCTGACCTTTTCAACTATACCGACCAGACAATCGAAGGAATGAGGAGCGGGCTCTTTGCTTTTCTGGCTCATCCTGATTTGTGCATGGCTTACGGACGCGAATGGAATTCTGATGTCGAAACGTGTATGAAGGCAATAATCGCCGCCGCAAAAGATTTGAATCTCCCGCTTGAAGTGAATGGACTTGGAATGCACAAGAAGAAGTGGCCATGCGAAAAAGGAATGCGATATTCCTATCCCGTCGATGAATTCTGGACTCTTGCCGCAGATTCCGGCGTTCGTGTTGTCTGTAATGCCGATGCGCACGACCCGCTTACAGTCATCTCACAGGCGCGTGATGCCCGCGAATATGCCGCACGGTTTGGAATTGTGCCGGAAGAAAGCGTCCTCTCTTAAAATCAAATAGCTTCCATTGCTCCTTAAATCCACAAGGAAAACAATGCGAAGCATCCTCAAATTTTTCTTGATTTTCTCTTATCCTGTGTTAAAACAATCTTATCTATAAAGTTATCTCTAAAAGTTCTCTTTTGTTGGAATTTCGCCCGAAATCAGCTGAGCGCATTTTAGTTTTGCCTCACTGATTCGGGCTTTTTTTGTTGGCTCAAAGAATTTGCTGCAATTTTTTGAGCGGCAAGTGCTGTTATCGAAAAGATTGGTGCAATCGGTGAAGTTGCGTACACAGAAGAAAGCAAAGGAAAGATTGATACAGCCCGCAACGCATATGACGCACTGACCACAGCACAGCAAGCACTCGTTACAAACTACACGACGCTGACTACCGCTGAATCTACCTACGCGGGACTTGCTCCAGCGTTCAGGTCACGCTCGGAAGCGAAAGCTACACGCTCAGCTCGGCGAATACTGAGAGCGGTGTTGCAAAAGCGGAAACGGCACTTACCCTTTCAGAACTTAGCGCAACCTACACCGAAACCGACATTGCACCGGGAAACTACATCGCCGTATTCTCTATGTTCAAGAATCCTACTACTCCAATCAGCAGAATCGCAGGATACACAACGAAACTCGGAACCTACTCGCACTACGACGAAACCTACACATTCCCGACCCTTACGGACGCAAGCGGCAACTTCACATTTGCAGGATGGAACATACAGACGGCAGCGGAACAGCACTCACAAGCACCGAAAATCAGAGCGGAAATCTTACGTTGTATGCTCAGTGGGAGTCTAGCAGCAGTGGGGATGAGACTGCCACTCCGCTTACCCTTGAAGCAATTGAAGTTGCTGCCGGCGACAAAGTCTGCTTCTATGCGGAAAGCTCAGAAAATACATCTTCGGCATCTATGCAGATTGCCTGCACGGCAGACTGCAATGTGTACGGCAACATTATGAGCCTTGTCACGCTTGAAGAAAATTCCATCAGCGCAAGACAATGGAATCCCAACGCAACAACCCTGACGGACTATGCATTTTACAGGCTGTTCTAAAATAACACCCATATAAAGAATCATGCTTCTAAGGCTCTGTATCTGCCGGCAACCACACTTGCAACTGCTTGCTATAGCATTATGTTCAAGGACTGTACAAGCCTTGCCTACATCAAGTGTCTTGCAACTGATATTAGTGCAAGCGCATGCACCAATGAATGGGTGGTCGGCGTCGCTGCAAGCGGCACCTTTGTAAAGGCTGCCAGCATGTCAGACTGGCAAACAGAAAGCATAAACGGCATTCCGTCTGGCTGGACGACAGAGGATGCAACTGGTGCAGTGGGGGGACGGGAGCTACGAACTATACGACATTGCAAAACGGCGACGTCATCAGGGTGGGCGACACCTTCATACCCGCAGGCTCATCTGGAAGATTCTGGTCTATAGATGGTTCTATCTGTGATAATGGCGTTACTTTTACGCTGATACGCGCAAACCTGACGCTGTTTGATGACGGAGCTGCCGTAAGCGAAGAAGCTGAGGACGGTGAATATTATGTTTTCAAAGTCGGAACAGGAGGGTATCAACTCGAATACAGCAGGCTGCATGTGACGGCAACATCCGACGGAATTGTCGTGTCGAATGTGAATATAGGCAGCATCTGGAACTCCTGCGCGGTTGCCGTACATGAGCCCGACTGATAACTAATCCCTGCGTCTGCGGAATGCATAAAACAGCCAGTTCTCTGCTTTTACCGAAAGCGGCTGGCCTTCAGCATGGCTTGTTCCTTATGCATGGCGCGTATGAATGGAGCGACTGGCGCAAGTACAGAACACAAACAAGCATGATAACAAAGGTGCTTGCCGCCCCTCGACTATACAGCTCGAAAAGTGTTCTGGTAAGGTGCGATACGGATGTCGATGCGCACCCCCAAAACTAAAAAAAATGCCGCATGACCTGTTGAAGTGCATTCACTTCTGGCTATGCGGCGGTTTTTATGATGTGGTGCTACAATTTTTCGCTAAGCAAGTACATTTTCGCGCTCAATTTCTTCCTTGAGAGCAAGCACCTGTTCCAGAGGAAGCGAGCAACAATCAGCAATCATTTCTGGTGAGAGATTTGCCTTTTGAAGAAAATTCTTCGCATTGGCGATTTTGGTGTCTTCAACAGCAATCTGCTTTTGTACCTGTATGAACTTCTCCTGATCCCATTCGCCGAAAATCATGGACTGCTCCTCCCTGCTCAGACTAAAACTGTACTTGATTTCTCAATCTCGTCTTTGAGCGCAAGCACTTGTTCAAGGGGGAGAGAAACGGCCTGAGATATTTGCTCTGGAGAACCAAGATTCATGTGAATCAAATTCTTCGCATTGGCGATTTTGTTGTCTTCAACTGCAATTTGTTTCTGCACTTGTATGAACTTTTCTTGGTCCCATTCACCGAAAATCATGGATTGTTCCTCCTTGCTCAGATTATTGAAATACTCGGTGAGAAGAGCTTCCTGGCGGCACTTGTCGAGCGCGTACTTCGGGGGATTCTTCTCTCCGTTTTGCTTTCCTATTCTAGCATACTCCGTAAAATTTGAATATGCAAGAAGAGGCTCGCATTTCTGGAGAATCGGGTGATTCGCGTTCTTGTTGATGTTGTAGATTTTCACTGTCAGGTCGAGCGATAGCGATTCGGGCAAATCCTTCAAGTTTGTCGCTTGCTTGATTTCCTTGAACGCGTCGGAAAGCCGCATGATTTTTTCCTGCGGGTAAGCGTCTTCTCCGTTGTAGAAAACATAGCACTCCGGGCGGGGGAGCTTTATTTCTTTCGTGTTGTACTTGTCGTTGTCGGTGAAGAAGCGGTTGTAGTGTGCTACCAGATATTCGAGGCATCGGAACGGCATGTTGTTGTTGATTGTACTCTGATGCTCGGCGAGAACTACGATGCTGTCATTGATTTCCATCGATACATCATTCTCTATGTTGTTGTAGACCACATTTTCCAGCATGACCGGTTTTATCTCGACCTCGCCGATTTTGAAGTTCGTGTTGTGAATCGCGTTGTAGAGCGAAAGAAAATGCTCTTTTGCGTTCACATTCCGTCCGAACATGTTCACGAAGAGTGAGCTCTTGTAATCGTGTTTTTGATTTGTTGCTTCTGTTGGTGCCATAAATGACTCCTTTTTTCGAATAAGTAAGATTTGAAGAAAAACAAGTATGGGGATGACTGATAAGTTAAGTGGTTTCGACTAGCTCAACCACCACTTTTTTTACTTATTGAGCAGCACCTCTTTCTTTTTCTTCTATCTATTTATTTGAAAAAAAAGTAACTTTTCGGCAATCTCTGACGAAAAAAGTGAAAAAAAAATCGAATTATTGAATCAACTCACCAAAATCAGTAAAATAGCCTTAATCAAAAATAAACTCATGGGGAACTTATGAAAATTACTGGCGCACAAATCGTAATTGAATGTCTTGTTGAGCAGGGAGTTAACACAGTTTTCGGCTATCCGGGCGGAAACATCCTCAACATTTATGACGCACTTTATCAGAATTCAGACCGAATCAATCATATTCTAACCGCACATGAACAGGCTGCTGCCCATGCCGCAGACGGTTATGCCCGCACCACAGGAAAGGTCGGTGTCTGTATGGCAACTTCGGGTCCTGGAGCAACGAACCTCGTAACTGGCATCGCGACTGCCTATATGGATTCAGTGCCTGTTGTTGCAATCACTTGTAATGTCGGTACTCCATTGCTCGGAAAAGACACTTTTCAGGAAATCGACATCACTGGCGTAACTATGCCGATTACAAAGCACAACTTCATCGTAAAAGATGTTGCTGATCTTGCAAAAACTTTCCGCGAGGCGTTCATCATCGCAAAATCAGGCAGACCGGGTCCTGTCCTCATCGACATCCCTAAGGATGTAACTGCAAAAATGTGTGAATTTGAGCCTCTTCCAAAAGGTTCAGACGGTCTCAATGACCTCATCGCTGAAAATGCAAATTTCTCACGCGTTGTTCATGTTGCCGTTCCGACCGACGAAGAAATCAAAAAAGCTGCTGAAATCATCAATAAGGCAGAACGCCCTGTAATTTATGCAGGTGGCGGCATTAAAATCTCTGGTGCCGAAAAAGAACTTCTCGAATTCGCAGAAAAGGCACAGATTCCTGTTTCAGAAAGCTTGATGGGCCGCGATGTATTCCCGGCTTCGCACCCGCTTTGTACCTGGATGGTCGGTATGCACGGAACTCGTGCCAGCAACATGGCTGTAACCGAAAGCGACCTCGTTCTTGCTCTCGGTTCACGGTTCAGTGACCGCGTAATCGGTGATCCAAAAAAATTCGCTGAGCACGCTACTGTCTTCCACATCGACATTGACCCTGCTGAAATCAACAAGAATATTCCGGTCGGCGGTCAGCTCATTGGCGATGTAAAGTCAATTCTTACCCGTCTTCTTCCTCTTATCGAAAAGCGCGAGCACAAAGACTGGCTCAAACAAATCGCTGAATGGAAAAAAGAAGTTCCAGCTTGCTATTCAGAAGTCAAGCCGGACGCAATCAATCCAAAATTCATGCTCGAAACTGTTCACAAATACGCTGGCGACGACGCATATATCACAACCGAAGTCGGACAGCACCAGATGTGGACAGCTCAATTCTATCCGTTCGGAAAGTCGCGCCGTTTCGTAACATCCGGCGGTCTTGGAACAATGGGATACGGAACAGGAGCCGCAATGGGAATTCAGGTCGGTTTGCCGCAGTCGCGCGTTGTTCATATCGCAGGTGACGGCTCATTCCGCATGAACTGCAACGAGCTTTGTACAATCGCGCGCTACAATCTTCCTATTGTAATCGTTCTCGTAAACAACGGAACTTTGGGAAATGTCCGCGTATGGCAGAAACTCTTCTACGACAAACGCTACAGCCACACAACCCTCGACTTCGGTCCTGATTGGGGCAAGCTTGCCGACGCATACGGAGTAGGCTATTACAAGGCAAACAACAATGCCGAATTCGAAAAGGTCTTCAAAGAAGCGTTCGAGAGCAAAAAGCCTTGCATCGTCGATTCTCGTGTTGATATCGATGAGATGATTCTCCCGATGGCAATCCCTGGAAAACCAATCGATGACCAGATGATGAGCTGGGATAATTAATTAGCAATTAGCAGGTAGCGCCTGGCAATTGATGCTGTTTTTTCAGTTCCAGCAGAAAAGGGTGAAGAATGGACAGCTTCAATTGCTTATGATACAGATGATTTAATCGAAATCAATGACAGCGAAGTAAGTGGTGTTGAAGCTTCTGAAATCTATGAACTTGGATACTTGTCTGGCTCATCTGGCACGGGCGCAGGTTCATTTATTCTTTTCGTAAATGAAAACGAGAACAGTGGTACACACGAAGCAACAATCACAGTCAATTATAAGGGAGCTAAAACTGCAAAAACTGTTAATCTTACTCAGAAAGCTGCCAGCACAAACGGTGCGGAAGAAAATCCACGACAGAAACAGTTCATCGGTTACGGCTACAATGCCCGCCAGGGATACGTTTCTTCAACTGCCCGCAAAAAGGAAATCTTCAAGACTACAGAGCTTGTCAGCGATGGAATTGAAATTTCGGATGAGGACGGAGACACTGAATCTGTAAAAATCAAATTCACTGATGACGGAAATTCCGTCACCTTCCGCGAGGCTTCTGGCTCAAATATCGCAGAACTTGAAAGCTCCCTCAAACTTACTGTAAACGGAACTCTAGACCTTGACTGGGGCGGTTTTTCAAGTGAACTTGAGTCTCATTCAGAATGGACACACAAAAGCAGCAAAAATTACCAGTACGCACGAACTGATTGATTATAAATCTAAGGAGTCGTGAGGATTCAAACTTAAATTCTGCTGAAAAATCGTGCTTTTGTGTTATAATAATTTTCTATATGAAAAGATATTTTTTTAAATCATTTATAACACAATGCACCGCAGCTTTTTTGGTTGCGGCTTCACTGGCTGGCTGTGCTTCTTCTCCACGCACTAATCCTTCATCAAAGCATTCCTTTGAGCTTACAAGCGCGGAACACATTCTTTCGCAGATGACGACCGAGGAAAAAGTGGCTCAGCTTTTTATCATAACGCCGGAGCAGCTTGTGTCAGGCGTAATTCACGGCGCTCAAACCGAGCCGAATTCAGCACTTGCAAAGGCCGCCGAAAAATATCCTGTCGCCGGTTTCATTCTTTTTGCGCGGAACATAAAAAATCCTGCGCAAACACGCACATTCACAAAATCCCTTTCATCGCTCACACCGATTCCTGCAATTCTTGCTATTGATGAGGAAGGCGGTCGGGTGGCACGGCTTGCACGGAACGAAAATTTCTTTCTTCCTAAGTTCAAGAGCATGGGTGCGGTAGGAAAATCAGGAAACATAGAAAATGCTCGCGGAGCAGGGCAAATCATCGGCTCATACCTTTCAACTTTCGGGTTTACAGTTGATTTTGCACCTGATGTCGATGTAAACACAAATCCGGAAAATATCGTTATCGGAGACCGTGCATTCGGTGAAAATCCTCAGCTTGTAGCCGATATGGCTGGTGCATTTTTAAACGGTCTGCATTCGACAGGCGTAAAAGGCTGCATTAAGCATTTTCCTGGTCACGGAGACACAAAAGGCGACACCCATGCGGAATATGTTGCTGTCACAAAGAACTGGGAAGAACTTAAAACCTGCGAGCTTATTCCTTTTAAACAGAATTTTGGGCTAACGGACTGCATCATGATTGCGCATGTAACCTGCACGGCTTTAGACAGTGTTTATCCTGCCTCTCTGTCTAGAAAACTCATCACTGATAAACTTCGCGGCGAGATGGGGTACAAAGGACTCATCTTGAGTGATGCGCTTGATATGGGGGCAATCGAAAAGAATTACGGCTCAGGGGAAGCAAGCGTTCTTGCATTTGAGGCCGGAAACGACATTATTCTTATGCCGAAAGATTTTCATGCCGGCTATGAGGCTGTTCTTGAGGCAGTGCGTTCAGGCAGAATCAGCGAAGAGCGTCTTAATGAAAGCGTTATCAGAATTTTGCAGCTGAAAGGGTATTAAAAACTTGTGGAGTTAAAATGATTAAGAAGACTGCGTATTTTCTGCTACTGATGATTTGTTTTGCGGGCGTTCTGATTTTCACGGTCTGCACTTTGTCAAAATCGGCGGGCTACGGATTAAAATCCCGCGTAATTCTTGGTGATGAGCAGTTTGAGCAATATGAACCTCTTTTAAAAGACAAACGGGTCGCGCTCTTTTCAAATCATTCCGGTATCGTTGGTGACAAAATCACGCTTTCGGACGGAAGAATTCAGTATGGCGGTTTCGTAAGTTCTGCTGAAAACGATTTTTCACTCATTCCTTTTGGAAAAGACTTGTCGGGAAAATCCGTTTCTTATGGGGATCATGTCCTTGATTTGCTCATTTCCCACGGAATTAATGTAACGACGATATTCTGCCCGGAGCATGGTTTTCGGGGCACAGAAGATGCGGGCACAATTATTGCAAACAGCGTCGATGAAAAAACGGGCGTTCCGATTCGTTCTCTTTATGAAGATGACATGAACCATACGATAAATCCAAAGAACATGGAGTTTTTTGATACGCTTGTCATAGACATTCAGGATGTCGGGCTTAGATACTACACTTATTACATTACGCTGTATTATCTTATTGATGAATGTGCAAAAAATCAAAAACAAGTCATAATCCTTGACCGTCCGAATCCGAACGGCTTTTATGTAGACGGTGAAATTCTCAGGGATGAATGCAAATCCGGAGTGGGGCTGCTCCCGCTTCCGACGGTGCACGGCATGACTTTGGGTGAACTTGCCCTGATGATAAACGGCGAGGGATGGCTTTCGGCTGATAAAAATGCATGTGATCTCACGGTAATTCCCTGCAAAAATTACACTCATCAGACCAAATACGCGCTCGTCCGTGCTCCTTCGCCCAACATCAAGGATATGCGCTCTGTGTATTTGTACGCTTCAACTTGCTTTTTTGAGAACACGATTGTTTCCATAGGGCGTGGCACTGATTTCCCCTTTGAAGTTTACGGAAGCCCTTGCTTTTTTGCACTTAGTGGCGCTGATTTTTCTTTTGAGCCGAAATCAATGCCTGGTGCTGTAAATCCGCCGTTTTTGGGCGAAAAATGCTATGGGATTGACCTTCGTTCAAAACCTATCGAAGAAATTTTTGCTGCAGGCTGCGACATTTCCTATCTTCTGGATGCGTACCATAAAGCAAAAATTGTCGGAAAAAAAACGAAATTCTGGGGAAGTCTCCGCTTAAAGAATTACTATTGGATAGACCTTTTAAGCGGCTCGTCAAAACTTCGGGAACAGGTTGAATCTGGACTTTCAGCCGAAGAAATAAAGAAAGGCTGGCAGAGCGACATTACAAGTTTTAGGAATCTTCGAAAGCCATATCTTTTGTACGAAGAATAGTTGGGCTGAAAAAAAATCCCCGGTTTGAAAGAAAATTCTTCACAAACCAGGGATTTTTCGTTTTGTTAGAAATTAGTTGTCTTTCTCAGAATCGGGACGAGGAAGCAAAGCGACCAAAGTCCCGCTCTACAATTTCTGATTCCTAATTGCTAATTTTTCATTTCTACTAGTCCAAAGCGTGTCCTGCGGAACCGAGAACTTCAACACATTTGTGCATATACATCTTTTTGAGCTCTTCGCGGGCTGGTGAGAGGTACTGGCGTGGGTCGAAGTCTCCCGGATGTTCTGCAAGGTGGCGGCGGATTGCAGCTGTCATTGCGAGGCGTCCGTCTGAGTCGATGTTGATTTTGCAGACAGCTGATTTAGCTGCCTTGCGGAGCTGATCTTCTGGAATACCTACTGAATCAGGGATTTTTCCGCCGTACTGCTCGATGATTTTGACATATTCAACTGGAACTGAAGATGAACCGTGGAGAACGATTGGGAAGCCAGGAAGCTGTTTTTCGATTGCCTCGAGAACATTGAATGCCAATGGTGGTGGAATAAGAACACCGTCTGGAGTGCGTGTGCACTGTGCCGGAGTGAATTTGCAGCGACCATGTGATGTACCGATAGAGATTGCGAGTGAGTCACAGCCTGTTTTTGAAGTGAAGTCTACAACTTCTTCTGGTTTTGTATATTTTGACTCTTCTGCAGCAACATCATCTTCTACGCCACCGAGAACGCCAAGCTCTGCTTCAACTGTTACATCGTGTGCATGAGCGTATTCAACAACTTTCTTTGTAAGGGCAACATTCTCATCATAAGGAAGTGCAGAACCGTCAATCATTACAGAAGAGAATCCGTTGTCGATACAGTCTTTTGCAACTTCGAAATTTGGGCCGTGGTCAAGGTGAAGAACGATTGGGATATCGCAGCCGAGTTCATGAGCGTATTCAACAGCACCGCGAGCCATGTTGCGGAGGATGTTTGCATTTGCATACTGGCGTGCACCCTTTGAAACCTGCAGAATTACAGGTGATTTAGCCTCAACACAAGCCATGATGATAGCCTGCATCTGCTCCATGTTGTTGAAATTGAAAGCCGGGATAGCATATCCGCCCTTCATAGCCTTTGCGAACATATCTTTTGTGTTCACCAATCCAAGTTCTTTGTAGCTAGTCATAAAATCTCCTAAAATCCTTTGTATGGATTTGTTACAAACGGTATGCTCTATACTATGTCGAAAACGCGATAAAATCAAGAAGATGACGCTTTTGTCTAATGTTTTTTTTGAAAACAACTTTTCTTTTCCAATAATTAAAGGGATGTTGAAAAAAACGAAAAATACTCTTTCAAATTATTTGACAAAGATGAGAGTAAGAAATATAATTAGAATGATTTTTGTGCAGATATTGTTGAGTCTTGCCGATATTACAAAATATGGGTGTCTCTGCAAAAAGGCGCACAAATAAATAAAAAGGAGTTTTGAATGAAAAAGGGCGTAGTAGTCTTTACTGGTTTTGCATTTCTGCTTGCTTTCTCTGTTCCTGCAGTGGCGCAACCAAGCTCGAAGGCTGTAGAAACAAAAATCATTGATAATTTTGACAATGTTGGTTCTCAGGATTATCAGGTTCCTGGCAGACTGGGTAGTAGCAACACAGAAGCTTACAATTGGACATGGGCAGTGCAGGCCAGCCACTATATTGATAAGGAAAAGGGATTCCCAAAAATGGGATATTTCGAGGGTCAGCCGAATTCGCTCAAATATTTCAATAAAGAGGGTGAAACACCAAAGGTTCTTGGTGTTCAGACAAGCTATATCCGTAAGGGTGAACACTGGTTCGAAGTTTATCCAGAGAAAGATGGAAAACCTTTTGAGATTCCGTTCATCGGAACTGTAACTCAGATTGATTTCTGGGTTTGGGGTGCAAATTATCTTTACTTTATTGATCTTTTGGTTCGTGATGCAGATGGTCGTGTTTATACTCTTCCAGCAGGAAACCTTGCTTTCAACGGATGGCGCAATATAATTGTTCCGATTCCTTCAAGTGTACGCCAGCACTCACGCCTTCGCTCTGGTCCTGTTGCTATGACATTTGTCGGATTCCGAGTCCGCACAGATCCGGATGAGTATGTTGATGATTTCAACATCTTCTTCGATCAGCTCAAGTTCACTACAAATGCTTTGAGCGATGTTTTCGATGGATACGAACTTAAGAATATTGATTTTGGTGATTCAAGTTCAAGCGGAAGCACTTCATCATCATCACAAGGAGATGCTAAATAATGAAAAAATTACTTACAGCAGCCTTCGCACTGACACTTTCAGTAGCGCTTTTTGCTCAGGAAAACAATGAAAGCTTGGCTACGCCAGATCCAACTGTAATCGGTAATGACGCAGCCCGACAGGCTTTGCAGGAAATTTCGGTTGACCGATATGAACTTGAGGGAAGCTGGAATGCACATATTTCTCCGGATAACGGTGTCATTGGTGTTCGTCTTTTCAGCGGTAGCCCGATGGCAAAAGAGCCTCTTAAGGGAGAAGAAGATGTTGAGGATTCAAAAGTTCTCGGTGTAAAGGTTGAATTCTTCCGCCGTGGCTTGAATTCGTTCTTCGTAAAATCTGCTCGCCCGATTCCAATCGAGGGTATTACTAAGACAGTTTCTGTTTGGGTCGCTGGACGAAATATGGATCACCAGATGTATCTCCTTGTACAGGATTATAATGGTAACAATTTCGAACTATATTTGGGCTCACTTGGATTCTCTGGATGGAGAAAACTTTCTGTAGCAATTCCGCCAACTCCGGATGGAGAGCATGGAATTATTCAGAGTTCTGCTTACCATGGTGTTAAACCTGGTCTTCGCATCGTTGGATTCCGAATTGACTGTAACCCGATGCTTGCTCGTGGTACATATTACTTGTATCTTGATGATCTTCGTGCTGTTACAGATCTTTACGATCTTCAGAACCGCGATGAAGATGATATTAACGATGACTGGTAGTCTGTAAATCTGATTTATTAAGCCCCGTTGGATTTTTCTTCAGCGGGGTTGTTTTTTTTCTATAAACGACTTTTTCTGTAATTTTTATAATTTAATCAAATCCTTGTATGTTAATCTTTTTTCAAATGTGCTAGAATAATTTTATGAATCTTAATAATTTCAGAGTCAATGCTTATAAGTCTAGTGGTGGTAATGATTCTTCTGGAGATAAAAAGGTTATACAGAAACCGGTTTTTGAGAAAGTTTCCCATCAAACAGTAACCGATGAAGGAAAAAAAGATTTTTCCTCGAATAAAAATAGAATTGATGAATTTTTTGATAAAAGATTTTTTCCTCAGCTAAATGATAAAAATTTTCAAGGAAATGAATCTGCTAAGATTGCGGCTAAAGCACTTACATCTGGTGGATTGATAAAAGTTCCTGAGCAGCCAAAAGAAAAAGACGGCCGTGAAAATATTTATCGGCGCGTCGCAAAATTTCTTCTGCTTATTGGTGTTGATGAAGCTGCAAAAATTCTTCCTCATTTAAGTGATGAACAGACTGAAAAGATAATTCCTGAAATAGCATCAATCCGTTATGTTGAGCCTGAAGAAGCAAAGGAAATCCTTGAAGAATTCCAGGGACTTGTAAAGAAGGCTAGGGAAGAGGGTGGCGTTGATACAGCAAGGGCTATCCTTGAAAAAGCGTTCGGAACCCATAAAGCGAGTGTTATTCTTGAAAAAACAGCCTCGCAGATTTCCGGCAAACCGTTTGAGTATCTTGAAGGTTCTGACAGTGACAGAGTTTCTCTTCTTTTGAAAGACGAATCCAATGCTGTTAAGGCCTTGGTTCTATCATATTTGAATCCTAAAATTTCTGCGCAGGTTATCAATTCTCTTGAAACATCAGATAAAAAAGATGTAATTATGCGTCTCGCAAAACTTACGAAAATATCTCCGGAAATTGTTCAGCGGGTAGATAAAGCACTTCAGGAAAAAATGAATCATCTTGCGACTTCAAAATCGGACTCAATTGATGGAAAGAGTGTTCTCGCACAAATCTTAAAGCGTATGAGTCCTGAGGCTGAAGAGGGAATTCTTAATAATCTTGCTGACGGTGATCCTGAGCTTGGTGAAGATTTGCGTGAACTTCTTTTTACTTCGGAAGATATTATCAATGCGGATGATCGTTTTATTCAGGATAAATTGCATAATATGGATGAAGAAGAAATCGCATATCTTATTGCGACAAAAGAAGAAAAGTTCCGCGAGAAAATTTTGGGGAATGTGTCTGAAAATCGACGGAAATCTATTCTTGAAACTGAAAATTTCCTCCATCCGATGCGAAAAAGTGATTGTGACAAGGCAACTGCTCAATTTTTTTCATCGTTACGGCGTGCGCATGAAGAAGGCAAATTGTATATAAAAGGTAGGGATGACGAACTTTATGTCTAGTGGATTAAAAAGAGGTGATTTTTACAAATCTTTTGAAGTTCTTAATGTTTTTGATGTGCCTGATTATCATTCAACAGCAATTCATCTTCGGCACCAAAAAACTGGTCTAGAAGTCTTTCATCTACTTAATGAAGATAGTGAAAATCTTTTTGCGTTCGCCTTTCGTACTCCCAATACAAAATCAACCGGTGTGGCGCATATAATTGAACATTCTGTTCTCTGTGGTTCTGAACTGTATCCTGTAAAAGATCCCTTTGTTGTCATGTCAAATCAGAGCGTTAAGACTTATCTTAATGCCATGACTTATTCAGACAAGACCGTTTATCCTGCAAGTTCTATTGCAAAGGCTGATTATTTTAATCTCATGTCTGTTTATGGCGATGCTGTTTTTTTTCCGAGGCTGGAAAAAGAAATCTTTATGCAGGAAGCGCATAGACTTGAGCTTGATGACAATGGTAAGGCTTCGATTCAAGGTGTAGTATACAATGAAATGAAGGGCAGTTATTCCTCCTTTGAATCAGTCGTTTATGATATTGCAATCGCCAGTCTGTTAAAGGGTTCGATTTATGAAAAAGATTCTGGCGGCGACCCTCTTGAAATTCCAACTCTCAGTTATAATGATTTCCTTGATTTTCATAGAAAATGGTATCGCCCTGATAATTGTTTTGTTTTTCTCCATGGAAATATCCCCACTGAAGAGCAGCTTGATTTTTTACAGGAAAATTTCCTTGACAGGCTTGAAAAGAAATTCCCGGGTATCGATGTTTCTGAGCAGGCGCGACAGGCATATCTTAAAGATTTTTTGAATCTTGTCGTTCCTGATAATATCGAAAAGCCTCTTGAAGTTTATGCCGAAGGGCCTAGTGGTGACGGCGAAGAGGCGAATACGGTTCTTGTGAACTGGAATGTCGGTCGCTCTGAGAATGCTGTTTCTGCGACAGAAAAGCTGGTTCTTGCAGGAATTTTGTGCAATCATGATGGCTCTCCTTTGCAAAAAGCCTTGCTGGAAAGTGGACTCGGAGAAGATACTGCACCGCAAAATGGAATGTTTTCTTCTATATATACTTCGATTTTTACTGCCGGATTGCGTGGTGTAAAAAAAGGTTATGAAAAGAAAGTCGAGTCGGTAATTCTTGATACAATAAAAAAACTCGTTGAAAACGGAATTTCTAAAAAAGACATAGAATCAACTCTTACGACACTTGAATTTTCTCACCGTGAAATAAAGCGTGGTCATGGTCCGTATGCTCTTGCCCTTATGGCTCGCCCAATTTACGGATGGCAGTATGGAGACGGCCTTGAAAATCAAATACGCCTCCGCTCTCACCTTGAGAAAATTCGTGCAAAAATTGAAAGTGATGATTCTTATCTTCCTTCTTTGCTCAGAAAACTTTTCCTTGAAAATAAAAATCGTTCGCTTGTTGTGGTTGCTCCGTCAAAAAATTACACTGAAAAACGCGAAAATGCCGAAAAAGAACTTCTTGCAGAACTCTTAAAGAAAACATCTGCCGAGGAAATCAAGGCTGAAAACGAAAAACTTCATTTGTTCCAGTCTCAGGAGGATGATGATTCCTGTCTCCCGCATCTTACACCAGCGGATTTCATAAAGGATGGCCATCCTATGATGAATCTGCCGTCAACGATTATTGATGAACTTCGCGGTTTTGATGAAAGTGCAGTTCCTTTTATAAAAAATGTTGAAAATACAAACGGAATCATCTATTTTGACCTTGGTTTTCCTGCCGATGTGCTTGAACCTTCTGATTATCCTGTTTTACCGGCTTTTGCGGACTGTGTTACAGAATGTGGATGGAATAATCTGAATTGGGCTCAGACAGCCGAAGAGTGTGCTTTAAAATCTGGCGGGCTTGGAGTAAATCTTCTTACGATGGAAGGCCCAAATACAAAAAATGCGCTCAAATTTGCCGCAAAGCATAATTGGATTAAGAGGGATTGGCTGATTTTCAGAATGGCTATGCTTGAGGAAAAAGCGGGCGAGGCTCTTTCCCTCTTAAAAGACTGCCTTTTGGGAACTGATTTTTCGGACGAAAAAAGAATCCAGGATATCCTTAACGAGAGCAGAAATGATTTTGAGGCTTCGATTATTCCTGATGGGCATGTCTTTGCTTCAACGAGAGTCTGGTGCCGTCATTCAAGAAAAAATGCGGTTGATGAAATCTGGAATGGATTGAGTCAATATTATTCAATAAAAAAACTGGCAGATGCTCCTGTCAGAGATACGGCTTCTTCTTTCCGGCGGATTTTTGTTGAATTGAAGAGGGGCGGGGCTTTTATCCATGTTACTGCAGAAAAATCAGGTTTTGAAAAACTTTCGCAGATTCTTCCGGAATTCATTTCAGAGGTTAAAATTCATGCTCCGGTTGATGCACGGCTTTGTTCCGATGCGGATTTTTTTGCACTTACTGATATCGAAGGCGATTCAACTTCTGGATGCAATGAGTTTGCCTTTGTAACATCTTCTCAGGTAGCTTATGCTTCGGAGTGTGTTCCTGCTTCAAAATATGAAGATGAAAACAGTTTCCATGAGGAAGTTTGCGCACACTGGCTTTCAAACAATTTGCTTTGGGAAAAAATCAGGACGATTGGCGGCGCTTATGGTGCATTTTGTAATGCGGAGCCTATGTCTGGCCTTTTGGTCTTTGCTTCGTACCGGGATCCAGCTCCTCTTGATTCCTGCAATGTGTTTGAAGAATGTATTCGAGGCGCTTCTGAGATTGATTTTAGTGATGAAGATGTTCAGAGGGCTGTCATGGGCTGTTACAGTCATTTTATTCAGCCGCAGTCTCCGAAGGGCAGGGGATCGAGTGCGCTGACAAGGCTGCTTTATGGAATTCTTGATGAAGACCGTGAGCGTAAGGTGCTCGGAATCCTTCATACCCAAAAAGATGATTTGAAAGCAGCTTTCCGTCGTCTTGCTGAGGGTGTTTCTGCAAAAGAAATCGATAAAATCAGGAAACGGGTCTTTATTTGTGATAAAAAAATGATTTTAACCAACGGTTTTGCTGGAAAAATCATTAATCTACCATTATAATATTCTAAGGAAAGGTTCCGTAAGTTTTTTTTACGGTTTGTTTTCTTTTTAGATACTTTTTTTTGGAGCTTTTATGAAAAATCAAAAATTTGATGAATGTATAAAAATGATGAGGCAGCTTGTTTCTGATATTCAGGGGGCACCAATGCCAAGTGCTGAGCTTGAACCTGAGCTTTATAGAATATGGTACGAGCATGTTCAGCAGGCAGGAATGGAGTGTCTTGAATATCTTGATGACAATTTTCCTCTCGAAAAAGAGGACATCGACAGCACTCTTAACAAATTCCTCAAATAAAACTTAAACATTTTTCTAAGCTTTCTAAAGTTCATTTTCAAAAGTGTCGAAAATGAAAGAAGATAATTAGTTTAAAAATGATTTGAGCTAGTTTTGGAAGGCAAAAATGGCAAGTTCAAAGATTTACAAGCGTTTTGACCAGTATGTGCTTCGCGGTAATTTGCGACATCAGGGCTTTGAACGCTGGAGATATGTTTTCTCTGCAATCAGTAAGGTAACTGGTAAAGAGTGTAAGTTTTTTATCGAATTATACATCGTAAATCCGGCTGTCTCTCCTAAAGTTGCTTTGCTTAGTCAGAAGTCGCGGCTTGCCATCTCGGAGTCTGATTTGCAGTATGCTCTTGCAGGCACAGCTTCTGCGGCCCATGCCAATGATGAAATTGATGTAAAACCTTCCTATGTTCTTGTAAAAGCAGGTGCCTTTGGTGTAAATGGAAAGCAGATGAATAAATTCGTCGCTTCATCTCAATTTGCACTTGTAAAAAATACCGAAACCTTTAAGGTTGCGGACTGCCTTTTTTCTTCTAATGCTCTTTCTGGTTCTGTTGCTGTTACTGTTCAGGATTTGCGTGTTAAGCCAGAACTTTTGTGTAATCCTGGTTCAATGAGCTGGGATTTAAAATTTGAGCGTGTTGTTGAATCTGAACCTCTTTATAATAAGATGAATGCGCTTTGGATTCCGATTGGAGTAAAATCTTTGTTTTCTGGAACAGTAGTTTTTGATAATCAGGAATTTGTTGTTCTTCCAAAATCATCTTATGGATATATCGATAAAAGCTGGGGGAAAAAACCAAAGTCTCCGTATTTCCATATTTCTTCATCAAAAATGACTAGCATAATAAACGGAAAATCCATGCTGAATTCATGTTTCTCTATGGAAGGTGAATTTGGCGGTAAACTCTGTGCTTTTATGCAGCTTGAGAATTCAAAATATATCGTAAGAAACCGGAAAATTTTTAAGAAGAATGCGATTGTACATGACTGCTCTCAGAGCGTTGATCCTGTAGATGGCGAAAAAGTTCATTGGACGGTCAGCGTGCACCAGGGAAAATATGTCATAGACGCTGATATTTATTGTAAAGGTAAAGACATGTTCGTCCGTGACTATGAGATGCCGCAAGGAAAACGCTGTCTCTTAAAAATCCTGGGCGGCATTGGAAACGGTGAAATTCGTGTATATAAAAAAATCGGCAAGAATCTTGAACTTCTGGAACATGCAAATGTTTACGAGGCAGTCTGTGAATTCGGACAGACTGAAGAAGTCGGAAAGTAGTTGACAGAATCAGAATCGCTTGCTACAATAATATAACATTTAAATAGAAATATTTTAATGGACTCGCAAAAACGAGTCCATTTTTATTGTCGGAGCGCTGATGGATTATATTGCTTTGGATTCATATCCTCATTATGCAGAATGTGAAAAAATCGTGAGTGAGCTTGGTTTTCATCTCGTGGAGTTGAAAATTTCACCGCAGAACGGCGTAACTCAAATCCTTGCAACTATTACTGGAGCAGATTCCAGTGTAAACATCGGTGTAAATGATTGCTCTCGTGTTCATAAAATTCTTCTTCCTGCTCTTGAAAAAATGCTCGGAACGGACAATACTTACATGGAACTTACATCACCGGGTATGGAGCGTAACATCAAAAATGCAGCTGAATTTCCTCTTTTTTTAGGTCGTGAAATCCGGGTGTATGATAAGACTGTTACGGACTGGGTTGGCGGTGTTTTAAAGGCTGCTGACAGAACTTCTTTGACTCTTGAAGAAGAAAAAGAAGACGGCTCTCTGGAAACAAAAGTTATTTCTTTTGAAAATATAGCAAAGGCAAAATTTATTCATCTGTAGGTTCCTTTTTTAAGGTGAGCCTGCAGAAAGTATATTGAATATTGTAATAGGAGACTTGGTATGTCAGAAATGGCAGATGCAATCCGTGAATTGACCCAGGATAAAGGCTTTTCATTGGATTCAGTCAAACAGACTATTGAGAACACTTTAAGGGCGGCTTATAAGCGTACTTTTGGTACAGCTGATAACTGCGTCATTACTTTCGCTGATGATATGTCAGATGTTACGGTTGCTTCACGAAAAACAATCGTTGACGGTGTTTATGACCCTGTAACGGAAATTGAGCTTGAGGATGCTCTCAAACTTTCGCCTGAGTGTGAGCTTGGTGATGAAATTGACATTATCGTCGATCCAAAAACTTTTGACCGCTCAGCAGTTTCTGTTGGTAAACAGGAAACTCATAAAGGTTTGAACGAATCTTTCAAAGACAAACTTTACAATGAATATAAAGATAAGGTTGGAGAAATCATCATTGGTTATTTCCAGCGTGAGTATAATGGTAATATTTATGTTGATTTGGGAAAGGTTGAAGGCGTTTTGCCAAAGAAATATCAGTCTCCGCGTGAAGTTTACCAGAAAAATGACCGAATCAAGGCTTTCATCGTAGATTTAAAGAGAATTTCTTCAGGACTTCAGCTCATTTTGAGCCGTTCTGATCCAAAATTCGTACAGTCTATTCTTGAGCTTGAAGTTCCTGAAATTCAGGACAAAACGGTCGAAATCAAAAAGATTGTCCGCGATGCTGGTTATCGTACTAAAATCGCTGTTGCTACCACAAAAGAAGATGTTGATCCGGTCGGTTCATGCGTCGGACCAAAAGGTATGCGAATTCAGAATGTCATCCGTGAGCTTGAGGGCGAAAAAATCGATGTTCTTCGCTATTCAGACGACCCGGTTGTATTCATTAAAAATGCACTTTCTCCTGCGGAAGTTAGCCGCGTAGTTATTCTTGATGATGAGAAAAAGACAGCTCTTGCAATTGTAAGTGATGAGCAGTTCTCTGTCGCAATCGGTAAAAACGGTCAGAATGTACGACTCGCAAACCGCCTTTGTGACTGGAGTATTGATGTTAAGACAGAAGAGCAGGCTGCTGAGATGGATCTTACTGAAATCACGACACGCCGTGCTCAGGAACTGTTCAGCAATGCTCCTGCAGAGAGCGCAGAGCCGGATGAAATTGAAGTCATCGCTGATTTGCCAGAAGTTAATCAGGATGTTGCTGCCAAACTTAAAGAAGCTGGCTATGAGGATATTGAAAAATTCATCGTTGCCTATGAAGGCGGTGAAATCGGCGAAATCGAAGGTGTTAGTGCCGATGACCTTGAAGAAGTCAGCAAGATTATTCACAATAATGTAGAATTCGTTGAGGAAGACGAAGCTGATTCAAGTGAAGAAAATAATGATTCTGAGACTGCTCCTTCAGAAGAAACAAATACAGCCGCTGAAGACGATGAAGAAGAGTACTTCTGTCCTGAATGTGGCGCAAAAATCACGCTTGACATGACAAAATGTCCGTCGTGTGGCGTTGAGTTCGAATTTGAAGAGGACGAGTAATAAGAGGTAAATATAGGAATATGGCGGAAGAAGCTGAAAAAAAACCAGAATTTGTTTTAAGAAAAAAGGAAAAGAAGCCTGAAACTGCAGCTGAAAGTTCTAAAAACGAATCTTCTACACCGGCAAAAAAGAAAATTGTCATAAAAAAGAAGACCGTTCCGAACTCAAATGCAAATAATGAAGCTAAGGCAGACTCAAATCCGGAAGAAAAGGCCAAGAACGGCGTTCATGTCGTCGTCAAAAAGTCTGGTGCTGCTCCTTCCGCTGTAAAGCCTGCTTCTGAGCCGGAAAAGCCAAAACAGGAAGCTGCCCGACCTCAGAAGACAACCTTTGAGTTAAATTCTGTTCGCCCGAATGTAAAGGCTGGTAATCTTTCTGGCTCTCGACAGGGCGGCTATAACCGGGAGCGAGGCGGTTACAATAACGGTTCTTATAACAATAACCGTGGTGGCTTTAACGGTCAGGGCGGTCAGCGAAGCGGTGGTTTCACAGGTGCTCAGGCTCGTGAAGGCTATCAGAACCGTGAACGCGATAATAACCGTCAGGGCGGATTTAACCGCGGAGGCTTTAACGGTCAGGGTGCTGGTCGTCCTCAGGGCGGATTCAACCGTGGCGGATTCAATGGTCAGGGCGGTCAGGGAAGACCTGGCTTTGGAAATCGTCCTGGATTCAATAATGGTACAGCCGGCCGTCCAGGTTTTGGTGGTAACAGACCTGCAGGTTCTGGTTTTACTCCACGAGGTGGATTTGCACCGGCTCCGATTCCTGCTCCAGCTGCTGGTAAAAAGCAGTTCAAAGGCAAAAAGCAGGTTTACGGTCAGCGAAAAGATAAAGAAGAGTTGTTTGATGAAGAGGAACTCTACAAGAAGAAGCAGAATAGTCCTGCAAGCGTAGTTCCAAAATCAATCGATATAATGGAAACCATCTCCGTTTCTGATTTGGCAAAAAAGATGAACCTCAAGGCAGGCGATATCATCGCTAAACTCATGGGAATGGGAATGATGGTCACAATCAACCAATCAATCGATTCAGATACAGCAACTTTGCTTGCCGCAGAATATGATTGTGAAGTACATCTCGTTTCTCTCTATGATGAAACCGTTATTGAAAGTGATGTCGGTGATGAAGAGAATCTGAAATTCCGTTCACCTATCGTTACTGTCATGGGGCATGTTGACCACGGTAAGACAAAGACTTTGGATGCAATCCGAAAGACAAATGTTGTCGCTGGCGAGGCTGGTGGTATCACTCAGAAAATCGGTGCTTATCAGGTTCATACAGAAAAGGGAACGATTACATTCCTTGATACACCTGGTCACGAAGCATTCACAATGATGCGTGCCCGTGGTGCTCAGATTACAGATATCGTTGTTCTTGTTGTCGCAGCAGATGACGGTGTAATGCCTCAGACTTTGGAAGCTTTGAGCCATGCAAAAGATGCTAAAGTTCCAATCATTGTTGCTGTCAACAAAATTGATAAACCTGACGCAAATCCTGAAAATGTAATGACGCAGCTTTCAAATCAGGGATTGACTCCTGAAGAATGGGGTGGTGACACTCAGTATGTCAAGATTTCGGCTCTCAAAGGTCAGGGAATTGATGATTTGCTTGATGCTATTCTTCTTCAGGCTGAAATTCTCGAACTTAAAGCGCCTTATGACACTCGTGCTGAAGGAAAAGTCATTGAGTCTCGAATTGATCAGGGACGCGGTGTTGTTGCTTCTGTCGTCGTTCAGAGCGGTACTCTCAAAGTCGGAGACCCGTTCGTTGCAGGAATTTACTCAGGTCGTGTCCGTGCTATGTTCAATGACCGTGGTGAAAAGGTCAATGAAGCACTTCCAAGTATGCCTGTCGAAGTACTTGGTCTTGACGATATGCCGAATGCCGGTGATCCATTCCAGGTTACAGAAACCGAAAAGGATGCACGTGCAATTTCTGCAAAACGACAGGAACTCAAGCGCTTTGAGGCTGCAAAAGCTGTCAAAAAAGTCAACCTTGATAATCTTGTTTCAACAATTCAGGCAAGCGAAATCAACGAACTTAAAGTCATCATCAAAGCTGACTTGCAGGGTAGTGCCGAGGCTCTCAAAACAAGCCTTGAAAAACTTTCAACTCCTGAAATCCGCTTGAATGTAATCCATTCTTCTGCAGGTGCAATCAACGAGTCTGATGTCACTTTGGCTGCAGCAGACGGAAACGCAATCCTTATCGGTTTCAATGTTCGCCCGACTCCAAAGGCAAAATTGCTTGCTGAGCAGGAAAAGGTTGATATCCGAAAATACAACATCATTTACAAGTGTGTTGAAGAAATCACTCTTGCAATGGAAGGTATGCTCAAACCGGATACAAAAGAAGAAGTTACAGGTCAGGTCGAAGTTCGAAATACATTCCGTGTACCAAAAGTCGGTATCATCGCTGGTTGTTATGTTACGGAAGGTGTCGTAAAACGAACAAGTTCTGTCAATCTTATTCGTGACGGAATCGTTAAATACACTGGAAAAATCACTTCACTCAAGCGATTCAAGGATGATGCAAAAGAAGTCACATATGGCTTTGAATGTGGTATCGGTCTTGAAAACTGGCAGGATATCCAGGAAGGCGATGTATTTGAGGTATTCGAATATGTCGAAATCGCCCGCAAACTTGGCGACTCAATCGCTAAAGAAAAAGAGAAAGAGGCTTCTAAAGCCGCTGAATCTTCTTCTGAGGAGTAGTTCATGGGTGAATTCCGAATGCTCAAGCTTGGAGAACAGATTCGAGACGAAATCTCAACTCTGATTATGCTCCAGAAGGTAAAAGATCCTCGTGTCTCAACATTTCTCACAATTAATCGTGTTGAGGTTGCCAAGGATTTGGCTTATGCAAAAGTGTATGTGTCAAGTTTCTTGAACGAATCTCAGATTAGAAAGGGTGTTGAGGGATTGAATTCTGCTGCTGGCTTCATTCAGTCATCAATTGCCAAAAAGCTTACAATTCGCCAGTTCCCGAAGCTTACTTTCGTGGTCGATACGAGCATAAAAGATGGCTTTGATATGGTAAATAAGCTCAATCGGCTTGAAGAGGCTGAGAAAAATCAGTCGGAAGGAGAGCAGGACTCTGCCGCGAATGAAGAAAACTAACGCTGATATTTCCGGGATTGTTCTGCTTGCAAAACAGCCCGGAAAGACAAGTTTTTCTTCTCTTTCTTCCGTAAAGCGTGCCCTTGGTACTACTAAAGTCGGTCATACGGGTACGCTTGATTCCTTTGCTTCCGGCCTTCTTGTCGTTCTGGTCGGAAAACTTACTCATCTTGTTCCTCATATTACAAATTTCGATAAAACTTACGAAGCGCTGATTGAATTCGGTTCTGAAACTGATACTCTGGATCCAACGGGGCAGGTAATTAAAACTGGAAAACTTCCAACAAAAGAAGAAATTGAATCTGTTTTACCCAATTTTTTAGGTGAAACCGACCAAATTCCGCCTGCCTATAGTGCGCTTCATGTTGACGGAAAGCGTGCCAGTGATTTGATGCGTGAAGGAAAATCTGTTGAGCTAAAGCCTCGAAAAATCACGATTTCTTCTATTAAGTTGCTCGATTTTAATGAAAAATATGCGCGAATAGAAGTTTCCTGCTCAAAAGGAACTTACATTCGTTCCCTTGCCCGTGACATTGCTTCAAAATGCGGAACTGTTGCTCATCTGAAAGAACTTTTGCGAACTCGTGTCGGGCCTTTTTTCCTTAAAGATGCGGTCGGTTCGGACAGTCAGCTATTGTCAGATGATAAAATGGAAGCAGAAATCCGAAACTCTCTGCTGGATATGACTCCTGAAGTTGCGTCGTTATGCGGAATGGACACAGCTGTTCTTGCTTCAAGATATATATCTGATTTCAACAATGGGCGGCCTCTAAAAAACAAGATGTTCATTTCGGATTTGAACTCTGAAAATTCTGGAAGTGAGATTGCTGTTTTCTATCCGGACGGAAAATTCGGCGGGGTAATTACAAAAAAACAGGATAAAAATAGATTCCTGCTTAATTATGGTTTTGTGATTCATACTGAGCAGAAAATGAAAATCTATTCCTGGGAGCAAATTTCAACAGGGCGCTTCAACAGTGATTTTAAAGAAAAGGGGATTGCACTTACAATAGGAAGTTTTGACGGTTCTCATTTGGGGCATCAGTCTCTTTTTAGGGCCGTTATTTCCCAAAAAGAAGAGGGACTTGTTCCGGGGGTGCTTACCTTTACGCGTTCTCTTCGCGGTTACAAAAATCCAACCGAATATGAGGGCGATATTGTTTCTCTCTCTCAAAAACTGGATAATCTTGCATTATATGGATTTGAATTCGCTGTAGTCGTTGACTTTTCTTCGGAATTCGGTAGAATTGAAGGACATGATTTTCTTTCATCGCTCGTTCGTAACTGTAATTTAAAGTATCTTGCAGAGGGTGTTGATTTTCACTGCGGTTACAAAGGGCTTTTAGGAATGGAAGAAATCAAGAAAATCGCTTTGGAATTAAATTTTACTGTCGATACAATCGATTCAGTATTTTTTGAGGGTGAAAGGGTTTCTTCTTCAAGGCTTAGGAAGTGCGTGCTGGAGAAAAACTTTTCTCTGGTTCAGAAGATGCTTTTGAAGCCGTTTGAACTTGACTGTACAGGCTTTCATTGGCGTAAGGAAGACGATAAAATCATTTTTGCTTCCAAAAAAGGCAGGCAGCTTCTGCCTCCAAACGGAACTTACCGTACAATGGTGAGTTTCTTCAATTTGAAAAGAGCATCAAGTGAATGCTTGATGACAGGTCTCGATGAGACCTATAAATCTGGTGAAGCGCAAAAGACTATGGCAAGCGCTGATTGTACATTAGAGAATGGGATTCTTCGCCTCGCATTCTCTGATAATTTAATCAGCGGTTATGTCAGGTCAATTAAGTTCTTTTAGCCAGGATATTTTTTTTAAGGAGTAAGTAAATGGCACTTACAAAAGAAACAACAGCTGCTGTAGTCAGCAAATTCGGCGCAAATGAGGCCGACACAGGTAACACAAAAGTTCAGATCGCTCTTCTCACAGAGCGAATCAAACAGCTCACAACACACACGCAGAATTTCCCAAAAGATACAAACTGCAAACGCGCGTTGCTTAAAGTAATCGGTTCACGCCGCGCTCTTCTCAAATATCTTCAGAGAAAAGATCTCGAAACTTACCGAGCTCTTATCAAAGAACTTGGCCTCCGCAAATAAAAACGGGGGTAAGCAATGGCAATTAATCGCGTAACTTACAAAATCGGTAATGATGAACTCATTCTTGAGGCTGGAAAACTTGGAAAGCAGGCTAACGGCTGTGTTTATGCACAGTATGCAGGTGCAGCAATTGTTGCGACTGTCTGCTGCTCTTCTGAAGTAAAAGAAGGTCTTGATTTCGTTCCTGTTACTGTTGAGTACAACGAAAAATACTACGCTGCAGGTAAAATTCCTGGCGGATTCATTAAACGCGAAGGACGACCAAAGGACAAGGAAATTCTGGTTTCACGCCTTATCGACCGACCGATGAGACCTCTCTTTGAAGTCAGCTTTGGCCGTGAGATTCAGATTGTTCCTACTTGTGTTTCTTCTGATGGAATCAACCCGCCTGATATTCTCGCCGTAGTTGCTTCTTCTGCAGCTGTTTCAATTTCTGATATTCCGTTCCATGGACCGGTAGCTGCTGCACGAGTTGCATACATCGATGGCGAATATGTCATCAATCCGACATTCCAGCAGCAGGAAAAGGCTGAGCTTGAAATCGTTGTTGCCGGTACAAAAGACGGCTTTACAATGGTTGAAGGCGGCGCAAATGAGGTTTCAGAAGATGTAATGCTTGGTGCTCTCGAAAAGGCACAGGGCTTCATCACTGCAATGTGTGAACTTCAGGAAAAGCTTGTTGCTCTTTGTGGCAAAGAAAAGCTTCCTCTTGCTCCTCTCAATGTTGAGCTTGAGAACAAAGATGCAATCATTGCAGAAGCAACACCTCTTCTCGAAAAAGCCTGCTTCCAGGACGGCAAAATGAACCGCGGTAAGGCAATCTCTGAAGTTAAAAAGCAGATTGTTGCTAACCATGCAGAACAGCTTGCCGATGAGATTCAGAAAAAACTCTTCGACCAGTGCTTCGATGACATTCAGTATAATTTGCTCCGAAAATCAATTTTGGACAAAGGTTTGCGAATCGATGGCCGAAAATGTGACGAAATCCGTCCAATCACTTGTGAAGTCAATGTTCTTCCACGCCCGCATGGCTCAGCTTTGTTTACGCGTGGTGAAACACAGTCTCTCGCTGTAACAACTTTGGGAACTGCACTTGACGCACAGGTTCTTGACGATATCGATGGAGAACGAAGCGAAAACTTCATCCTCCACTATAACTTCCCGCCGTATTCTGTAGGTGAGACTGGCCGTTTGACGACTGGCCGCCGAGAAATCGGTCACGGAAACTTGGCTCGCCGCTCTTTGGCTCCGATGATTCCGCCAATCTCAGAATTCCCGTACACAATACGCGTTGTTTCTGAAATCATGGAATCAAACGGTTCGTCTTCACAGGCTTCAACCTGTGGTGGTTGTCTCTCATTGCTCGCAGCTGGTGTTCCAATGAAAAAGATGGTCGCTGGTATCGCAATGGGCTTGATTACAGAACCGGAAGGCGACAATCCTTATGGCCGCTACAAGATTCTTTCTGACATTCTTGGTGAAGAAGATCACTTGGGCGATATGGACTTCAAGGTTGCCGGTACAAAAGACGGTATTACTGGTTTCCAGATGGACATCAAAATTGCTGGTGTCACAACTGAAATCATGAAGAACGCTTTGGCACAGGCAAAAGCTGGCCGTTTGCATATCCTTTCTATCATGGAGAAGTGCATCGACAAGCCTCAGCCAATCAGCCCGTTTGCTCCAAAAA
>NZ_CAMHSK010000013.1 GCF_946187725.1 uncultured Treponema sp.
CATTCAGCAATGAACACATGGGCTATTAGCTCAGTAGGTAGAGCACCGCCCTTTTAAGGCGGCTGTCGATGGTTCGAATCCATCATAGCTCATTAAAGTTTCATGTGTTGAAGTTGGGCTATTAGCTCAGTAGGTAGAGCACCGCCCTTTTAAGGCGGCTGTCGATGGTTCGAATCCATCATAGCTCACATTTAAGGAACATCAGCTCGATGTTCCTTTTTTTTTGACTTTAGAGATTATTTGACGCGGATTTTCGCTGATAAACGCAGATAAAGTTATTATTCTGGGGGCGATTTTCGTTTAATTTGATAGCTTTCAGCTGAGATACTTATAATCTGTGTCCATCTGCGTTCATCTGCGTCTAAAAATTGTGAGGCGAATTATGGCACTTAACTTACAGAAAATGCGCAATATCGGAATCATGGCGCATATTGATGCTGGAAAAACAACCACAACTGAACGAATTCTTTATTATACTGGTAAAATTCACCGTATCGGCGAAATTGATGACGGTGCGGCTACAATGGACTTCATGAAGCAGGAACAGGAGCGCGGTATTACAATCGCTTCAGCTGCAATCACGACTGACTGGAAAGGCTATACAATCAACATCATCGACACTCCGGGACATGTTGACTTTACTGCCGAAGTTGAGCGAAGCCTTCGCGTTCTTGACGGTGCCGTTGCCGTAATCTGTGCTGTAGACGGCGTTCAGCCGCAGACCGAAACTGTCTGGAAACAGGCTGATGAATTCTCTGTTCCTCGACTCTGCTTTGTCAACAAAATGGACCGAATCGGTGCGGATTTCTTCTATTCAATTAACGATGTAAAACAGAAATTTGGCGTTAATACACTCGCACTTCAGGTTCCGATGGGGCAGGGCGAAGATTTTGAAGGCGTAATCGACCTTCTCACAATGAAAGAAATTCGCTGGAATCCTGATGATGAAGGTGAAACTTTCACTGAATCAGATATTTCTGATAAATACAAGGATTTAGCTGAAGAATGGCGGGCAAAGCTCGTTGATGAAGTTGCTTCAAACGATGATGAGCTTGGAATGATTTATCTCGAAGGTGGTGAAATCACCAATGAGCAGCTCAAGGCTGTAATCCGCCGTGGCACGATTGACCGCACTTTTGTTCCGTGTTTGTGTGGTTCTGCTCGCCGCAACAAGGGGGTTCAGCCTTTGATTGATGCCGTAATCGATTATCTTCCGTGTCCGACTGATGTTCCGGCCGCAAAAGGCCTTCATGTTAAAAAAGACCGTGAAGAAGAAGTTGAAATCCCATGCGATGAAAAGAAAATGCCTCTCGGTCTCGTGTTCAAAATTCAGCAGGACCGCGAGATGGGCGCTCTCGCATTCGTTCGTGTTTATTCTGGAAAATTCACAGCCGGAAGTCAGGCACTCAATGTTGGAAAGAAAAAGCGTGAGCGAATCAACCGAATCTTGCGCGTAAACGCAAATCACATGGAGCAGATGGATTCTGTTTCAGCAGGTGACATTGCTGTTTTCGTTGGTCTCAAAATCTCTCAGACAGGCGACACTTTGGGAAGCGAAGGAATGCCGATTCTTCTTGAAAGCCTTAAATTCCCTGAGCCGGTAATTTCAATCGCAATTGAGCCGGAGACTTTGAGCGACAAAGACAAGCTTGTTGATACACTTGCAATCATGAGCCGCGAGGATCCAACCTTTACGAGCCATGAAGATGCCGAAACTGGCCAGCTTATCATCAGTGGTATGGGTGAGCTTCACCTTGATGTTCTCGTTACCCGCATGAAGGACGATTTCGGCGTAAAGGCAAATGTCGGTGCTCCACAGGTAACTTACCGTGAATCGGTCACAAACGAAGCCGAAGTTTCTTCAACATGGGAAAAGAACCTTGCTGGAAAAGACAATACTGCCGGTCTTACAATCAAAATTCGTCAGAACGAGCAGGGCGTTGGAAACACTTATTCTTGCGATGTGCATGACGCAAATATTCCTGATGAGATTTACGATGCAATCAAAAACGGAATCGAAAATTCCTTTGCTTCTGGTATCAAATACGGATATCCTTGTGCTGATGTCGGCGTTACTGTCACAAAAATCGATTACAATGAGCTTACGGGCACACCATTTGCATTCACGGCCTGTGCAGCACAGGTTTTTGACGAGGCGGCAAACAAGGCTGTTCCGCAGATTCTTGAGCCAGTGATGAATGTTGATATTTCTTGTCCGCTTGAGTTCGTTGGTGACGCAATCAGCCAGATTACGCAGCGTGGCGGTATGATTCAGGGGCAGGATTCAAAGGCAAGCGGTGAAATCGTTCACTGTATCGCACCTATGGCAAAGATGTTCGGCTTCTCAACAAATCTGCGTTCTGTAACACAGGGAAGAGCAAGCTTCTCAATGGAGTTCGCTCACTTTCAGGTTAAGCAGGGCGGTTTGGATTCCGCATACTAAGCCTGAGATTATAAACTGTCGATGAAGGCCAGAAGATGTTCTGCTAGATTTCCGTTCTTGTGGAGTTTTTGGGAAAATCTTCTGAAGCCTTCGGTGTTTTTTTGATTTCTGCTTGAAATCAGCATTTTGGTGAGGGAGTCTGAATCTGTCGGATTTTCATAGTCGTTATAGCTTTGCCAGAATGATTTGATTTCACGGAAATCATTTTCTGAAAAATAGCTTTCCATCTGGTCAAGAAGTGCATTTACTTTCACCAGCTGATAATTTTCATCCTGTTTGTAGGCCTGCCATATATAAGGGAGGCCTGAAAGGGCCGCTCTTGCAAGCGAATCTTCTCCACGGACAAAAAGAAAATCCATCTGATTTATGAAAAAATCGAATTCTTCTTGCTGTAAAAATGGAATCTTTTCAATTTTGAACGGCGAGTTGATTTTTTTCCATGCGTTTTCGAATGGAATTGAAGATTTTCCGTCAGCGACAAATACGGTGACCGAAAAATCTTGTTCTGTTTCGCAAATTGTTTCCTGAAATTGAGAGATGCCTTGTACGACTGCTGTACAGTCATCTTCATAGGCAAAGAAGAAAATGTTGAAAGACGACGGGCTAGCGATTGGAGCACCGCCGGAAGGCGTTCCGGAGTGAGCAGCGCGAACGGAGGAATGGAGCGAAAGCGGAAGTGCGGAAAGCGCGGCGGCTTTAGCCGAAGCCCCCGGATTTTTAGCGTCAAATGAGGGCACTTCATTAATCACAAGGCCGCCCGTTTTTTCGGTGAATCCAGGCATGAAAAAGCGCTTCTTTATGTTTGCTTTTCGGGTTCCGGATTTGAGAAGATGAAAGTCCTCGGCGTAATCTTCGGCGGTGAGATAATCAATGTTCAGAATTTGAACCGTTTCGGTAAAATCGTCGGAAAAAAGAAGGTTTTCAAGCCAGTCAGGCCGCCCGCATTGGAAGCATTCAAGGATAATGGAAAACGGAAAGTTGGAAGGGGTGAGCAGGTCGGCGTTGCGTTTCGTTTTTAAATTCCAGTCGATGATTTTCCAGGTTGAATTTTTGTACTTGAAATCCTGAATTTGCTTATTTGGGTCAATCGCGCTGGCCATTTTGTGAAAGCTTTCGAGATTGCTCACCACGAGCGTGAGTTCGAGTTCTGGGCGCAAATCGCTGAGTGAGCGTGCGAGTCTGTAAACTACTCCGATGTCGCCGAAATTGTCAACGACTTTGCATAGAATCATGATTTTATTGTTGTTTTGCATGATTTTAGAACCTCGCTCCGATTTGAATTGCCGGCTGCAAAGAGAGCTTTTCGTTCAGCCTGATTTTTGAGAAATACGATTTTCGTGCGGAGGTCGAAAAGGCTGTGTCGTTGAAACCGTCGATGTTCATGTCAAAAACAACTCCTGCAAAGTAGTGTGCTCGTCTGAGCGGTTTGTAGGCCAATGTGAACCGTGCCTGCGGAACTATGTCAAAAACTTTTTTGTCCTCGTCATTTTTTGTCCACAGATAGCGGGCGAAGAGTTCAGAATCGAACAGAACCCGGCCGTAAAGGATGTGCTGGTGACCGATTCCGCTTGCCAGTCCGTATGATTTTGTTGAGCGAAGTTCGCCAAGGACTGTGCCGTAGAATACCGGTGCGCCGATTCGTGCTCCCATGGCAAAGGTGCTTCCGAAAGTCGCTTCGATTTCAGGCTGAATTCGGAATTTGAAATTGTCGTTCAGTTTGTATTTTTTTACGAGTGGTTTTGCTTCTTTACGGGAAAGTTTTTCGAAAGTGAGCTGATTTTCTTCGAGAGTTGACTTTCCGGCTGAAAATTTGACAGAAAGATTTGTGTGCGGGTAAAAATGCGATTTTTCACTTCGTTCCAGAAGTGTTCCGGCTGCGTCATAGTGTTCGATTTTATAGCCGACGATTGTTGGAATCAGGCTGTCTTTGTGCACGATGATATTGAGGTTTTTGTTTCCGGGGAAACCGAGCACATTCTTGTAGGGAAGCGGCATTATTCCGACTGGCGGAGTGATTGTGAAGATTTCCGGCATTCCGTTGACGATTCGTGCAAGCATATTGCCGTCATCATCATAAATTGCGCAGTCAAGCGCTCCGTCAATGACAATCTGGGAGCTTCCGAGACTTGCGAAAATCTCGTTTTCTTCGAGTGCGAGCATCCATGAAAGATATGCTTCACAGGCGTGCATATCAACGGCGGCATTAAGAGCATAGTCAAAGCCGTTGTCGGTGTGGTTGTTCACATAGCTTTGTATCGGTCTCAAAACGAATGGAAGCTGCATGGCTTCAGCTTTTTCTTCGGATTCGGCAGATTCTGCTGATTGCTGCGAGCTTTCTGATGCGGTGATGCCTTGGGCTTGGGAATCTTCTTCTGAGATAATATTTTCACTTTTTGGCTCGCTTCTGAAGGCAAGTTTGAGTGCTGTCGCTGAGATAAAATGAAGGCCGAATCTGTAGTAGGTTTTTACATCCGGGGTGTAGCCCGTGAGAATCCTTGAGGCCTGCGACTGAAAGAAAGGGCCGCTTTTGAACGGTGCATATTCGCGGAGAAGCAATTTTTTATAATATTTGTTCATCCTTGGAAGGTAGTCGTTCAGGTAAGTTTCTGGATCGCTGTTCCAATAGTTGGCGATAACCCTTGTATTGCCGAATTTCTTCCAATTCCATTTGTTCCTGTTTGGCGGCACGGTTGGAACGGCATCTTCTGCATTCACGATGTTCCAGATGAATTTGTACTCGTCGTTTTGGGTTCTGTCTTCCTGGCTGACATTCGGACTTGCGAAAGTATAGACGAACATTTTGTCGCTCGTGATTACTTTGTCATCATAGAAAATTGAACCGAGCAGGTTTGCGATTGCGGCTCCACGGGAATGCCCTGAAATCAGGAAATAGGAGTCGCTTTTGGAAATTGCATTGTCTTGAAGGAATTTGTAAAAATCCTGTTTGATTATCTCGCAGGTGGAAAGGAAACCCTCGTGTACCTTGATGTCCTTTTTGGTTGAATCGCTGATGTTCAGGTTTGAAAGCCATTCGTTTGCGCTGAGCGGAGTGCCCCTTATGATGAGAAATACGAGCTTTTTTGTGCCTGATGGTGTCTGTATATCCTTGAACGCAAAGCTGTAGGCCGCCTGGTTGTTCTGGTTCATCGGGTGATTGTAGTCCAGATTGTAGTTCCAGTAGATGTTGCTTTCGTTGAAGCCTAAAAGGCGATAGCTTTTGAGCAGTTCGTTTGTGTTCGGCCGTTCATCTGCGTGGACATATGCAATTGTTGAAAATATTGCTGCCAGGCGTGCGATTTTGTGGTTGTAGACTTTTGGATTTGCATTGATAAAGTTGTTGTCATCCCAATCCATTTCAATTGGAACCGGTTTTTTTGAGGCAACCATAAGTCCATGCATTGGAAAAATTATTGGTTTTGCATGGACTTGAACAGGCATGGCCTGAATTGCCGCAAGCAGGAAGATAATTCTAGAGAGTTTCGCTTTGGACATTTTCATGGCTTTGCTGAGAGTCTTTTCCGTCGAGTGTTACTTTAAGCTTTTTGTATTCATTGTTTCTAAAGACAGTTACTGTAACTGTGTCGCCCGGTCGTTTTGCTTCAAGGGCACTTGTGTAGTCTGCATAAGTGCGTACAGAAATATTGTCGATTCCTGTGATGATGTCGCCGCCGAGATAGATTGTTGTGGGATTAAAGCGGCTGCCGTACTGAACCTGCTCTGTGCCGCCCAAAATGCCTGATTTTTCGGTTGAAGAGCCGCGTTCGACAGAGCTTACGAGAATGCCTGTATTGATTGAAAGACCTGCGTAGCGGGCAATTGATGAAGTCATCTGAACAGGGGTGATTTTGAGAATTCCACGGTTGACTTTGCGGTATTTGATTAAATCGTCCACGACCCGGCGGGCTGTGCTGACAGGAACTGCAAATCCGACGCCTGCAGAACTTCCTGAATTTGAGATAATCATTGTGTTGATGCCGACCATTTTGCCGTTTGTGTCGAGAAGGGGACCGCCTGAATTTCCTGGGTTGATTGCCGCGTCAGTCTGAATCATGTTTCTGATTATGACATTCTTGCTTTCCTGAATCGGACGGCCCAATCCGGAAATGATTCCAGTGGTCATCGTTCGCTCTAAGGCAAAAGGGTTTCCGATAGCAATTACTTTCTGTCCGACTTTGAGGTTGTTTGAATCCCCGAAATCAATTGTTTTGAGCGTAACATTGTCTGGCGGATTGAATTTGATTACGGCAATATCGCTTTCTGCGTCTTTGCCGATGACTGTTCCTTCGTATGAAGTGCCGTCATGCAGCGAAATATTGATTTTGCTTGCATTTGAGATTACATGAACATTCGTGACGACATAGCCTCTTTTGTCAATGATTGAGCCTGAACCTGAACCGCCTTCCTGAACGACAGGCTCCAGAAACCAGTTGATTCCCATGACCTGTGTGGTGATGTTCACGACCGCTTCATTGCATTTTTCATAGACGAATATGTTTTGCTGTTCATCCTGAGTGTAAGCTGAATCGTATGATTTTGCGACTGTAACAGGCTTTTCTTCAATAAAACGGCTTGAATTGCCGGAAACAGTGCTTGTTTTTGCCAGAGATGAAACTTCTCCGCTCATAAACATGTTTTTTTCAGAAACTGATAAGGTGTCTTCGGATTCTGAAACTTCGCTTTTTCCTGATTCTGAAGAGGTCCCGCTATTTTCCTGTGATTTAGTGTTCAAAGAAAAATAGGCGGTTGAAGCCAGTGCGATTACGACACCGGCAAGCACTCCCAGAAGGGAAGATTTTACGAGCTGTGAGCGGGAGTAGAGTTTCATTTTGCATCTCCGACTGAAGTATCTTCTGCCGTAGTTGAAGTGGTTTCTGATGCAGGAGCTGTGCTCTGCTCTGAAGCTTCTGATGCTTCTGATGCTTTATTCTTTCTTTCTGCAGCGGCTTCTTTTTCAGCCTGCTTTTTCAAGGTTTCTTCTGTTGGTTCGAGTTCAATGTAGAAAGTTCTTGCCTTTCCGCGCTGAATGTAAATGAAATTTTCTTTTGGAAGATAGCCTTTGCATTCAACATGGAGAAGATAGAATCCCTCTACAAGATTCTGAATGTTGAGCGGTGTTTTTCCCTGCAAGTTTCCGTTGAGATAGATAGTGCTTTTTTTGACATTTGTTTTGATTGTAGCTTTTGTGCGCGATGAATCAATGTCAGCAATTTCTTCTGGTTCAAGCAGAGGAATATATTCGAATGCTTCCGATGATTCGCTTCCCGGTGCTTCCTGCTCAAGACCATAGTCTTTAGTATTCTGAGCGAAAGCTGGTGAGAACGAAGCGATTGAAATTAGACCTAAGATAAAAAATTTTGTATATTTCATATCTATAATGATAACGCATAAATCATAATCTTACAATAAATCATAGAGCTTCTCTTCTTCTAAAATTCCTTTTTCCAGAAAACTGAAATAGCCTGTCCTGCAGATTATTATGTGGTCGAGCATGGTGATTCCAAGCAGTTCTGCCGCCTGATAGATTCTTAATGTCGTTTTTATGTCCGCGTCTGATGGGGTCGGATTCCCGTTCGGATGGTTGTGGCTTATCACGATTGCCGAAGCATGTTCCTTTATCGCTTCGGAAAAGACTTCAATCGGGCGGATTATGGCCATGTTGTTCGAGCCTGTACAAATCACTCTTATAGAAATGATTTCTCTTGCGCCGTTCAGGGTGACGCAAAGGAAGTGCTCTTGTTTTTGCATTGCGTAGCTCTGTATGTAGGGAATTATGTCGGCGGGCGAAGACAGGCTTATCTGCGGATTCCTGTTTATCCGTTTTCCGAATTCAAGGGCCGCCGCAATCATGAGCGCCTTGCTCTTTCCCATCCCGTTGATTTTCATCAGATTGTCCACGAGGTTGTCGCTGTTTGATGACATGACTATGCCCAGCACCTGTCTGGCAAGTTCTTTTATCGGAGTCTGTTTTGTGCCGCTCCCCAAAATCAGCATTATAAGTTCCTCGTCGCTTGGAAAACTCAGTCCATGCTGTATTGTAAGCTCCCGGATTTCAATTCTGTTTTCGTCTGAAAGTTTTTCCAAATCAGGAAATTTTACCGTTTTGTTCATTTTTTTTTCTCCTGACTATATATAGCAAAAGAAAAGTAAGTTTCGGCAATCTCTGACGAAAAAAGTTCTAAAAAAATCCGATAATTTATGCATGAAACGATTATTGTATAAAATTTCACTGATTTTACTTGCTTTTGCTTTCTTTTCTTGCATGACTTTGCCAGAAAAAGAAAAATGTTCTGACGAGCTTTTGGGAAAAGGACTAAAGGATTCAAAACAGCTTACCGCGTTTTTTATGAATCACAAGCCAGGTTTTCCTGACAGGAATAAAGTAGAGCGTCTTGCCCGATTGTATGTGAAAGAAGCTGCTATTGAAGGAATCAATTCGGATGTTGCTTTTGTGCAGATGTGTCATGAAACGGGCTTTCTTGGATTCGGGAATCTTGTTTTGCCGGAAATGAATAATTTCTGCGGACTTGGCGCAATGGATGCAGAACATCCCGGATTGTATTTTGAAAGTGAAGAAATCGGTGTGCGTGCACATATTCAGCATCTTCAGGCATACGCTACCACTGCAGAAGTTGAACTGAAACAGGAATGTGTTGACCCTCGCTACAGCTGGCCGCATAAGACAAAATTTGCCCGCACAGTACATGACCTTGCTGGACACTGGGCCACCGACCCAGAGTATGGAACAAAACTGGAAAACTTGCTAAGAGAATTAGAAATGACTAATTAAAAATTAGAAATGAGTAATTAGAAATGAGTAATTAGTAATGAGTAATTAGTAATGAGTAATTATGGAAGCGGGACGAGGAAGCGATAGCGACCAATGTCCCGTTGTAATTTTTAATTGCACATTGCTAATTATTTTATTGTAGTGCCGACATATTCCTTGTTGTCGAGGATGGCACGAATGTTTTCGATATTTTTGCCGCCCGCACAGATTACTTTGAGACCCATGCTTTCGGCCTTTTTGCTTGCAATCGGATCGAAAGGACAGTTTTTGCCAGGAACCCACTCATCACCGACCATTTTTCTGAAATCAGCCCATGAAATTTCATCAAGTGGTTTTGCGTCAGGATTTTTTCTTGGGTCGTCTGTGTAAACCTTTTCGATATTGCTCAAGTTTACTACCGTGTCAGCATTGAATTTTTCAGCAAGAAGAACGGCATCGTTATCTGTTGAGAAACCTGGTTTCCAGCCTGCTGCCACAAGGATTTTTCCTGTGAATTCCAATGGGGCTGTCGGATCTGTGACAACGGCTTCTTTACACAAGTCTTCGAAGCTTGCCTTTACGAACTGCGCATTAAGGCGTGTTGCCATGATTCCAATCCAGTCAGCTGCATCTCCGCCAGCGTTTTCTGGAGTTCCTGTGACTGCACGGAAGGCTTTCTGATAAATGCGAGCAGGACCGCCGCCACCGACAACAAGAATCAGACGGTCTTCAGGATTTTTTGCTAAAAAATCTTTTACCATGGCAACAAAGCGTGAAACGAATTCAGTGTCTGGATATTCCGGGGCAACAATTGACCCGCCGACAGATAAAACTTTTGTGTTCATAAATTCCTCCATGCAGAAAACAGGGATTTTAAGGGGCAGAGCCCCTTAGGCGAGAGGGTAGGGCGCAACGAAGTGCGACCGTAGGGGGAGACTTCCCCCTTACAATTCCTGACTCCTGATTCCGCGTTTCTAATTATTAATATAAACCCAGTACAACGGGAGCGTTCCAGAGGGAGCTGTAGTTAACTTTTCCTTCACTGGATTCTTCCCAGATTGACTGCAGGGCATACGATTTTGGACGATAGACAATTTTACTGTTTTGAGAAATTGTCTGCTTGATTTCATTCCAGCCTTTTGAGAACGCAATATGCTGTGAATCAAGGTTGCCGAAATAAAATTCTGCTGTATTTTCTACCGGTCTGAACGATTTGTATTTCATGCCGGCTCCAAGGGCTGTATCAACAGGAATCCAGCCAAATCCTTCTATATAAAACTCTGTCCACCAGTGATTCTGTGTCTTCATGTCAGAATCAACGAGAATACCGGCCAGTGGTTCAGCGGGAATTGACAGCGAGCGGAGAAGGCTTGTGTAAAAAATCGCGAAATCATAGGCGTCACCCTTTTTGCTTTTGATTAAGTCCATTGGAGATGCTTCTGGTTTGCGCGGCGAATCCGTCAATTTGTAGTTTTCAAGAAGATATTTGTAGATGAGTTTTGCCTGCCGGTAAGGATTCTGCTCCTTTCCGACGATTTCTTTTGCAAATGCGACAAGGTTTTCATCATTGCTTTTAATCAATGAATCCGCCATGACCGATTTTTTATACAGAACTCTGGACTTTGTTGCCTGAGAGTAGGGCTTTACGGCTTTTTCGTTGATTTGAGTCTGAACGGAATATGCCGAAACAACGAAATTGTGGTTGAAACGAATTTTTTCGCTTTTTGAACTTGCTTTCTGTAGCTCAATCTGATGAATTACAGTGTTTTTATAATCTTGAATAACTGCATCTGGAGAACATTCCGTAAGTTCGACCATTGGCTGCCATGAAGTAACAATCGGGCGTGGAAATCTGAGCGTAATGTTCGTGCCGTTTTTTGTATCGAGGGAATCGATGTCGGCGTTCAGCTGAAGGATATAAGTTTTTCGTGATTTGTAGGATTTCGTTCCTGCCGCGAGTTTTATTTCTTCGCTTACAGAATTGCTTTTGCCTTTTTCGGTTTCGACAAAAACATTTCCGGTGGCAGCTCCATCCGGGACTCTGACGCGGATTTCTGAATCGCTCCAGAATTCGTAGTCAAAATCACTTTCGCTCGCCGGAATTACGCTGAAGTCAAAATCAGCCGTCAATTCGCCCTGACCGCTGCCCAAAGAAGAATTTTCGGCATTCGCGGTGAATACAACTTTGCTTGCGCCTCGTGCCGTTCCAAAATCTGAACCGCTGATTGTAATCAATGTGCCGTAACTTGCAGTTGATGGTGTGATAGAGTTGATTACAGGCTGTGTTGTTTTTGTGTTCTGCTGAACTGCAACAGGAATGCCTGCTTCGTTTGCAAAAAATCCCGGTTTTGACTTGCCTGACTGAGTGACGACAATGACAAGCCCGTCCTGAACATTTGCCGGAAGAACCAGTTTTATCAGATTTTCTGTCCAGTTGACATAACCGCTTGCTGTGATTCTGTTTCCGCCGATTTCAACATAATTTGTGCCACGGACGGAACCAAAATTGGAGCCTCTGATTACCATTGTGTCGCCTGCGGTTCCTACGACCGGAATCACAGAGTCAATCGTCGGAATTTTTTTTGACTTAACCGTTGCTACTGAAATAACTGCGAGTGCAATGGCGACTATAAGAATGTACAAAAGCGTACGAAAAAAAGAATATTTTCTGAAAAGAAGAGAAAATATGTTTTTGATTTTTGGACTGTCGTTTTTCTGAGACAATGAAAATTACTCCTGCTGATTATTCATCATCTCAAGATTATTGTCGATTTCGTGGAAATTTGGAATAGGAATCGTGATGGATGATGAAGAAAAATCAGGAATAAACGGGTCTACGGCAGTAAGTTTTTCCCTGAAACGCTGGCCGATTGCAGAATGAGGCAAGAAGCCGCGCTTTCCACCGTAATTTGACGCAAGACTTGTTGCGTAAACGGTCTTCTGTTCGACTGTCTGTACAGTTGAAGAAGAAGCTTCGGTTACAGTCTGTTTTGTGCTGTCAGGAACTTTTGCAGAACCTACTGCGAGCCCTTTTGGATTTATGTTTCCGTCAACTACAACTTCGGTTTTTGCGATTGGCTCAATGCTCTTTTCTTTCATGATAGAAATTGCCGCAACAGCCGTTTCTTTTGCAGAATTAAGTGAATTGTAGTGAATTGGAACGAATACGACTGCAAATACTGCCGCAGCCGCCATGAAACTGGCCGCATATTTTGCGAATGGAGTTATAAATGATGAAGACTCTGAATTTGAAGTGCGTGCGAAAGAGATGTTTTTGGCATAACGCATTTTTGTCTGCAAGCGTTCAAAACTTTCTTCCAAAAAAGTGCCTGCGGAATCAGAGGACGGCTCACGGATTTTTTTTGTAATGGACTCGGAATCTTCCCTGAAAATTTCATGCAGCTTTTGCATTTTTTCGAGGTCAGCTTTACCGCTTTCATTCTGAGAAATGAGCTGTTCGTATTGAGAAACAAAATTCTCCGGCATTTCACCATCGATGTAAACAGAGTGCAAATCTTTTTCAAGAGATGTAGACATCATCAGCCTCCAATATCTTTTCAAGCTGCTCACGCGCACGGAACATGCGGATTTTTACATTGCCTTCTGTTATGCCGAGCACCTTGCCGATTTCCTTGTAGTTGAGGTCTCCGTATTCGCGAAGAATCAGGACTTCACGCAAGCCCTTGGGGAGTTTGTTCAAGGCTTCGAGTGCGATTCGCTTAGCGTCTTCTTTGAGCAGGTTTGTGTCTGCGCTTTCGGAAGATTTTTTGCTTTCGTAGAGGACTTTGTGATAGGCCTTTGCCTCACGGGTTTTACGCTTTGCATAATTGAGACTCGCGTTCTTTACGACACGGATGAGCCAGAATTTTGCATCGTCAAGGCTTGGAAAGACCATTTTCTTTTCGCTCGCCTTGATGTAAGAGTCGTGGACAAGGTCTTCTGCAACTTCCTCATCATTTACAACACGCCACGCTACCCGGTAGAGCAGTGCGAATGTCTCGTTGTAAATCGCCCTGAAATCAGCCGGATCACTAGCTGCATATGTTCTATGAATCTGTTCAACCGGCATTTTCCCTTCCTCGCCTTATTAACAATGATGATGTCGTTAAGTTACAAAATTCTTATTTTTTTTAGACTATCCGCGTTTCCATGTCGGGCCTTGCGGAGTATCGATAATCGTGATTCCGCGGGCTGCCAAATCATTTCGGATCTGGTCGGCTTTTGCGAAGTCTTTTGCTTTTTTGGCGGCAGTTCTCTCTGCTACAAGTGCAGTGATTTCTGCTGCTTCCGGGTCTCCTGCGTGGTCGTCAAGATGAGCGTTTGCTTCTTCAGCCTGTTTTTCTGCGAGTTTTATTGCGTTTTCAATGACTGAAAGCGAAATCACTTTGTCCATTTTGAAAATGTCTGCAAGAGCCTCGCTTGCCTTTTGATTTTTGCCGTTAGAGGCCTTCTGCAATGCTGAGAGAGCAACTGGAGTTGCCAGGTCATTTTCAAGACCTTCGCGGAATCGCTTGAGATTTTCACTTTCTTCTATAGAAGAGGCTATCTTGCTGAGAATTCCTTCATAGTTTTCTTTTGTAAGCTCGATTTTCTCTTCTTCTTTTGCTTTTTTGACGAGTTTTGCCACTCGTTCGTTCAAAGCCGCACGGCCATTCTTTGCAGATTCAAGTGCGTCCATTGAGAAAATGAGCGGCTTTCTGTAGTGACCGCCGAGCAGGAAGAAACGGTAGTCGAGAGGTGCATATCCCTTGCTTGTGAGAGAAAAGCCTTTTTCTGCCGGCAAATCTGTTTGCAGCGTAATGAAGTGACCCGAAGATTTGCTCATTTTGCCGCCTTCGAGAATCAAAAATTCATTATGCATCCAGTATTTTACCCACGGACCTTTTGCGCGTTCTGCCTCATCAAAACTTCCCTCGCTCTGTGCGATTTCGTTTGTGTGGTGAACCGGAACATGGTCGATTCCACCGGTGTGAATATCAATGTGCTTGCCGAGATACTTCATGCTCATTGCAGAACACTCGATGTGCCAGCCCGGATAACCGCGACCCCATGGAGAATCCCAGGTCATTGCCTGATTTTCGAACTTAGATTTTGTGAACCAAAGCACGAAATCGCCTGGGTTTCGTTTGTTTTCATCGATTACGACTTCCTTTCGCTTTCCTTTACCTGCTATGAGTTTTGAAAGGTCGAGGTTAGCAAGTTTTCCGTAATCAGCATAAGTTGAAATGTCATAGTAGAGGTTGCCGCCAGCCATGTAAGTGTGACCGTTTGCCTCAAGCTGCTTGATGAGCTCAATCATCTCGCTGATATGCTCGGTGGCCTTACAGATTACATCCGGGTGGCGGATATTGAGGGCATCGATGTCCTTCATGAACGCATCTGTGTAATATTTTGCGACCTCAAGGACGCTCTGGTGTCGCTCTTCGGCAGTTTTGACCATTTTGTCGTCACCATCGTCTGAATCGCCAGTGAGGTGGCCAACATCGGTGATGTTCATTACATGCTTGATGTCGTATCCAAGGTAAGAAAGTGTTTTGTCGAGGATGTCAAGGAATACATACGCACGGAGATTGCCGATATGCGCATAATTGTAAACAGTCGGACCGCAGCCATAAAAACCGACATGTCCAGCCTGAATCGGCTCAAATTCCTGCATCGTGCGTCCCATTGTATTGAAAAGTCGTAAAGCCATATTTCTAAAATTCCTATTTCTTTCTATAATATTCTTAATGAAAACTATAGACCAAATCGCACAATTTTTCAATGAGAGTGAAGATTTTACCGGCAGCGTAAAGCAGAACGAAAATCTTTCGAAGCATACCACGATGAATGTCGGCGGAACGGCCAGAATTTTCCTTGAGCCGGAGAATGAAGAGAGCCTTATTTTTGCGATAAAAGCGTTAGACGCGGATGTACGCGGAGACTCGCAGATAAAGAGTTTTTTTGTTTTGGGTGGCGGCTCGAATGTGATAATCAGCGACAACGGTCTTGATGCGGTGATTTCTACCCGCAAGATAAATTCCATAAGTTTTTTTAACGCGGATAAACACGGATGCACGCAGATTTGTGTTTCGGCTGGCTCATCGTGGGGCAGCGTGCTTTCTTTTTGCAAGAAGAATAATCTTGGCGGATTTGAGGCTTTTACGGGGCTCAGCGGAACTGTTGGTGGCGCGCTTTTTATGAACGCGACCTGCTTCGGACTCAGTGCGTGCGATAATTTGATTAGCGTGCGATATTTTGATTTGAATGACGGAAAGATTCATGAATACGAGAAAGTTGATTCCGACTGGGGCTACAAGAAATCCCCGTTCCAATTGCTAACTGCTCATTGCTCATTGCTAATTTCTAAAGTAATCCTTTCCGCAAAATTTTCTGTCAAAAACGGGTTCGATTCCGAAAAATCTGAAAAATGTATGAGCGACCGCAGGGAAAAGGGGCATTTTCGCGCACCAAGTTCGGGTTCGGCCTTCAAAAATGACGCGGCTCACGGAATCATTGCGGGCAAAGTGATTGACGAATGCGGCTTAAAAGGTTTCGCAGTTGGCGGGGCGCAGATTGCGCCGTGGCACGGGAATTTTATTGTCAATCCTGAGCGCAAAGCAACTGCTTCTGATATAAAAAAACTTTCCGATGAGGTTAAAAAAATCGTTTTGGAAAAAACAGGAATCGTTCTGGAAAATGAAATTCTGTTTGTTTCTTAGCGAAGATTTGTGAAGCAAGATTTTTGATTTGCCGATATAAAAATAGAGACAATTTTTAGTTTTTTCGTTATAATGTTTAGAAGGCGGATATAAAAAGTGCTTCAATTATCATTTGTTAACTTCAAGAAAGACACTTATGTTTTGGTCGAGGGTAAAGAAAACCCAGACCGCTTTTATATTATTCAGAGTGGGCATGTAAAACTCAGCCATCAAAACGATGTTCCCGGAACTCAGCCTGTTGTTCTTGGCCCCGGTGACTTTGTTGGTGTCATTTCATGTATGGCTCGCCGTGCGCAGATTGAAACCTGTGTCGCCATTTCTGATGTCGTCTGCATTGCCGTTCAGCGTGAACAGTATATCGAACTTATCGAAAAAAACACTGCTGTTGCTCTAAAAATCATCCGAACTTTTGCAAACCGAATGCGTATTGTCAATGAAAAGCTCATGCAGCAGACTCAGAGCGCCACTTCCAGGGATGATTACGAACAGCTTTATAATGTCGGCTATTATTTTGACACTCAGAATCAGTACGACATTGCATTTTTTGCTTATTATCAATACATCAAAATGAAAAAGACGGGCGAAAATGCTCAGAAAGCGCTCAAACGAATTGCCGTCCTCAAACCAAAAGTAAATGCGCCCTATATCGAGCCAAGTCAGGACTTAATCCGTAAATATCCGCGCGGTTCAATGGTTTTCTCTGAAGCGCAGAACGGACCGGACATGTTCATCATCAAGGCTGGCTCAATAAAAATTTCCAAGGTCGTTGACGGCACTGAAATCACTCTGGCCATGCTTAAACCGGGTGATATGTTCGGAGAAATGGCTCTTCTTGAGCGAAAACCGCGTTCTGCAAACGCAATTGCCACCGAAGACTGCGTTCTCATGTCAATTAACATGCAGAACTTCAATCAGATGGTTTCTACTCAGGCTCAAATGGTTGACCGCCTCACGACCACTCTTTCAGAAAGGCTCTGGTCTATGCAGCGTCAGCTTGCCAATACTCTTCTTCAGGCAAATCCAGTTGCCCAGATGACTGATATGCTTGCACTTCAGCTTGAAAAAATGCGTATCAATGTAGGCAAAGGCTCTCAGTTTATGAGTAATTTTACTCCGGAAGACATTGCCACTATGTGTGGTCTGCCAAAGAGCACTCAGTCTCTTTATTTGGCTAAATTCATGACGACCCCGGTTGTAAAAGTCGAAAAAGGCAGAATTCTCATTCCTGATACGATGGAACTCATCAAACAGGCAGAATTCTATCGTAATCAGCTTGCAAGGCAGAGTCAGAATCAGTAATGAAAAAGATTTTATTCAGTTTTTTTGCTTTTTTTCTCTGTCTGAATGCTTTTTCCCTTCCAAACGGATATTCTTCTGCAAAACTTGGAATGAATATCGATGATTTAAAGAAGGCCCTCAAAAATGACTTTCAGTTTGGCTATCGTGGTGACCGCGATGTTTCGCTCTCTCCTTCAGACGGCCAGTTTTTGATTGAAACAGATGGTTCTCAGAGCGGCTATTCGTTTTTGGAGAGATGCTGGTTTCAGTTTGCCGAAGAAAAACTTTACATCATTACGCTTAATCTTGACCGCACCAAAGTTGACCATTATTCCGTCTTTTCAAAGCTTTGCGAAAAATATGGCAATCCTGATGAACTTTCTCCCAAAAAATCAGTCTGGCGTGACGGAAATGTAATCATGTCTCTTGAAAAACCTCTCACCCTCAAATATGTTGACGCAAAGGCTTTTGACAGCAAAAAGAATTCCTCAAATGTTGAAAAAACAACTGTTGAAAAGGCAAAAGACGACTTTTTGGATTCGCTGTAGAACGCTTTGCACAGTTAACTTCAAATGAACACAGAGTTGAATTTTATGATTCGAAAATCCTTAATTTTATCACTTTTTATTTCATGTATCCTGCTTTTTTCTTGTGCGGCAAAGTCAAAGTTGCCGGTTAAAAAACTCATTCTGATAAATTCTGATGGTCAGGAAGTCGCTGTCAAAGCTGAAATCGCATCGACTTTTGAAGAAAGGCGTAACGGCTTTATGTTCAGGCAGAAAATCCCTGATGGAACAGGAATGCTTTTTATCTTTGAGGAAGAGCAGATTCTTGATTTTTGGATGAAAAACACGCCTCATCCGCTTTCAATTGCCTATATCGATAAAAACGGTAAAATTCGTGATATTCTGGACATGACACCGTACAGCCTTGCGAATGTCACAAGCAGCACTGAAGTTCTTTATGCACTTGAAGTTCCGCAAGGCTGGTACGAAAAAGTGAATGTCAAAGTCGGGGACAGATTGCGCTTAGATTTTTAAACATCCAGTTTGCTTAGTTCAAGAGCGGCGATTTTGTCATCCGGATCGATTTCAAGCACGGTCTGGAAATAGCCTGCCGCAAGCGACGGGTTTCCTTCTTTGAGTGCCAGATAGCCCAAATTTGAGATGATTTTTGTGTTTTCGCTGTCTTTGACTAATGCCTTTTCGAGAAGTTTTTTGGCGCCTTTAAGGTCACCGCTTTCGAGCAGACAGATTGAAAGCTCATTGTAAGTGTCACTTGTGTCACCGCCATCAAGAGTGAGAGCCTTTTCAAATGCCATCTTTGCTTCTTCGAAACGGCCTAGCTTTCTCATTCCCCAGCCAAGCATGAACCATGCGTTCCAGACATTCGGGTTCTTTTCAATGAATTTTCGGATTTCTTCAAGACCTTTTTCTTCTTCACCCCTGTTAATCAGGTCGTATGCTGCCTTGAAATGGTCGTCATCCATGTTGCGATTTGCGATATTATCAAGAATCTCCTGGGCACGGTTCTTTTTGTAGATTCCGTTTTCGCCTAAATCTTCGTCTTTAAGGTCACAAGTGAGTGCAAGATAGGTTTCGAAAATGTCTTTTGCTTCTTTATAGTTATGCTGCTTTAAATAGAAGAAACCTGCATTGAAAAAAGCATCTGGGAGTGCCGGTTCTGCATCAAGAGCTTCCCTGTAATAATTTGCAGCATCTTCATCATAGGCATCTGCGTCTTCGTGCAGGCCTGAGCGTCTGTAGGAATCAGCCCGCTGATCAAAGAAAAGCGCCATATTGAGGGTGATTGTCATGTCCTCTGGGTCAAAACCTCTTAGAGCACGGAAAATTTCTTCAGCAAGTTCAAAATCTTCGTTTTTTGCTTTAAGAATAGCTGCTTCGCCGAGTTCCTTTTTGAGGTTCGGTCGTGCATGCTTTAAAATCGAGCGGTAATAGAGAATATGCTCATTCCTGCTGTCGTAGGCCATGATTGTGAGTAAGCCTGCAAGAATCTGCTCTTCTGTAAGCGAAGCCATGTCAAAAGTTCCCGGCGCATCACTGTCTTTTTTTTGCACCGGAAGCGGAATCGTGGTGTCGAGATGAAAAGCTTTGTCAGAAAGAGAAAAACCTTCCGGGATGTTGATAAAATAAACTGAGTCCAATGGAGAGATTGGGGTCATAAAGTCTCCTGTAAAAAGTGAGTGTTGAAAATAGAATAAAAGCCTGAAATTTATGCCTGTACTTCAGGAGCTTGTGGTTCAGTCGGCTGAGGTGCTGCTGGTTGAGGAGCTTCCTTGCTTTCTGGTTCTGCTTTTTCCTGCTGATTTGCCTTTGCTGCAATCTGTTCTGCCTGAGCTTCTTTTTGCTGTGCAATTTGCTCTGAAGCTGAAAGCTGAATTTTTCGTACGGAAGTGAGATAAGTGTTCAGGTGCATTTTGAATGAAAGTGGAAGAGAACTTTCATCAAATTTGAGGCTTGCAATGCAGATGTCCTTTCTGCCCGGAATTAAATCAGCGGAAACAACAGTGCCTTTGATTGAAAGAATTTCTGCCGGTTCGTCGAATTCAAGACGAAGGATGGCTTCTTTTCCTGCAAGATATTGTGAAAGACCGATAAGGATGATTCTTGCGCCAGAAAAAGAAATATCACGGACAACACAGTGGCGTGGAACGCTCTGAACGATGACATTACATTCTTCTTTGACAAGATTGAGCTTGCGTTTGCTGTCGTCATTGATTGGAATGCGCTCTTCTCGGCGGCGGATTGCATTTGCATTTGCCTCAAGAAGGCGGCCACAGATTTCGATTAAATCATCTGGCGGACGAGCGGTAAACTGAAGCGTAACAATTACGAGGTCTTTGGAATTCATGTACGGACGGATTTCACCGACTCGTGAAGATACCAGAAAAGTGATGATACCGTCACCTTCCTGTTCGTTGAAGCAAAAACGAAGGTTTGCTGTGGGCCCCCCCTTTGATGCGAGTGCCTGAAAAGCTCCGCCTTTTGTTCCGACGATAATTTTGGCGTGCTGAAATGATGTTGAATTTATGATGCATGGCCACTGACCGCCGTTACATTTAACATAGACTTGACGAGGGTCGAGTCCGAGGGCACGGATAATGTCTTTTGTGAAAGTGATTTCTGTGTCCCGGTATTGGTCATAATATTTTGTAAGTTGTTGGCTAGTCGCAATTCCCATAACCTTAATAATAGCTTATAAAAGGCTTGTCGTCAATAAAATCCTATAAAGACTGCATTTTTTCTGAGCGCTGGATAAGAAAGGGCATTTTTTTGATTTATGAAAAGAGAGGATGAGCCGCCTCCGTCCATCTGCATTGCAGTTTCTGCGCCAAGAGCGTGCATTATGTCTGCGCATTCCTGATATGAAAGACCATGACTTTTTGACCAGCGTTCACCCTCAACGACGAGCAGGAAAAGTGTTTTGCCGTCAGAAGTGATGCCAGCTGCAGTGCGGGAATCGTTGCTTTTCCATGAGAATTCTTCTTTTTGATCTGAACTGAGAATCGTGAAAAATCCGCCGAAAGCGAAGTCAAATTCTGTAAAATCCGTATCTTTCTGATTTTTGATTATTTTTGCAGTCCAGCCATTTTCATCTTTGGAAAAGCATAGCGCACTGTACCGGTCGATTGGGGGCGCAAGTTCTTCTTTATTGACCACATGAATGCCGCATATTCTTCTTGGTGAAGTGATTTTTGCAATGGAATCCCATTTTCCGTTTTTTCCGCCGAAAGGTGCCGCATTTATGGTAATTTTTGATTTGAATTTCTTTGAAAATTTGGCCGCTCTCAGCCCGGTAAAGTAATTCAAATTTTTACCGTTTTTGTGTACGAAATCTTTTTCTGACTGAGGAAAAGTTGTTATTGAAACTTCTTTGTTTAAATCGATTTTGACACAATGGTAGCGGACCGGATAACTTTTGTTTTCATAGAAAAAATATTCTGCAAAGTCGCAGTTTTCGATTTTTTGCCAGCTAAGTTCGTTTTCGGCTGGAATGTAAAGATTTTCGGCTCTATCTGCATATTCACTTGACGGAACGATTGCGTGGTTTGTTCCGCAGGACGCGAGAATAAAAATCTGTAATACCGAAATTGCAATGAAAAAATTAAGAAATGCTTTTGTTGAGTCGTTTTTGGGAAATTTAAGTCTTTTTGAAATCATAAATAAAAAAGCCCCTGCAAAGCAGAGGCCGAAAATCCTTAGTAAGATGCTCGTGAATCGTGAGATTTGCGAGTTTTCTTCATCATTTTGCGCTGAAGAGTTTTGTTCTTGCGGTTAAGGATAGTAGATGGTTTTTCGTAGTATTCACGCTTTTTGTATTCGCGGATGATACCTTCTTTTTCAACCATTCTCTTGAAGCGTTTGATTGCTTTTTCAAGGTTCTCTGTTTCTTCAACCAAGATTGTTGCCATTCGTTTTCACCTCCTCACCACCGAAGAATCCGTAAGTTCCGTGAATTTATCAGATTTTATAAAAAGAATCAAGCGATAACGGCCTTGTTTTCTGAAAAATTCTCGTGTTTATGGAGATCTTTTTCTTGTTTTTCGCGGTTCATTTCCATTACGAAACTGATGAAGTAGTCTTCGAGCGTTTTATGAGGTCCTGGTAAATCAAGTCGCTTTCTGGCTCGTGCATTGTCGCGGCGGAGAGAGTATTGCTGGAAGAAATCACGGTAATCTTCACTTACATTTGTTTTGATGTCTGTTCCGAGGAAGGTTGAAACTTCATCGCGGCCGATTGCGGCAATCCCTCGTTCACGGAGCATGAGCTTTAGTTTGGTGATTTGCTCGTATGAGATTCCGAAAAGGAATTCTTCCATTGCCTGATTTACGCCCTGTTCCCCGAGTTTTGTCTTGATGAACTGCGACCATTGCTCGTCAAGCTGGAATGAAATCATAATCAGTTCGCTCGTACCCATCATTGTTCCGAATGCGGGAGCAAGCCTTCTGCGGGCGTTCCAGACTGACTGGAGAACCGGAGAAATATCATAAATGTTCTGGTCAGCACGATGCTCCCACAAAAGGAGAAGGGCCAGTGCAAGCTGACGGCGGTTTTCGATTGTAAGACTTGTGTCACGGATAAGATTGAGATAGACATCCTCTGCAAGAAGGAGGAACATCATTGAAATTGTCTCATCGTGAATTTTTTGCGTGAAGCTCGGCTCAAGATTTGCTTTCCGTGCGATTTTTTCGAGAGAAGAGAAAGTATGCAGTTTTGCAACAAGAAAGCCTTTGCCCAGAGTTGCCTTTGAAGGAAGCTGAAGTGTTGTATCGCCCTCTCGGTTTGAATTGATTAGTGAATCAATGAGTGAGTCTGGAGTGCGTGTGCCGCCTGTTAAATCTGCCCGTTCCAAAAGTGAAGGGAAGGTCGCGATTGCGATGGCGAGTTTTTTTAAATCATCAATACGCTTGTTTAAAGGTTCAAGCTGACTTGCGTTTTCACCTGCGAGCATATCACGCATTGTGTGTACAAGCTGCCTTTGATGCTCGGTGAAGACAACGATACCAGTGTCTATTTCAGCGCTGGGAGGCTGCTCATTTGAGTCGAAAAAATCATTTATATCCACAGCTGTGAATTCCGTTTTCTGCTCGTTCATTCTTCTCATTATATCATACTTTTGTCTAATTTCAATATTCTTTTATGCCGATTGTTTGAATATGAAGAAATGTGTCCTTTTTATTTTTTTGGCAGTTTTCTCTTTCGCATCAATTTTCGCTGCAGAAGACATTTTGATTCATCCTGAAGACCTTAGACTTGTCTATGATTCAGGAAGTGATTTCTCGACCGTTGGTGGATATCACCTATATATAAGAAAGAAAAGTGGCGTCGAGTCGGTGATGCTTGTCGAAACGACAAAAGATCCGGAGGGCAAAGAAGATAATTATGCTTACCGGGCGATTGAATACAACACGATAAACGGTGATGAAATCCGCTATCTCAACGGAAAAATCCTTGATTCAAAATATGCAAAATATTCATTGATTGATTCGACCGCTGAAAAAGATGAGGAGTTCGGACTCGCATTCCATATTTACATTCCAGGAGAAATCGCTTACGGCTATCCATGGACAAGAAATGGTTCTGTAAAAATCGGAAGGGGAACTTTCATCAACATCCGTACATTTGAAAAGAAATATGGTGATTATTCTGGAAGTTATGCTGACAATGCGTATATGTTTGATTTGGGAAAAATTCCTGTAAAAGAGGTCGTTGAGGTAAAGGAAGAAGTGATTCCTGAACCGGCGAAAATGGAATTGCCTGAACCAGAGCCTTTGCCGGAGCCTGTTATAATCCTTACCGATGATTACAATCCGGTCGCTGTTGAGAGCTTTAAGAATATTGCGGCTTTTGGCGGCGGTGAAATGGTTTATTCGAAGGGACCTGCAAGTTTGCCTGATGACATAATGGCATCTCTTGATAGAATCAAAAACAAGGACAAGGCAGATGTCGTTTTTGCAATCGATTCTACCGGCAGTATGAAAGATGATATTCAGACTTTGAGGACTGTATGGGTTCCAATGCTTATTGAAAAACTCAAGGAATTTAAGGATTTACGGCTTGGTCTTCTTTTATACAGGGATTACGGCGACACTTACAAATGGATGAATCTTCCGGTCAAAAAATTTGAATTTACCGAAGATGTTGAAGTCTTTAAGAAAAATCTGAACGGATTCTATATTTATGGCACTGAGGGTGGTGATATTCCTGAAGCTGTCTACGAGGCTTTGTTCGCATCTGTTGAATACTACAAGTGGCGTGATGATGCCGAGAGAAAAATCATTTTGATTGGAGACGCTGAGCCTCATCCACGCCCCAGAGGAAGCGGAAAATTCACGAAAGAGCTTGTCGCAAAGCAGGCCGAACAAAAAGGCATAATGATAGACGCAATAATCGTTCCGGACAATAAGAGCGACCGCGGAAGATAGAAAAAGCGTTGTTATCAGGGTGAATGTCGGTGTCACAAAACTCGACATTAAAGCTGATTATTTTTTTTCTTGCTGATTGAAAAAAGTGACTGTATAATGATGTTAAATTTTATTAATATCGGAGCGTCACTAATGCTTAGTATCAAACATAAAATAATTTTTTCAAATCTTGCCGTGGTCATTCTTGCGAGCGCGCTGATTTCAGTTCCGCTTGTTACCATGCAAATGTCTTCAATCGAAGAGAATGTTTCCGGGAGCGCCGAAGCTCAGGTTTCTCAGGCCACTTCAAAAATCCGCTCATTTTTGCAAAAACCTGCCACAATCGTAAATGATATGGCGGTTTTTGTAACATCGCATGAAATTGAGGAAAGGGAGACCATTGAGTCTTTTGCACAGGTAATTAAAGATGACGAGGCGTTGTACTGTCTCTATTATACAGATACACTTCCAATGGGTGAGGGCGGAATTTTCTATTCGAGCGATGAATGGATTCCTGATGCTGATTATGACAAGCCTTCCCGCGAATGGTACTCAAAGGGTATCAAGGCTGCTCAGCCAGTTGTTACTGATCCTTATGTTGATGCGACGACAAACGAACCTTGTACCACGGTTGCTCGTTCAGTTTCTGTAGACGGTTCTGTATGCGGGGTTGTTGCAGTCGATATTCTTCTTGGTGATTTGACGCATTTGATTTCGGGAACGCAGCTTTCAAAATCAGGTGAATCTTTTATTCTTGATTCAAACGGAAATTATCTTACAAATCCTGATGCCAAAAAGCTTCTTGCGTCAAATTTTTACTCTGAATATCCATCTGCCTCTTCATTCAGAAATTCAATCACTTCAGGAAGTGTTTTCTTTAATCTTGATTCGAAAAACGGCATCTATTTTATGGCACAGAAGATTTCTGATGAAACTGGCTGGACTTTTGTTTCAATCGGGCCGCTTAAAGAGCTTACCGCACCGATTTACAAGAGTATCACGCTTGTTGTCATTATCCTGCTTGTGGTTCTTGCCGCAGCGATTCTGGTCGCTTTCGTCATGACTCTTCCAATTATCAGACCAATCCATACGGTTGACACTGCCGTTAACGAAATTGCTTCTGGAAATGCTGATTTGACCAAACGCATAAAAGTTACGACAAAAGATGAAATCGGAAGCATGGTCGGTGGTTTCAATAAATTCGTTGAAAAATTGCAGAATATTGTTTCTCAAATCAAAACTTCCCGCGATGAGTTAGGATATGCTGAAAATGATTTGCAGGACAGCGTACAGGAAGTTTCTTCTTCTATTCAGGAAATCATTACGAATATCGATGGCGTCGGTGAGCAGATGAATTCTCAGGCGAATGCCGTTTCTCAGACTTCAGCGGCCGTTGCGGAAATCGCAGAAAATATCAACTCTCTTGAACGGATGATTGAAAATCAGTCTAAAGGGGTTTCACAGGCTTCAAGTGCTGTTGAGCAGATGATTGGAAACATTTCTTCGGTTAATTCTTCGGTAACGCGAATGGCGAATACTTTTGAACAGCTTGCTCATAATGCCGAAACTGGGGTTGAGCAGCAGAAAAAGGTCGAAGAGCAGATTCGCTTTGTTTCAGAGCAGTCTCGCACATTGCAGGATGCAAACAAAGCAATTGAGGATGTCGCAAGTCAGACCAATCTTCTTGCAATGAATGCGGCAATTGAGGCGGCTCATGCTGGCGAAGCGGGAAAGGGCTTTGCTGTTGTTGCAGATGAAATCCGTAAGCTCTCAGAGACATCATCAGTTCAGTCAAAGAAAATTACCGGTGAGCTTAATAAAATTCAGTCAACTATTGCAGCTGTGGTCGAGTCTTCAAAAGTAAGCAGCCAGAGTTTCAAGGAAGTGAACGATCAGATTATTAACACAGACCAGCTTGTCCGTCAGATAAGGGCCGCAATGGAAGAACAGCAGGTCGGAAGTCAGCAGATTGTAGATTCACTCAAAGTCATGAACGACGGAACCAGCGAAGTTCGAACAGCAAGCCACGAAATGGCAGAAGGAAACCGTCTTATTCTTGATGAAATTCACAATCTTCAGGAATCTACTGGCGTAATCAAAGAAAGTATGAGCGAAATGTCTAATGGCGCTCAGGAAATCAGCAAAACTGGTTCCCGCCTTGCTGGCCTTTCAGATCTCATGCGAAAGTCAGTGCTTGCAATCGGAAATGAAATTGATTTGTTTAAATCATAAGGCTTTCGTGCGTGCGTGACATTTATTTTGAATCAATGATATAATAAAACCTGATAGGAGTTAATATGAAGGTATTGGTAATTGGTGGTGCTGGCTACATTGGAAGCCATGTCGTAAAGGAACTGATGGCAAAAGGTCATACTGTCACGGTTTTTGATAATCTTTCAAGCGGATTGCGTGAAAATCTTTTTAAAGAAAACGAATTCATCTATGGAAACATTTTGCTTGAGCGTGATTTGGATTTGGCTTTTGCACGCGGTTTTGACGCTTTTGTACATCTTGCGGCATTCAAGGCTGCCGGTGAAAGCATGGTCGAACCAGAAAAATATTCAATCAACAATATCACTGGTACTCTCAACATCATGAATGCCGCTGTAAAACACAACTGTAAAATTATGATTTTCTCGTCAAGTGCGGCAACTTTTGGCGAGCCTCAGTATCTGCCTATGGATGAAAAGCATCCTCAGAATCCGATTAATTACTATGGTTTCACAAAACTTGAAATCGAACGCTTCATGGAATGGTATGATAAGCTTCGCGGCCTCAAATTCGCAGCTCTCCGCTATTTCAATGCGGCTGGTTACGATCCTGAAGGTGTTATCACTGGTCTTGAGCAGAAGCCTGAAAATCTTCTTCCTAGAGTTATGGAAGCAGCTCTCGGTCAGCGTGAACTTAAAATCTTCGGTACAGATTACGATACCCGCGACGGTACTTGTATCCGTGATTACATCCATGTAACAGACCTTGCACGCGCTCATGTAATGGCATTGGATTACATCACAAAGAACGGCAAATCATTGAAATTGAACCTCGGAACCGAAAAAGGCACAACTGTCAAAGAGATTATCGAGGCAGCCCGCAAAATCACAGGAAAACCAATTCCTGCCGCTGAAGCTCCACGCAGACCAGGTGATCCTGCAAGTCTTTATGCAAAATACGATCTTGCAAAAGAACTTTTGGGCTGGGAACCAAAATATTCTGATGTCGATACATTGGTTGAGACAACATGGAAGGCATACACAAAATAGTGCATTGCTGAAAGTCTAAGTCTTTTTAGGCGGTTCTATAGTTATAGAATGAAAAAGCCGGGTTTTGCATTTGCAGAACTCGGCTTTTCTTTTAGTTCAAGAAAGCTTCTATCTTTGAGCGGACATCCTCGTTTGGAATAAGGCTTGCGACGCTTAAAATTTTGGCTTTCATCATCATCTTTTTGGCTTCTTCTTCGCTTATTCCTCGTGACTGCATGTAGAAAAGCTCATCTGAACCGAGACGGCCTAAGGTGGCTCCGTGGGTTCCGCTTACATTTTCTTCGTCGCACAAAATCATTGGAATTGACTTGTTTACGGCATTTTTGCTCATCAGAAGGGTTTCTTCCTGCTCATCGCCTGTGGCATCAGTACAGCCATTTTTGAAATCGATTGTGCCTCTGTAAACTTTGAGCGCATTGTCGTCAACAACGCCTTTTACGAGCATTTTTGTATCGGTTTTGGGGCCGTAGTGATTTACAAGATAGTTCATGTCCAGAAGCTGCGTGCTTTTACAGATGTAGGCTGTATCGGACTTGAATTTGGAAGAATATCCGTTCAGTTCATTTTTTACCTGAGCGTAGACTTTTGAGGCGCCAAGCTCAATCTGCGTGACTTCGATTTTTGCACTTTCGTCACATACTCCGGTTGTGTCGTCAATCTGGATGAAATTTTCACCCAGAAGCTGGACTTTCACAAGATGAATCTTTGAGTACGGTTTTGCGATGAGCTGTGTTTTTATTGAAGAAAATCCTGCTGCCTTTGGAAGGGAAGTGTAGTCCAAAATTACGGTGACTTCGGCCCCTTCTTCTGCGGTGATGATGTGCTCATGTTCGTAGCGTTTGCCGTCTTCAAAGGTTAACGGAATATGGATTATCTCGCCTTTTTTGACCGCATTTATTTCTTTTTTTTCAGAAATGATTTGTGAATCGGCGTCAAGCTCAAGAGACGCATGATTCATTTTGAGCCAGTTCCAGGTGAGACAAGGGATTTTATTTATTTCAGTAAATTTCAGTGTTTCTGTCATATGTTTAATTCCTAATTACAAAGAACCTTTCATTTCCAAACGGATAAGATTGTTCATCTCAACGGCATATTCAAGCGGAAGCTCTTTTGATACCGGGTTCGCGAAGCCTGAGACTATCATTGTTCTTGCTTCTTCTTCGCTGATTCCGCGGCTCATGAGATAGAATACCGCATCGTTTGAAATACGCCCGATTTTTGCTTCATGGCCAACATCGCAGTCATCGGTGTGAATGTCCATGGCAGGAACGGTATCGCTCCGGGATTTGTTGTCAAGCATGAGGCTTTCACAAGAGACGCTTGCCTTGCTCCCTTTTGCTTCTTTTCCGATGTAAATTGCGCTTCTGTATGTGGAAATTCCGCCGCTTTTTGAGAGGGATTTCGTTGTGATTACGCTTGTTGTGTCCGGGGCCAGATGAACCATTTTTGCGCCGGTGTCAAGATTTTGCCCAGCTCCTGCAAAAGTGACTCCAGTGAATTCTGCACGGGCCGCTCTGCCAATCAAATCGCTCTGCGGGTATAGATATGAAATATGAGAGCCAAAAGAGCCTGAAACCCACTCGATTGAGCCGCCTTCTTCAACCCTTGCACGCTTAGTGTTGAGGTTGTACATGTTTTTTGACCAGTTTTCAACCGTTGAATAGCGGAGATGTGCGCCTTTTTTTACATAAAGTTCTACACATCCGGCATGAAGATTGGCAACATTGTATTTTGGTGCGGAACAGCCTTCGATGAAGTGGAGGTCGGCACCTTCATCAACGATAATGAGCGTATGCTCAAACTGACCTGCGCCTTTTGCATTGAGACGGAAATATGACTGCAATGGAATTTCGACCTTTACGCCCTTTGGTACATATACAAATGAACCGCCGGACCAGACTGCACCGTGAAGGGCAGCAAATTTATGGTCGTTTGGCTTTACGAGCTGCATGAAATGCTCTTTTACCATGTCGGCATACGGACCGCGCAAAGAACTTTCAAAATCAGTGTAGATAACGCCCTGTTTTGCTACTTCATCCTGCAAGTTGTGATAGACAAGTTCTGAATCGTATTGAGCACCAACCCCTGCAAGGCTTGTGCGTTCTGCTTCAGGAATGCCGAGTTTTTCGAATGTGTCTTTGATGTCTTCTGGAACATCTTCCCATTTGCCCTGCATTTTTGTGTTCGGGCGGACATATGTTGCAATTTCTTCTATATTAAGGCCACTGATATCGGGGCCCCATTCAGGAACGCGAAGTTCATTGTAGATTTTGAGGGCATTCTGGCGGAATTCACGCATCCACTCGGGATCGTTTTTGTCGTCAGAAAGTTTTGCAACTATTTCTGGGGTGAGGCCTGTTTTGTTTCGGTAAAAGCCTTTTTCTTCATAACGAAAATCGTAAGGCGAAGAATCTATGTCAGCGATGTTCGTGTCAGTCATTTTTAATCTCCAAAATTGGTAGGTTATTCTATCAAAAAGAAGAGATTTTTACCATACCGACACTTTTTTTATCAGGGATTAGAAGGAGGAGCGGAAACCGTTAGTCGCAAGATGACCACAGTTTCCGAGCAGACCTGTTATTTTTTTTCTTTGATTTTGTCCATTTCAAGCTGTGCGAGCTTTTGATATGAACCAGGCAAGGTTCCAGGCTGAGAATTTGCGTACAAATCGAGGATATCCTGAAAAATCGGTTCTGCCTTGCTGTATTTCTTCTGGCGCATGTAAAGATGCCCGATTTCATAATATGCTTCGAGGTAAAGCGGTGGAGAATCTGCGTAGCGCTCAGTGACTGCATTGTAATAACAAATTGCGGCCTGATAATGTCCGTTTTCAAATTCAGTCTGGCCTTTTTGAATGAGTTCCTGTGCTGTGAGTTCCTCTGGAATTTCTTTTGGAATAGTGGTGCAGGCTGCCAAAAAGGCTGAACAAGCTGTAATGATAAAGAGTGATTTGAATCTTGTGAGTTTCATATGACTATAATAACAGTTTTGTCCATGAAAAGCTACAGAGATGTCCATATCTTTACCGGCATTGATAATTGAAATAATCTGTTCTTTTCGATAAAATTGTTTCTATTAAAAATAACACTTGGGAGAAAATTATGTCTACGCCATTGGAAAATTACCTTTCTTCTTGCGGCAACAAGCCGACTGCCGCAATGTGCGCTTATGTTTCTAATTTACAGCAGGTTGCTTCCGTAAATCCTAAGATTGCAGCCAGTGTCGTAAATGAGATTCAGAATCAGCGAAGTCACCTCAAACTGATTGCTTCTGAGAACTATTGTTCGCTTGCTGTTCAGTCTGCTATGGGCAACCTTCTTACTGACAAATATGCAGAAGGATATCCGGAGCATCGTTATTACGGTGGCTGTGTGAATGTTGATGCTGTTGAAATGGAAGCTGCAAGAGAAGCAGAAGACCTTTTCGGGGCTGATTATGCTTATGTTCAGCCGCATTCTGGTGCAGACACAAATCTCGTGGCTTATTGGGCAATTCTTTCTGCAAAGGTTGAAACACCGACTCTTGAGGAACTTGGCGTAAAATCTTTGAACGACCTGACTGCAGAGCAGTTTGCCGAACTCCGAAAGCGTTTTGGAAATCAGAAACTCATGGGATTGGATTATTCTTGCGGTGGTCATCTTACTCATGGTTATAAAATGAATGTTTCTGCCCGCATGTTTGAAAGTCATCCTTATGGTGTAGATAAAGATACAGGCCTTTTGGATTACGATGCAATCGAAAAGCAGGCAATGGAAGTTAAGCCTCTCATTCTTCTTACAGGATATTCTGCATATCCGCGAAAAATCAATTTCAAACGATTCCGTGAGATTGCGGACAAATGCGGAGCTGTTCTTATGGTAGATATGGCTCACTTCGCAGGTTTGGTAGCCGGTAAAGTCTTCACTGGCGATTACGATCCTGTAAAATGGGCTGACATCGTAACCACAACAACCCACAAGACTCTTCGTGGTCCGCGTGGTGCTATGATTCTCTGCAAAAAAGAATTCGTTGACTATGTAAACAAGGGATGCCCTATGGTTTTGGGTGGTCCTCTTCCTCATGTCATGGCTGCAAAAGCAATCGCTTTTAAAGAAGCAAATACTCCTGCTTATCAGGAATATGCTCAGAAAGTCGTCAAAAATGCACAGGCACTTGCTAAAGCCTTGCAGGATTTGGGCGTTCGCTTGCAAACAGACGGCACTGACAATCACCTCATGCTCGCCGATGTCACTTCTTACGGATTGACTGGAAAACAGGCTGAAGCTGCAATGTTCGAGTGCGGCGTTACTGTAAACGCAAATGCTCTTCCTTATGATAAAAATGGTGCATGGTGGACATCTGGATTGCGCTTGGGAACTCCCGCCCTTACAACTCTGGGAATGGGTGAGAATGAAATGAAGGAAGTTGCTTCAATCATCGATCAGGTTCTCAAAGGAACAAAACCAGGCCTCACAAAAGAAGGAAAACCTGCAAAAGGCAAGATTGAACTTGATCCGGCCGTAAAAGAAGCCGCATCAAAGCGAGTTCAGACCCTTTTGAGCAAGTTCGTTCTTTATCCAGAACTCGACCTTGATTTCTTGAAAAAAGAGTTTGTGAAATAAAAATTCGACACTTCAAAGGGCACGGAGTTCACAGAGAGAATTTCGTGGTTTATAAAATTTCACCTCAGTCACGCGTTTGTAATGGCATGACTGAGGTGATTTTTTTATTGCTAACTGCTAACTGCTAACTGCTAACTGCTAACTGCTAACTGCTAACTGCTAACTATTTAAGCTGTTCTTTTTTGATTTTATATCGGCTTCCGCAGCAGTGGCATACTACTTCAATGGGAGCCGGATCGTTTTTGATGATGTCGTTGAGTTCCTGGGCCGGCAAGTGCTTTATGTGTGCGATGAAATTTTCCTCGCTGCATGGGCAGTCAAAAATCACATCGCGGTTAAGAACTGCCTTTGGTTCGAATTCCCTGAAAAGACCGTAAATTACATCTTCCATGTCGCCGCCATCGCTGAACCATTTTCCGATTGAGGGCATTGCCTTGAACGCGTTCTCGACTTTCTGAGTCAGTTCATCTTCGCTCAGCTGAGAAAGTTCATTCTGATTGCTTTTTACGCGTTTTCCGCCTTCAGACGGCATTTTCTGCAAAAACATTCCGCCCGCACCGATTACACGGCCTTTTTCGTCAAACTGAATGCTCGTGTTGAAAGCTGTGTGAATCTGTTCACTCTGTAAAAAGTACCATGCAAGGTCTTTTGCGATGTTCTTGTGCATGATTTCGACCGTGCCAATCTGAGGCTCTTTCATTCCTTCTCCAAGCCGTGAGATTGTTAGCGTGCCGTCACCAAAAAATGGAGCTAAATCCCAGTTTTCAAGAGGTTTTTCGACCGGAATCTGATTCTGGAACAAAAATCCCCGGACATAGCCTGTGGAATCTGCCTCAACGGAAAATCCTGCTGCCGGTCCGTTTGTGTCATAGCGGAAGGTGATGTGTTCCCGTCCTTTCATCATTGGAATCAGAAGGGCCGCACAGAGCATTGCCTGACCAAGCACCATTGTTTCTAAAATTCCGAGGTTATGCTGAGCCCTCATCTGGTTTACAAGTTTCGTTCCGTTGAAGAAAGCGCCGCGAAATTCTCCGTCTGCCATAACGAAAATCGTCATTTCGTCTTTATGAATACTGTCCATGTGAGCGAGTAATTCTGAATCTGTAATTTCTGCTTTAATCATAGAAAATATTATACCAAAAAATTTATATTCGTGATATAATAGTGGGACTTTATTTTTTAGAGGATTATATGAAACTTTATGTTGGCAACTTGAGCTACAACACTACTGAAGACACTTTGCGAGAGTGTTTTTCAAATTATGGTGATGTCGTTTCTGTTCAGATTATGAAAGACCGCTTTACGCAGCAGTCAAAAGGTTTTGCTTTTGTTGAAATGGCAACTGAAATCATGGGAGAGCGTGGAATTGGCGGCATGAACGGCAAGGAAGTAGACGGACGAAGAATCCGCGTAACTGTAGCTGTTGAAAAAGGATTCAGACCAGCTGGTGAACGAAAATTTTCTGATAAAGATGGATTCCGTCCAAGAAGAGGGCGTTTTAATCATGATGAGCGTGATGATTCTAATCGTGATGAATACAGAAAGTCTTCTTTCCACCGCGATGACACTTTCCGTCCAAGACATGGGGATTCAGAAAATCAGGATGATGAATACAGACCTGATCATTCTTACCGCGAAAGAGGGGAGAGAAGCGGTGAGGGCCGTGGAAGGTCAAATTTCCGAAGAAATGATTTCAGACGAGGCTCTTTTTCAAAAAGGGAGCGTGATTCTTCTTCTCGCCGTGATTTTGGCGGGGATTCTCGTTCTGAACAGAACATTCCAAGCAACGAATATTAGTCTTTTACCATTTAAATAGAGAAATCCGGTTTTTCTGCCGATAATATAGAGATAAGGGGGCTTTATGTACAAGACTCAAAGGCGCATTGCTTTGATTACAATAAACTTTATTGCTGCACTTGCGTTCATTTTTATTGCGATTAACCTTGCTCCGCAGACAAAATTGACGGACTACAAGACATATTCCAATCTTTTCCCAATTATTGTAACTTCCATTCTTTTTGCTATTCTGCTTTTTACGAGTGTTACGATTTTTGATCACGCACGCGGTAAAATTGAAAAAAAATCAATGAATTCTGGTGCGACTTTCTTCCTTACGAAATTCATCGACAGACTTCGTTTCTGCTATTCTCTTGAAGATTTTACGAACGCTGTTTCTGAAGTTCTAGAACTTGATGCGGATTGTTCTGTTCTTTATGTGGACCGAAATGCAAACTATATTCTATATAATAGTCCAAATAGATTCACAAATGATCCGAAAATCCTCACCAAACTGGATCTGAACTACGATGTTGCATGGCATGATCCGATTAACTTCATCGGTGACAATCTCGGTCTCGTAGAAAATCGAAATAAAGCCCGTGGATTTTTCTTTGCCAGTGACGGTGAGCATTTCTATGTTTTCAACCGCTACACTTATCTTTTCGATACAGAAATTTATGAAAAACTGTACGAGGAATTTGTTCGTTTCCAAAGCCGTTCACGAATCATTTCAAGCCTTTCTGAAATTTCTGAACTTTCAACAGAATGGCAGCAGCTTGCTGATGCTCAGCGCTCATTCATTCCTAAAAAACTCCCGGAAATCAAGAACATGAAGCTTGGTGCATATTTCCGCCCGCTCATCAATGTTTCTGGTGACTATTACACTGTTCTTCCGATTGATGAAAATAAAACCCTTCTTATGTTAGGCGATGTTTCTGGTAAAGGTCTTGCTGCGGCTCTCGTCATGGGCTTGGTTATCAATACCGTAAAAATCAAGGAAAATAAAGAAGATCTGGTCGGTATGATTATCGCGGTCGATGCGGCTATCAAAGGTATGCATCTTCAGGATAAATACACCGTTCTTTTCATTGGAATCGTTGACACTGAAAAAATGAAAATTACTTATGTAAACGCTTCAATGTCTGACCCGATTGTTGTTACCCGTTCTCCTGATGGATATCGAATCAAATCTCTTTCTTCAAACTGTTCCGTTGTTGGAATTATTCCTATTGAGCCGGGGGATGTTCAGGTTTCTGAGCAGCGTCTTTTCTCTGGCGATTTGATTATGATGGCTTCGGACGGTGTTTCTGAGGTAATGAACGCTGATAAAGTGGAGCTTGGTGATACAGAGCTGTTCACTGACACAATTAAGGCGAGTGCTTCAAAAGACCCTCAGGATTTCGTCAATGATATTGTCAATCTTGTTCTGAGTTACAATGCAGATACAAGGCTTCATGATGACTTGACTATGCTCGTCGCAAAAGTTCAAAGGTAGGTAGAATAGATGATTTACGCGTTAATTAATATTGCTTTTGCTCTATTTTTGACATGGCTCGCAATCTTTGTTGATGCAAAAACAGGCAATGAAGGAAAGAATCCGGCTATTTCGCTGAATGTTTATCTTGCGCTTGCCTGTGGTTCAATGGGCCTCACTCTTATTGCTGCTGTTGGTGCTCCAGAAAGGCTTGCAACATTTTTCGTAGATCTTACCTATATTCTTTTCGGAGTTTATTCAGTTAACTTATCTGCTTATTACATTTTCTATCCTGCTTTGGAAAAGAAATTCATCGCACAGGTACTTTCTCTTGCTGGTTCAATATGGTGTATTTGGGCGGTTTTCTTCCATTTTACAGGTGTTGTAATTACAAATTTCGTCGGAATCCGAATCGAGTCACGGTCTCTTTTCATGGATGATCTTGCCGTCATGTTCCCATACAACTGGCTGCAGTTATATAATGCTGTTGTTTTTGTATTCCTTCCGTTCTTTTCTGTCCTTTTTATGCTTCTTCGTGCAGAGAACCGTATCGGAAGGCTTGACCATCAGAAATCAATTCTTAATGCCCTTGCTCTTGTAGCGGCATGGTTTGCATTGGCATTTATCCATATCGCATACAGACGAGTTGCAATGTTCTCCGCACTTGTTCTTGTGCCTTTTGTTCTTGCGCAGTGGATTATCGCCCGGGCTACAATCGTTGACTTCCTTTATGACTTCTATTCAATACTTGGTTTCTTCCTTAAAGGTATCATCTGTTTTATCTTGCCGTCGAGCATAATCGGTTTCGGATTCGCGTTTTTGTGGTCACGAAGTTCTCATCACGGATTCTCGTTCTTCTTCTTCATGGCTCTCCTCATAACTGCCGTGGTTGCTGTTTCATACCAGATTTTGAAAGTCTTTAACAGGCGGTCAGGTTTCCGCTCATTGCGATATGCTGCCTTGTTCGAGGAAGACCTTTCAAAATTCGACTTTTCTGACGACCCAGAAAAAATTGTCCGAAACATGCAGTCAATTTTTACAAAAAACATTGGTATGTCTTTCATGCGTATCCTTGTTGATAATGGTAGTGAAGAAATTGAGTCTGTTTATGATTTGCCAGAAGAAAAGAAACTGACTTTCCCTACCAAAACTAAGTTTTTTGATACGCTCTTAAACCAGAATAAACGAATCCTCTTCCGAAGTGACCTTTCGACAAGTTATTATGCTCCGGAAATCCGTCAGGAAATATTCAAATTCTTCCATGACAGCGGTTCTGAAGCATTCATCATTTTGAACGAAGGCCGTCACATTCTTGGTGTCATTATTCTTGGTGTAAAAGCGGGTGATAACGTTTACACAAGTTATGACCGTGAGGTATTTACAAAGCTTTACTCATACTTCTTCGTATTCGGTTATTACATGAAGAACATCGGTAACGAATCTATTGTCGGTGTCGTAAACCGAGAAATTAAAATGTCTGCTCAGATTATCGAATCTATTCAGGGCAACATGGATCCAATCCGCAATAAGAGATATGATTCAGGCACAATGATGGTTCACGCGCATAACATCGGTGGTGAATTCATTGACTTAATTAAACTTTCTGAAGACCGTCATATTTTTGTAATGGGTGACCTTTCGGGTAAGGGTATTGCTGCTTCAATGAGCATGGTAATCGTTAAGTCCGTTATCCGAACATACCTTCAGGAAACAAAGGATTTTAAACTCCTTGTTGAAAAGGTAAATCAGTTCATCCGCTTCAATCTTCCGCGTGGTACATTCTTTGAGGGTGTTTTTGCCCTTATCGATTTCACAGAAAATACTGTCTACTATATTAACTGTGCTGTCCCAGCTTTGTTCCTCTACAACAGGGCTTACAATAACGTCATGGAAATTCAGGGTGAAGGTCATGTTTTGGGCTTCGTAAAAGATATTTCTCCGTACATTAAGGTCAAAAAAGTAAAACTTAATCCTGGCGATATTCTTTTTGCATGTACTGACGGTATGCTTGACTCAAAATCACTTCGTGGTGAACCATTCGGTAAAGACCGTTTGCAGAAATCAATCATTGAAAATACAACTCTTTCAGCACAGAGCATGATTGGTTCTTCTTACAATATGTTGCTCGACTTCCTTTCAAAGGAACTTGATGACGATGTAAGTATCTTTACTTTGAAAATGCTTAAAGCTTAACAGGAGATTTTTATGGAACAGCTTTCAATTGTTGAAAAAGAAGGTTCAAACTATATCATTTATGAAGTTTCAGGCGTAATGAACACTTATACGATTACTGAACTTGCAGAAAAACTTGATGAAAACATCAAAAAGTCAAATATCGTGGTTGACTTGGAGCGCGTTGAAGCAATTGATTCCGTTGGTGTCGGTCTTATGATGGCTACATTCAATGACGGCGAAGATTGCGGGCATCGTTTTTACATGATGAATCCGTCGGCCCCGGCCAGAATTGCGCTTGAAGAAACCGGTTTTTACGATGTTTTTGATATTATTCACGCAGTAACGGAAGTTCAGTAAACGAAAACTTGAAAATTGAAAGATTTTCTGGGGAAGCCTCCGTCTGCAGAGGCTTTTCCTCGTAATGCCCCAAGTTTGATTTACGAAAATATTATGAAAAAAGTTTTATTTGTCTTATTGTCTTCTGTTTTGTTTTTTTCCTGCAAAGAAAAAATTGCACTAGCTCAGACCAACAAGGCTCCGCAAAAATCGGTTGAGCCTGTTCAGCCTGCAAATCCTGAAATCGAAAAACTTAGAACTGTCCTTTCTTCGATGAGTGAGCGTTGTAAAAATGCCATTCCAAATGGAAATCCAGAAGAATTTCTTTCTGATTTGCATAAAGTTTTAGCAGCTGAAGAAAAACTTCACCGCAATGATGAACTTGATTTGCTTTATCTCATTGACAAAAAGCATAATGTCGGTTCTGATTATGTTCCAAAAGATTTAAAATCCGTAAAAAATAACGATTTGTGGAATGTAAGCCGGAATGACCTTTCACTTCGACCTGAAGGTTATGCTGCCTTGGAAAATCTTTCCCGTGCTGCCCTTGCTGACGGAATTAAATTGATGGTTTCTTCTACTTACCGCTCATATTCCTATCAGGACAGGCTTTTTAAGCGATATGTTTCCCAGGATGGCCTTGAGCTTGCTGAACGATATTCTGCACGCCCAGGAACCAGTCAGCATCAGCTTGGAACTGCCGTAGATTTCGGCTCAATCACTGATGACTGGGGCGATACTGAAATGGGGAAGTGGGTTTATAATCATGCCGCAGATTATGGCTGGAGTCTTTCTTTTCCCAAAGGCTATGAGGATGTAACCGGCTACATGTGGGAATGCTGGCATTTCCGCTACATTGGTGTGGAAGCCTGTGCTTTCCAGAAAAAGTGGTTCAGCAATGTTCAGCAGTTCATGCTTGAATTTATTGATAAATGGAAGCAAATTGAATAGGCTTCTTTACTGATTAAAATAAAAGAATTATGGAAGACGGACGATTTTTTATTGACAACCTGCTTTTCACAATGAACGCTGTCATGCCGATTGTGGCGGTGATTTCTGTCGGGTATTTTCTGAAACAAATACATCTTTTTGATGAAAAGTTTTTTCCGCTTTTGAATAAGCTTTGTTTCCGTTGTTGTCTTCCATGTCTGCTTTTTTTCAATGTTTATAATGTTGAGCAGATTTCGGATATTGCCGCTTATGGAAAGCTTTGTCTGTATGCCGTCGTCTCGATTTTGATTTTTTTTCTTCTGGCACTTGTTTTTGTTCATTTTTTTGTGAAAGATGCCTTGCAGAAAGGCGTTATGCTTCAATGTGCTTACCGCTCGAATTTTGCGATTATCGGGATTTCGCTTGCCATGTCGATTTCTTCGGGAGATCCACAGCCTGTCGTCGCCGCATCAATTCTTTCTTCCGTATCGATTCCGTTTTTTAATGTTCTTGCAATAATTGCACTTTCGATTTTTGTTGATGATGAAAATGGGAATCCTGCAAAAAAAATAAGCGTTTTTTCAATATTAAAGAAAATTGCGACGAATCCTCTTATTATTGGCGTTGCGACCGGCCTTTTCTGTCTTTTAATCAGACTTTTGATTCCGTATGGAAGTGACGGCGAAAAACTCTTTACAGTTAAAAAATCCCTGCCATTCGTTTACAAAGCGGTTTCAATGCTTGCTCAGTGCGCAAGTCCTGTTGCACTTATTGCTTTGGGCGGAAATTTTACTTTCAGCGCGGTTTCAAGGCTTAAACATAAGATTATTGTGGGGGTGCTTGCAAGAACCGTCATTTGTCCGGTTGTCTGCCTTTATTTTGCAGTAAAACTCGGTTTTTCTTCGATTGAATTTCCTGCCCTCATTGCTTTATATGGCACGCCGCTTGCAGTTTCTACCGTGCCAATGTCTGCTGAAATGGGAAGTGATGCGGAACTTGCAGGTCAGCTTGTCGTGTGGACAACTCTTGCCAGTGCATTCACCCTTTTTATCATAATTTTTATTTCGGCACAGCTTTCTTTAATTTGAAAAACCTAGCGGGTAGTCAAGCATTGCTCCTACGCCCCAAAGATAGCCGTTTTTGTTCTCAAAAAGCCAGAATTCATAGCCGTAACAGAAAATCGCATAGGTGTAGTAGCCGACATTTGTTCCGATTGGAACCGGCATCATCTTTTTTCGTTTGCTCGCTGCCAGGTTGTCATAGTGCTTGAAGTTAAAAAGTTCTTCAGCCGCTTTTTTCCCATCGGAATGTTCGTTGAAACAATAAAAAAAAGTGTAGAGTTCTCCGCCGCCCTTGAAGTTTATCGTAACAGGCACTTTTTCATACGCAAAGGCGAAAAGCGGAAAAATGAGAAAAATCAGCGAAAGAACAAATTTCCGGCATATCATGCTAATTTTTAATTCTGCTTGCAATTTCTGCTGCGAGTGCGATTTTCTGCTGTTTTGTAAGGTAAACTTCGTTTGAAAGACCTGCGAGCGGGGCAGTTGTGGCAGCAATCCAATAACGAGCATCATCGGCCTGCTTGTCCGGGATTCTGCTCTGTGCAAGAACTGGTGCAACTTGTGTTGAGCGGCTCAGTGCTTCCTGATTACTTGTGCTCAAAAGCTCCGGAAGAAGAATTCTTGTTTTTTCTGAAGAAGTGAGCGGAACTGCGAAATAGCTTTTTCCTGTAAAAACACGGGTGTTTGCCGGGTTTTCTGACGGAAAATAAATTGATGTATAGCGGGAAATTGTTTTCTGTGCAACCTGGCGGTGATTTTCAAATGACATGAAAAGAACGCTCGACAGGCGGCTTGAAGCGAATGCCTCAACATCATTGGTCTGGAAAGAGAAAACGCCTGGATGAATGAAGCCCGACTTGTACCATGATTTGAGCTGTTTTACTGTAGTTGCAAGCGGTGAATCAGGCTCGTCACAAAGCTGAATTGCTGTTCTCACAGGATTGAAATTCTTTTTATTATTTTTGAGGATTTGAACTGCATCGCCGTATGATGGTGCACCGTCAAGTGATTCTGCAAAAGCTCCGGCAAAATCAAGGAAATCATCGGGATTGCCGCCAGCGAAAACCATCGGTGCGTCCTGCTTGCGTTTTTGTTCCCTCATGAATTTTTCAACATCTTTCCATGTGTTGATTTGTTTTGTATTTGAATTTCGGAATTCTGCAAGATCAATGTCAACTTCATAATGGCTTGAAAGGAAAGGAAGAGCCTGAATTTTGCCGTCTTCCTGTTTGATAGCCGAACGCATTGATGAAGTCATGCCCTGAATAAAATCTGCCGGAACAGCCGACCTGAACGAAGCTTTGTCGATTGCTTCATCGACTGCAAAACCTGAAGTGGTGATTACAAGCGCCGGTTTTTTAGCAATCGGAACCTGTTCTTCGAGAGATTTGTCTGAGTTGTACTGAATGAATTCGACAGCAAATTTCTTTTCTTCTGCGATTTTCTTTATGGTCGCGGTGATTCCATGTCTCTGCACATCCTCAACTTTATAGAAGGCTACGGTGTATGTTCTTGATGGTGAAAAAATAATGAATAAAAGAACAGAAGCGATTATTAAAAAGGATGCCAGGGCAATTAAAAGCACTTTTTTGTTGATTTTAGTGTTTTTCTGATTTTTGCTGGATTTTTTTGACATGAATGACTCCTGAAATTAAAAGGCATGAAATCTTTTTTATTACGGCTGCTCGGAAAGCACATTCCTTCTTTGACAAGTGATTTTCGAACATATCTCTATTATCCACCAAAAAAAGTCTGAATTCAAGTGATGATTTTGTGAATTCGCGTCAAAAAAAATCCGATAACATAGATATGCGCATATTATTTTCGATTTTTTTGATTTTTTCTTTAAGCTCATGTATAGCTACGGCTCAAACCGAGGACACTTCAATCTACAGGCTGCCCGAAAACGGCCCGGAAAAGGCAGGGGAAGTATCTTCTGGCTTTATTCTTGCAGGAAGCGAGACTGGCCTTTATAAAATCAATGCGAGCAAAACGGCAATTCCTCTCTGGCAGGGTGGCAAGGTTTCAAAAATCGTGCGCGCGGAGGATCGGACAAATTCTAAAGTTCGATGGTATTTCCTTACATCAGAAGGAATTATCTCATCAGCTGATTTGAATGTATTTGATTTCAGGAATGAAGGGCTTCCATTTCTTACTATTAAACAGTGGGATGGCACGAAGACATTCTTCCTAAAGCAGCCGGCACAACTCAAAGATCTTGCCGTTCATCCGACAAATCCTGATATTCTCGTAACTGCAACAAAAGATGATGTCTACATTACTTATGACGGCGGAATGAACTGGAAATCAATAGGTTCAACTTCTGCAACAACCTCAGGAATCAAGGCAGTTGCCGTCTGTGACATGAGACGAATCGGAACGGAAAAACCGGCGGTCACAAACGCAGACGGAACTGTCACCCCGGCTGTTCCTCCTCAGACAGACCTTGTTGTTTTCATGGCACATACAATTTTCGGATTCTCATACTGCATGCCACTTGCAAAAAAAATCGCATGGAAAGACTGTAACGGCGGCTTTGAGAACATGAAGACTCAGACTTATCCTGATGAAATTTCTGACATCCTTCCTGTTGTTTTTTCTGATGCGAACGGCTTCCCTGTGACAGAAGTTTTCGTTTCGCAGAGCTACCTTCCTAGAATCTATCGATTTGACTGGTCAAAGGAAAGAGGAGAGCTTCTGTATGCAGGAAAAGAGCCTGTTGAAACGATTGACGCTCTTTTCTGGGATGGAACAAAACTTCTGTATACAAAGACTGGTGAAGTCGCAGCTTATAATCCGGCAACAAAAACTACTGATTCCCTTCCTGCCGAGTATGACCGATGGAAATCAGGCTTTAACTGTCTCGGAAACGACGACACTCTTTACAGTGCATGGATTCCAAATTCTGATGAGAAAAAAAGCGGCCTGACACTGGGGGAACTCTGGCTTTTGTATCCTGATGATGTGAACAACAAGTACGCTTCAAAGGCACTTGATAAGAAGGCAGTTTATGTTCAGGCTCACAAAGTCATGACGAAATCAGGAATCGAGCAGTATAAGAAAATCATTAAGGATAACAAACTCAATGCAATGGTCATCGACATGAAAGATGATTACGGCGGAATTCGCTTTGAAGCAAATGATCCGCTTATCCGCGAAAAAGGCTATATTTCAAAATACAGAATAGACATTGATACCTTTGTTCCAATGATGAAAGAGCAGGGAATTTATCTCATTGCGCGAATCGTCACTTTTAAGGACAAAAATCTTGCGAACTACGGAAAAAAACAGTACGCGGTCTGGGATAGAAGTCTTTCAAAACCGTGGATTGGAATTTCCGGCTACGAAAAAGTGAAGGATGAAGAAGGAAATGAAACCGGCGAGACAAAAACTCTCTATTATGATGAAAACTGGGTCGATCCTTATTCACCGGAAGTCTGGGAATATAATGTGCACATCGCTCAGGAATTGATTGCACGCGGATTTGATGAGATTCAGTTTGACTATATTCGTTTTCCGACAGACGGAAAGAACATGGCAAACGCCCAGTTCAGATGGAAAAGCGACGGAATGGACAAGGAAAGCGCTCTTGTTTCATTCCTCCGATATGCACGGGCAAATATTGATGCACCGATTGGAATCGACATCTACGGTGCAAACGGCTGGTACCGTTCAGGCACGCGAACCGGTCAGGATGTAGAGCTTCTTGCAGAATATGTTGATGTCGTCTGCCCGATGTTCTATCCGAGCCATTTTGAGCAGACCTTTTTGAGTTATGCGCCTGTGAGCGAACGGCCGTATCGTGTGTACTACTATGGAACATACCGAAACACCGTGATTGGCCGTAATAAGTTGATTATCAGACCGTGGGTTCAGGCCTTTTATCTGAATGTAAGCTATGACCGCGCATGGTATAATAAAAACTATGTAACGCAGCAGGTTTACGGCGTTCGTGACAGCGTGAACCGAGGCTATATGTATTGGAACGGAATGTGCCGTTACGATGACATTTCCCCTGATGTTGGCGATGAAAAGTATCCTGGACCGTCTTATGAGGCAGATTCAAGATACAGAAAACCTGCTCTTTCCGGCCCTTCAAAAAAGGACAGCATTCTTATGAATGATGACCAGACAAGAACCACACAGACTGTTGATGATACTGCGGCTTGGGATTCAATCCGTGAACAGGAAGTCCGTGACCGAAGTAAAGAAAAAAACAGTTTCCCTAAGTTGAGTGATATTACAAAACTTTGGGAAGCGTACTCGGAAAGTTAAATGACGAACTTAAAATATACGCCTGAAGAACCGATTGCAGCGATTGCAACTGCTTTAGCGCCTGGTGCGCTTGGAATCGTGCGTTGTTCAGGTAAAAACTGCATTGAACTATTCTCAAAAATCTTCTCAAGGCCAAAAGCCCTGCTTGAAGCAAACGGAAACACAATCGTTTACGGATGGGTTCAGAAAGTTAGCAGTGAGCAATTAGCAATTAGCAGTTGTGAAAGAATTGATGAGGTTCTTGTTTCTGTTTTCCGCGCTCCGAAGTCTTTTACTGGCGAAGATATGATTGAGATTTCATGTCACGGCGGGGTTCATGTCGTTCAGTCTGTCTATAATCTTCTATTAAATAGTGGATTCCGTGCGGCTGAAAGGGGAGAATTCACTTTCAGGGCTTACATCAATGGCAAAACTGATTTGACAAAAGCTGAGGCTGTTCGCGAGATAATCGATTCAAAAACGGATGCGGGGCAGAGCAGGGCTGCAGGAAGACTTGCCGGAAATCTTTACGCAACGATTGATGAAGTAAAAAAACATATCATTGATACTCTGGCGGCTATTGAGGTTGAAATTGAGTATCCTGAAGATGAGGAAACAATTGCGGATTCCTTTGATTCTTCTGAACTTAAAAAGGCCGAAAAAGTGCTTGAAGAACTTGCTGCTTCATGGAAGAGCGAGAAAATCTATCAGGACGGTGCGAGGGTTGTTCTTTGTGGCCGGACAAATGCCGGAAAATCATCACTTTTTAACGCCCTTCTCAAAGAAGACCGTGCGATTGTAAGCGATATTGAAGGCACGACCAGAGATTTTATCGAAAGCTGGATTGATTTTTCAGGAATTCCGGCAAGGCTTTTTGATACGGCAGGTTTACGGCAGACAGATGATGTTATTGAGGCTGTCGGAGTTGAGCGGACTCATGATTTAAGTGAGGAAGCTGACCTGATTCTTTACCTTGTCGATTCAAATGCCGGGCTGACAGAAGATGACAAGGCTTTCATAACTGAGCATGTAAGATTCGGTATGGATGAATCAAAAAAATCCATTCCGCTGATTCTTGTATGGAATAAATGCGATTTGAAGGGAGAGTCGGATTTGCCGTCGCTTTCTATCCCCCAGGTTCATATTGCCGCAAAAAAAGGAATAGGACTTGGAGAACTTAGTGAGGCTGTCCGCAAGGCTCTTTCAGCTGGTGAAAGCAGTGAGCGAAACATTACGGGGCTTGGCTCACAGCGTCAGAAAGACAGCGTTGAGCGGGCACTTGAAAGCGTGCGTCATGCACTGTTCTTAAGTGAAGATTACGCTCTTGATGCTGTTGTCCAGGATTTGGAAGATTCCCTTGATGCACTTGGTGAAGTTACCGGTGATGTAACGCCAGACGATGTGCTTGGATCAATTTTCGAGCATTTCTGTGTTGGAAAGTAGCTGAAAAATACAAATCTTGATTGCGAAATCATTTTTTGTCTGCTACAATAGAATTCACTTCAAAGAGAGGAACTTATTGTGAACCGAACTAAAAAAATCCGTACGGTCATGGCTGCTGTTTTAGCTGTTTCCTGTACTTTTTCTGTTTTCGGACAGTCTTCTGAGGATGTAGGTGAAGCATTCAAACGAATAGACATGGCGATTGCCGGCAGGTCTATTGATGCAATCTCAAAAGTTCTCTCCGATAACAAGTCTTCTCCAAATTATCAATTGATTGAGAATTATACGCTCAAAAAAACGCGTCAGCTCATCATCACTGATAATCTGGAATTCGCTCGTCAGACTTCTCTTGCCGTCATCGATAACAATATCGAAAATTTTGATGCCGTTGAATTGTATTCTTACATTGATAAAGCTATCCTAAATCAGCAGGCTGCCCAGCAGGCAGCTGAAAACCGCAAAAGACTTGAAGAGGAACGCATTGCGGCCCGAAATGCCAAATCAAAGGCTCAGCTCGAAAGCCGTGGAAACTATCATGTTGTCAGTACAGCTTCTGGCCAGGAAGTTTATGTCAACGAACAGAAGGCTTCTTTTTCTTCATGGATTTGGACTGTCAAACTTGGACTTGCAGATTTTGTCTATCAGAAAGTCTCAGAGCCTGACTATTCCAGCCTTAAATACGGTCTTGCTTTAGGAGCAAATGTTTTCCGGCCGTCAGAACGATTCATTATCGGTGCTGACCTCTTTGCTGATGCTCATATCGTGACCTTCTCTACTTCGGGCGGGCTTGAAGGCGAGGCAAAGCTCAATTCAAGCGGCCTACCGGAAGCTCAGGCTGCACCTCAGGAATTCTTCATGTCAGGTCGTTTTGTTCCAGAATTCGCCTTTGCTGATTTAAGCAAATACCTGTTTGTTCGTGCTGGTCTTGCAGCTCACATCCTTGCTTCAAATGACCGCGACAGAACAGGTTCTACAGATACTTTCATATCACCAGTAATTGGTGCTGCTTTTGAAAATGTTCCTGTGGGAGAGGCTGTAATCCGGGCTTTCTATGACTACGACTTAGGTCATCTGGCATACGAAGACATAAATTCTGCAATGGAATTCGGCGGTTCCATTCTTTTGCCAATGGCTGTCAATGATAAAACAAAAGTCGGTGTCGAATTTGGCTTCCAGGATTTGCTCGTAATGAGGAATGTTGGCGGCATGGAAAATAGAACAAAAATCACATTTGCAATTGGAGTTGGAAATGTTACAAAGTAAAATGATTCAAAACCAAATTAAAAAAAATCTTCTGCAAGTCTTGCTCTGTGTATTTTCTGTTGGAATCGTTTTTGCTCAGTCTTCAACATCTGATCTTACAAAGCGTTTCTTGCAGCGGGCTGACGATCAGTATTCTGCAATGCAGTACGAGGAAGCGTTCAAAACAATCAATGCTACCCTTAAATTGTCTGAGCGTGATGAAGTTCCTGGAAATGTCTATCTTCTCGCAACTCAAATTTACACAAAGTTGCTTGATAAAATGACAAAAACAAAAGATTTCACTCTTTTTAATGATGTCATAATGAATCTTCAGACTTATCCAAAACTTTCTGATGATCCGCAGATTCAAAAATATGTCCGTATGATTCAGCAGATGCAGGCAGATATAAAAGAGGCTGCCCGTGATGCAAAGCAGCAGGCACAAACTAAAGAAATGATGGAAAGTTTTGCGGCTACTCAGCAGGCTGGCAACGAGGAAATGAAAGAGGCTATCAGACAGGGCCTTGAATCTGCTGGCGAAAAAACAGCCGAAGCTGTCCGCGAAGTTTCTGAAACAACTAACAATACAATGAAGGAAATCAGCAGAACCAGCAATAAAACAATCTGGATTCTTGTCATGCTCGGTGCGCTTATTTTTGTCATCGTATTCATTCTTGTTGTTGTTGGAATCCGTGTTTCTGCCCGTGCTTCTGCAATGCAGACGGCTCAGCTTGATTCAACTCTTAAACTGATTGCCGGAATGCAGCAGACCAATAATCAGCTTCTCCTTGGAGGCATTACCGATTTTGGAGGCATGGGCTTGAAGTCAGCCGGAAGTTCTCGCTGGGGAGTTGATGCTCTTCCTGCTCCAGAAATGACTGACGATGAAAAGGCAGAATTGAAGCAGCTTGTAATTGATTGTGAAAAGCTTGGAAGCGAAATTGATGCCGTCACAAAGCGAAAGAACAATTCAAAGAATGTCAGTGAGCTTGTTTATAAGCTTGCAATGCAGCTTGGCTTAAATCAGAATTCATCAATGATTTATTTTGCGGCTTCAATGGTTTACGATGCAGGCTTCCTTGCAGTTCCAGAAGAGATTCTTGAGGCAGAAAACTTGACTGACGAGCAGAGAGAAATTCTTCGTGAGCATGTAAATCAGTATGAACAGTATCTTGGTTTTGTTCCGAGAAAATACTGGGATATTTTTGAAGATGCTGCAAAGTATCATCATGAGAATATGGACGGTTCCGGTTACAAAGGTCTTGCCGGGGATGCCATTCCTCAGATTGCACGGCTTATCCATGTTGCAGAAAGCTACAACTCGCTTATCAGCCGCCGCAATTACAAACAGATTCAAGACAAAGAATCCGCTATTCAGGAACTTGAATCTAAACCGAATCTTTATGACAATGATGTAGTCAAAGTTCTTGATTCGATTGTTTAATATTTGATTTTTTAGTATTATTTAGCCATCGTATTTCGATGGCTTTTTTTATTGCCATAAACTGACTTGTTCCCAAAAATCGAGGTAAAATGTATGTGTGGAATCGTTGGGTATGTAGGTTCTAGACAGGCGACCCCTGTTTTGATTAACGGACTCAAAAAACTTGAATATCGTGGTTACGATTCGGCCGGAATTGCCGTTCTTTCAGAAGATTCTAATGAAATTCTTGTGCGCAAATCTAAAGGTGCATTGAAATTTCTCGAAGAAAAAATTGCTGATGAAGTAATCAAAGGCTCTGTCGGAATCGGTCACACCAGATGGGCAACTCACGGTGAACCAAGTGATATCAATTCTCATCCGCATACAAATGTTTCTGGCACAATTGCTGTCGTCCACAACGGCATCATCGAAAATTACGCAAAACTCAAGGCCTGGCTTCAGGATCAGGGAATTGTTTTCAAAAGTCAGACTGACACCGAAGTTATCGCTCATTTAATCAATTATTTCTACGAAAAGACAGGCGAGTTGTTTAAGGCCGTTTTGGAGACTTTGCATCGACTTGAAGGCAGTTATGCTCTTGGCGTCGTCTGTACAAAATATCCTGACCGCCTGATTGCTGCCCGCAAAGAAAGCCCTCTCATCGTCGGCCTGGGCAAAAATGAAAATTTCATTGCTTCGGATGTTCCGGCAGTTCTTGAATATACTCGCGATGTCTATTACCTCAATCAGAATGAGCTTGCAGTTCTTTACGATGACCATGTTGATTTGTTCGACGCAACTGGCAATAAAGTTGTTCGCGAGCCTTCACATGTTGAGTGGGATATGGCAAGTGCAGAAAAGGGCGGATACGCACACTTTATGCTCAAAGAAATCCATGAGCAGCCAAAAGCCCTCACTGACACTCTTCGTCCACGAATCGTTTTTGATGGCGAAAAACCTGTAGACATTCAGTTCGATGAAATTGATTTTGGTGAAGACTGGAAGCAGGCCGGAAGAATCGTTATTACAGCCTGTGGTACCGCATATCATGCCGGCGTTGTCGGAAAATACGCATTCGAAAAATTTGCAAGAATTCCTGTTGCCGTTGATGTTGCCTCTGAATTCCGCTATCGAAATCCAATTCTCAACAAAAACGACATTTTCATCGTCATCTCTCAGTCTGGTGAAACAGCTGACACTTTGGCAGCCCTTCGCCTTGCAAAACAGGCTGGCGCAAAGGTCATCGCAATCACAAACTGTGTCGGTTCAACTGTAAGCCGCGAAGCTGATGAGGTAATCTACACTTGGGCAGGGCCTGAAATCGCCGTTGCTTCAACAAAAGCTTACACTACACAGCTCATGTGCATTTATCTTCTTGCACTCAAACTTGGCAAGGAACGCGGCAATCTTTCATCTTCTGAATATGAAAAATTGCTTTCTGGTATAGTCGAAATTCCCTCAAAAGCACAGGAAATCGTTGATAATCAGACTGAAATCCAGAAATTCGCTTCACGCCAGTTTAATAAATCAAAAATCTTCTATATTGGTCGTCTTTTTGATTCGGCTTCTTCTTTGGAAAGTGCACTCAAACTCAAGGAAGTCAGCTACATGCACTGTGAGGCTTTTGCCGCCGGTGAGCTTAAACACGGACCAATCGCACTCGTTGATTCTGATACTCTCGTCGTTGCAATTGCGACTGAACCGTCACTTTATGAAAAACTTGCTTCAAACATCGTTGAAGTAAAAAGCCGTGGTGCTGTCACAATGGCAATTACACTCGACAAAACAGGTGCATTCAATAATTGCTGTGATTCTGTAATCACAATTCCTGATTCTGAGCCAGAACTTGCTTCTATGCTTTCAATCATTCCTGCACAGCTTTTCGCATATTATTGTTCAATTCTGCGTGGAAATGATCCTGACAAGCCGCGAAATCTCGCAAAATCAGTAACAGTAGAGTAATATGCGCGTTTTATGTCTCGGCGACAGTATAATGCAGTATAATGACTTCTCAACTTTTCCGCAGACAGGCTGGGTACAGGAACTGGCACGGTTTTTCCCGGCGGATACTGTCTGGCTGAATTTTGCCCGTAACGGCAGAAGCACAAAGTCATTCATTGATGAAGGGCGTTTTATGTCTGCCATGGCTTGGGCTGAATCTGGTGATTTTGCCATGATTCAATTCGGTCATAATGACGAAAAAGATGATCCTGCAAGGCATACTGACCCCGGAAAAGACGGAGCTTTTAGAAAGAATCTTTCGTATTTTGTGCGTGAACTTCGCTCAAAAGGCGTTAAGCCGATTCTTCTTACACCAATGGCCCGTCGCATGTTTGAGGATGATAAACCCAAAAATTCTCATGGCGAATATGCTGCTGCTATAATCGAAACGGCCGTTGCCGAAAGTGTTCCTTGCATCGACATGAATGCCCTTACGCTTGATTTTCTTGCTCAAAAAGGATTTGAGGGAAGTCGCAGATTCTATATGAATTTTGATTCAAACGAATACGAAAATTTTCCTCAGGGGCGAGGGGATAACAGTCATTTGAGGCCAGAAGGAGCAAACGCTTTCTCTAAAATTGCCGCCTGCGAAATCAAAAAGATTGCTGAAAAATTTCCTGAATATAAAGAATTTTCGGATTCCTGCATGGAAAACACCGGCGGAAGATTCCTTGAAGTTGACGAGGCTTTCATGAAGGAAGCGAACGCCGAAATTGACGACGAGTACACTGTATATGGAAGATTGTTATAAGATTCTCGGTGTACGCCATGATGCCACAGCGGCAGAAATCAAGCGTGCTTACCGTCAAAAAGCGAAACTTTTACATCCAGATGCGTCTCAAGATTCTGCAACGACAGAGGAATTTCGGGAGCTTGTTAAGGCTTATGAGATTTTGTCTGATGTCAAGCAGCGCTCTTTGTTCGATGAGTCTTACTTCATGCACCGTGCCCAGAGCCGGTACAATCGTTCTGTAAATTCTTTTGATTATAGAAAGTGGCTTTCGGCTCGCACTGACGAAGAAAGCCGCTCAAAGCTGATTTTTTTTGACCTCATGCACAATCGTGAGGACGATGCTGTGGCAGAATTCAAAAGGATGAGTATGAATCATGCAGGTTTCAGGCTTGCAAAGTGGTTCACCCGTGAAGATTTTATGGACTATGGATTCATTCTTTGCGAGGAGCTTGTTTTGCGTCAGGAATATTATGATGCCTTCATTCTTTTGGAGCAGATAATTAGAATGGAGTACAGCTATGCTTATTTTAGGCTTTTCTTCCCTGAGGTGATGGAACTGGCCGCAAGCGTACTCAAAAATCATCTCGAAGGAAAAATCCCGGATGAGCTTGCTCTTGATTGCTGGGAGCGGGCACTGGAGCTTGGCTTCGGAAAGAGCGCGGATGCAATTTTTTTGCGGAAAATGGCCGCTGCCTACAGAAGAATGGGCGATGATAGCACAGCCCGAATCTGTGAAGAAGAAGCACTTAGACTTGTGAGGTAATGCGCCGCACGGATGCGGCGAAAGAGACAGGACAGAATTTTCTGAAAGAAAATTCTGTCGGAGTGAACAAAACAGGATGTTTTGTGAACGGAGAAACAGTCAAGGAGATATAGATTTTATGATTCGTTTGAAGAATGAAAAGGAAATCGAGGGTATCAGGCGGTCTTGCCATGCCCTTGCAGATTTGTTCAGGGAAGTCGTGCCGCAGGTTCATGCCGGCATGAGTACAAAGGAAGTTGATGATTTGTGCGTAAAATTCATCAAAAGCATTGGCGGAACCCCAGCCTGGTATCATGAAGATTTCCCTGGGGCTGCATGTATCAGCATCAACAACGAGGTAATTCACGGAATCCCTTCACGAAAGAGGATTATTCATGACGGCGATATTGTTTCGCTTGATATTGGAATTGACCTTGACGGTTATATTTCGGATTCTACTCACACTGTCATGGTCGGAAATGTAAAACCTGAAATCCGTCGTCTTGTACAGGCAACTCGTGAAAGTCTTACAGCAGGAATTGCGGCTTGCGTGGCTGGAAACAGAATCCGCGACATCTCAAACGCTGTATATGATGTTGCTCACGGGCGATACGGCTATGGTGTTGTCTATGATTACTGTGGTCATGGTGTCGGTCTTGATGTTCATGAGGATCCGAGCATTCCTAATCTTCCGGAAGGCGGTCCTAATCCAAGAATTCAGGCTGGAATGGTTCTTGCAATTGAACCGATGATTAACCTTGGAACTGGTGATGTCGATTTGGCAAGCGACGGCTGGACTGTTCTCACTGCAGACCACAAATGGAGCTGCCATGAGGAGCATACGGTAGCTGTCTTCCACGACCACACCGAAGTCCTCACTGCCTGTGATGATTTAGTGTGTTAGCGCTGGGAGCACCGAAGTTGCCGCTTGCGGCAATGAGCGGTAGCGAAGTGCGGACATAGCGACCCATGCGGAGCATGGGGAACACCAATTTATAAAAACAAATTTCTGTAACTTTTAAATAGCCTCCGTCATTTATATAATAGAAAATGCAAATGATTAAACCGTGGATTTCCTGGTGAAATTACGGTTTGGAGGCTTAAATATGAAAAAAATCACAAAAAGATTCCTTGCAGGAGGTGCGGCTTGTGCTTTTGCGTTTGCCGCAGTTTCTCTTTCCTGCACTCGCGTTCAGGTTGAAGGAAGTGCCGCAACTGCATTCGCCGACACTTCAAAGCCTGCTGTTACAATCTCTTCTGATTCACTCAAAGTAATCGAAGCATTGCAGAATTCATTCCGCTCAATCTCATCTGGCGTTCTTCCTTCTGTTGTTGAAATCGATGTTACAGAGAAAAAAGAAGTTCAGGCGATGAATCCTTTTGAAGACTGGCCTTTTGACTTTTTCTTCGGAAATCCGAATGCTGAACGAGATTCTGAATCAAGAAACAAAAAGCGGGAATATGAGCAGAAAGGTCTTGGTTCCGGCGTAATCGTAAAGCGCAACGGCGATACTGTTTATGTTCTCACGAACAATCATGTGGCCGGTAAAGCAACAAACATCACTGTAAAACTCAATGACGGCCAGGAATTTGAAGGAAAACTGGTTGGCGCAGACGAAAGACAGGACATCGCGCTTGTTTCATTTGATGCGAAAAACGCAGAGAATGTCATCGTTGCAACACTGGGCGATTCTGACAAAGTTCAGACTGGCGACATCTGTCTTGCAATGGGTGCCCCTCTCGGTTACAGACAGTCAGTTACCCAGGGCATAGTAAGTGCTACAGGCCGAAGCGGTGATCAGATTGGCAACATGAACGATTTCATTCAGACTGATGCGGCAATCAATCAGGGAAATTCCGGCGGTCCGCTTGTAAATATTTACGGTGAAGTTATCGGAATCAATACATGGATTGCATCTGGTTCTGGTGGAAGCGTTGGACTTGGCTTTGCCCTTCCAATCAACTCTGTCAAAAAGGCAATCGATGACTTCATTTCTAATGGAAAAATCACTTACGGTTGGCTTGGAATCTCGCTTGTCGATGTTACAGATGATTATAAAAAGGAACTTGGTGTAAAAGGTCAGAAAGGTGCCTTTGCTTCTCAGGTATTCTTGAATTCTCCTGCTGCCAAAGGCGGAATGCAGGCAGGTGACTTTATTGTTGCAATCAACGGCAAGGATGTAAACTCTCAGAGTGAGCTTGTCCGTGAAGTTGCATATCTTCCTGCCGGTAAAAATGCTGATTTTGTCGTAATTCGTGGTGGCAGTAAAATTACGCTTACCGTAAAGATTGAAGAGAGAACTGAAGCTGTTTCAAGTGACAATGCAAAACTTTGGCCAGGTTTCATTGCTTCTCCGCTCAATAAGAAACTCCGTGAAAGCCTTAAACTTGAGGACAAGATTCAGGGTGTTGCCGTTTCGAATGTGCTTGAAAAATCTCCAGCTGCTGCACTCAGAATCCAGAATGGTGATGTAATCACTGCTGTAAACGATAAAAAGATTTCAAACCTCAAGGAATTCTATGAGGCACTTGACTTAAACCGAAACAAGGAAATCTGGTTCGATGTTTACAATGACGGTCACACAATTTCTACTGGCCGATATAAATTGAACTAATGTGATGCGGATTTTTCTCCTCTTTTTCTCCGTATTGCACTAAAATAAGTTTACCGGATGGCACTTGCTGTCCGGTTTTTTTTTATGTTCTTGATTCCTTTGTGATGTCTGAATTTCACATTTTTTAGTAAAATTTTCACATAATTGACTTTTTAAATAATTTTTTTTTGCGAAATGATAAATCTTCCTCATAGAATTGAAATATGAAAAAAGTTCTTAAATTGCGTGGAAAGTCGCTCATTGCGATTCTTTCGTCTTTCTTCTTTTTGTCATGTTCTGTCGGCATTTCTGAAAAATCTTCTGAAAATTATGATGGATTCGGTTCATTGACCATTGCTTCTTCTGCACGCTCTGTTAATGTTTCTTCAATAAAATTTGCAAAAGCCTTTGTTTCTGGCACGGGAATTGAAAAGGGGAGCGAACCTGCCTCTTCATTCCAGTCTGTTGCAGACGGAAAAGCATCTTCTCTTACGATTAACGGAATTCCTGCCGGTAAAAATCGTGTTGTTACGGTTTATGCATACACTTCTGAATCCGACTCCAGCATTTTGGATGAGAATGCAATCGTTATTCGCAAGGTGCTTGATATTACATCGGGTGCAAATTCTGTCGAAGTGAGCAAAGCAACAACTCCACTGGCAAATGTTTTCTTCTATCTTCAGGAGCTCGCTTACCCGATTTCACAAATTTCTTCTTCGGATAAAAATGGAATCGTTTCCAAAATTGATGAAACCGTAAGTCCTGACCGGATTAATTCAGCACAGATTGCATACGATTATAAGGCCGGAGGAATTGAAGGTCTTAAAGATAAAAGTGATTATGTAATCGGCTTAAATGGCAGTGAGGCAACTCAGATTGTACTTCATGTAAAAAATTACAAGTATGTCTGGTACTGGGAAGACGGCGAGGGCGGAAAACTTTATGAGCTTTCGGCTGATTCTGAAAGGGGAGAAGGCTGGTATACGGGCACATTGAATTACACTTCAATAAATCTTCTTTTTAAGACAAAAGCTGACTGGAGTGGAAGCCAGACTGCTGACATGAAGCGCACGGCCGGAACATGGACTTATGAAAACGGAAAATGGTCTGGTTCTGCAGTGAATGATGCTGTGTCACCATTCGTAAGCTGGGTAAGTCCTTTGGGCGGAGAGGAAGTTTCTGGAAGCGTTTATCTTTTTGTTAATGCGGAAGATGAGAGCGGAATCACTAAAATTGAGTATTATGCTGACGGAGTTCTTTTGGGCGAAACGGCGGGGCTTTCTGTTTACAAAGCTGATACAAGTCTTCTTTCAAATGGAACTCATGTTCTTACCGCAAAAGTTTATGATGGCGCGGATAATGTTTCTTCAACCTCTGAAATCACAATTTCAACAAGCAATAAGAATATTCCTCCTGTGGCGGTCATTTCTACAGGGGATGAGGGCACTGCAGAAATTGCAAAATCCTTCTCTGCGGCTTCTTCTTATGACAAAAACGGCACGATTGAATCATATGAATGGAATTTTGGTGACGGTTCAACAGAAAGCGGCAAAAATTTGAGCCACACTTACACCGCAAGCGGAAAATATACGGTTACACTCACAGTTACTGACAACGAGGGCGACACTGATGTTGCAGTTAAGACAATTACAATCAATCCGAAAGGAAGTTTTACTCACCGCGATTTCCGAGAAGAGACGGTTTACTTTATGATGACTGACCGCTTTGCAGACGGTGACAAGACAAACAACAATATCTGGGGTGACGAATATCTTCCTAAGGGTGAAAGTCAGCTGTACGATTATAGCGAAGATAAAACAGGCGTTCTAAGCTACTACCACGGTGGAGATTTTAAGGGAATCATTGATAATCTTGATTACATTGCCGACATGGGATTCACTGCAATCTGGATTACACCGAGCGTCAAACAGCCGGAAGGCCGCTATTTCTATGACGGAAGTAGCGGTGGCGATCCTTATCAGGCAAGTGCTTTCCATGGTTACTGGGGATATGATTTTGACAAGATTGACCCGCATCTTCATTCAAGCGGAAAAGACAGTGACGGCTGGGCTGACTACAAGGCATTTATCGATGCCTGCCATGCAAAAGGAATCCGCGTAATGCAGGATATCGTTATCAATCACGGAAATCATGGTGCTGGTTCTGCTCCAACTTTGTGGGCTTCTAATCCTGTTCAGACAATCATGGATGGAAAAGAATGGGCATGGAAGATTCTTGACCCTTATTATGAAGAGGTCCCGGAAGGTTCAACTCCTTCTAAAAATGGATTCTATTCATATTATGGATTTGGTCAGTGTGCTGATTTGATTGACTTCGGTCATTTGGGCGAAGATGGCAAGGATAGTCGCCATCATCTCATTAATGTTTACAAGAAATTCATCGATGCCGGAGTTGACGCATTCCGAATCGATACAATGGCATATATTCCGAACGAGTTTGCCGGTGAATTTGCTGATGCGATGTACAATTACGCAAAAGAAAAAGGAAATGATTACTTCTATATGATTGGTGAAGCGTGGTGCGGTCGCTATGATGCCGTTGCCCGCCATTCAGAAGATAAAACTGACTCACTTCATATGCTTGATATGCATTTGAGCTGCCTTGATTATCCTGGAAACATGCAGAAGGTCTTTAATGGAGCAGATTCTATCGGGGCTGTTTACAATAATGTTCTTTCTCAGGGGGATGTTCAGTTTGACTGCATGACAGAAGACGAATATACAAAGACGGCAATGTTTGTAGATAACCATGACTGCTACAGATGTGAAGGTCTTTTCTCTGAAGAAAAATACAAAAACGCGCTCAATTACATCTATCTTTTCCGTGGCGTACCAATCGTATATTACGGAACTGAGGCAATGTATTCATGGAGCGGAACTCATCCTTCAACAAACAAGGATGATGTTGTTTCTCGCTGGATGCTTGGTGATGTCGGAATCAATTATGTTAAGCAGAATAAACCTTCAATGTACAAGCATCTTAAAGTCTTAAACAAAGTTTATCATGCAAGTGAGTGTATACAGAAAGGTGCTCAGAATAATGTCAGCATTGATACAATTCCTGCGGCATTTACCCGCACTTGGAACGGAAAAACTGCCGCAGTTATTTTGAATCATAAAGGTAGTGCCGGAAGCTATTCATTCAGTGGACTTCCAGCAGGCACTTATACACTTTACACAAGCGATGGTAGCGGCACATTGAATACTTCGACAGTAAGTGTGAGCGGCTCATATAAGCTTGAGGCTCCGGCAAACGGATTTGCAGTTCTTGACCCTCAGTAAAAGTAATTTGTTTTGGAGTAATAATAAAAAATGAAATCGTTAAATCTTAAAAAAGTTTTTTTCCTGCCTTTTGCTTCTCTTCTTGTATTTGCGGGGGCAGTTTTTACTTCCTGTGACAGTGGTGTTGATTCTGAAAGCAGAAATTCCGCTTACTATGGTGAACTAGGCTCTATATCAGTGACATTTTCTTCTGATTCTGGTCGGGCTATTTATGCAGGCGGAATAAAAAGTGCTGTCGTTACGGTAAAAGGTTTCGATTCCAAAGGAAACGCTTTTGAAAAATCCAGTGCAAAGGTGAGTGTTTCTGGTGGAAAAGCCGGTGCTTCTGAAAATTCTGACAGAATTACTGTTTCAGAAATCCCTGTCTGCAAAAATGCTGTTGTTTTGGCACAGGCCTTTGGAGATGATGGGGCGGCTTCTAAAATTGATGGAATCCTGATTTCTGCCCGCACGGATGTAAAAAGTGGCGAAAATGAAACTGTTTATGTGAACTGGGAATCAAGCAGAGAAGGTTCGGTTTTTGCGGCTTTGCTTGCTGCTGGAGTCAACACAAACACCCTCACAGATGAACAAGTTTCTTCTATTGATAACGCGATTCCGACTGAAACACATGCTTCTTTGATAAACGCGAGTGCGATTGCCAAGGATTTTGATTCTTCTAAAACAAGCGAAAATTACGGTTTGAAATCTGCTGATTCATACAAACTGACAGCGGGAAGCGTTAATGTCACTTGCAATGAATACGATGGCTGCACGCTCCAAATTTCTGATCCGCTTTCAGAGACGAAGACCGCCTCAACTTCTGAAGTCGTTTCGATTGCGAATGTGGCTCCGGGAACATGGACGCTTTATGTTTTGGATGCAGACGGTGCCGTAAAGACGACGAAAAGCGTGACTGTGACTAGCGGTGGAACGGCTAGTGTTACGGTAGGGCAGGCGCTTGTTACTGATAAGATTATTGTACATGTGGCTGAAACATCTAATTCAACCTATAATCCTAATCAATTTAGTCATATTTGGGTTTGGGCAACAACAAGTTCGACAAATTACTGTAAAAACTCAACTTGGCCTGGAGATGCACTTTCTGACTCTGATAGCGACGGTTGGTATGATTATACAATTAAGAATGGAGAGTCATATGTTACATCTTCTATGGTTATCCTTAGTAAGGCAGGCACCCCTCAGACAAGTAATCTTCAGATTTCGAATGCCGGAGAATATTGGTGGAATGGTTCAGCTTTTGTGACCTCAAACCCAGACATCCCCCCGGAACCAGTCACCCCGACCGTGACAATTTCTCCAGCTCACGGAAGCAAGATTGCTTTGAACGGTTCGATTTCAGTCACATTTACCGACGGAAACGATACGATTACTTCTGCAAAAGTTACCGTAAACGGAACCGAATACAACATGGGAACGACCGCCGGCACTTGGTCAAAATCGCTTTCTGAACTGGGATTTACAAGTGAGGGAGCGAATATCACAGTAAGTGCGAGCGTCACAAACGGTGTTGGAAGTGAAACTGCGAGTGCAACGCTTACGACAAAAGAACCGAGTGGTTTAATCACTGATTTCAATCAACTTAGAATTTACCAGATTATGGTAAGTCATTTTCAAGATGGAGATTCTAGTATCGGATTTACAAGTGCGTATGGTCCGAGCGGTCAGAATGTCGGTGGTGACTTGCAGGGGGTAATCAATGCTTTGGATTACATCAAGTCTCTTGGTGTGAACGCTATTTGGATGACTCCGATTTTTAATTCAAATACAGGTTCAGGGGATTCCTTGGGGTCTACAGGTTATTATGCCCACGATTATTTCAATGTAGACCCTCATTTTGGAACGAATGAGAAATTTGCCGAACTTGTAGAAAAATACCATGAGGCTGGAATTGCCGTTATTTTGGACGGCGTTTTTGGTCATACAAGTTCTTGCGGAACTGCGGCTTCTCCGAATGGTAAATATGCTTCTACAGGAAATGGCGGCAATTATAATCCTGTAGGATATCCAGAAAGTTATGATTATTTTGCAGAAGTTGCAGAATATTGGATTAAAAATTACAAAATTGATGGCTGGCGACTTGACCAATGCTATCAGGTTGGAAATGGTTCTTATGGTTCAGCTAGTACAGGCGGGCATAATTATTGGATTGAATTGCGTAATGTTGTTGAATCTGCAGCGTCAGCAAATGGTACAAAAGGTTCTGATTGGGGAACTCTCGGTTACATGGTAGGAGAGGCTTGGTTAGATAATGCAAATCAGATTCAGTCTAGTGTAGTAGCTGGTGATGGTCTTCGTTCTTGTTTTGATTTCTCAGGTCGCTACTCTTTGGTTGAGTCAATTACTGGTGGTTCAGAATGGCAGAGCAGTGGAAAATATCCGTCATTTGCTCCTAAAGCGGCTGATACATTCAAATCTGCAACTCAAAAAGGATATAGTCATTCTTCTGGATACTATCCGAACTTGTTCCTTACAAACCATGATATGACACGATTTGGAGACAACATCAAGATTTGGCGAAATGTAAGCACGAACAGTTCTGAATATTGGAACAGACATAAGGTTGCACTGGCTTCATTGGCAGCTTATACAGGGCCGATAACGGTTTATTATGGCGATGAATGGGGAGCTTTGGAAGGAAACCTTACTTATGTTACTTCGACAAATACTTCTATTGGTGATGGTGCATATTGGGATAATGGCTCGCGCACAAATGGAAAGATTTCTGGATTTGATACGAATCAGTCAGATTTGATTTCTTATTTCCAGCAGCTTATGGCAATGCGTTCTGAACACGAAGCATTGTGGAACGGAACTAACACGGATATTAATGCAACTGGCGACTGCTATGTCGGAAAGAAAATTGGTGGTGGTGAAACAATCATTTATGCAATTAATAACGGTTCTTCATCATCGACTTTCTCTGCAACGGGAACAGATTTGATTACAGGTGAAAGTGTTAGTGGAACTGTAACCGTTGATGCTTTGAGTGCTCGATTTATTCTTTCTAACTAAAAAAAGGTTGAACAATGAAAATAAAAATGTTGAAAATAAAGTTGTTGAAATCGAAGCGAATCTTCTTCACAACCTTTGCTTCGCTTGCGTTGATTTTTTCTTCATGCTCGGATTTTGGCGAGTCTGGGGCTGAGCGTGAAAAATCAGAATCTTATGTTCAGTACGGAAGCCTTGTAATCAAAGGTGCTGAATGTGCGGGGCGGGCGATTGATGTTTCTGAGATTTCGAGTGTGACGGTATCTGTTTCGGGCAGCGGAATGACTGCGACTACTCCAAAAACTTTTGAAAGCATTTCCAGCGGAGCGGGAGTCGTTTCAATCGAAAACATTCCTGTTGGTGATAACCGTGTTGTGACTGTAGAAAGCAATGTTGACGGGGCTGTTATCCGTGCTTTGGTCGATATCAAGGCCGGGATTGCGAATGAGTGCAGCGTTACATGGGGAACAACTGCCGTCGCGAACATTTTTTACAATCTTATCAATGCAAATGTCGATGTTTCTTCTATTAATAAGGGCGTTTTTGAAAGCGTGATTCCGAGTGACTGCCATGCGAGCCTCGTTGATGTGGCAAAAATCGCTGGCGACTATCAGAAAGTGCTTTCTGAGACAGGAACTTTTGATTTAGCTTCTTCCTACAAACTTTCGACTGGAACTGTGAACGCGACAGTTTACGGCTACAGTGGAAAATCCGTTCAGATTGCAGACCCGTCTTCTGTGGCAAGAACTGCTGGTGCAGACGGTTCAACTTTGATTTTTGACGATGTTCTTCTAGGAAAATGGAATGTTTATGCCGACGGAGAAAAGGTAAAAACAATCACTGTTGTTAGTGGGGAGAATGATTTAACTATAGGAAGTTCGATTTCTGGAAAAGTCATTGTATTTGCAAATGATTCTGTCAAAAAGACTTTCTATATCTGGAAAAATGGAACTCAATCTGCTTATTCTGCAGGATGGCCGGGAACTTCAGCAACGGCTGCTACAGACGATATGATGAATAATCCTGACGGCTGGTATTATGTTGATATTACCGATAAATATGATGGCGGTTCTATTAATTTGATTTTGAATAATAATGGTTCAAATCAGACTGATGATATCAAAACTGGTAAAACTGCAACTTTCTGGTACGATGCTGCCGGAACTTGTGGAACAGCAGGGGCGTTCTATGATTCAGATCCTACAGAAAATCAGCTTTCAAACGACACAACCTTGACTTCAATTGCAGTAAACGGGAAATCAGCATCGATTTCTGGAACAACAGCTTCTATTAGCATGACAGGAACTGACGACAGCCTTTCAATTACAAACATTGTTGCAAGCGCGGCTGATTCTTCTGCAACTGTTACATACAGCGCAACAACCGGAACCGTCGCTGATGGCGAAAGTGCGGAGTTTACAATCACGGTAACAAACGGAAGCAAAACCGCAATCTATACATTGACGGTTAGTTATACGAAGCGTGCGCCAAATCAGGGGCAGTACGGTACAAATGATAAAGGTTACGGTGTAAATAAAACAATTGCCAGCTGGAGCGACTGGTCTGAAGACATGCAGATTGCACGCGGTGCGGCTTACGATGACCCTCGCACATGGATGGGAATTCAGGAATCTCCTTATGATGCATATGCTTTGTATGCGGCTTACGATGATACAAATCTTTATTTAATGGTAGAACTTACAAATCTTCCTGATGGGAGGGCAACTTTCATGAATCACAACTATGCCGGAAGCGATAATGCATGGTGGGATAACCGTGACTGTCCACTTGGATTTATAATCAATACTGGAAAGGGTGCGACTGCTAATGCTCCTTTAGTTGGTTCTGCAAGCGGAAAACCTATTTGGGACGCAATCAACTTTACTGACAGTGAAGGATTTGACTTCCTGTTCTACGGTTCTTCAAAATACGGTTATGCAGAGCATAAGGCAGCCTTTGTTGGAGTTGGTACTCCAGGTCTTTTCAAATTGAATCCGTCAACTGGTTACTTTAGTTATGATAAAGATTACTGCTTGAGTGCTAATTCCGGGGCACCTGGAGCAGAAACAGCTGGTACTTCTGGAATTTCTGTGCGCTATAACCGCAAGTGCCAGGTTTCAAGTAAAGTAAAATTTGAATCAACACCAACAGGAAACAGAGCAGAAAGCAATCAGACTGGTGAAGATTTGCTGGAAAGTGAAAATTACACAGAAGTAGATACAAACGACCTTGATATGAGCTACTGGTACACGATTCCGCTTGCAACATTGGGAATCGATAAGGCTTATATTTTGTCTAATGGAATCGGCGTTCGGCAGCTCACTCCAAACGGAGGTTCGTTGATGGATTGTCTTCCATGGGATGTAAGCATGGTTGATAATGCGACAGAGCCTTGCTCGGATGATGAATCTACATCTCACGAAAAAGAGGATGTTGATCAAATCACGAGTGCCCAAGCTCGCATCGGAAAATAACCAACCTTACGGAAAGTGCTGATTAATCGGATAGGTGTTAATCAGCACTTTTTTATGAGTCAGAAAATCACAATTCTCAGGGGGAAAATGAAGGTTCAGAAAAGACCTTAAAAGTCATCGGCAATATTAACGGAACTGATGTCAAAAATATCCGTAGCAGGATTGATTCTGGCGAGATTGAAACGCTTGATTTATCGGAAGCGGTTTTTGTGACTGGCGGAGAAGCGTATTATACAGACGAAAACCAAAAATCATACGAGACTGCGGATGGTGTAATCACTGACTTCATGTTTTACAATTGCAGTACACTAAAAAATGTTATTCTGCCTTCATCAATCACTTCAATCGGAAAGAGGGCGTTTTGCCGTACCGGGCTTTCTAAAATCGATATTCCAAACAACATAATCTCTTTGGGGTACGATTCATTCGGCTATTGCTCATCTTTGGAAACGGTCATAATCGGCAACAAAGTTTCACAAATCTCACAGGGCGCATTCTATAGTTCACGAGTCAAAAATGCCTATGTAAAAGTGAGTGCCCCTCCAACAATCAATGCCTATCTTTTTTCTTCGAAGCCGGAAATCTTTCAAAAACCTTGCCTTGTGATACGATTCGTGCAAAAATAAATGGCCCTCTGAACGGAACTGATGTCAAATATCTTCGTGAACTTATTATTGAAAGAAATTTGGCATCGATTGACCTTTCGAATTCCCAGATTGTCAGCGGCGGGGATGTTTATTATCAGAATGATGAGGGGGAGTTTGCCACTAAAGATAATGAAATCGGTTTTTATATGTTCGCCGAATGTCGTAATCTCAAAGAAATAAAACTGCCGCTTTCAATAGCAAAAATTGAAAAAAGAGCGTTTCAGCGCACGGGAATCACAAATCTTGAAATCCCGGAAAACATAACGCTTCTTTGTTACGGTGCATTCAGTAATTGTGATTCACTTGAGACCGTAATAATCGGAAAAAATGTCGAAAAAATGAACCAGGGCGTATTTTATAGTTCAAAAGTCAAAAATGTTTATGTTTACGCAAAAACACCGCCAACTCTTGCCGCATATATGTTTACATCAAAACCGGAGATTCATGTTTACGCGGAATCTCTTGAGGCATATCAGGCTACCAAATGGGCAGATTCAAGTTACGGCGGAACCTTGATTGGGGACCTGACTGACTGAAAATCAACTTGGAAGGGAAGTGCGGACTTTTTGTGCCAAATGGAATCAGCACTTCCATAATTCTCTTTATGATATAAGGATATTCACTTTTTTCTATTTATATAGACAGATTTTTGGACAATTGAAAAAATCAGACTTACCATAGTTCATATAAAATCAGTTTCAACTGCGAGAGGTTGTTTTATGACTATGATAAAAAAGTTTTTTAGAATCAGTGCAGAAATTATCGCTGTCTGTTTTACCCTTAATTTTTCGTCTTGTATTGCAAGCATTGACAGCCATGAAGATTCTTATTCTGAGTCAAAAAATGAACAGCTGTACGGTTCTCTCACAATCACAACTGGCGCATCTCAAAATCGTGCCCTTGATATGGATGCTATTACCGCCGCTGATGTCACTGTAACTGGCTATGGAATTGTTTCCACTATCAAAAAAGAGAATGTAAGCATTTCTCAAGGCTCATCTGGTGGAGCTGTTAAAATAGAAGGAATTCCGGTTGGTAAAAATCGCGTCGTAACCGTTCAGGCAAAAACTACGATTGATTCAGCTTTGCAGGGAATGGCAGGCGTTACGATGACCGCTGTTTGTGACATTCAGGCCGGAGATTCAAATTCTGTCACTGTCAACTGGGAAAACAGCAAAGTCGGAAATGTGTATGCTGAACTCTTGAAACTCGGCTATGATGTTTCAAATCTTTCTGTAGAGACAGTAAAATCTTATCTTCCGGCAAACACTCATGCAGCTTTGATTGATGCCGAAAAAATTGCTTCTGAGATTAGAGCGGGAACTGCAAGCGCAGATAAGGCCGAAACCTATAAACTTTCTGCTGGAACTTTGACTTTTGAAAGTAATGCTACATCTTCTTCTATTATATTGCAGATTTGTGACCCGGTTTCTTCAAAACTTGAGGAAATTACTTCCGGAACAAATACGATTTCAAATGTCGCTCCTGGAACCTGGAAGGTATTCGGAATTGTAAACGGAACCACTGTTGTTTATGCAAACTCTGTTACAATTACAAGCGGAGAAGCTACAAATCTCGGTTCAATCAAATTCCAAACACCGGCTCCTCGTCTTGAAAATGCTTCCGGCGCTCAAATCAGCGAATTTATTTCAAGTGCAACCACCGTTTACCTCAAAGCTCGCACTCTTGATGGAGAGGATGAGCCAGAGGGAGTTGCAATTTACTACACAACTGATGGAACAGTTCCTTCCACTTCAAGCACTTTGTACAATGCTGCAAACGGAATCACCGTAACTGCCGGAGTAACTGTAAAAGCCATTGCGGTTTGCTCAGGTCTCCTTAATTCAGAGATTTCTTCATGGAAATTTGCTCAGCCTTCCCTTGGCTATACACATCCTGCAACAGGAGATTACAGCCCTGTTGATATGAACGGTACGACAGACGGCTTTGGATGGGCGAGCGGAACCTGGGCGCTGGGTGCACACGTTGACGGTGAAAACACCACCTTTGCCTTATATTCTGCAAATGCAACAAAAATCCTCCTTGAAATCTACGGTTCAGCTTACGGTACAGAAGCGATGTACGACTACTGGATGGTTAAGGGAAGCGATAATGTATGGCGTGCAAAACTTTCCGGCGACTTGACTGGCGCAATCTACGCATTCCGCTGTTGGGGACCAAACTGGGATTTTAGTAGCGACTGGAAACGAGGCGGAAGTTCTGAAGGTTTTGTTGCGGATTACGATGCTAGCGGAAACCGCTTTAACCCGAACAAGGTTGTGTATGACCCGTATGCGCGGGAGATGACGCATGATGTGAGCAACGCTGCGGCAATTGCGGCATATAAGACGACAAACACCACTTATGAACTTGCAAAACCAGAATATGCAATTCTTTCTTCTGGTCAGCCAGTCGGAAGCACAAAGAAGTGGCGCGAATACGACTCTGGAACAATTGCTCCTAAGGGATATATTATTTCCGATGCTCCGTACAGCGGAACGAAACCGGGAATTCCTGCAAGTCAGGCTCGAATCTATGAAGCTCACGTTCGCGGAATTACTCAGCATCCTTCTTCTTCAAATCTTTCTTCTATATTAAATGGAATCGATGGCTTTGAGAATGTTTCTGACGTTCCTGCTCAGTACCGTGGAACCTACAAGGGTGCTGCATACATGGCTCCATACCTCAAGGCTCTTGGAATTAATACAATTGAACTTCTTCCTGTCCATGAAACTGATAACGATGCAAATCCTGATGACAGCGCAGGCGGTAACTACTGGGGATATATGACATTCGGTTACTTTGCTCCAGACAGACGTTACTCTTACGACAAAACGGCAGGCGGACCAACCCGAGAATTCAAGGAAATGGTTGATGCTTTCCATAATGAAGGAATTGAAGTTTACCTTGATGTTGTTTACAACCACTCCGGCGAAGGCGGTACCTGGCATGGAAACGCAACAAAATGGGAAAATGGAGTCGAAGTTCCTGTTCCTGATTATGATGCGGGAAAGCAGTGTACTGTCGTAAGTATGCGCGGTATCGATAACCAGACTTATTATTCCCTTGTTTCTGACAAGAAGTGGAGTTATTGGGAAACAACTGGTTGTGGAAACAACCTTCAGTGCGATAATTCTGTAGTTCGTCAGTTCATTCTTGATTCTCTTACTTACTGGATTCAGGATATGGGCGTTGACGGATTCCGTTTTGACCTTGCGCCTGTTCTTGGCCGCGAAGGAAACGGTACATGGAATTTCTCAAGCACAGCAACAACTCTTACTCAGATTGCAAGCCTTGGAGCTTCAAACAGTGTTGAGATGATTGCGGAAGCCTGGGACTGCCAGTGGCCGGGCGGATATAAAATCGGAAAATTCCCGGATGGATGGGGCGACTGGAACGGTGTCTACCGTGATGTCGTTCGAAAATATGTCGGTGGAGCGGGAACAACAGAAACAAAAGCAGATTACGATAATGTTCTTTACAGCCTGAACATAGGAAACGCTCTTTACGGAAGCAGCGATGTTTTTGGAACTTATAGACCTTCTGTAAACATGATTGATGCACACGACGGTTTTACTCTCGCTGACCTTTCTTCTTATGCCGGTGCTGGAAACGCATGTAACGGTAATGCATGGCCATTTGGTCCTAGCGATGGTGGTAACGGCGATACGAACTATATTCCTATAAACACACAAACTGGTCACAGACAGATTAACCGCAACTATATTGCACTCCAGATGGTAACACGAGGCATTCCGATGATTGTATGGGGAGACGAGTTCGGTCGTACGCAGAACGGAAACAATAACCCTTACAATATCGACAGCGTTGCAACCTGGAACAACTACAACATGATTAACACAGATTCACCGCAGGCAATTTCTACAGGTGGAGAAGGAACCTATAATAATGTATTCGGAACATTCGATAATGAAGCCGGAATAAACGGAAACTTCCTCTTTATGAAACGAATGCTAAAAATGCATTCCGACCCGGCATTTACACAAAGTTCTTATTCTTCTCCTGACCTGACTTATCAGGATGGCGGAGACTCAAGCGATGCAACTTTCGGATATAAGATTGAGGGTTCTGCGATTGAAGGAGGACATGACTTCTTCTTCTTCAGTAACATGACTTCCGGTGAAGTGAGTGTAACAATTCCTGCTCCTGCAACAGGTTATCACTGGGTACGAATCTGCGACACAGGAAGCTGGGCAGAACCTTACATGAACAGCTGGGATCCTTTTGATACTGATGCAGAAAAGTATTATGAGATTACAACATCAAAAACTTACGGTGTGGGTGCATGGACTGTTCTCATCTTGCAGCAGGTAAAAGATGGCGGTGAAACTCCAACCTGTGCTACACCGGTAATCTCAGGCACAACTTCCTTTGATACAAGCGCTGATATAACGATTACCTGTTCGACAGACGGTGCAGACATTTACTACACCACAGACGGAACAATACCTACAACAAGCAGCACTCTTTATACTGGTTCGTTCACAATTACTTCAACAACTACGGTAAAAGCCATAGCTGTAAAGACGGGCTATAACAATTCGGGCGTTGAAAGCACGAAGTTTACTCACAAGGTTCCGACTTGTGCAAATCCAGTATTCAGCGGAGATACAACCTTCACAACCAGCACAACAGTTTCAATCAACTGTGATACTGCCGGTGCAACAATCCGCTACACATTGGACGGAACTGTTCCTACAGAAAGTAGCGATGCTTATACAGCTCCATTCACCCTCACAGAAACCAAAACAGTTAAGGCAAAAGCTTTCAAGGATGGACTTGAAGCTTCTGAAGTTGTAAGCCAGAAATATACTCTTAGAACGCAATCTGTAAAGAGTGGGCTAATGCTTCAGGGATTCAACTGGAACTCAGCCCCAAGAGGAAACTATGGTCAGTACACTTTGGAAAATCCAAGTCCTTTGTGGGGTAGATGGTATGATATCGTCAAAGATCGTGCTGGCGATATAAAAGAGACATTCGCATATATGTGGTGTCCGCCTCCAAGTAAGACTGATACAAATTCTTCTGAAGGCTATGCTCCTACAGAACTGAATGATTTGAACAACTGTTACGGAACCGCAGAAGATCTTTCTGATATGATATCTGCTATCAGCCCGACAAAGGCTATCGCTGATATTGTTGTAAATCACCGCGCTGGAACTACTTGTTGGGGAGACTTTACAAATCCTGACTGGGGTGTTGTAAAGAGTTCCAATTATAAGGCCATTTGTTCTGATGATGAAGGATTTAATTCTTCAACTGGCGATCCTCATATGTATGGAGTTTCTTCAGACATGAGAGGTGCTGCTGACACAGGTGATGGTTACGGAGCATATCGAGATCTTGACCACACCAATACTGTCGTGCAACAGGGTATCATCGACTGGATGAATAATGTTCTTAAACCAGCAGGTTTCGTCGGTTGGCGTTATGATTATGTGAAGGGATATGCCGGAAAATATGTTGGCAAATATAATGCAGAATCTTCTGCAGAATTCAGTGTTGGTGAATATTGGCCAACAGCAGGTTACGATGCTGGAAGTCCTTCAACATGGGGAAATGCAATTAAGAATTGGATAGCTTCTACTGAAAATGAAGGTGGACAACGCGCCAGGGCCTTTGACTTTGCCCTTAAAGGTGCTATGAACACGGTGTTCGGCTTCTATTCTACAAACGAACGCAAAGAAGGAAACAATACATATTATTATCAGGCAAACACTGCTGGTACCTGGAATTTTGGGCTTCTTGCTGACAGTTCAAACCTTTACATCAGTCAGCCTGCTGATGCAGTTACCTTCGTTGACAATCACGACACTGGTTCAAACCAGGGACACTGGGGCTTGAATAATGATTCTCTTGGTGTGGCTTATGCTTTGATTCTTACTCATCCTGGAGTACCTTGTGTTGCATGGAACCATTATTTTACTTTTGCAGAAAGCGGAAGTCTTAGCTCAACTTATCCATACAGCGGAATGCTTTCTGATAACACCTACTATGCTTCCAACACTGTAGCCGGTACAAGCAACAGCCTCCGTCAGCACATCGATAAACTCATCCAGCTCCGTAAGGATATGGGTATCGAATATGATTCAATTCGTACAACCGTTGATGCTTCAAATGGATATTATGTTGCGGAGATTAAAGGAACTAACGGAAATCTTCTTGTAATGATTGGAAGCGGATGGTCAAAGACAAGTTCTTACTCAGGCTATGAAGAATATTACAGCGGAACAAACTTCAAAATCTGGGTAAACGATGGAAAACTGCATTGTGCAAATCCTGTAATCACCTTCAACGCCGGAAACTGTACAATCACCTGTGCAACTACCGGTGCTGACATCATGTACAAAATCGGCTCTGGAAGTTATCAGGCATACAGCGCACCGTTCACTGTTTCTGAAGGACAGACGGTTTACGCTTATGCAAGTGCTGATGGATATGAGGATTCTAGTGAGGTTAGTAAGACACTTCATTCAACTCGTACATTGTCTGTTACTGTTCCGGACTGGATATGGAATGATAGTGCAGTAATTTTTGCCTGGGTATGGGGTGATACTTCCACAGGTGAGTGGATAACGGTTTCCGGTTCGGGTACAACGGCAACAATAGCTGTTCCAGACGATACGAATGGATTTAATATGGCCCGATGTCCGGCAGGAACATCTGCTCCAAGTTGGACGGCTACTGGTAACAGTGCTGGTCGTATTTATAATAAAACAGAAGATGTAACAGTATCTGCTGAAAATAATTCTTATTCTACAAGTTGGGTGGAATTTAATCCTTAGTCCGAATAATTTCTATCCAGCAATAACTTCAATAAGCTTTTAATCCCGCCAGAACACTGACGGGATTCTTTTATAAACTTTTGAAGTTTTTTGCATATTACCGTAGTTTTCTTATAAAAATCTTGCTTATTTCTTTTAAATACGGTATTTTATAGTTATCAAATTTGTATTCTTTTTTATAGGAGATAAAAAATGGCAGTAAAGGTTGCTATTAACGGTTTCGGCCGAATCGGTCGTTTGGCTTTCCGCCAGATGTTTGGCGCAGAAGGTTATGAGGTTGTCGCTATCAATGATTTGACAAGCCCAAAAATGCTCGCTCACCTCTTGAAGTATGACACAGCACAGGGTGGCTATGCTGGCCGCATCGGTGAAGGAAAACATACTGTAGAGGCTCACGACGGTGAAGGTGAGGACAACTACATCGTAGTAGACGGCAAAAAAATCGTTATCTACAAGATTCCGAACGCAGCTGAACTTCCATGGGGAAAAATCGGTGTTGACGTAGTTCTCGAGTGTACAGGTTTCTACACATCAAAAGAGAAGGCACAGGCTCACATCACTGCTGGTGCTAAAAAGGTTGTAATCTCAGCTCCAGCTGGAAATGACCTCCCAACAATCGTTTACAATGTAAACCACAAATCACTCAAGAAGGGCGACAATATCATTTCTGCTGCTTCTTGTACAACAAACTGCTTGGCTCCAATGGCAAAAGCTCTCAACGACGCTTTCCCAATCCAGTCAGGTATCATGGCTACAATCCACGCTTACACTGGTGACCAGATGATTCTCGACGGTCCACAGCGCAAGGGTGATCTCCGCCGCTCACGAGCTGGTGCTCAGAACATCGTTCCAAACTCAACAGGTGCTGCAAAGGCTATCGGTCTTGTAATCCCAGAGTTGAACGGAA
>NZ_CAMHSK010000014.1 GCF_946187725.1 uncultured Treponema sp.
CTACGGCCTCCGGGTTATGAGCCCGACGAGCTGCCAACTGCTCTACCCAGCGTCGTTCAATGTTCTGTTAGAATAGTATAAATATTTCTTTTTGTCAATATTTATTTGTATTAAAAACAATATTTATTTTTGTACAAATTGATATTGCTTTTGGAACAATTTTCTCATATGCACTTTCGTTTTAGCGGCTGGGGAACTGCGAGAATATTACTCGTCCTTTTCGTATATTGCTTCGAAATCGGATTGTTTTATGATGTAAAAATCGCCTTTTTTGCCACGAACTACATAATCGCCGAGGTTGGCTTTTTCGATTTTTTCTGCGTTTTTGACTTTGAGGACTGCATCAAGGGTGCCGTCTTTGTCCATATCGGCATAGTCGAACATTGCGAACTGACTGGCGAAGGTTTTTATTTCTGACTGATTTTTGCCGTTCCACTGAACAGCCTCAATGATTTCCTTTCTTCGATATTTCATGGGGATATTCTAACATAAAATCTTGAATATTTTTACAATTTTTTTTGATTTGTTGCGTTTTTAGCTTATGGATTTTTATGCTTGTCCGTCAATCTCATAGTCTTCCCAGTTTTCTTCTCCGGCATCGCATTCGTGTATGCCGTTTTGGATCATTATTCCGCTTTTTTTTACGCTTTCGAAGCTGCCGATTATAAGAGGATGCCAGTCGGGGAGAGGATTTTTGTAGTATAGGCGGCGGTATGCGCATGTTTCCGGGAGCCAGTCACATTTTCCGACATTGTTTTTTGTGAGGTGGGAACATTCTGGTTGCTTTTTGAAGCGGTTTTCGTAGTCTGTGCAGCGGCAGGTTTTTAAGTCGAGAAGGTCACAGGCGATTCTTGTGAAGTGGATTTTTGTGTTTTTTCCGCGCCCTGTGATGAATTTTCGGAAGCAGCAGAGACCGCATCCGTCACACAAGGCTTCCCATTCTTCTTCCGTCATTTGTGCGAGCGACTTTGTTTTGTAAAAATCGTTTGAAGATGGCATGTTTTTAGAAGAAAATCAAGCCGAGTATACCGAGAGGAATCAGGTAGCAGGCAAACCATTCCAGCTTGCCTTTGCGGATAAGCTTCATCAAAATCGAGAGCGAAAGATAGCCCCATGCAAAAGAAGCAATGCATCCGCAGAAAACTGGAAGTGCACCAATCTGACTGCCGACTTCGCCCAAGTCTTTTGCTTCGAGCACGAATGCGCCCAAGATTGCCGGAATTGAAACGATGAACGAGAATTCTCCGGCGGCGGCACGGTTTACTCCTGCGAACTGTGCACCGGCAATTGTTGAACCAGAACGGCTTATTCCAGGCAGCGTACCGATTCCCTGCATGAAACCGATGAAAAGTGACTGTCGGATTGAGATTCCTTTTGCTTCGAGCGGGCGGTCGTGTTTTTTTGCCCAGAAAGAGCTGAAAATCAAAAGACAGGCCGTGAAAAGGAAGCCTGCACAAGTGACTTTTATCGGCATTTCTGGAATCAGTTTGCTTGTGACGATTCCCATTGCACCGGTTATGACAGTCGCAAAAATCACGGCGAGAATTGTCTTTCGGCCAAGTTCATCCGTGCCTGTGAGCAGGTCTGTTTCCGGGGGCGTTACGGGGGCGGAGCCACCGTTAGAAGGGGTAGCGGAAAACGCTTGCGTTTGGAGCGAGGGGAAGGCATTCCCCTTTTGATTTTTAAAAATCCAGCGGAAAAGAATCACGAAGAGGCGGGCGATTTTCTTTCTGAAATAGAGAATTACGGCCGCAAGTGTTGCGAGATGAAGCATTACATCAAAAAGAAGTGGAACATCGTTTAAACCGAAAAGTTTCTGTGCGACGGCGAGATGGCCGCTTGAAGAAATCGGCAGGAATTCCGCGATTCCCTGCAAAACGCCAAGAATAATTGCTTGAAAAACAGACATTTTATACTCCTTAAATATTTATAGACGGCAAACCTTCAAACCAGTTTACAAAAAGTTCGGGCCAGACAGCGCATTCTTTTTCAATGTTGGAGCTGTCCGCCAGTGCTGATTCTGAATTTGCCAGCGAAAGCGCATGTTTTCCTCTATTAAATAGATGATACTCGAAATCGATATTTTTTTCATAGAGCGCATCTGCGAGAAGAATTGTGTTTTTGGCCGGAACTGTTTCGTCGTGAACCGTGTGCCAGAGAAAAGACGGCGGAAAATCAGTAGAAACATTCTTTTCGAGCGAGACGACATCGCGCATTTCAGTGTGGCCAAGCTCCCGGCAGATTTTTTCTGAATCGGATTTGGAAATTGAACCGATTACATTCTGAATGGAAGCTTCGTGACAGAATCGTTTGTCAGAAGTGATTACCGGATAACACAAACATAAATAGTTCGGGCGAATTTCATCGCTTGTGTGATGAACATAATCTTTCAAAAAGCGTGAATTCCAAAAGCATCCGAGACTTGCTGCCAGATGCCCGCCAGCCGAGAATCCGCACACGATGATTTTTGAAGAATCGATTGCCCATTTTTCGGCATTTTGACGGATAAGTGCGACTGCATTCGCCAAATCACAGAGAGCATCGGGAAATTTCATTGGTGCGACAGCGTAACTTAGAATCGCTGCATGAAATCCAAGCGAATTCATTCGGAGTGCGACAGGTTCACCCTCCCGATGACCAATGTGTTCGTATCCGCCGCCAGGTATTACAATCACGAGCGGGCGTTTTCGTTCCGGGTTGAAAGTACTTTTTTCTATTATATATGTTTTTAAACAAGCCGACGATTTATCTCGATTCGGAAGCTCAATAGTCTCGTAAATCATTATGCTTTTCCTTTGGGATTACGCCAGCTTTTTCAGTAATTCAAGTTCGCGGGAATACATTTCGATTCCGCTTTTCCAGAAATCTTTTGTCGTGATGTCAAATCCGCACTTTTTGCATAAATCTTCGCAACTCATGTTACCTGTGTGTGAAAGAAGTTCCGAATAGGTTTTGGCAAATTCTGCACCTTCTTTCTGGTAGAGTGCGTAAAGCCCTGCGGCAAAAAGCTGACCGAAGGCATACGGGAAATTGTAGAAATCAAGCCCTGTTGAGTAATAGTGTGATTTGACGGCCCACATGTATTCATGGCGTTCTGAATTCAAGCCGTTGCCGTAAGATTTTTCTTGTGCTTCCTTCATGAGCCTGCAGAAATCTTCTGAATTAAGCTCGCCATTTTCGCGTTCTTCAAAGACGCTTTTTTCAAAGTAGAATCGGCAGAGGATATCGACTAAGACCTGGCTAACATCCTGCAAATCCAAATCGAGAATCTGAATCTTTTCGCTGTCAGAACATTTTGAAATCATATCCTGCTTGACGATTGTTTCTGCAAAGGTCGAGGCGGTTTCGGCCAGTGTCATCGGGTAAGAGAAGAATGCGGCCGGCTTGCCCTTCATGCATGAAAAATGGTATGCGTGACCAAGTTCATGTGCGAGCGTTATGATGTCGCTGAAAGCACCCGTGAAGTTGGTCATGATGCGGCTCTGGTGTCCGAGTGCAAAATCTTCATCGTATGCGCCGCCGACTTTTCCTGCGCGAACCTCTGCATCAATCCAGTTTTCGGCGAAGGCCTTTTTAGCAAAATCTCCCATTGCCGGACTGAAAGAAGAATATCGTTCGATTATGTATTCGCGTGCTTCGTCGAAGGACCATTCTTTTGAAAGCAGGGAAGTTCCTGATTTTTCGGAATCTTTTGACATTGGAGCAAAAAGGTCGTAGAACGCAAGTCCGTTTTTGTCAGTGCTTGCGGTCTGGCCGTTTTTGTGCAGGAAATCTGCCTTGAGCCTGAAATATTCTCGCCACATCGGAAGACTGTCTTCGATTGCGCCGATAAGTGCATCCAGTGTTTTTTGAGAAAGGCGTGCCGAAGAAAGTGAGCGGTCGAGTGCCTTCTGCCATTTGCGGCGGCGGTTCAGCGTGAGGGTTTCGCCTTTGAGGTTTGCAAGGCAGGCTGCGAAGGCAATTTCGTTCTGTTTGAGAAGGGCAATTTCCTTTTCGTAAGATGATTTTCGGAGCGAAGAATCTGGTGAATAGGCATCGTTACGAAGTTCGTTGAAAGTTTTGCCTGTTTCTGAATCCTTGAGGTTTGAAATCAGCTGTTCGTGGAGTCTGTCCCATGCGTCTCCGCCGGTCTGCTGCAGCTCGCCTGCAAGTTTTTCACATTCCGCGCTCATCTGATGTTTGGTTTCTTCGAGTGTTTCGTTCAGAAGGTAGCGGTAATCTTCAAACTCTGGGAATCGCTTGTAAAAATCTTCAAGACGACCTGAATTGGCAAGCAAAACTGACTTGAAAGTCAAGTCGAGCTGTTTGTAGCGCAGCGTGAGGTTGTCAATCTGTGTGATATTGTTGAGGTAAGCCGTATTCGTGGTGTCGACTGAATAAATTATGTAAGCGTAGGCGTTGAGTGTTCCGCAAAGGGCGGCAACTTTATTGTCTGCTTCAAGAAAGCCTTTTAGCCATGTCGGAAAATCAAAATTTTCGTTTGCATTTTTGATGAAAGTGCGTGCTGCTTCCAGAAGATTTTCAAGATTTTCCATTCCTGCCGTGAAATCAGCAAGAGCGGCCTTGTATTCGGGTGAATTTATAGAAGAAAAAAGTGTGTTTAGGTTCCAGTGTGGGATTTTGTTATTCATAAAAACTATTATGCTGTCTGAAAAAAGATTTTTCAACTGTCCGCAGAATCAAATCTTTCAATTTTGAGTGAATTCATGATATTCTATAGGGAAAGGCTTAGAAATGGGGGCTTTAAATGCAAAATTCCTTTGAATCGGTAAAGACTTGCACCTTGAATCACAAATATGAGCAGGCTATCAGCAGGGAAATACCAATCTACTCTCGTGGAAATGGAATCCGCTCTGAATTTGAACGCGACTACACCCGTTTGCTTCACTGTCAGGCTTATTCAAGGCTCAAGCATAAGACACAGGTCTTTTTTGCACCCCATAATGACCATGTTTGTACAAGAATGGAACATGTGCTTCATGTGGCTTCGGTGGCTTCTACGATTGCAAAATATCTTGGACTTAATCAGGAACTTACTCAGGCGATTGCAATCGGGCACGATATCGGTCATGCACCGTTCGGGCATTCTGGCGAGGATATTTTAAACGACTTGCTTGGAAAAAAAGAAGGTGCGAATGCTCCCAAAAAATTCTGGCATGAACGGAATTCCCTTTTCTTTGCTGATTTTATTGAGACTCTTGATGATCCTAACGGAATAAAACGACCGCTGAATCTGACTTACGCTGTGCGTGACGGCATAATCTGTCATTGCGGCGAAATTGACCAGCAGGGGGTAAAACCGCGTGATGAAGCAATCAATCTTTACGAAATCAAACGGCCCGGATTTGTTCAGCCATTTACCTGGGAAGGCTGTGTCGTAAAAATCAGTGATAAAATCGCTTTTTTGGGGCGTGACATTCAGGATGCGCGCTCTTATCATCTTCTTGACATGGGCAGTTACCGTCAGCTTAGGGAAATCGTCACCGAAACGCTTGGAATGACAAAATCAGGAAAGACTCTTTCACATCGAAGCGGGCGGGCTGTAAATCCGAGTGTATTGATTAATGATATGATTGTTGATTTGTGCGAAAATTCTAATCCCGATGAAGGTCTGTTTTTTTCAGAAAGCTACTTTCACTTTATAACCGAACTGAAAAAATTCAGCTATGCGAATATTTACAATCACTGGAGACTTGTTGAATTCCAGAAATATGCAAGAAATGTCCTTGAAACGATTTTCAACACACTGATGAGGGCGCAAATCTATGTTCAAAAAGGCACGGTCGAGGTTCATCTTAGTGCCTATCCAAAATTAGGTGATGAATTTTGCAAGTGGCTTCTTCACTATTCAAATTATGCCGAAAAGACGAATCAAAAAAAGCCCCTTAACTACGAAACATCCGCCGTTTTCGACATCACCGACAACGAAAGCTACAAAAAATGCGTCATAGAATTTATCTCAGGCTGCACTGACCAGTTTGCGATAGAATGTTTCACAGAAATAATAAGCTTTTAGAGAATCAAACTTCGTTCTTGCGAATCAATTTTCCTTCTATAGAATACAACCCGATTTTCACTTTCTCTTTTTCTGCTTCCAGGATTCCGCAGGTTTTGCCGTCGTTGCATTTGGGGAGCGAGATTGAGCCTGGATTAAAATAGAAAAGACCCTTTTCTTCTTTTAACTCTGTGACATGAGTGTGACCGCTCAGAACGATTGAACCTTTGGGAAGAAGTGTAGAAAGCTCGTCGTGTGTATAAAGATGCCCGTGGTGCAAAAAGAGCCGGCGAATTCCGTTTGGTGCGGGAAGTGCGATTGTACTATAGGCGTTGAGACAGGGGAAGGTAAGCATCATTTCGTCAACCTCACTGTCGCAGTTACCGCGCACGCAGATGAGCTTTTCTTTACGCGCATTCAAAAGCTCCGCGGTGCGCTTAGTATCCCAGCCTTGGGGAAGCGGGTTCCTCGGACCGTGGTTGAGATAGTCGCCCAGGAGGATGATTGCGTCAACTTTGCTTTCAAAGGAAGCAAGAGCCGTTTCGAGGCATTCTGCGCTTCCGTGGATGTCGGAGAGGATTAGGAAGGTCATGTTTTTCTCCAAAAAAATGCGCCGCACGGAGGCGGCGAAATGTGTTTTTATGACTACATGCGATCCAGATACGGCACGAGAACCAGTCCCATTGCTTCTTTGAGCACCCGTAGCGTTGCCTTTGCGAGTGTGAGGCGGGCTTCTTTGAGCTCTTTTGTCTCGGCGCTCATAATCGGGCACTGCTGGTAGAATTTTGAGAAGAGTTTTGCGATGTCGTAGATGTAGTTTGCCATGATTGACGAGTCTTTGGCTGTTGCGGCTCTTGCTATGGTCTCCGGGTACTCGCCAAGGCGTTTTACCAGATCCCATTCTTCGCCTGCTTTGAGAAGTTTTGCTGCGTTCTCAGGACTTGCCGGGCTTGTTCCTTCGTCTGCGGCCTTTCGCAGGATTGAAGCGATGCGTGCTCCCATGTACTGCAAATATGGGCCTGTGTTTCCGTTGAAGCTCAATGATTCTTCCGGATTGAAAACCATGTCCTTAATCGGGCTGACCTGAAGAAGATAGTAGTGGAGGGCGGCGAGTGCGACTTTTTCTGCGACCTCATCTGCGTTTCCGACTTCTTCTTCGCGGCCTTTTTCTTTGATTGCTTTGAGTGCGTCTGCGTGGAGCGAGTCAATCAAATCATCTGCGTCAACGACTGTGCCTTCGCGGCTCTTCATTCGACCGTTCGGAAGGTTTACCAGGCCGTAAGCGAGGTGATAGAGTTTGTTCGACCAGTCAAAGCCGAGTTTTTTGAGAATATAGAAGAGGACTTTGAAATGGAAGTTCTGCTCTGTTGCGACGACGTAAACTAGCTCGTTGAAAGCCCAGTCTGAGTGGCGGCTGATTGCGGTTCCGATGTCCTGTGTGATGTAAACGGATGTTCCGTCTTTTCGGAGCAAAACCTTTTCGTGGTCTTCACCGTCTTTTCCTTTGCCGACTGCTTCTGTTACGTCAACGCGAACGCTTCCGTCCTCTGCCTTGAAGAATACGCCTTTTTCCAATCCTTTCTGGATTTCGTCCTTTCCTTTGAGGTAGGTTTCGCTTTCAAAGTAGAATTTGTCGAAGCTGACTCCCGTGCGATTGTAAGTTTCTTTTACGCCGTTGAAAGTCCAGTCGTTCATTGTCTGCCAGAGCTTTCGGGTTTCCTCATCGCCTGCTTCCCATTTTCGAAGCATTTCTTCGGCCATTTCCTGTGCCTCAGGGTGAGCTGTCTCCGGCTTGTCCTTTTCGCCCTTCAAGTAGCGGTCGAATTCAACATAGCACTGACCTACAAAGTGGTCTCCCTTCATTCCCAGACTTTCCGGTGTGTCGCCGTTTTTCTCGTGGAAGAGTTTGTATGCGAGCATTGACTTACAGATGTGGATGCCGCGGTTGTTGATAAGGTCAACTTTGCAGACCTCGGCTCCTGCCTTTTTGAGAATGCGTGAAACTGATTCACCCAAAGCGTCGTTTCGCATGTGTCCCAGATGAAGGGGCTTGTTTGTGTTGGGTGAAGAGAACTCAATCATGATTTTGCTTCCGGCAAGGTGCGGCTTTCCGTCATTGCCCAAAGTTCCGAAGTTCTCGCCCTCTGTTTCGATTTTTGTAAGGATTGACTTTACGGCACCTTTTTTGTCCATTTTGAGGTTTACATAAGGGCCAACAGCGAGCACTTCACCGATTCCGGCAGCTTTTCCGCTCTCGTTAATGAGCTTTGCCACTTCCTGCGCAATCTGCGGTGGTGCTAATCTGAGCGATTTCGCGAACATGAACATTGGAGAGCCGATGTCGCCCATCTCTGGATTTGGAGAAGGCTGCACGACGAGCTTTTCTGCCTGTGCTTTTTCTGCTTCAATATTTTTTTCTTCGATAATTTTATTGACTGCTTCAGCCAAAAGATTCTTAAATTCTGTCTTTACATCTGCCATAATGTACATATTATAGAAAAAAGTAGGCTTTAACAAGACAGACTGTGATTTTGTTTTTAACGCAATAATCCTAGGTCTGATAGGAATTTTCCCTTACTATTCCGTTGCTTTCGTATTATTATGTAATATAGATGAAATTTGCTTGCATAATTACGGCACTATTGTCATTTTTTGCACTTAGTGCTTGTAAAAGTACAAATATTGAAAAAAGTAGGAGCCATATCGTGGATACAAAAGTAATTGACCAATATATTGATGATTTGATGACAAAATCGACTGCCGAAATTCCTGTCTGGAACATCGAAAAGGCGCGGGCTGGCAAAAAGTCTGGCTGGGATTACATTGACGGTTGCATGATTATGGCTCTTCTGGAGCTTTACGATACCAGCAAAGACGAAAAATTCCTCAAATTTGCGGATTACTACGAAGATTTTAGAATCAGTGATGACGGCACAATCGACGGTTTCAAAAAAGAAGAGTGGAACATCGATTCAATCAACGGCGGAAAGAATCTTTTCCCTCTCTATGCGCTCACTAAAAAAGAAAAATATCGCCTCGCTCTCGATAAGCTTTACGAGCAGGTAAAATCTCAGCCACGCACAAAAGAAGGCAATTTCTGGCACAAAGAGATTTACCCGAATCAGGTTTGGCTCGACGGCCTTTATATGGGCTTGCCGTTCTACATGGAATACGATGCAACTTTCAACGGCGGCAAAAACAAGGACGACATTTACAATCAGTTCTTCAATGTAGAAAAACTGATGAAAAATCCTGCTGACGGACTTTACTATCACTGCTTCGACAGCTCAAAATCTGCTTTCTGGTGCGACAAAAACACCGGTCTCTGTCAGAACTACTGGCTCCGTGCGCTTGGCTGGTTCAGTATGGCAATGCTCGACACTTTGAATCATGCTCCTGACAAAGGAAGCGATAACTGGAATCACTTAAAGCAGATGTTCATCAATCTTCAGGATGCAATGCTCAAAATTCAGGATGAGAGCGGAATGTGGTATCAACTTCCGGCTTTGCCAGATGTAAAGGGCAATTATCTTGAGACTTCAGGAACTTCAATCTTTGCATATTCTCTTTTGAAGGGCTTGAGGACTGGAATTTTAAGCGGAACTCCGAACGAAGAATCATACAAATCAGCCGGAATCCGTGCATTTGAAGGAATCTGCAAAAAATATCTCAATACTGATTCTGGAAAACTGAGCCTGGGCGGAATCTGTCTCGTTGCTGGCCTTGGTCCTGAGAAAAACCGCCGCCGCGATGGAACGGTAGCTTACTATTTGAGCGAGCCTGTCGTTCAGGACGATGCAAAAGGTGTCGGCCCGTTCATCCTTGCGTATAACGAATACGCTTTGTTGAAGAAATAAGCAGACTTTGGCCGTTAACAATTTGCTTTAAAAATAAAAAAGCTTCTGTCTGTTCAGAAGCTTTGCTAGCCGACTGTCGGACTTGAACCAACCACCTGCACGTTACGAGGGTGCTGCTCTACCGGATGAGCTAAGTCGGCGGGAACGGATTGCAATAATCAACCGTTATTGTGGAAGAAATTATATCATTTTTTGGCTTTCGATGTAAAGCCTCTAATGGTATTTTCCTTAGTTTACATTTGAAAGAGCGCCCGTTCCGCCGAGAACTGCTGTTACAGCACCGCCGATTGCACCTCCGACAGCGGCTCCGATTCCAGTACAAATCAAAGCTGCTCCCACGACAATTGCAGCTCCAATGGCAATTTTCTTCCAGTTGTTCTTGAACCAGCTGCCAATTCCGCCACCTGAAACCATATCAAGTTCTTTTTCGGTAAGTTCAACTGTCTCGCCTTTGTTCTGGCCGTTTACGGCAGCTTCAAACTGAGCCTGAACGAAATCCATCTGTTCCTGCAATTTTTCTACTTCAAGTTCAGGATAAAACGCGTGAAGATTTTCAAATGCTTCTTTTGGGGTTGAGGCTGTTTCTACGATTTCAGTTATTTTCTCTACATCGAATTTTTCTGATACTTTCTCGATTTCTGTCTCTGCGACACCTGCGTTTGCCAAAACTGTTTTCATCTCTGCGTTTGTCATAATTTTCTAAAATCTCCTTCTATGACTCGCCATTGCTTTTCCGTAATGGTTCAATTTTAAGGAAATGCCCTACAGGGATGTAGGGTAAGAGCAAAGAGAGAATTTCGTAAGAAATTCTCGTTTGAACAGGAAATACAAGGATGTATTCCCTGTTCAAATATTTATACGAAGGAGTTTGAGGGAAGGCTAAAAAAAATCAGAATCTTTTTAAATTCTGTCGCTATAAGGCAGTGATTTTATATAATTTTCCATGAAAATGTAATCAGGCGTGCCGTCTTTTGTGGTCGGAAGTTTTAACACAGTATTTTTGATAATATCCATTTTGAACGCTCTGCCATATGAATAGCGATAACTTTCTTTTCGGAGCAATGTGACGATGAAAAGACCTGTGAATTTATTTAGCCAATCGGCTCTGATAACAACAATATGGTCTCCGCAAATGAAATCATTTTCTTGATATGAAACTGTGGCAGTAGTATCTCCAATTACGATTGCATTACCACTTTGAATGCCTGTAAGTTCTTGATTTTTGACGAAAGATTTTACACCATTTTTTTCATCGGTTCTTGTGATGTATGGAACTGAATCTTTTGAATTTGGATCGGAATTTATCAGATAGTCATCATTATAGGCTTGTGCCTTATTAATAGAAGAAATTATATCTCCAAAGCGGAATCGTTGCCATTTGCTTGTATCGGGAGAGGCTGGTTTTTTCGTGATTTTTGTTGTAATCAGCTTGTGGTGCAATGATTTAATGAAGCACTCCATGAAATTCCAGTCAGGTGAACCGGTGGTCGTTACAGGGAGTTTGATTTTGGATTCCTTCATTTTTTCGAGCGTCCATTTTCGCCCATAACAGAATCTGTATTGTTCCTGCTTGATTATCGTGCATAGAAAAAGAGCGTTGTATTTGTTCATCTCCCAGCCTTTTGCATAAAGGACATTTACATCATCGCTTGCCCAAAAAGGCTCGTCTTGATGAAAGGCTTCTCCGACACTTCCGTTATAGTTTACAGTTATACAGTTTGGTTCCCAAAGCTCATTTTTTGGAATGTCAATTTTTTCGCGAATACCGTTGTTTTCGCTAATAGCTCCAAGAAAGTTCACATTTCCAGAAATCATATCTGATTTTGTGAGTCTCTTACCTTTTTGAAAGTCAAATAAATCTCCGAGAGTAAAATAGTTCCAATTTTTGACATCAAGATTCATAAGCCGCTCCGCATTTTACTTTGTATGCCAAAAAATTATTTATCGTCTGCTGAAAGTCATCCACTGTGAGTGTCGAATAATCTGTTTTCATGTATGCTTCGCAAAGCCATTCATCTTCCCAAGTGACGCTTTTCCGTGCTGTCAAGCCATCCTCAATATCACGGTTTCGGTAGAGCGTTACCCATTTTTTCTCGATTTCTGTCCATTTGCTGAAAGCGTCGATTCGACCGAGCTTCTTTCGTTTTACAAATCCGTCATTTTTGTAGTACCCGAAGAAAGTTTCCTGTGTGCTGTCGTGCGGAGTATGTGCTTCCCAGACCATAACGCAGACCGTTGTTCCCACCGGATAGAAAATATCGTCGGGCATTGAGAAAACTGCTTTGAGGGTGTGATGTTTGAAAAGACGCTCGCGAGTTGTCTTGAACTTTGTGCCGATTGCACAGCTCATCGGAACGACTACAACCCCAGTTCCACCGGGAGTGAGAATATCAAGCAGATGTTCTGTGAATTCAAGTTCTTCCTTGTCACCCTGTGAATATGGCGGATTTATGAGACCGATGTTTATATTCTTTTTTTTGAGTTCCTGCGTGATTTTTTCGTTGAAGCAGTCACCCTTGTAGATATTCGATTTTCCGTCTTTCCGGATAATCATGTTCGCAATTGCGAGCGTGTAAAGCCCGTCGTCAAACTCAACGCCGTACAGACCTTCTTTTCGAATTCGCTCAACTTCTTCAGGATTCGCACTCTTGAACATTCGGCTCATTGCCGTTACAAGGAACGAAGCCGAACCGCAGCAGATATCCACGACCTTGCTGTTTTTGTTTACGCCTGCCAAATCGCACATAAACTCCGTGAGATGCTGTGGAGTAAGAACGATGCCGAGTCCGCTTCCGTCTCCGCCAGAATACTTGATGAATTCGTGGTAGAACACGCCCAAAGCGTCAAGGGTGCTGTCGGCATAATTCATCATAGGCTTGATTTTCATTTCAAGCTGCTCTATGTACCAAGTGATTGAGTTTTTGTGGCCGAGCGGAATTTCCTGAAATTTCGTATTGTCCTGCAAGGTCTTGAAAACCTGCTTTATGTAGCTGATTCGCTCGTTTCTTATGTCGCTTTCGGCAAGAACATTTTCGATTGCCGCCTGAATATTCTGCATGACGAGTTTGTAAGATGTGAGCGACTGGTAACTCTTACAAAAATCATCGTCATTCAATGCAATTAAAATTCCTGCGATGAAAATTGGCTTGTGAGATTCGGTGACTTTGATTTCGCGCAAGGCTTCGTGCATGATGATTGCGGTCTCACGAATCTCATCGAGCGAGTATGATTTTTTGATTTTCTTTCCGTTTATAAGCTCGATGTAGTTTTTTGGTTCAAGAATCAAATCTTGGATTTTCTTCAATTCTTGAAACGAATCAGCTCCCTTCTGCCAGTAGAAAGTGCTTGCCTTAATCTCGTTTTTCTTTGTTCCGCTCACGGCAACAGCAATTACATTGTATTCTTCTTTTAGGTGCTTTGTGTAAAAGAGAACTCCGTCTACGGCATAATCTTTTGGCTTTGAGCAATCTTCGGACTGGTGAAATTTGACAGATTTTTTGCACTCAACCACAATGATTGTTGAGGTAGCGTCATTAAAAGTGATTACATATTCAGGTTTTGCTTTTCCACTTCCTGTAACTGAATAATCACTCAGACTACATTCTTTTGGCTTTCCACCCATTTTTTTGAGAAGATTTTCTATTTTATCGAGAGATTCACAATCGCCCTGTGGAAAGACATAACCGAACGAATTTTCGCCGATTGTGCATTTCATTTCGCGAAGAGTAAGACTTTCCGTGTACTGCTCGATTGCCATAAGATTACCTCGAAAATATTATAGTAGATTTGTATGATAGTGTCTATACAAAAAAAGCGGGGCATATGAAAATCTGATTGCCCCATTTCTTTTTGTCACAAGAACAACTCTCTGTGCTCTCCATAGCTCTGTGAGGATTTAAAATAAAAAAAGACTCTCGTATTACCGAAAGTCTTTCCTAAATCACATATAAACAATCTGTGGGTAATTTCTGTCGCTCGACAACTCGTTAGAATTGCCGTTACGATAAAAATCGAAGATTTTTATCGCTGAATTCGTCCAGAACCGTCGCCGCCTGCGAGCTTGTTAACTTCGTCCTCAGAAACCATATTGTAGTCTCCGATGATTGAGTGCTTCAAGCAAGATGCTGCAACTGCCCAGTTGATTGAATCCTGCGTGCTCATTCCTTTGAGCTGTGAGTGGATGAGTCCGCCGCCGAATGAGTCACCGCCACCTACGCGATCAACAATCCACATCTCGTATTTCTTTGAGAATGCGTAGTCTTTGTCGTCAACGTAGAGAAGAGCCTGCCAGTCGTTGCGGTTAGCGTTGATTGATGAGCGGAGAGTGATTGCGACTTTTTTGAAGCCGAATTTCTCTTTGAGCTGGCGAGCAACTGAAACATAACCGTCGTTGTTCAAAGTTCCCTTAGTTGTGTCAGTTCCTTCAGATTTGATTCCGAACACGTCGTTTGCGTCGTCCTCGTTAGAGATACAGACATCGACATATTTACAGATTTCTGTCATTGCTTTGCGGGCTTCGTCTTTTGTCCAGAGCTTTCCGCGGTAGTTAAGGTCACAAGAAGTTGTGATGCCCATTTCGCGAGCTGTTTTGCAAGCTTCGATACAAGCAGTTACCATGTTTGGTCCCAAAGCCGGAGTGATACCTGTGATGTGGAACCATTTTGCGTCCTTGAGGATTTCTTTCCAGTTGAATTCTTCTGGTTTTGCGAGCTGAATTGAAGAGCCTGCTCGGTCATAGATACATTTTGAACCACGCTGAGAAGCGCCTTTCTCGTTATAGTAGATACCAACGCGCGGACCGCCACGAACGATGTACTCTGTGTGAACGCCGTATTTGCGGAGTGAGTTTACAGCTGCCTGACCGATTTCATGAGTCGGGAGTTTTGTAACGAAATATGATTCATTTCCGTAGTTTGCGAGAGAAACAGAAACATTTGCCTCACCACCACCGAATGTTGTTGTCATTGAATCAACCTGCACGAAACGATAATAATCAGCCGGCTGAATGCGAAGCATCAATTCACCAAAAGTAACTACCTTTGCCATAGTCTAAACTCCTAGAATTTAATTATTTTAGAAAGTATATGACAGCAAAGGGCCTTTCTCAATTAAAGATTATGCCATGAATTTGTATTTTAGTGACAGAAAAAGATGTTGGACGCTACCGTGCTTGCGCACGGTCGGGCTTTTCGCGGTTCTAATAAAAGCCCGACAGGATGTAGGGTAAAAGCAAAGAGAGAATTTTCTTCTAGAAAATTCTCGTACGAATCAGAAAATACAAGGATGTATTTTCTGTTCGAAACAATCCCTAGCGCATTGAACACCGTGGCTCAAGCCAAGCTTCCATACAGGACATTTTCTTTTAATATTTTGAATCCCCATTTGTTACAGGTAACCCTACATACATTCCTATCATATAATCGTCTTTATTCAAGTAAGAAAGTTCACCCCTTAAAGAAATTTTCTGGAGTATTGCTCGAATACCAACATCCCATTTCCATGTAAAACTTGCACCAGAACCTAAAGGAAAATACGAGTCTTCCATTAAGCAGCCAATTCCACCGCCACCATATACTCCTAAATCAAAATAATTCCAGCCAAACTGCTCACCAATATTTATATCAAAAAGCAAAGCACTGTTTCCGCTAAGGGCATAATAATCAATCTGCCACATAAAAATACCACTGTGCCATACATCTGCTGTAATTGGCACACTTTCACAACTTAAGGCAAGACCGATTGTTGAATCTGCGAAGAGTTTTTCACGAGGTGTTTGGACACCTACAGACCAGATAAGATACAAATCATCATCACTTGCATAAAACTCTTTACCAGTAATAATGTCTTTGTAATATCTTCCTGCGTTTCTGATGGTTTCTTCCGGGTCACTGGAATTTGCCGTATCGCTTGGCGGCTGTTTATAGCTCCTTTCTGGTGGCAGAGGTAGATTATTCAAATATTCAGGGCATTTCGTCAACAGGGGGGAATCATAATTATGATTTGGCCGACATTGAATTTCCTCACCACTTGTAGAAATATATCCGTACACAACATATCCACAATTGTCCGTCCAAGTCGGGTCAATCCAAAACTGAACACCATCATCCCTCTGTATCCAAAGCCATGAGTGATGAACAGCCCTCTCACCTCTTCCATCTGCATGTCTATGTGTTTTTACGGAACGATAACCACCTGCAGCAGGAATTTTAACATAAACTCCGTTTTGCACTGTTGTATAGTTATTACTACTGCCTGGATATTGCAAAATAATTGTGTTTGTATCAGAGTGAACCCCTGCAATCCAAACCTGCTGCTCGTACATTCCTTTTGAGTTGTAATAATTTTATGGATAAATTCCATGTTGCTTAGATATGCTTCCATTAAAACAAAAACCAAAGTATAGTAAATCATTATCAAGAACAACATACTCTGTATCATCATAACCGTTAAAAACATCATATACTTTCGTTATATACTTATATTTGACACTATAGGTATTTCTATAAGGAAAATTTTTTACTATACTGGAAAAAGAATTAAATATTCTGTCATCATTTTCTGAATCAGCAGGCAAGAAGTATATTTCTATTATTTTTCCTTTGTCATTAAAATAATAGTTTATATAGTCAAAAAATAAACCTTCATATTTTACACCTCTTGCTTGAATACAATTTTTGTTTTGTTCAGCAACATTCCATTTTATTCCCCATATTCCTAATTGTTTTTTTACTTGTGTTATTGTAGATGCTTTTGTAAATCCCATAACATTCAAAGGCTGTTTTGAATAGCTATATCCTTGAGTTGGAACTGATTGTGCATATAACTGTAACAATAGCACCAAGAAGATTATTATTGAAAAAACTTTTTTCATTGATTTTCTCCTGTCGATTTCAAATATCCTGCATTTTCAAGACAGTTTATTAAAGCTTGTTTCGTTTGCTTTGCTGCGTGTCCAAGCGGTGAAACAGGAATTGTGTTTTCAACTTGCAATTCTTCAATCCAATATTTTATATTTTGAATTCTTTCCTTTATTGATCCAACTTCTCTCTGATAAATAGACGCGTGTTGCTTTATATTCTCAATACAAGTATTCATATCTATTGAATTCTTTTTAATGACATATTCGTATACACAAACCTCGCAACAGATTATGTCTTCTTCTAACTTCCATTCCATATTTTCCACCTACGTAAAAACAGATATTTTATCTTCAATACTCTTATTTATACCAAAAATAACGACTATTTCTCTTACATAATAATGCTAAAATATATTTAAAGCAACTTTTTAAAATTTATTTACAGATAAATAATCAGTTTTTAGAAAGTCATATGAGTCCATATTTATCGTATGTCTGTAAAAGAAACCTTTATAAGAAATCTGAAGTATTTTAGAAAACAAAGTGGCTTAACTCAGAATCAACTGACTCTAGAAATTGACATGGGGTTGGGCTACATCAACAGCGTTGAGCAAGGAATCTTTTTTCCGCAGCCAGATGTAATTGATTTGATTGCGAATGTTTTAAAAATCAGCCCGTCAAAACTCTTTGATGAAAATGCAAGTCCTCAAAATGTTCTTTCCAATTCCGAGGAAAGTTTTGTTGATAAAATAACCGATACGATTTTGAAAAAACTTCGCCCAGTCATAAAAACTGACATCAATGCTGCAATAAGGGAAATTGTAAAGTAGAAAAAGCTAATGCGTTAGCGGGTGTAGACGGCGATGTACTGAATCCCTAGCGCAGAGATCTCCGTACACACTATCGCAGCTGTTTTAGCTTGCAGTTCTCTATCCCCGCTTCCCAGAACTGTGCGAGCGGAATGTTTTTTACCTGACAGATTATGCTTGAATTCATTGCACCGTGGCCAACAATCAGGACATCCTTGCCGGCTGTCAAATCAGGTTCCACGACTTCTTTAAGAAAATTGCCTGTTCGTGCAAAAAGTTCTTCAAAAGATTCTCCGCCTTCAGGGGCAATGTAATGTTCCGGATCTGTAAAAAAAGCGAACATCTGGCAGTCACGGTTTTCGTATGCCTTTTCGACACCTTCAAACACACCGAAAGACATTTCAATGAGGCGATTGTCGATAATGATAGGGATTTCGCGGTCACGGAGCAGGATTTGTGCCGTTTCCCTTGCACGCACCAGCGGTGAGCAGTAGCAGACATCAAAGTGCACATCTTTGTATTCTGTTCGTGCATCATCTGCCATCTGCCGTCCCTCATCGTTCAGGGGAATGTCAGTGCGCCCCTGAAGTTTTTTGAGGTTGTTCCAGTCAGTGCGTCCGTGCCGCATGATATAGAGACTCATTATTCGCCACAGCCACCGCAACCGCTTCCACAGCCGCTGCCGCATGATGAGCATCCGCCGCCGCAGCCGCCACATCCGCCGTCTACGAATGGTGCAAGCTCTTCTTCGGTTGCATCGCGGACATCAACAACTTCTACATCAAAGCAGAGTTTTTTGCCTGCAAGCTCGTGGTTTCCGTCAACAGTGATTTTGTCGTCTGTGACTTTTGTGACTTTTACAATCATCGGACCTGTTGCTGTGTCTGCCTGGAACTGCTGGCCGACTTCAATCGGGAAATTTGCATCGAACTGGCTTCGTGGAACTTCTGCAACGAGTGCTTCATCATATTCGCCATAACCCAATGCTGGTTCAATCTCTGAATGAAATTTGTCGCCTGGATTTTTGCCTGTAAGTTCCTGCTCAAGCCCTGGAATGAGCGACCCGATTCCGTGCATGTATTCAAGCGGCTCTCCGCCAACAGATGAGTCGAGCTGATTTCCTTCGACATCTTTAAGCGTGTAATGAATTTTTACCATCTTCTGATACGCAATTTCCATATTGTACTCCAAAAAATTGTGTCTTCATCGGATTTATCCCGATTTTCTTCCATATAAAAATATAGAAAAAATCACAAATATTCAAATAAAATCTGCAAAATCCGGGAAGTTGTGGTATAATTTTTTAGTCGAAATGCTGATTTTTGAACTTATCGATTGCGACGGACCGGGATTCATGCAGGTTCGCAATCAGGTTTTTGATTATCTTCTCGCAAATGAGCACAAATGTGTTTCACTTGTGGCTCACTTTATTAAAAAAGACACAAAAATCCTCTATATTCTCGATGAGCGCAACAGCATTTGGGGTGTGCTTTCCATTTCTTCTGGCGGGCAAATCCTTCACTGTCTCGAAAGCGATGTTGTTCTTCCCGTTATCGAAGAATACTTTGGTGCGGTCAAGCCTCAAAAATTGCACAGCATAATCGGTGAACAAAAATACAGTGACGCAATCGCAAAAATCTTCCTTCAAAAGTTCGGTACTGTTCCCAAAATCTCAATCGATTACGCTTTAATGGAATACAATGCCGCCTCTGCCGAAGCCGCCGAACTTGCCCGAAAAATCGATTCCAAAAGAAAAGCTTTTCTTTCAGAATGTGAAATCTTTGACTGCAAGGATTCTGATTTTGACGCCATGTTCCCAATTCATAAAGCCTATGAGCTTGAGGAAGTTGTGACTGACAAACGCCAGTATAATGAGCAGGCCTCAAGAATCATGCTCCGTCGGTCAATTCAAAGCGGTGAAGTTTTCGGAGTCCGTTACAACAATAAAATCGTTTCAAAGGCATCAATCAATGCCAAAGGTGAAAACTGCATCCAGCTGGGCGGAATCTTTACTGATACGACCCTTCGTAATCGTGGAATTGCTTCATTTCTCGTAAAAACACTCACCCAGCGATTCAAAAAGCAGGATAAAATCATCGTCCTTTTTGTTAAAAAAGCGAATGCCATCGCGCTTAAAGTTTACGAAAACTGCGGATTTAATTCTTTTGCAGACTATAAAATCTTATATTACTAGGAAATACTGTGAAAAACGACTTTAATTTCTGTCCGAATTGCGGCGGAAAGAACATTCAGAATGTAAAAATGCGGAAATGGCTTTGTTCTGACTGCGGATTTGATCTTTACAACAATGTTGCTGCTGCTGTGGGGCTTGTGATTCAAACCGGAGACGGAAAGGTGCTTTTTGAAAAGCGTGCCAAAGACCCCCGCAAAGGATTCCTTGCTCTTCCAGGCGGATTTGTTGACCCTGACGAAAGTGCAGAAGAAGCCTGTATTCGTGAATGTCGAGAAGAACTGGGCGTGGAGCCTGTTTCGCTCAAATTCATAGCAAGTTTTCCGAACACTTATCTCTACAAGGGCATTCAGTACAAAACTTGCGACATTTTCTTTGAAGCGAAACTACCCGAAAATGCAGAACTTCACGCTCAGGAAGGCGAAGTTCTAAGCGTAGAGCATTGCTTTGTGCGCAGCGAGCAGGAACTTTCGGAACTCCCGCTCGCCTTCGAAAGTGCCAGAAAAACGCTTTCTCTCTGGCTCAAAAATCGTTAAACTTTATACTCTCCAGAATTTCTAACATCAGGATTTATTATGAGATTTGAATTAATTGCTTACTTTGGCATGCTTTCGGCTGCTTTGATTGCTTATATTGTGATTTTGTGCTCGATTCCGCGTCGCAGGAAAAAGATTTTTTCTCAGGCGGGGGAGTGCGTCATGCCGCTCAAGGTGCCTTCTTCAAAAAAATGGGTCTGGATTGCGGTTCTTGCTTTTATATTGATTCTTGTCGTTCCGTTGCGGAATTTCGGATGGTTCATAAATGTCGTTCTTTTGGGAACTGCTCTTTTTGCCGCTGAACTTGCTGCACGGGAAGCTTCTGGAGTCGGAAAGGCCGGAATTTACGAGAACATGTTGATTTCAGGCACGAGCTCAGTTTTGTGGAGTGAAGTTTATTCGCTTCCGACTTTGGCTTATGAAAATGACCCGGAAACTACGCAGGTTGATTTCAAGACACTTCGTATTATCATGCAGAACGGAACTGAACAACTTATTGTTTTTGAAAGTGAAGAAGAAAGGGCAAAGGCTGTAGAAGAGATTTTACGGCTTGCACCGAAATTAAAGCCAGCGGACTAATTCAAAAAGATCAACAGGTTAAATAAGGATGGGAGTGAACGCATAAACCCTCAGAGCACAGCTCTTCGGGAGACTCGCTAAAAACTCACCTCGTGAATTTTTGCCCTGCTACGCAGTGCCGCTCCCTATATAATAATCGAACCCCAGCTTTGCTAGAAAGGTTCGTTGGGCAAAAAAATGAGCCGCTAAGTGCGACTCATACTTTGCAAGGCGTCTAGCGGAATCGAACCGCTCAATGATGGTTTTGCAGACCAGTCCCTTACCACTTGGGTAAGACGCCAAATAAGTGTTAATAATATACAGAAAATCGAAAGATTTGTCTAGTGCAATAGAAAAAATATCTTGAATTTGGTAGAATGTCTCCGTTGTCGTGACGGTTTATGAAAAAGTTTCTTTCCTTTATTGGCGTTTCTTTAGCATTTTTTAATTTTTATTCTCAGAGCTCATCGATTCCGGCTAATGCTGATTTCTGGAGCGATTATCCGAATGAAGAACTGGCAGATTTTTTGATTTCCAAGATGAGCGATGAAGAACTTCTGTCTCAGATTTTTATGTTCGGATGGGCTGGTGAAGAACCAAGTGCTCTTCTTAATCAGTGGGTTGGTGACAGAGGACTTGGCAGCGTAAAGGTTTTTGGCTGGAACACGGACAACACAGAAAAAGTCGCAAAATCAGTGGCTTCGTTGCAGGAACTGGCTCAGAAAAGGCGGCTTCGTATTCCGCTGTATGTCGCAACTGACCAGGAAGGCGGCTGGATTCGACATGTCAAAGGCGACACTTCTGAAACGCCTGGAAACATGGCGATTGGTGCGTCTCAATATCCTGTTGATTCTTATTACAGTGCTTTCTATATTTCGCGTGAAATCAAGGCACTCGGAATCAACATGAATTTCGCTCCTACGATTGACTTGTACACAAATCATGATTCTTCTGTAATCGGTTCGCGTTCTTTTGGTGAAGAGCCTGAATTTGTCGGTCAGCTTGGTTCGGCTTTTGTGGCAGGCTCGATGGCGGCAGGTGTTATTCCTACGGCAAAGCATTTTCCGGGGCATGGCGATACCAGTGCTGACTCACACGGAAAATTGCCAGAAATCTTCGCTGATTATTCAACTTTGGAAGAGCGTGAACTTGTTCCTTTCAAATACTTGATTTCTCAAAAAGTTCCGGCAATCATGAGCGGTCACTTGAGTTTCCCAAGAATTACTGGCGGTGAACCTGCTTCACTTTCAAAGACATGGCTTTCTGAAATCTTGCGTGAACGACTGCACTACGAGGGGCTTATAATCACTGACGATATGATGATGAATGGCGCAACTTTGTATGCAGGAAGCAGTTCTGAGGCATTCAGGCTTGCAATCGAAGCCGGTAATGACATCATCATTTCTTCACGAACGGCTGAGCTGGATGAGAGGCTTTGGACATCAAATCTTTCAAGCATGAGAACAAACAAAAGTTTCCGCGAAATCGTTCTCAAAGCTGCTCATCGTGTCGTGCTTTCAAAACTTGTGTATTTCAAAAATCCGAATGCGGCTCCACTGTACCCGGAAATTTCATCTCTTAAAGACAAAATTCCTGACAGGGATGGCCAGAAATTCTTCTTGTCACAGGCATGCCGTTCTGTTACGGCTTACAAAGGTGCAAATCTTCCTTACAGGCGCAAATCTGATGAAAAGATTTTGCTTGCCGGTCAAAATCAGTTCCCGGAATTCTTTGCCGAAGCAAAAAAGCGGCTTGGTGATTTCGCTCAGTTCAAATTTGATTACGAACTTGGCCCGATTCAGGCTGACTGGATGAGCAACAATATTGAGGCAATGGCACCGGGCTACGACACAATCATAATCTGCGTGGCAAATGAACGCAGCGCAATGATTGCAAAAAGGCTTGAACGCTCTGGCAAGCGCGTCATCATCCTTTCTGTGCTTACGCCAGTTCCTCTTTTAAGCGGATTTGATTTTGCGGATACGATTCTTTTTGGATACAGTTATTCGCCTTATACATTCGCGGCTTTGTTCGCGGCTCTTTGCGGCGATTTCGTTCCCGAAGGAAAAGTTCCTTTGAATTTAAAGTAAATTGATGCGCCCGCTATGGAGCTGTGGCGAAGCCAGTCGGGAGCGTAAGCGGACGACCGAGCGGATAGCGAGCAGCGTAACAGCGGGAGACAGTAAATTTGCGCCCTAAAACTCTGGCATTTCCTTTTTGACTGTGTATTTGTAGTCGGTTGCATGGCTGTTCGGGAGCTTTCCGTCAATGCGGTCATTTTCTTTCTGAATCTGAAGTTTTACAAGCTCTTTGAAGGCGGTCATCAGGCACTCTGGATTTACGCTCTTGTCAACGATTTCTGCTTCCTGAAGTTCTTTTATGAGGTAATAGCAGGTTTCAATCGTGGAAACGCACTCTTCGCTCGGTTCTTTTTTGAAAGTGTAGACTGAGCGGTAACTTTTTGCAAAACTCAGCTTTGGAAGTGCCATTATGTTCGTGCTGAGACGAATCATTTTTTTTGAGCAGAACCATGTCGAATCAATCAGGATTGCGAGGAGCTTTTTGTTGCCGATTTGTGACTTAAATCCTTCTTTGTGGGCGTTCCATGCGTCATCGCCGGGGTAGAGAAGAACCGGATAATAGCGTTCGTCTGCCAGCAGTTCGCAAAGCCTTTTGTTTTTCGTAAAATCGATTCCGACAAGAATTTCGGAGTCAATCAGGCCCGCACTTGCGATTCTGCCTGTTCCGGTGCGGTTCCGTTTTGCTTCTTTTGGGTGCATGAGAAAGACGAATTTGACGCCGGAATCAAAAGGCGGAAGATATTTGCAAAGGCAGGTTTCTGTAGGCCTTAAACATTTAAAACAGATTGTACGCATAGAAGGGATTTTAATTTGTTTGGGCGTTTATGAAAAGAGGGGGCGAAATTGCCCCCTCGAAGTCAGTTTTTATTTCTTTTTGCCTTTGCCGCGAACGAGATAGTTGTAATCTGCTCCGACTCCGGCAGGAACCTTGTCTGTAAGCTTGAAGAGGTCGCCCAAATCAAACACACCGTCAGCGCTTCGTGGCAGTCTGTTGAAGGTTTTTCCGTCTTCTTTGAGGCCGTTCGAAATGCCTTCAAAATCAACGCTTACGAAAGAATCTTTCTGGAGTTTTGCTCCTGTTGAATTGACTGCTTCGGCACCATTGTAGAAATAGTTGTCTTCTGAAGCGAGGCGTTTCTTCAAATCAGGTGCTTTTGACTCATCGAATTTATCCATTCCTGTGCCTGCTACAGAAAGAACGCCCTTAGCTTGTACAGTTCTCGGATACTGCTTGCCATCGCCTTTTCCGTAGAGGTTGAGGTTTGTGTCTTTGTTGCCGTAAATCGTACAGTTTTCAACGATGAGTGCCGGGTTTGAGTTCGTTGTGATTCCGTTCAAATCGTTGTTGAAAGAAACGCTGTTGATGATTCTGTGAGTAACGGCAATTCCGTCGCCACCGAGTTTGAATCCGTTTCCGTCGCCCTTGCCTGTGTTGTCGATTTTGCGTCCGTTGTTGTATGCGATACAGTTTTCAAGGATTACAGCACCGATTGGGCCTGTTTCGATTTTTGCGTACAAATCCCAGCCGTCGTCAACATTGTGGTGTGCAACGCAGTTTCGGAAGACATTGCCTTCGCCGCTTGTGAGTTTTGAAGCGAAACCATCGGCGTTGTTCTGTGCCGGGTCAGCATTTCCGAATGATTCACAGCCGTAAATCAAGTTGTGGCTTGGCCATTTTGAAGGCGGTTCTGAAGCTCTTCCTGAAATCTGAATTCCTGTGTCGCCGTTGAGGTAAGTATCAACCATGCGGATTTCATTATAGTTTCCTGCGATTTGAATTGCCTTGCAGTCGTCAGGTGTGCCGGTAATATCGATGTTTTCGATTGTCCAGTAGCTTCCGTAAAGCTGGAATGCAGATACGCTTGCTTTTGAGCCTGCGAAGTCAATTATTGCGCGGTTATTCGGGTCTTCTGATTTGAGGGTTTTGCGGGCTTTTTTGGTGCCGTCGTTTCCTCGTTCAATCAGAATGTTTTCGTTCGGGTAGTATTTTCCGCCAGCGAGAATAATTGTCTGGCCAGGTTTTGCGTATTTGATAGCTGAATCAAGGTCAATCGGGTCATCTTTTGTGCCTGCACCAAAGATTGTGCCTTTCTGAGAAACATGAAGTTCTTTTCCACTGAATGGAACAACTGCGACCGAATGCATATAGGTGACTGACTTGTAGTTTTCTTCATAGTCGTTGACATTGATGTCGCTGTTGAACTGAGCGATTACCTCTTTTGGAGAAGGACGCCATCCGTCTTCAGGATCAAAAGTGACGATGAAGTCAGTGATTCCTCTTCCGCCGTCGAGCTTGAGCTTGAGAACCTTTTTGTAATCCTCATTAGCCTTAACTTTGTCAGCCTTTACATAGACTTTGCCATTGTTGTCTTCAATGTGGATTGTGCCCTGTGCATTTGCCGTGAACACAAACGGATATTTTGCGTTGTACCAGGTTGAAGGGCAGTCAATCAAAGTTGTGAGCGGAACGAGTGTCGGTGGCTCAGGGATTGCGGCCGGGTCTTTCTTTGGATCAGTGACTTTGAAATCAACATCGCTGAAAGTTGCGTTACATCCTCGTGCAACGGCAAAACCGACATAAATGTGCTCTTTATCGAGCTGAACGAGCTTTTCATTCTCGTTGTCGTACATGATGAATTCTTCGACTGAATCTTCAGAAGCAATTGCCTTTTTGTAAATCGCATGATAGCCAGTGTTGTCTTTTTTGAGGGTAATGCGGTAAACATCGCCGGTTTTGATTGCATCTGAACTCTGGTCGTAGCTGAATGCCTTGCTTACGCTCAATGCCTTCTGAGAAATTGCAGCGTCTCCTTCGTTGATGATTGCATCTGTGATTCCAGAAACAAATCGTGAACCGAGACCGTCTTTGATTTCCTTTTTTGCACCGTTTACATGTGTTGTATATTTGCGTGAGATTACGCCAGCTGAATTGTTGTATGCGATGACCATTGCTTCGCCGTCTGTTCCAAGCCTATCGAGTGCCAAAAGACCAAATCCTTCCTGACCGTCTGCCATCGGATTGTGGTAATCAACTGTAACGGTTGCAGTAAGCTCAAAGTTTTCTTTGTACGGATCAAGCTCTGTATAATAGAAGGAAATGCCATCGAAGAAGGTTTCGAATTTGCCGCCCTTGTCGATGATGTTTCCGGTTTTCGGGTCGAATGTACATGAATTGAGTTTTACTTTGAGGTCGTCTGAATCAAGAAGCTGGTAATTGTTTCGTTTTGGGCTTGTTGATGTGCCGAATTCGGTGAATTTCCATGTTCGCTCTACTTCTGCGCGGACGGTCTTTTTGATTGAATCAGAATCAAGTGATTCATCGCCGCGAATTGCCGATACGGTGAAGTTTGAGACTGTTCCGACCGGAAGAGTGATTTCGGCCTTCAATTCCTTTGTTTTTGGAAGAGAGACCTTCTTTTTGCTGGCATCAGTGTATGAAAGAACATAGCCGTCTGCTTCTGGAACATCTGTCCATGTGACGAGCATTTTTCCTTCACCAAGATTGCGTACCAGAACGGCACTTTTTACGAGTGGAAGAACATATTTGAATGTTGCTGGTGCAGACTCGTGTTTTACGGATTCAGAGCTGCGTTCTGCATAAACGACGAAAGTGTAATTTCCAGATTTTGTGACTTCGAAAGAAACAGATTTTGCTTCTTTTCTTGTTTTTCCATAAACCAGATTCTTAGAAGAGCCGGTGTCTCCCTTCATGCTGACGAAACCTTTGTCAGCACCGTCATTTGATGTGAGGCTGTTGAACGAAACCGTGATTTCATTTGCCCCAGTTTGTTCGACCTTTGTGATTGATGGTGCGGCGACTTCAGCCCAGGGCTTTTTGTCTGCGAATGCACCAGTCATTGCTGCAAATGAAATTGTTGCGGCACACAAAAGTTTGAAGAGCGATTTTTTCATTCTTAATCTCCTGTCTAAAAAATTATAAAAAAGGCAGACTTTTTTAGTCTGCCTCTCACCTTATCCTGAAATTGAACAGATAAAATTATTTTGTGATTTCGATTTTGTAGATGTACATTCCGCCTGAAGTGCTGAATACAGCGTAAGTACCTGCAACGGCAGCTTTTGCTGAATCAACATAAGCAGGACCTTCTTTCATTGATGTAACTGCAAAAACCGCAATTTCTTCGTTTGTGTCAAGATTTACGAGATGAAGCGGTCGAGAGCCTGAGCCTGAGTTGTTTGCGATGATTTTAATTGTTTCGCCTGCTTTTACAGGGAAAGTGATGAGACGCTCGCGTTTTGCAGCGTTTCCTGAACCTTTTGTAGAAATTGCCTGAGTGAATGTGTCATCGCCGACAGCTTTTGGATCAACTGTTTTGACCTCCATGGCTTTTTCGACAGATGCAACGAGAACGAATCCGTCTTCTTCCTGTTTTACTTCAGTAATTGAAGCTTTTTCGAGGTCATTTGCGCAGATGTAACCTTCTGCAAAAACAGAAGCACCAAACAAGAGTGTTGCAGCAATAGCAGCCATAATCTTCTTCATAATATTTCCTCCAAAGATTGTCTTTTAAAAATAAGAACAGACTTTTTTTGTTAATGTTACAAGCAGAAGTCGCTTGCATGCTAAGTATAATCTGACTTAAAAATAAAAAACATACTAGTATTTTCAAAATTCCGATATTTGCCATGTCCGTAAAATTCATAATGGAGAGCAGTGCGTTCACGGAGTTAACTTCCCTAGTTTTTCTTGTTTTTTACCTATTAATTCGGTATAATTTGGCACAACTTGATGGACTGGTCGATTCTTTCGCTTCATGATTTTCATTTTCTCAAGGATTGTCTGCTTTGCTCTGACCTGGAAGGAAGCGACACTTCACTTGTAAACATTTTTCTTCTTCAAAAAAAATATGACATCAAAACTGCGGTTCACAAGGGCTTTTTATTCAGATATTACACTGGAAAAGAAAATCGCACCGGCTATGGCTTTCCCCTGCGGCTCTGTCCCGAAAAGCTCGGCAATTCCGAAAATCCTTTTTCTTTAAAAGACGCAATTTCTTCAATTATACACGATTCTGAAGCAAGCGGCCGTAAACTCAAATTCTGCCTTTTGACCGAAAATCAAAAAAATCAGCTTGAAGACTGTTTCAGAAGTGATTTCCCGGAAATAAAGCTTGAATGGCAGACAAACCGCGATGATTGCGATTACCTCTATGAGCGTGAAAAACTTGCGGCTCTGCACGGAAAAACCTACCATAAAAAAAAGAATCATGTGTCACGCTTTTTGAGGAATTATGATGGAAACTGGGAATTCCGTTCGCTGAATTTGTGTGCAATCGCCAGCGACATGATTTTTGTTGCACAGAAATGGCTTGAAGAACGATTTGCCGCTTGTGAAGCCGGTGAAATCACAATCACTGATGATGAAAGAAGGGCACTGATTTTAGAACATGATATGATAAAAACCGCCCTTGAAAACAAAGATGATTTTGCGCTTGACGGCGGGGTTTTGTATACAAACGGAAAGCCCGTGGCAATGACGCTTGCATCACGCCTTTCTGAGAGGATTCTTGATGTTCATTTTGAAAAATGCCTTTCCGAAGCCGCCGCTGCCGGAGCTTACGCCGCAATAAACTGGTGTTTTGCAAATTCATGTGATTCTTATGAAATTTTGAACCGTGAAGAAGACATGGGAGTCGAAGGACTTCGAAAAGCAAAGTTGAGCTATCATCCGCAAAAACTTCTTGAAAAATACTATTCTGTGTAAGTTGAGAAAATTATGCTGAAATCAATTCTATCTTCTGAAGATTGTGCTGCCTGTAAATTCTGCTGCTCGTTCAGGCGGAAGAGCCTTTGGGAAACCCCAGTTTTTGACAAGAAAAATAAAGAAAAACTCGAAAAAAAATATCCTGATGCCGTATTCAAAAAATCAGGTTCATCTGGATTTACAGTTGATTTGATTCATCTTTACAAAACCGATGATGAAGAAGAGGAAGCCGCATGCCCGTTTTTAGGAAAAAATGGCTGTCTTCTTGAATCCGATGAAAAACCCTTCGACTGCTCAATCTGGCCGCTTCGTGCCTGTAAAATTGACGGACAAATCAAAGTCATGCTCGAAAACACCTGCCCCGCAGTCAGCAAAGTTCCGCTTGAAAAAGTCCGGGAACTCGTTGACTCAGGCTTAGGCGCAAAAATAATCTCCTATGCAGAAAAAAATCCAGATTCAATCAAACCGGTTCTGCCAGGATTTGTGGTGTTTTAGGAGAAATACAGACAGAAGATAGAGTGCTATTGAAATAAACTCTATATTAGATTTATTTTTTGCTTTTCTTTGTATCAAAAATATTCGTATGTGAACTTATGCGATACAGGGTGAGAATCAGAAGTTTTCCTTCTTCACCTTTTTTGTAGACCAGAAGCAAGTCTGGGCGAATATGACATTCTCGGTAGCCGATATAATTTCCATGCAAATCGTGGTCGCGATATTTAGATTCGAGAGGTTCGTCTACTTGAAGTTTATCTACAACCGTTTTGACATCAAGCTTTTCTTGCTGATTCAATTTTTTAAGATCTGTCTTAAACTTGCTTGACGCTCGAACTTCACGCCTCATTGCCAATCTCCGCAAGCAACTCATCAAAAGAGTTATAAGAGCTGTATTCCCCACGCTCAACCTGCGCAATAGCTTCATCAAGACCGTTTCGTGCCTGTTCATCGCCCTCAAAACCATCTGAAACACTTTCCTCTTGTCGGCGTTTCATCAGTTTTATGAGATATTCCATTACTGCAAGTTGTTCTGCATACGAAAGCAAATCAAGCTGGCTTTCAAAATTTCTTAATTCCATCGCTGACATGATACACCTCCTCCTGCAAGTTATTTATAGTATAACTCTTTTTGAGGATAATACAACTCACCCCATCACAGCTTTTGCAAGCTGGTCAGCACAGGAAGTGCCTTTGTTTCCGCAAAGATTTCCGAGCAGCTTTGCGGAGATTTCTTCGGCTTTCATGCCTTCACAGAGACGGGCGATTGCCTTGAGATTGCCGTTGCAGCCGCCTTCAAATGAAATGTTGTGGATTCTGTTTTCGTCGTCGCGCTCAAAGTGAATGACTTTGGCACAGGTGCCTTTTGTCTGGTAAGTGAACTGTTTCATGTGTGAGAGTATAGCAGAAAAAATCCTATCCCGCCAGCGCTTCTACCGGGTCCAGTTTGCTTGCTTTGATGGCGGGGCTTAGGCCGAAGAAAATTCCGACGAACACGCTGAAAATGAAGGAAATGAAGCAGGCCGAGACTTTGATTGCGTAGGGGAGTTCGGTGGATACATATTCAATTGAAAGGCTCAGTGCGATTCCGAGTGCGATTCCTAGTGCGCCGCCTAAAAGAGTGATGCTTGCGCTTTCGACCAAAAATTGACGACAGATGGCAAATGGGCTTGCTCCCAGTGCTTTTCTAATGCCGATTTCCTGTTTGCGTTCTGTTACGGTGACTATCATGATGTTCATGATGCCGATTCCGCCGACCAAAAGCGAGATTGCCGCGATTCCTGAAAGCATGAGCGAAAGGGTGCCCATCACGCTCTGAACCTGTTCAATCATGGTCTGCATTGAATTTACGCTCACGCTGCCTTCTGTTCCGGATTTTTCGGTCATGTAAGAATTTATGTCCGTTACGAGCTGAGAGCAATTGCTTGTGTCGGTTGCCTGAACCATGATTGTGTCCGCTGTGGGATTCGGCTTGATTTTTTTTGAGTAAAATCCGCGCGGAATGTAGATGCCTGTTGTGGTGGATTCCATTCCCGCTGATTGTTCTTTAAGCACTCCGACGACCGTAAATGCAAACGGCACTTTCGAGGCTGTGACAATCACGCCCTTGCCAACGGCATTTCCGTCCGGGAAAAGAGAAGATGCGACTTCGCTTCCGATAATCATTTTCTGGCTGCCCGCAACATCATCCGTCACGGTGAAATAGCTTCCTGTGTCGAGTTCGAGGCTGTACATTTCAAGGTATCCCGGTTCAATCGCCGTTGCATTTGAAGAAACGGTGGTCTCGCCGTATGAAACTGAAAAACTCACGGAATTTTTGTACCAGATTTTTTTAATGTTCTTAACGCTGTCGAACATGTCTTTGCGCAGGGATTCGTCAAATTTTACGGTCACGGCATCGCGGTTTCGTCTCATCCAGCCGCCCGAACTCACGCTCACCAAATCCAGTCCCGAAGAGCCGAACTGATTCTGAATCTGCTTCGTGGAACTGGCACCAATGCTGGTAATGATGATAACGCTTGCCACACCGATAATCACGCCCAGCAAAGAAAGCACCGTGCGTGTCTTCGACCGAGAGAAATTGCGAAGCGAGTCGATAAAATCTTCTAACATATCTTGTCTTCCTGAATTTGACCGTCCAGAATGCGGATGCAGCGTTTGGTGCTGGCACCGATTCCTGGGTCGTGGGTGACGATTACGATTGTCGTTCCTGTGCTGTTGATTTCGCCGAAGAGTTCCAGAACTGCTTTGCCGGTCGATGAGTCAAGTGCACCGGTCGGCTCGTCTGCCAGAATTATTGCCGGTTTTGTGACTGTAGCCCGCGCGATTGCAACTCGCTGCTTTTGACCGCCAGAAAGCTCGTTCGGAAGGTGATTGATTCTGTCGCTAAGACCAACTTTTTCAAGGGCTTCAAGTGCCATGTCGCGACGGAGAATGCGCTCAATTCCCTGATAGCGCAACGGAACCATTACATTTTCAAGCACGGTCATTGTGGGCAAAAGATGGTACTGCTGAAAGACAAAACCGATTGTCTTGTTACGAAGCTCGGCAAGTTCTTTTTCTGTCATTTTTGCCGTTTCCCTGCCACCGATTTTAACGATTCCGCTCGTGGGCCGGTCGAGGCAGCCAATCATGTTCATGCAGGTGGATTTGCCTGAGCCGGAAGGACCCATGATAGACATGAATTCCCCTTGCTCCACGGAAAAAGAAATCCCGCGCAAAGCATGAACTTCTTGTTCACCCATCGAGTAAATCTTTCGTACATTATCCATCAAAATGACTGGCTCAGACATAAAATCTCCGAAAAACAATGCGTCAGGGGGTGTAGCATCTTTAGTTGCCGCTTGCGGCAATGAGCGTTAGCGAAGTGCGAAACACCCGACCCGCGAAGCGGGGGACGCCCAAACTTTCCACTCTCAACTTTCCGTTTTCCACTTAAAACGGTGGTGGCCCCATCATTCCGCCCTGAGGCTGATTCTTGTTGTTTTTGCTGGTTTTTTGACCTTTTTTGCTGATGCTCATTCGGCCGCTCTTTGAAGAATCACTCTGGGCTTTGAGCATTTCGCCGCCGGAAAGACCGCTGATTACATTTACATATTCAAGACCGTAAGGCTCGACTGTGACGCTGACTTTTGTCGTTTTTCCGTCACGGCCGATGATTTCTGCAAAAGCGCCGTCTTTTTCGCGCCCGATTGCATATCGCTCAACGACAAGTTTTGCTTCTGGTTCAGTAATCTGGATTTTGCCGGTAAAACTGAAATTCGGAAGCACGCCGGCCGGAACATTATCGATTCGAACCTTTGCCTTTACGATTGTTGCTCCACGGCTCGTAACTTCGCCAATCGCGGGGTAGGAGACAAGATAGCCTTCAACAGTGCCATTGTAAGCCGGGAAGGTAAAATCAACTTTTTGACCGACCTGGAGCTTTGAAACATCGGTTTCGGCAATTTCAACATCGGCGGTAAGATAGCTTGTATCAACGAGCGTGCCGATTGAATCTTTTGCTTCAAGATAGTCGCCCGGATCTACATCGAGGCTGGCGATGATTCCGTCAAAAGTCGCGACGATTTTGCGGTTTTCGATTTTTCGCACAAGGGAAGTTCGCTGCGTTTCCATGAGCTTGAGTTTGCCGGCCGTCTGATTCTGGCGTGCCACGGAAATTTCATAATCAAGGTTCGCAAGATTGTACTGCTGCTCGGTGTCGTCAAGCTGAACGATTAAATCACCCGCTTTAACATGGTCGCCTTCTTTTTTATAAACACCCACGACCGTTCCGTCATTCAAGGATTTGAGCGTCTGGGATTTTGCCGCCGCTACGGTTCCGGCAATTTCTATCGCGTTTTCATAAGTTTCTTTTCGGACACGATAAACTGTCTGCGCTGAAGCCGCCGATTTTTCCATTGCGTGTCGTGAAACTTTAAGAATCGTAATCAGCACTATAAGCGCAATCACCACGCCGAGAATTATTTTCTGTTTTTTAGTTAATTTTACTTTCATCTTCTTGCTCTCAATTTTCAACTTTTCGTTTAGTGGTTCCAGATTCCCTCACAAACATCAGTTTCACATTATTATTATAGATGATTTTTTCAATCGAATTAATCAGTTTGTTCATCTGCGCTTTGTCACGGCTGTTTGCGGCATCAAGATAATCACTTTCGGTTACGCTGCCTGCCTTGAGCCAGTTGTCCATGTCGTATTCGAGCTGAGAGTACATGTCATATTCTTCGGCATAAGATTTTTCTGACCACTGCAAGTCGCCCCGTTCAGAAAGCTTGTCGATAACCGCCGTTTCGTAATCATCTTCGGCACTTTTAATTGCTATCTCATTAATTTGTGAATCAAGCTCGCCCTGCTTTTTATCGATTTTGGCAAGCCTGAATGTGTTGGGATTGAGAGTGAGCGAAAAGGTGTAAACAGGTGATTTTGAATTTTGCCCGGAACTTGTACCATTTAATGGAAAGAGATTGTTGCTTGTGGGAACAGAAACACCCGCACTTGCCGTGATTCCGTGCCAGTCAAAAGTAATTCCGCCGTCAACCGTATCATATTTTGAACTTGATTCATTGAAGGTGTAACCCGCATAGGCTCCAAGTTCGAGCGAATAGTCTGATTTTTGCTTTAACTCACCGATGTATTTTGACCAAACGGCACTCTCTGTTTCTTTATAGTTTTCGGCCTTGTAAGAAAGCGCGTCTTCCATTTCGACAGCAGGAATTTCCTGTGGCAAAAAGGCCATTACCTTCTCGAAAGCCTGTCTGCTGATTTCTTCTGCTTTTTCAATATTAAATGTCTTAGGATCAAAAACTCGCTCGTAATCAACGCCGCATTTTACCGCAAAGACAGCTGTTTCCCTTTCAAGTTTGCGAAGTGCTTCGTTTACATTCCGGCGGTCGCTCTGACATTGAAGGTATTTTTTTCTATATGAAGCACTTGTTTTGCTGTAACCCTGGGCTGTCAGAACTCGTAAATCCAGCTCATCATCATACAAATCATTTCGTGCTGTAAGAACCTTTGAAACATAGCTGTAAAGATTTTTTAGATTCGTGTAAAACTCGTTTTCGACCGTGAGTGCCTGATTTTGTGCTGCCCGTTCTGCTTCAATGTAAGCGCGTTCTGCTTCAAGAAGAGAGATTTTTCGTTTGAGCGGGGCTGCCGTAATAATCCCCGTTGAGAGCTTTACATTGCCGTTATCCAAAAATGTTCCGTTTTCTTCTATATTATAATTTGATTTTTTGGTCATCGGTAAAGTGGCGGTGAGTTTTGTATCGTTCCATTCCGGGATTCCAAGCGAAGCTGAAGGGGTGAAAGTGAATTTTGTTCCATCTGAAGACGATTGGATTTTTACGGTCCCTGTCGAAAGAGTGAGTGAAATGCCGTTGTTGATTTTTGAGGCATCGTAAGAAAGCGCCTTGTTTTGAGCTGTAAGACTTGCCTTTTGAAGAGTGAGGTCGTTTTTGAGAAAGCCGAAAAGCAAGGATGGCAGATTTGATTCAGAAATCGAATTTTGAGCCAAAAAGAGAAAGCAGAAAACCGACAGTCCTACACGAACTTTTTTCATGCCTCTATTTTAGCGAAAAAGGCTTTAGATTTCATTAATAGAAACATAATTTATTGTTAGATAAGAATTTTTTCAAATATGCAATAACAGGCAATAAAATTGCTTTTGAGGAATACTTCGATGGTAATCTTCCAAGCGAACTTGAAGCATACAAAAATAAAGAAGTTACTCTGGAACAGAAGTAATAAAAAAAATGTCATTGCGGGCAACGGTCTTCAAACCAGAACCTAGCAATGACACACTAATTAGGACGAGCGAAGCGATGTCCAGTATCTAAACTGCTCACCGCTCCCTGCTAACTGTTCTTATCTATTGAAACAATCCCTTAAAAAACGAGACGATGCTCACCACAATCGATGAGCCGCCGATGAAGGTTCCTGCGGAGCTTCCGAGGCTTGAAAGGAAGAATACGAGAAGCACGCGGAGAAGGCGGTTTTTGTAAAATCCTTTGATGCTTGAAACATCATCCATCATGCTTTCCATGTCGGCAACTTTTGGCTTGCATACAAAGGCCTGCACGATTCCGGCAAACATTCCCACGCCAACAAGCGGGCAGAGCGAGGTGAACGGAGCACCGACCGCCGCCATCAAAACTGTGAGCGGATGTCCGCCTGCAATCAAAGCACCCAGACCAGCCAGAATTGCGTTCCAGAGAACCCATGCACCCAGCAAATCTGCGCCTTTCTTCATGCCGCCAAAGACAAAACCTGCCGCAATCAATGCCACTATGATGACAGGGATTGCCCAGCCGATAATCTTTGCGCTGAGCTTTTTTTTCGGCAGTGAAGAAATCTTTTCGGTGTCGCTGCCTTCTTCATTGCGGGCAATTTTTTCAAGATGAGCCTGAACGCCCGGCAAGTGACCTGCGCCCAAAACAGCAACAACGCTTTTGCGCTCATCTTTCTGAACGGCTTTCCAGATATGCGCCGCAAGATAAAAATCCCGCTCGTCAATCAGAACTTCTTTAACGCCAGGCATGAAAGTTGCAAGCTCATTCATCATGCCGTCCATTTCGCTTTTGTTTTTGAGATTTTCGATTTCATCGCCCGAAACTTCGTCTTTCGTCAACGCACTTGCAAAAAGGGCAGAGAGAAGCTTGACCTTTCCGTAACCAGAGTTTTTTGCCCATGCACGGCGGAGCGTCGTCTGAATCGGGCGGTCAACCATTTCAGACGGAATGCCGAGGTCTTTTGCCGCTTCAATTCCAGCGCGCATTTCATCACCGGGCTGCACACCGACATTTGCGCCCATTCGTTTCTGAAAACTTGAAAGTACAAGGTTTGCAAGTAGCAGGAATCCCTTTTTCTCTTTAAGGATTTTGATTATATCGAGATTTTTCCAGCTTTCCTTGTCGTTGAGTGCCGCAAATCTCTGTTCATCAAGTTCAATAGCCACGCAATCAGGCTTTTTTTCGGTAATGACAGCCTTTACTTCATCGCAGCTTGCCTTTGAAACATGAGCCGTTCCCAAAAGCAAGATTTCTTTTCCATCAAGATTCAAATTTATCTGTGACATTAATTTCTCCATAAAGAACTGGACGAGCGAAGCAATGTCCAGTTCCGCAATTGCTAACTTCTCACTGCTAATTGCTAATTTTTATATCCCCATTTCTGCCCATTCTGCAAGGCGGTATTCAAAGAAATCTGCTCCCTTGATGTCCGTGACTTCTGCATAGTATTTGTGTGCAAGATTCAGCTTTCCTTTTATATCCCAGTAAACGGCAAGGTAGTAAAGATATTTTCCCTTTTTCTTTTTGCTCTCTTCGTTTTGAATTTTGAGAGTGAGCGTTGATTCACCTGTCATGTCATGGAAAAGCCTAAGACTCAGATATTCGTAAGAATTCCTGTCGAGGTTTTTCATTGCTTTTTCAGTGAATTTCTTGCAGTCCTGCGGTTTTTTCAGTTTCTGAAGACAGGCTGCGAGCATCAAAGCGTAAGAAGTGTGTTCAGGATTTGCATTGTAAGCGGCTTCAAAGGATTTTCGGGCATCTTCATAATCTTCTTTGCGCCATGCCAGCATTCCAATAGACTCGTACGCGTAGTAGTATTTCGGATTTTTCTGAACGACTTTCTGATAGTAATCATAAGCCTCATCAAAACGACTCTGCTCGTCACAAAGACCGGCAAGATAGGCGTAACCCAAAAAATAATCCGGGTCGAGTTCCGTTGCCTTTTTCCAGGCTTTTTCTGCATCAGCATATTTTCCTGCTTCACGGTTGAAATTTCCCAAATCGAAATAATAGTCGCTGTTTGTCGGATCGATTTCAATTGCTTTTGAGACATATTCTACGGCCTTCTTAAAATGGCGTGATTCTGCCTCAAATTTCGCAAGGTATGAGAGTGCAGGTGCATTCTGCGGGTCAATTTCAAGAATCTTATTAAAGCTCTTTTTTGAATCATCATCGCGCTGAAGATAGTATGACATCTTGCCGTGACCAAAAAGTGCTTCAATGTTATTCGGATCGCCTTTAATCGCCTTGAGGTAATAATCGCGTGCATTCCTGTAGTTTCGCTTTACGGCCTGCTCGTTTCCAAGCTCGATGTTTGCGTCCGGGTTGTTCGGTGCAATCGTAAGGATTTGCTTTAGGTACTGCTGCTTTTTGATTGCGTTTTTCTTTTGCTTGGCAACCATAGCGTTTAATAGAAGAATATCGAGATTTTTTGGCTCTTTTGCGAGCAGCGAGACGGCAATCTTTTCGGCATCGTTTGTTTTTCCAGCTGAAAGGAGAAGCGAAGCCTCAAGCGTGCATAAATCCACATCTTCCTGCAGATTCGCCGGCATCGTCTGAAATAGCTCAAGTGCTTCCGAAAGGCTTCCTTTTGACAGAACCGAATTCAATTTTTCGACAAAGGCAATTTCTTCTTTTGATGTTGCCGCCATTCCAGAAAAAGCGAAAACGCTAATCAACATGAATACAAGGGCTGTTTTTTTAGTCAGTCTCATTTTTTTTCCTTTTGAAAGGGCTGATTTCTCTGCCCCCCTTTTAACTTTCCCCGCCGTTTGATAAACTGATTGTAATGTATAGACATCCAATTAGAAAATCGTTCGGGCTTATCGTCCTTTATAGTATTATAATTATCGGAATTTTCGTGCTCCAATTTAGAAATGAATCCGTTTTTTCAAAAAATATAGGATTGCTTTCCGTTTCAATGGCGCAGAGCCAAAGTGAAAGCGGTGAAATTTCCCTCAAAAATTCACTCCAGGTTTCATTCAAAGGCATTTCCTTTACCGCTGATGAAGTTTCGCCGGCAGTTCTCGTGCAGAAAGGGCAGAGCAAGGAAGAAGGTCAGAATCTTGTTCTTCTTTCTTATGAGCAGCCCACGCCACTCTCTTTTACATTGAACTTTACTCATGATGTCGCGCTCACTTTTGCAGTTTCTGATACTGATTCAAGTGCGAATCTTTCGATTACCGCAAACATTCCGAATTCGGCGAGCGGTCTTTATCTGAATTACAAACCAAGTTCAGGCTTCTCGGTTACTGAAAAAACAGGCACAAAACTGATTCTTAATTCAAAGAATCTCACTTATGCTTTCATTGCACCAAAAATTGACGATAAAAGCATTTACTTCTCTGCAAAGAATTTCGTTTCTTACTATGTCGCATACAATCCGGCGGTTGAATTCAGCTTTGATTCTCTTGATCCAGATCTTGTCATCGCACAAAAATCTACTTACGAAGCAAATATTCAGAAATTCAGGGCAAATCTTACTGAGTCAGTCGCAGAAGCAATCAGAACCAGCCAGAGCCTTTCAGAAAAGAGCGTGATTGCCTATGTTGCAGAACTTGCTTCTCAGGGGCGATACACCGAAGCTGTAAATAATGTCCCGGATTCATTCAAAAAGGGCAACAAGCGCACCTATCTTTCATCAACTTATTTCAATACGCTCGAAGCAATGTATCCGTCTTTGGAAATGCACCGCGAAAACATGGCAGATATGCTTGAAAATGCCATGAATTCGCCGAATCTTTCAATTTTCAATGTAGAGGGGCTTGCAGAATACATCGACAGCCTTGCGGACACCACAAGAATCCATGCTTTCCTGGAGCAGACCGAAAATCTTCTTGATACGGCACATAGTTCTTCACAGGTTAAGCTTTCACAGGCAAGCGGAGTTTTGACCACTTATCTTCATCTTTCGTCGCTTCATTCTAGCCTTGCTGATTCGCTTCTTCCGGCCGCAAAAAAATGTCTTCCTATAATCGAGTCCAAATGTGTAATGCGCGACTCTTTGCTTTACCTGAACGAAAAAGACAATACCGTTTCAAATTTCCTTGCACTCAGCACAGGTATGGCTCTTGTTCGTTGGGGTGAATTCAACAATGACGCAAACTGCGCAAGAGTCGGTTACACAATTATCAACTCAATTCTTTCTATTAATACGCTCGATACAATCACTCAGGCAGATGTTTATCCTGTTCTTGTTGACAATGTTTTCTATCCGCACTACAAGGTTCTTTCACGCAATTCTGGCAAGGTAATCTGGGCATGGACTTGTGCTCCTTCCGTCACCTATTCTGAACAGCTGAATGTTGCCACAATTGTCGTCGGCTTCCAGAGCAGCGAATCTAACTATCTGATTATCAACGGCATCCGTGAGTTCAGCGGAATCGAGATTTACGGCCTTTCATACCATTCTGACCCACGGTTCGAGATTTACAATTCGTCGGGCTTCGTTTATAAGGAAGACCGTAATGTGCTTCTCTTGAAGTCACGCCATCGTTCAAACACCGAAGTCGTACGGCTCACTTACAAATAGCGTTTTTGCCTGATTTTCATAAAGTTTTATATAACAGAAGTACGGGAAAACTAAAAAAAAACTCTAAAAATTAATAATATTTTTGAGCAATTTTTTAAAATCTATGCTATAATAAAAGTGATTTTCCTTGAAGGTGTTTTTGCTTTAAGGCTTTGGAGTTTTTTGTGAGCAAGAAAGATTTTCCCAAAATTCATTTTTACGATCAGGATTTTGTCGACATTTATGACAAAACCTGGAGTTGGCTTTCAGATTCGTGGATTAATCCCAAAACGAATGAAGTCTCTCCAGACGGCTATTTCGTTCATCCCAATGAAGAGCAGATGGTCATTGATCAGTCAGAATCAATTTTCTCAACTTTTTTCTTGGTTTATTCCAACAAGAATTATACTGCCGAAACAAACCTTGATTATCTCTACAAAAAGCAAGAAGAAAATGGTGCAATCCGCTGGAAGTACGATTTAAAAACAGGTGCACCTGTTGTAGATAGCGAAAATCCAGAAGGAATCGGTCTGCCTCTTTTCGCATGGGCCGAATTCAATCTTTATCACAAACTCGCAAACAAACGCCGCGTCAAAGAAGTCATGCCTATTCTTCAGAACTACATGAACTGGATTGACGCAAACTTCAAAAAAGAAAACGGTCTCTACGCTGTTCCGGCAAAAGCCTGCGGTATGGAAAATTCTCCGCGTGCAAATGCCTGCTACCCGGTTGATTTTAACGCATGTATGGCAATCAACGCGCTCAACATGAGTTCTCTCGGCGACATCCTCAACGATAAAGAACTCAGCTTCCAGTACAAGCGAATGTATTTCGGTCTCAAAACCCGCATCAATTCTTACATGTGGGATTCCGAAACAGGCTTCTATCACGATTTAAATGATTCCGAAGAAAAGCTGCCACAAAAAACAATCGCCGGCTTCTGGCCTCTCCTTGCAGAAATTCCTAATGCCGACAAAGCCGATGCTCTCGTTGCTCATCTTTCAAATCCGGCTACTTTTGGCACCGAGCATCCTTTCCCAACCTTGAGCGTTGACAGTGCCGAATTCACCGAAAATGGCGAAGGCTATTGCGGTTCAGTTTATCCGGCCATGAACTTCATGGTTATCAAAGGATTAGAGAAATATCAGCGTTATGATTTGGCACGCGAATGTGCAATCCGTCATCTTTATTTCGTACTCGAAGGCTTACAGCCAGCCGACGGAAGCAAAGGTGATTTGTACGAAGCATATCTTCCGTGCAAAGAAGGTGCTGCCATCAAATCTGGAAACGATTCTTTCCCACGCAAGCACTGCATGATTACAATCGGTCTTTCTACAATCGCGCTCATGATTGAAAATGTTATCGGTCTTTCAATTTCTCTTCCTCGCAAGACCGTTGACTGGATTATTCCAAACCTTGAAATCATGGGTATCGAAAAGCTTTCCCTCAAACGAAACCTCATCACCATTTTGAGCCACAAAACTCCACGCGGATGGGGAATTCAAATGGAAAGCGAAAAACTCTACTATTTTACTATCAATATTCTGGATCAAAAGAAAAAGACTTTGCCGATTCCTTCAGGCAAGTGTTCAATGCTTATCGACAAGCTGTAGTGGCTGTTTAATAAGAAGTCCGGCTTTTATGCAGGAAACGGTGGTTTCGACTTGGCTCAACCACCGTTTTTTTATGCCTGATGTGGTGGTTTCGACAGGCTCAACCACCGCAAAAACTTCTTCTTAGACATCCCCTTTTTTTATGAGAAAATCAGGTTTTTGCTTAATATAATGGAAGAAATCGACTTAAACGCTGATGCTTAGTCTGAGGCGTGAGAATGCTGCCGTTAAGCTGCGAGCGGTAGGGAAGCGTCTACTGTACATGACGCGTGAATTCTATACTTGTATCCCCCCCCCCCTATTTTTGTGAATAGTGTATGACGGTCGTAAGTCTTGGTTTTGCTGTAGATGTGGGAGATGTGATTTTCTACGGTGCGGATTGAAATGCCGAGCTTTTCGGCGATTTCGTGATTGTTCATGTCGCAGAGAGCGCATTTTAAGACGATTTTTTCTGTTTTGGAGAGCTGCTGATAAATTTCTTCGACTTCGGTGAGCTTGTCTTTTAAATTGCCGGAAAAATACTTGTTTCCTTCTAATATAGAATAAATTGCTTCAAAAAGCGTGTTGATCCCGCATTCTTTGGAAATGAAGCCCATTGCGCCGTATCGTTCGGACATGCTGGTGCGCAAGTGGCCGCAGTTATCTAATGAAGTGAAAACAAGTGCCCTAATATCTTTGCCTGATTCTTTGATTGCCTTGAGGATTTTGTAGCCTTCCTCGTTTTTCTGTTCGCCGATTCCACGGAAATTCAGCTCCAGAATGGCGATTACCCGCTCGTCTTCTTCGAGCTGAGCTTGGTCGATTATTTCAATGGCATCTTCTACGGTGTTTGCTGTGGCTGCGATTTGAAGGTCTTTATTTCTGGAAATCCATGATTTTATGCCTTCTTCGGCGACTTGTTCAGATTCAAAGATAAAAATTAACTTTTTCATAGCTACGATTTATTCTAACACAGAAAATCTAAAAATAAATAGAGAAACTAGAGAAAAAATCAAAAAATGTTAAGAAAAATATAAGAATTTCCTAAATTTTTGTGAGTCACACGCTTATTTTCAGATTTTAAGGTAGTTTATAATTTTCGCTGTCTCTGTCAGGGATATAACAAAAAATTTCATAAAGGAGATTTTTATGAAAAAAATTTTGGCTTTGATGGCAGGAGTTGCATTGCTCTTCACATCAACAATTTTTACTTCATGTTCAGACAGTGATGATGATTCTAGTTCATCTGGCTCATCATCATCTAACAAAAACGGCTCCCTCGTCGGTGTTGTTCTGGACAACAAAGGTGAACCGGTAGAAGGTGCTACCGTTACTCTCGGTTCAAAATCTACAAAAACGAACTACGGCGGTGAGTTCGAATTCACTAATGTTGCTGTAAACGACTTGAAAAAGGTTACAGCCGCAACTACATCTGGTGGTGCAAATTATTCAACAGATGTCACTGGCACTGGCTATACTTTGACTGCAAAGAAAGACGGTTATCTTTCTTCAACAGTTGCTGGTATCTATGTAACATACCGGGACACAGAAAATCCAGAAGATACACGAATGAATGGTCTTGTTAACTCATTGCAGACTACTTATTCAAGTATTTTAACAGCTTATGCTGGTGCTTTGAATCCTGCTTCTTCTGTAGCTGAAGGTGCTGTTGCTGCTGGTACTGCAGGTTCTACTGCTACAACAAATACAACTCAGATTGCTGGTTCTGACTCAGTTGTTACAACAACAACTCAGACTGGTTCTGATTCTGCAAAAGTATTCAAGGACATTTCTGAAGCAATTTCTGCTTTGAAGACAATGTATGACTCTGACTACTACACAGAGTATTTCTCAGATTTCGCAGGCTTGGGATTGGTTCCGCTCGATGCTTCTCTCAAAGGTAAGATTAAGCTCAACCTTAAGACTCAGAACGGTTCTACTTATGATGCAGAAACATACATTCCAACATCAAAACCGAAAGTTCATGTATCTTACACTGCTGGTACAAATGCTCTCACAACTACAACAACTGGTACAACTGTAACAACTATAGGAATCGGTGGCACTGATTACACTTGGGAAGCAACTGTTGACGAGAAAGGAAACTTCTCATTCGACAAGAACCTTCCTTCTGGAGTTCCTCTCACAGTTACAGTTGATATGTTCTTTGAAACAATCAACGGAACTGAGTACTGCTTCTCTTCACAGTCATCTGTAATCTCTGCTCAGAACACTGGTGCAGCTACAACAACTACTACTGCTGGAACGACAGTTGTAAACAACACATTGAGTGCTATCACTCTCGGAAGCGGCGATGTCAATGACGAGAGCATTCTTCTCATGCTCTTCGCTCAGAACGACAAATTCTGGGTTACAGATACAAATGTTGACAGCACAGCTACAGGCGTATTGCTCAAGACAACAGACGAACTCACATTCACATTCAACAAACCGATGGTTCGTGCTGATTTCAAAGCTAAAGACAGCAAAATTGCTAACCTCAAAGATACTGAGTACACAGCTACTTGGAGCGAGGACAAAAAGACTGTTACACTCAAACCTGTAATTGGTTACTGGATTCTTAGTGATGCTTCAGATGAAATCACAATTACTGGTGAAGCAGAAGACGGTGCAACAGCTGTTTTGGCTACAAAAGCTCTTACTGCTTACTTCGATACAAAAGTTTGGGTATCTGTAAAAACAGAATCTCTCTCAGACTTCAACGGCGGTATCCTTTTGAGCGACCCAATCGTTCTTGAATTCTCTAAGCCAATGAACGAGCAGATTGCACTTACTGTAACTGGTTCAAGCACTGCTTACACAGAAACATGGAACACTGAGAAGACTCAGCTTACACTCACACCAAACGGTGGATATTGGGATGTAACTGGTACAGCTCCTGGTGGTGTTGCTGGAACCGCAACAGTTGCAAATCTTGTTACTGTAGTTGTAAATACTAACGGCGGTAGTTCACAGACTTATCACAACACTAAATTCGGTTACTGGAAAGACGGTGCTATTGATACATCTACAATTGCTGACGCTGTAGCTGATAAACTCGCAGTTTACTTCGACAGCTACATTGATGTTGAAACCGCTAAGGCAACTGCAACAGGACACGAGGCATTTACTGTAACATTCAGCAAGGCTCTCAAGTCATTCACAAAAGACAATAACATCACTAAAGTTGAAGCATACGATGGTACTAGCTATGTTCAGATTTATGACTTTGATGCTTCTATCGATGCAGCAAACAAGGTTGTTACAATCACTTCAAAAGGTTCTATCTTCAACAAGAAGGGTTCTAAATACAAAGTAACCTTCAAAAATCTTGAAGTAGTTGACGGCTCTAAGATTTTCCGTGAACTCGGAACAAAGGGCGGAACAACTTCTTCTAACAAAACTTATGCTGCTGAAACAAAATTTGGTTTCGACGGTCTTGAATTCAAACCTTCTAAGATTGAAGTTGTTGATTCAATCCCGACAACAGCACAGCTTTCACGAGCACTTGTAAATGTAACAACTGCAAAAGTTCTCAAGATTACATTCACAAAAGCTATTCAGAAAGCTAACATCATTGTAACTGTTAACAGCAAAGCAACAGACGGTAAGAACAACTATATCGATGGAAATGTTGTTTACATTCCTCTTGATGCAGTTAAAGCTGTAAATGATACTATCGTTCTTTCTGGCAATGTACTTTCAGTTGATTATGTAACTGGAGCTGCAAACGCTACTGACGAAACAGCTACATTCAGCACAGATAACATCAAGAAATGGTTCGACTATGCTGCTGATGAATTTGTCATCACTGCAGCCCTCAACCTTACAGGCACAAGCCTTGTTGACGGTCTTGACCATGTAACAGGAAAAGCAGAGTACAAATCTGCTAACACAATTGCAGTTGGTACACCAATCACATTCACATTCGATGCTGATTTGTCTGGCTACAAAGCAACATACAAGATTTTCGGTCTTAAAGATGTTGACAATGATGCTACAACAGACATCGTTATCCTCAAAAAAGACGGTGAAGCTTCTGTTGCTGGAAACACTGTAACAATCAACGACAACACATTCAAAGCAAAGAAAGTTGTCGGAGACAAATCTACATATTATGTAGAACTTCGCGTTGACAATGCTGCTGGCATTAAAGTATTCTCTACAACAAGTCCATACTTTGGTTCTACAGCTAAGAGCTTTGAAGAAACTGTAAAGGGATTCACTGGCGACGATCAGATTTATGACAAGCCAAATACAGGAACTACTTCAGCTCCTGTTGATCCAGATACAACTCCAAATACAAACAAGAACTACGGTTCATTCATTGTTAAGGTTGCTGAAAAGGATATCCTTGTAGACACAAGCCTCATCGAAACAACAACTGCTGCCCTTTCAAAGGCAACATACAAAGCAGCTAAGGCAGTTCCTGCTAAATCTGCAATCACATTCACATTCGCAAACGAACTCGCAGCTGACACAACTGCAAGCTACGAATTGTATGATGTTTCAGCAAAAGATTCTCGCAAAGTAGTTTCTTCTGGAGCTGCTACAATTGCAGGCAAAGTTGTTACTGTTCAGGACAACCTCATGGTTGCTGGCCAGCCGACCGTAAACGGCAAAAAAATTACAACAGTTACTCAGGACGCTGATACAGGTATCACATCTTACTTCTTGAAACTCGAAGTTAAGGATGCTGCTGGTACAGTAATCTTCTCTTCTGACAACAACCTTTGGACTGCTCCTTCAAGTGGTACTGACAAACGAACTGCCCTTCAGAAGGCACTCGTTGGCCTCGTTGCTGACGGATTGTTCAAGGTAGAAGTTGCTCCATTGGCAATCGAAAACCTCAGCTTCGTTGAAGAAGACAAAGACAACTTCAATGTTGGCTTGAAGACTTACAAAGCAACTGGAATCAATCCAAAGACTGATGTAAGTGTTAAATTCAATGCAAGCATCCCTGCTGGCGCTAAATACACTTATGCAATCAACGATGGTTCAAAGGATGTTGCAAAATCTGCTGAAGGTGGAGTTGCTGTTGCTGCTGCTACAGACACAATCACTATCCCAGGTGAAAAACTTGTTGCATCAACAACTAAGATCAACTCATACAAGTTGACTCTCAAAGTTAAAGAGGGCGACAATGTTCTCTTCGACACAGAAAATGCTTGGCTCGGTAAAGTTACTGACTATGAGAAGAAACTTACAGATTTGCAGGATGATAATTCATTTGGTACAAATGCTGTAAAATTTACTTCAGGTACAGATGTCAGTGTAATTACTACTAAGGCACTTAACATCCCGGTTATTAAGACTCAGATTGTCACAAAAGACGATGCAAAGGGTAACAAGAGCAAGACAACAAAAGACGATGATAAAGACTTCAAGAAGTCTTATAAGTCACCAATCGTTCTTCAGTTCTCACACCCAGTAGAGAATTATACAGTTAAGCTTTATAAGGCAACTAAGCTTTATACAGCTAAGAAGGATCCTTATAGTGGTACTGCATCTACTGATTTCTCAGCTTATGCAAAAGAAGCAGTTGGTGCTAATGAAGCAACAAAACTTGCTGACTTTGTAAAAGATGGTGCTGAGTATATCTTCGAAAGTGCACAGACAATTTCTGAAGACAAGAAAGTTATCACAGTTACTCCTGCAAACTTCTTTGACATGGATACAAAAGTAAATATTGCTGTGTTCAACGAAAAGGGTGAATATGTTGCAGTTAGGGATGATTCCGACAATGCATATGATTCTGCTCACGTTGTAACATTCACAACTTCAAATGTAGCTGCTGACTACGCTCAGAAGTTGGCTGACAGTGTTACAGAAGCTGTTACTGTAGATAATTCTGCTGCTTCAACAACTCTTAAGATTAAGACTGATAAAGCAGAAATCGGTAACAATGCTGCTGTTGAATTAACAATTCCAACTGAATGTTCAACACTCTCTGGTGAAATGCCAAAGTATACTGTCTATGTTAAACCTGCTGACGGAGTTTATGCTCAGAGCGGTACTAATAACGATTTTGGTAAAGATACAGACGGTGCTGCTATGTCTGCTGCAAACTTCAACCTTGGTCGTGAAGCTGCAAAGACTACAGTTCTTGCTACTGATACATTGAATGCAACTACATCACCAGTTGTATATCCATTCAAATATAACGGTACTGTAGAAGGTATTGTTGTAAAAGTTCTTGATGGTAAACACACTGTATACAAGTTTACATTAACAGACCAGAAGGAACCAGTTCTTACTGTTGCTGATGATGCTACTACTAATCCTATTGTCCTTACTGCATTTGTTAAGAATAAGACAACTGGTGTATGGCAGGCTGATATTGCAGAGGGTTCTAAATTTGGTGCTGACAAAACAACTTCAGAAGCTGCTCGTAAAGACTTTACATTGAAAGTTACTGGCGATGAATGGCTTAAGAGCGTAACTGTTGCTGTAAGTGAAACAACTTCTACTGCTACAGGACTTGCAGAAAATGCCAAGAAGAAGACTGAACAGAAGAAGGCAATTAAGTACTTGACAGGTGAGACATCTGCAACAATTGCATTCACTGAGGCTTACTGGTTCATTGATGATACAATTACTATTAAAGCAACTGATGCTTCTGGTAATGAATCTACATATGAAATCAGAATTAAATAAAAATCTTTACCCCGCTGGTTAACCCCAGTGGTGTAATGTCACACTAAACCAAAACAGCCACCTTGTATTGCTACATGGTGGCTGTTTTGTTGTAAGTACAGTTTTTAAGGGGATCCTGTTCATCAGTTTGAATTAGACCGTTGAATAGTGCATTTAATGACAGTTGCAGCGTATCAAGCGTCATTTTTTAAGAGAGCCGTTTGATTTCCTCAGCAGAAAGCCCAACTCCTTGGGCAATTTGTTCTACAGGTAAGCCCATTTGAAGAAAACGCCTTGCAGTTTCAAAAGCCATTTCGCGTTTACCGCGGGCTTCTCCTTCTGCAAGCCCAGCAGCTCTTCCGCGAGCTTCGCCCTCAGCAAGTCCATTGTTAAAAGCGTATTTTTCGCGGGAGATGCAGTCGTGGACAAATCTTTCGTAGCCGAACTGGTTTTCCCATTCCTGCTGGTTGCGGCTCATTTTGTTTAAGAGTGCCTGTGCCATGTCCATTTCCTCCTGCATTGCGGTAAGTTTTTGTAAAAGGGATTGTGTCTGCGGATTTCCGCCCATCTTTATCAGAATAGACCAAAATTCTACTTCTGACAACTCTTTCGCCCCGTCTGCGAGTTTCTTTAGAATCTCGTTGATTTTCGGCAATTCGATGTAGTGAATCTGCATAATATCACTTAGTTCCGTGTTGTCCTCGCGTTCCTTGAAGGTATACGCGTGATGCAATTTCTTGTCTTCGATTTTCTGGAAATCCATGAACATGATTTGATAAATGTGCGGAAGTTGCGAGTACGGCTCGCCTGACGAGAGCGCGTTGTGTGTTAGGGTGGCGGCGTAGTAGATTGAGCGCTTGATTTGGTCGTCCTTGTACATCGAGTTTTGTAGCTCGACATCGACTTCACTGCCGTCCGCCAGCTTGCAGTGTATGTCGAGTCGCGGAAATTTGCCGTCTGTGCGGGTGGGAAGGAGTTCGGGGTTCAGGACTTTTGTTTCCTCGACTTTCTGCCCGATTACCGCCGAAAGCATTTTGCGTCTGCAATACGCTGATTCCTTGCACTCTTTTGAGAAGAAGGATTTGAATACGATGTCGTTTTTTAGGTTGAGAATCCTTCCTTCTGCGACAGCGCGTGCGGCCTGTTCCTTGACTTCATCGTCGATTATGATTTGATATTTCATATCGCCACCTTTTTTACAAATAAAATTGAGTGAAAGAAAAGAATTGTGTTCCCTTTTCACTACACTTATTTATTTGAAAAAAAAGTCACTTTTCGGCAATGTCTACAGATAATATTTTGTTATAATTGACGAAAAAGGCCGCTCCGCCGTGGAACGAAAAAAAATGCCTGCATGAAGGATTATCGCTTCATGCAGGCGTTTTATCATAGGGGAGCGGGCTTATTTACCTGCTTTTTCCTGTGCTTTTTTTTCTTCTTCTTCAGCGTTTTTCTTCATGTGTTCGATGACTGACTGAATGTTGTTGACCATGAGAATTGGCTGACCGGTAGCGTCGAGAGCGTCACGCCAGAGTGCTCCTTCTGGATCGACTGTGTTTCGCTTGCGTGTTACCATTTCGGTCGGGATGATGACATATTTGTCATGAACAAGACCAACTACGCACTTTGTTTTGCCTGCCATTGCTGCATGAACGGCATTGTTACCCAATCGTTCACAGTAGATTGAGTCGTTTGCTGTTGTGACTGCAGAACGAACCTGATAGCTTGGGTCAACATATTTGAGGTTGACATGGATGTTTTTATTTGCGAAGTATTCGTTGATTTTGTTACAGATGAATACACCGATGTCAGAAAGCTTTTTGTTTCCTGAAGCATCCGTTTCGTTTGTAGACTGCAAATGCTCCTGTCCAGCACCTTCTGCAACGATTACAACTGCATGACCGCGTTTTTCGAGGCGTTTTTCGAGATGTGCAAGGAATCCGTTTGGACCGTCCATATCGAACGGAACTTCTGGAATAAGACAGAAGTTTGTTTCGTGGCTTGCGAGAGTTGTTGATGTGGCAATGAAGCCTGATTCACGGCCCATGAGTTTTACAACACCGATACCGTTAATCTGTGACTCAGCTTCCATGTGGATAGCGTCAACTGCCTGACGAGCCTTTTCTACAGCTGTTTCGAAACCAAATGAACGGTCGATGAAGAGAAGGTCGTTATCGACTGTTTTTGGGATTCCGACGACTGCAACTTTGAGACCGCGTTTTTCGATTTCGCGGGCGATGTCGAGGGCACCACGCTGAGTACCGTCACCACCAATGATGAAGAGCATGTTAAGGCTGAGTGATTCAACTGCATCAACGATGTCTGCAACACGGTTTCCGCCGCCACGGCTTGTTCCGAGGAATGTACCGCCGTTTTTGTGGATATCATCAACTACTTTTGGAGTGAGTTCGATTGTGTCATATTTTGACTCCGGGAAGAAGCCCTTGAAACCATAGCGGAAGCCACGGATTCTTTTTACACCATAGCGATACCACAAGCATCGTACTACAGCACGGATAACATCGTTGAGACCTGGACACAGACCGCCACAGGTACAGATACCTGCATTTACATGTGCCGGGTTGAAATAAATGAACTCGCGGGGACCTGCCTTCTGCATGAGGTTCCCTTTTGTTTTTTCATTTTCTGTTGAATTTGCATCAAATACATTTACTCTGTAGCGAACAAAAGATGTGTCACGAACATAATTAGCACGGAATTCTCCATGTTCTTTTGAGAGCTCGATTGGTGACGGAACTTTACATTCACCAAGCTGCTCAACAGTAAAATCGAATTTTTCTTCCATTGATAGCTCCTTAAAAATAAACGCGAATATGCGAAAAGCTAACATCCATTTTATGCTGAATTCAATGAATTTTCAATACAAAAATGCTCTACTTTTGCACTTTTACGCACGATAAAAAAAAGCCACTCAAAAGCGAGTGGATTTTTGCGTTAGCGATTGTAGCCCCGAAGTTGCCAGCGTGCTGGCAATGAGCGTTAGCGAAGGGCGAAAAGCGCGACCCGCCGAAGGCGGGTAACGCCATTTTCTTCTATTATATTGTCCCCTTAGTCCTGAAGGGCTTCATATCCTTCTTCGCCAGTTCGGACTTTGATTACATTTTCTACATCGTATACGAAAATCTTTCCGTCACCGATGTTTCCTGTGTAAAGGACTTCCTTGGCTGCTGTTACGACCAAATCAACTGGAACTTCGCTTACAACGATGTCAACCTTGATTTTTGGCAGCAGTGTCATATCCATTGCGACACCACGATACTTCTGGACATTTCCGTGCTGAACACCGCATCCAAGTACATTTGCAACTGTCATACCTGTAACATTGATGTCGTTCATTGCTGACTTCAACTCGTCGAACTTGCTTGGTCGTGTGATGATTGTGACCTTGTGGAACTTAGCATCAGGACGCTCTGTTGCCTTTGTAACTGGAATTGCCTTTTCAACTGGAACAGAACCCTTGACTGTTGGTGCAAGTGCTGAATCTGCATCTCCTGGAAGACCCGCATTCATTACCTGTGGAGCCATGATGAATCCGCCGTAAGCAGAATCGATTCCGTGTTCAAGTTTATCAAGACCGATTACTTCTTCTTCGCGGCTTGCACGGAGACCGTGGAACTTTTTGATTGCCGCAAAGACGATTACCATACAAACTGTTGTCCAAAGAACAATTGTACACTCACCGAGAGTCTGAACTCCCAAGTGCTTGAATCCGCCGCCGTAGAATACACCGCTTTCAACATTGAAAAGACCGTCTGCCAAAGTACCCCAGATACCGTTTGCAAGGTGAACACCAACTGCACCAACCGGGTCATCGATGTGGCACTTCAAATCAAGACCTTCAACTACGATTACTACAAGGAAACCTGCCACGATACCGATGATGCTTGCACCCAAAGCGTCAACTGTCGCACATGGAGCAGTGATTGCAACCAGACCTGCAAGTGAAGCGTTCAAAGTCATTGAAACATCTGGTTTACCGTTTTTGAACCATGTGAAAAGCATTGTTGTGACACAGGCAAGTGCCGGAGCGATTGTTGTTGTTGTGAATACTGCTGCGAGACCGCCGACACCGAGCAATTTTGTACAAGCTGCACCGTTGAATCCGTACCATCCGAACCAGAGGATGAATGTTCCCAAAGCACCCAAAGTGAGCGAATGACCAGGAATTGCGTGAACCTTTGTTACCTTTCCGTTTTTATCATAATCATATTTTCCAATTCGTGGACCGAGGAACATTGCACCGATTAAAGCTGCTGTACCACCGACTGAGTGAATTGCTGCAGAACCTGCGAAATCGACGAATCCGAGCTGAACAAGCCAGCCGTTTGCGTTCCAGACCCATCCTGCTTCGATTGGATAAACAACTGCTGAAATTACAGCCGAATAGATACAATATGAACTGAATTTTGTTCGTTCAGCCATTGCACCAGAAACGATTGTTGCCGCTGTTGCACAGAAAACAAGGTTGAATACAAAAGCCGACCAGTCCAATTCAGCAAAAATAGTGAAAAGCTGCAAGTGCGGTTTTCCGATTACGCCAAACAGATAGTTTTCGCTCATCATAAGACCAAAACCAAGCAGCATGAACATAGGCGTTCCGATACAGAAATCCATCAGGTTTTTCATGATGATGTTTCCTGCGTTTTTAGCCCGTGTAAATCCCGTTTCAACCATTGCAAAGCCGCACTGCATAAAGAATACAAGTGCCGCACCAATAAGGAACCAAACTCCCCAAACTTCGTTCATTTTTTAATACCTCCGTTTTTTAATAAAGGGGGAAGTCTCCCCCTCGCTACAAAGCGTTGCTTTTTCGCTACCCCTTCGCCTAGGGCTGCCGCCCTAAAACCCGCTGGCAGCAAAAAAAAGGCGATGACATCAGACACTGTGCACTCGTGCCCGACATCATCGCCGGTTATAAAAAAAGCCGAAGATTCTTGTTAAGAAAAATCTCCGGCTCCATTGCCAATTTTAATAAAAAAAGGTCGCAAGAAGTGAATCCTGCGACCTCATTGTCGTGTGATAAAAACTTATATCTTAAAATTAAGATTGTGTCAATAATCCGACACTTGATTTTACAAAAATTAATGGACTTTTTTATGCCTTGTAAGCATCGTTATGAACACGTCGCACGCTAACGCGTGCTTAACGAGTTTGCTTTGCAAACTCGCAGGGCTTATTTTGCTTTATAAGCATCTGTGTGAACACCGCTGATAGCTCTTCCAGATGGCTCGTCCATGTTCTTCCATGTGGCATCCCATTCCAATGCTTTTGCAGTAGAGCAGGCAACTCCGGCTTCGTGCGGAACGCAGCGGGCTGCACTGTCGCTTGGGAAGAGGCGGCTGTAAATCTCGCGGTAGTAGTATTCCTCTTTTGTTTTTGGCGGATTGACCGGGAATCGGTTTTCGCGGCGGGCAAATTCTGCGTCGCTTACCTTTTCTTCGGTCATCTTTTTGAGAGTGTCAATCCAGTTGTAGCCTACGCCGTCAGAGAACTGCTCTTTCTGACGCCATGCAATGCTCTCTGGGAGCAAATCTTCAAAGGCCTTGCGCAAAATCCATTTTTCCATGCGCTGTTTGCCGTCCGGGAGCTTGATGTTCATTTTATCGCTCGGATTTAGGCTCATCGCAATGTCGATGAAATCTTTGTCGAGGAACGGAACGCGGCCTTCAACGCCCCATGCCATGAGTGATTTGTTTGCGCGAAGACAGTCGTAAAGATGGAGCTTGCTCATTTTGCGGACAAGTTCTTCGTGGAATTCCTGTGCGTTCGGTGCCTTGTGGAAGTACAAATATCCGCCGAAAAGCTCATCACTTCCTTCGCCCGAAAGAACCATTTTGATTCCCATTGATTTGATTACGCGTGCAAGAAGGTACATCGGTGTTGAAGCACGCACGGTCGTAATGTCGTATGTTTCAATGTGGTAGATTACATCAGGCAGGGCATCCAATGCTTCCTGAATCGTGAAGTGAACTTCATGGTGAACGGTTCCGATATAGTCAGCGGCTTTCTGTGCTGCAATCAGGTCCGGGCTTCCTTCAAGACCGACTGCAAATGAGTGAAGACGAGGCCACCATGCACTTTCTTTTGAATCGCTTTCAACTCGCTTTTTACTGAATTTCTGTGTGATTGCCGCGATGATTGATGAGTCCAAACCACCCGAAAGCAAAACGCCGTAGGGAACATCGCTCATGAGCTGTGCTTTTACCGCACTTTCAAGGCCATTTCGTACTTTTTCGATTACGCTTGGATTGATTACTTCGCCTTTTTCGTCTGTAGCACGCGGATTGTTTTTAACGGCATCGAACGATTCCCAGTCACGCTTGTACCAGCGAACAGGAGCAGGGGCTGTCGGGGCGTTGCGGGGTGTCCCCGCAGAAGGGGTGGCGGAAGACGCGTCAGCGGCTGGAGACAGGGGAAGGCTTTCCCCTCCTGAATACAAATAATGTCCGGTCGGGAATTCTTCGATTGTCTGGCATTCGCCTTCAAGGGCTTTAAGCTCGCTTGCAACATAGTAGCGGCCTGCCTTGTCCCAGCCCTGATACAGCGGGATTACACCGATTTCGTCACGGGCAATCAGATAGACATCATTTTCTGAATCGTAGAGGGCAAATGCAAAGATTCCGCTCAATTTTTCAATCATTTCGGTAAAATTTCCGCTTTCACGGTACTTCTTGTAAAGAGGAATGATTGCCTCACAGTCGCTTCCTGTCAAAAAGTTATAGCTTCCGTTGAATTCGGCACGGATTTCTTTATGATTGTAAATTTCTCCGTTTGCCGCAAGAATGATTTTTCCGTCATCGCTGACCAGAGGCTGCTTTCCAGAAAGAGGGTCAACGATTGAAAGTCGTTCGTGGCTCAAAATTGCATTGTCACCAGTGTAAACGCCGCTCCAATCCGGGCCACGGTGACGAATCTTTTTGCTCATTTCCAAGACTTGTGAACGAAGCTCGTCTTTCAAGCCCTCCGCAACCGGCTTCCCGCCTGAAGCCAAATCAAATGCACCTACAAAACCACACATACTTTTCTCCTATTTTGAAAAAAAAAGGTCGTAGACAGTGCCTCGCTTTTACGAAACATTATCTACGACCTCTTTGCCGTTTTTGAAGTTATACAGCAAATGGAATATTTTTGTCAATATTAGCGGATTTTACTGCTGCTCCTGTTTGGGAATGGATTTCGCGGCTACATAGAAAATGCGACATTCAACCGCCGCAAACAGGATTGCGACGATTGCAAGCCAGTGATAAATCGATGTAAAACTTGCGAAGAAATTGTAGATTCCGTGCAGAAGAACCGCGTAGATGAATGGCATTGGATTTTTATGCTGATTTCGGAAATTCCAGATGTAAAGACCGCTCAAGCCCGCTGCGAATACATGGATTGCCTGTGCGGAGAAAATGCGGTCAATGAGAAGGTGGATTACGATTTCTTTTCCGCCCTGATTTTGAATTTCCTGGAATTTTTTGACGATGTAGATGACCGATTCAAAACCGCCCACGGTGAGGCCGTAAAGGATTACACAGCAGAAAAACGCTCCCAAAACCTGATTTTTCTGCGGAATCAGGCACATGAAAAGCATCTTCATTGATTCTTCGATGAGGCCGTTGAAAAGGATTGCCGTAATCATGAGGGATGCGAAAGTGTATGCCGTGAAAATGGGGAGACTGAGGACATAAAACTGAAGCATCGAAGTGGGAAGAACGGTAATGAGTGCCAGAACACAGGCAACAAGGCAGTATTTGATTTTAAGGTCTTTATTGAGGATTAGCGCAAGCGCGAAAAAAAGTGCGGAAGGAATGAAGCAAATTCCTAAAAGTGCGTACAAATTCATGGCAAAGATTGTATCATTTTTTTGCGTGAAGAACTATAAGGTTGAATGTCGAGTTTTGAAATTTACTGAGTGCATAAAAAACGGCTCCCAGTCGTGATAACGGCTTATCGAAACCGCAGGCTAGCCTGCTACACGCGTTTTGTGCTTGTAACTATATACATTTGCCGCTTGCGCGGCAGCACAAAACGAGTGTTTTCGTAAGCCGTTTCGCTCCCTCGCGCCGTTTTTGCCATATCCGGTAAGTTCAAAACTCAACATTAGACGGCTATATCGGCATAGAATGGAAAAATGTCGAGTTTTGCATCACTCAGAGGATTTGCAAAACTCGACATTTGACCTATAATCTTTTTCATGAACTCGATAATTCTTTTGGGGATAAAGCACTGCGGGAAATCTACGCAGGGGAAGCTGCTTTCAAAGCATTTTGGCTGTCCTTTTTTTGATACGGATGATGAAGTTACTGCTCTTACTGGAAAGACTCCGCGCGAAATTTATTCTGAGCAGGGAAAAGATGCCTTTATTGAGGCTGAACGGAATGCTTGTGAAAAACTTGCCGAAAAGATTCTGAATCAATCTCAAAATGAAGGGGAGTGCGTGTCTTCTGACGGTATTGCCTGTGTGATTGCAACAGGCGGCGGAATCTGCAACAATCCGGCTGCACTTGAAGCCCTTCATAAAACCGGAAAATTTGTTTTTCTGAACGCTGATGAAAAAACTGCCGCCGACAGGATTGTCCGTGAAATAAAATATGACGGCGTGGGCGTGATGAAAAATCTTCCGGCATACATTGCAAAGGAAAATCCAGAGAATGTAGCCGATGTACGGGCGATTTTCCATAATTTTTACGAAGAACGCCAGAAGATTTACAAAGATTTGTGCGACATCGAAGTAAAACTCAATTACACTGCAACAAAAACCGAAAACATGGAGAAAATCATAAAAGCACTAGGGTAGTGCCCAATTGCTAACTGATAATTGCTAATTATTTTACCCTTCCATTTTTGCCAGTTTGTGCTCAAGTTCTACGATTTTTGAGTGGATGTAATGGTCGACCGCAAACTTTTCCAGCATTCCAAGCGGGTCGTTCTGCTCGTTGATTATGCAGATTGCGTCCGTGTCGTAGTCAGAAAAAAGCTGGTAGGCGTCGGGGAGTGAGGCTGTGACCGGGCATGTAACCGTGGGCTTTTCCATGAGGTCCATCGCAAGAAGATTTTCGCCCATTTCTCCGATTTGCATTGCTTCCTTGAGATGTTCTGTTGAAATCTGACCGACGAGCTTTCCTTCTTCCGCGCCGTCATTTCCGCGCACCTCATAATTTGTGTTTTCATGGTGAGTGAAGTTTTTGATGATGTTTCCGACCGTGTCTGTGTCGTTGACGATTGTGTATGAATTCGGACGGCAGAGAACATGTCCCTTTATGCTGATGTCGCTGACTTTTGCCGTTTTCATCAAATCTTCGGCGGTGACATTTAAGCCGACTTCACCGGCCTTGCTTACGCCGTATTTTACGCAGATTGGACCAAGAATCTGAACGATGAAAGTTGTGGCCGTAATGATGAGCATGATTTGAGGCCCGATTGAGTCCTGAAAATCATTCCCGGCAGCGATAGACAAACCAATTGCAACACCTGCCTGACTTAAAAGACAATATGGGAGATATTTTCGTACTGATTTAGGGGCATTCGTGAGCCTTGCGCCAAGTCTGCTACCGATTGTTTTTCCGAGCGTGCGTCCACCGACATACAAGAGCGCGATGATTGCTATGAACGGCGTGACAATCCAGATGTTGAGCTTTGCGCCGACTGTTACGAAGAAAAGAACATAGACTGGCGGCGTGAATTTTTCGACCAGCTTGAACATTGCGTTTGTCTTTTTATGGGCAAAATTCGTCATGAAAAAGCCGATGAACATGGCCGAAAGAATGTTGTCGAGGTTAAGCGCGTTGCATATTCCCGTACAGAGAAAAAGGGTTCCGAGCGAGAATCCAAGGACGCGGTCTTCGTTGTGCATGATGTTCTTTAAAATCAGGTTCAAGATGAAGCCGAAGCCAAGACCCAGCGCGACAGATCCAAAAATGTCGTAGGCGATTGCTCCAAGCTGAGAGAGAAGTGAAACGGAATGTCCGCCTAAAAGTGGTGCTGAAATCGTGGCGGCAATTGCGTACAGGATGAGGGCAACTGCGTCATCCATTGCGACAATTCCAAGAATCGTTGTGGTGAGAGGACCTTTGGTGCGGTATTCTTTAAGAACATCCGTTGTGGCGGCCGGAGCTGTTGCGGCACAGATTGCACCCAAAATCAGACCGAAAGAAACTGACTGTGCCGTGGATTTTGTAAAGAGATATGTGACGGTGCCAGTGAGGATTCCGACGACGAAAAATGGCGTTATTGACTCGCCAAGCAGAATTCCGACGAACTGCTTTCCGTATTTTTTGATTACTTCGATTTTAAGCTCTGCACCGACCAGAAAGCCAATCAGGGTGAGTGAAGCGGTTGAAATCGGGTTGAGTGCGGCAACGGTCTCTTTTCCGAGAATCAAAAAGCCCGAAACGCCTATGATGATTCCTATGACAATATATCCGACAACCTGAGGGATTTTGAGCTTCTGAAAGATGCGGCCACCAAAAGACCCGAAAAACATCATGATTCCGACCAGAAGCATGAACTGCGTGCCGTTCAAAGTCATAAAATGACATGCAGACGGTAAAAGAGTAGACAAAGGATTTTCCATAAGGCGAGTATTATACAACTTTGCGCTGACTTATGGGAGTAGGTTGAATGCTGGCCTAATACATAATTTCACGGACGGTTTCGCCGGGGAGCTTGTTTTCGTACAGATATGCGTACATCGCGGCGGCGGAAATCACCTTTCTGCCATATTCTCTTGTTTCCGCGAATGGAAGTGATTCAAGGAAGAGATCCATGCTGATTCCGACCGGCTGGTGCGGTGGCTTTCCGGTCGTTTCCCAGTCTTTTTTGAATCGTGAAACCCAGTTTCGCACATTCGTAAGGCCCGCATTGTAAGCGTAGAGGGCCAGAAGCTCGTTGTTGCCGGCAGTCCGTCCAATCAGGCTTGAAAGGTAATGCGTTCCCATTCTTACATTCGTCTGTGCGTCAAAGATGTCGTATTCACCGTTTTTACCGATTTTGAGCTTTTTTGCCTCATCGTCGGCAGTTGCTTCCATGAGTTGAGTGAGGCCGTTTGCTCCAGCCTTGCTTGTCACTCCCGAATCAAAAAAACTTTCGCTTCGGATAAGCGCGTACATCAGATATTTTGGAACAGAGAATTCTTCACAGGCCGAGTCGATTATCGGCTTGTAGAACTGCGGAAAATTCAGAAGGGCAAGTTCACGCGGAATCTCTTCGTTCGTGTTTTCAAAAGTTCTTGCCGCGATTCTAAGACTCTGGACATTATACGCGTTGTCATTGCTGTTTTCGGCACAGCGGCTTAAAAATTCTGCGGTTTCGATTGCATCATGAACAGTGAGTTTTTTTCTATTTAAAAGCCATTCTGAATAAAGCCTTTGCGGAAAACCGAATGCGGCATATCCGCTCAAAAGTTTGCCCGCGCCGTCGTCAGGGAGATTTTCGTCATTTTCTTCTGATTCGTGGTTGCCGTTCTTCTTAAAAAGGTATGATTCAATCAATGCCTGGTCAGTGATATTGAGCCTTTCGAGTGCGCATACTTTGTAATATATAGAAGAATTTCCGTTCAGGACCTTAGAGAACGCTTCTACGGCTTGTCTGGTCTGCAAGTCCCGGTCGCCTTCAGCAAGGCCTTCTTCAATCAATCTTCCTGAAATGTAAGCGTATTTTCCTGCCGTGTATTCGGAAAAATTGGAATCCGTCTGTTTCCAAACCTTGAAAAAATCCTGCCAGCGATGACTTGAAAGAAGCAAAATTGAAAGCGATTCAAAAAAGTCGTCAAAGTATTCAGAATTATGAATCCGTGAGCCATATTCGGTAAGCGTCGCGATTATGTCATCTGTGGAAGTGCGCAGCTGAAAATTCAAAAGATACCACAGACAGTTGTCGAATTTGAGCGCGTCTTCTGTTGAGGCGAGTGCATTCCTGAATCTGGAGACCGTCTGACGCGGGTAGCGGCCTGCCTTGTCGTAGAGCCGTGCGGCATAAAAGTGTGCGAAATATGCTTTTTCGGGACTGAGGGTTTTGGCAAGAGTGTCGAAAGTGCGTGCCGAGGCGTAAAAATTGTTCGTTGCGTAGAGAGTTGCCTTGCCGATGTCCGAAAGAATCTGCGAATCAAGCTCTTCATCGCGATTTTTGTAGATTGTCATGATTTTGCCGGTTTGACTGAGCGCAGCCTTATAATTGCGATGAAAAACAGCGATTCTGAAATCAATTATGACTTTCTGCGGAATTTCTGCTTCCTGGAGTGCTTCAAAAAGCGGTTCAAATCCTTCTTCCGGTGAGATTGAAAATTCTGAGTCAGACTGTGCTGCGGAGTTTTCGTCATTTTCTGATTTGAAGTGATAGTCCGGGGCAAGCTGACTTTCCAGAAGGCTTCGTTTGTTCAGATTTTTCTGAAATTTCTCGCTTTCCTGCTGAATCTTCATATTGTTTTCGCTGAGAAAAGCAAGATAGGCGGCGTAAGTTTCAAGGTGCTCGCTGGAAACCGGGCGTGAAATGAACCAGGTGTAAAATTCGTTTTCAAAGCGGCTGTCTTTTTTTTCTGCAAGGGAAAGAAGCCTGTATTTTACGATTTCATTCTTTGTGGTTTCAAGGGAGATTTTTTCTGTGAGACTGATGATTTTGACGAATTCGCCGTGCGAAAACAATTCGCGGCATGAGACAGCAAGGGATGATTCGTCATCGTAGGCTTGTGCGAAATATTCTGCCGCCTCGATTCGTTCACGGACGCTGCCAAGCTGAGTGAGGGCTTCTGCGCTCTTTTTTGCAATCAGCGGACTTCCTTTCTTTTTGGCGATGGAAAAAAGCCTGACCGCTTCTTTTTCGTTTCCGTTTTCAGCGGCCTGCAATGCGAGATAATAATTTGTATCATTGCCGAATTTTTTTTGTGCTGCGTTTCTTGAACCAGATGTTCCTGCCCGTGTACAGGCAGAAAACAATACTAAAAAAATAAGGGCAGGAAAGACTTTTTTCATAGAAGAGATTTTAATAAAAAAAATAGGGGCTGTCTAATAAGTTCAGTTGATTACGGTCATTGAGCTTGTCGAAATGACTATTCACACTATATGTGTGGTTTCGACATAGGGAGCGTTAAAAAATCGCACTGCGATTTTAGCGATTCTCCGAAGCAACTGTGTTGCGCAGGGCTCAACCACCACATTTTTTACTTATTAGACAGCCACCAGGGATTATTCAGCCGGAATCAAAATATCTGTGCCGGAAATGATTAAATCCGGGTTTTTGATTTTGTTGTATGTCGCGATTTTCGGATATTTCCACGGTGTCTTGTAGTAAGACTCTGAAATGTCCCAAAGAGTGTCGCCCCAGCGAATGTGGTATTTTACATCAGAAGTCTTTTTGACTTCAGGCTTTTTCTGCTCAACAGGAGATGGCGGCGGAACCGGAACGACTTTTTCTGGCTCAGGAGCGATGATGATTTTGTCTTCAACTGCTTCCGGGGCTGGTTCTTCTTCAACCTCGACATCAATGAATTTTGTGCCTTCTTCTGCTTCTTCAACCGGCTTTTCAACGACAGTCTTTTCTTTTGAGAAGAACTTATCAAGGATTGAAACGCCGTTGGTATTTCTTGATGCGATGAGATTGTATTTTGACGGTACGATAAAGAGCACGAGAATTGTCGCAATGACACAGATAATCGCACAGATAATGCAGATGATTACAGGTGTGCGGGTTTTCTTTGTTTCTTCTTCTTCGTCATAGAGAGAAGCGTGTTCACCGGCAAGAGTTTCTTTGTCGTAGAGGTCAGAGAAATCCATTGCAGAACCGCTCATTGTTGTTGCACTTGATGTTCCGAAAAGGTCATCGTCAGAGATTGAGCTTGAATCATCTGTGGCCGGTTTGTCGAGGTCATTGAAATCATCGAAGTTGAGGCCAGTTGCTGTTCCTGAAGTTTTTGTGTCTGAAAAATCAGAATCAAAGTCAGGTAAATCAAATCCCTCTGGTTCAGATGATGAGTCGAAGTCAGAATCTGATTTTGTCGTTGCAGTGAAATCATCGTCAAAATCAGGGAGTGTAGAATCTTCGGTCTGGCTTGAGCTTGTGCTGTCAAATGAGTCAAAAGAAGAATTGTCTTCGATGTCAGGGAGAGAAAAATCTTCTGTTGAGAAATCGTCGGCTACACTTACAGAATCGTCTGCAATCGTTGTGTCGTCTTCGATTGTTGTCGTGTCGGTCTGAATTTCAGAACCAGCGTCAAAATCAGGAGTTTCTGTTAAATCGTTGTTCTCAGTTAAATCATTGGTTTCGTCGGAATGTTTTGCAGAAAAATCAACTGATTCCAATGTTTTGTCTTCTACTGGAACATCATTGTCGAGTGCAGAGAAATCTGGTTTTGCACCTTCAAAACCGTCATTCAAATCAATGTTTGTTTTTGGCGGTTCAGAATGGTCAAAATGGAAAGGCATGTCTTCAAGCACGCTCGAATTTAGCTCTGGAAGTTCCTGTGGCGGGAAAGTTGATTCTGAGGCATCTTTTGCAAGATTTTCTTCTGTGATTTCAGCAGTTTCTGTTACGGCACTTTCCTCTGCTTCTGGGGCAGGTTCTTCAACCGTTTCTTCCGATGAAGATTCTGATGAAGATGAAAGGGCGAAATCTGCCGGTTCTGCGCGCTCTTCAGCGGTTCGTGAAACCAAAGTGACTTCAGTTTCGCTTTTTTTGCCTGTTTCAGGGTCAACGACTTCCGCTGTGAGATGATTTTCTTCGTCCAGGCCTACGGAAAGATGAAGTTCCGGCTCTCCGTTTGGATGAGGGTTAAGCTTTGTGACTTCGAGCGTATCGACATATTCAGCATCGTCCATCGTGCCGTTTTCTGAGCGATACAAGTCAATCTGAACTTTTGTCTGATTATCTTTAGCTGTCGTCAAATCCAGCATTCTCTTTTTTGCTTCGCCTTCTTCGAGAACCGGATAGAATGTTCCGTCAGCAAGTTTTATTCCGATTGTTTTCATCTCTTACCCCTATAAAAATCCCGTAGTTTCCAGAAAATCCGCCACAGGAGGTGGCGTTTTAGAAGAGAGAGAATTTTCTGAAAGAAAATTCTCGTGCGAATCGGAAATTACACGATGTAATTTCCGTTCGAGTTATTTTGCGTCAAAAGCTGCGCCTGCAGGTGTTGTTGTGGCAGCTGGCCTTGCTCCTGCTCCGTAAGCATATTCTGCGATTCCTGTAAGTTCGTTTACAGTTGTGCCGAATTTTTCTGCAACATTGTAGCTTGTTCTTTTGATGATGTTGCCGCTTCCGTCATATTTGTAGATGATTCGTGTGATGAGCTTGTTTTCGGCATTGTAAGTCTGTTCTTCTGAAATCTGATATGCTGCATCGAATCTGAAGACGACCTTTTTGGTCTGGCTTCCGACTGCATTGAAGTAAGCAATTTCTGAGAGCTTGCCTGCATCATTGTAATTGTAAACAGCTTTCTGCTCAAGTTTGCCTGTGTTGAGGTACTGTGCGATTTCTGAAGTTCTGCCCTGATCATCGAGCTTTGTGATGATTTTTGAAAGAAGCGAGCCGTCTGCATTGTAGTAAGACTCTTCAATCTGTTTTCCGTTGATTTTCCAGATTGTGCGGTTTACGAGGTTGTCGCTTGAGTTGAACTCTGATTCGTCGATTTTGTTTCCGTCTGCATCGTATGTTTTTGTCATTTTCCATGCGACTTTTCCGTCTGCATCGGTGCAAACTGTTTCAACGAGATTATTTCCTTCATATTTATAGGTGATGTGGTCTACGAGAGAATCTTTGCTTGTGAGTTCAGAAGATTCAATTTCGCGTCCGTTTGAATCAAAAACATGAACGAATTTTGCGCGTGGAGAGCGGTAGTAATCTCCGAATTTTTCTGTAATCTGATAGTCGATTTTTGTGTATTCGTTTTCTCCGATCGGTTTAAGAGAAGCCTCCGGATCGAAAGCAAAGAGTTGAGTTGCAAGAGCTGCACCTGCCAATACAAATAATGATTTTTTCATATATTCCCCCAAAAAATTATCGCATTTAATACTTTGTTTTTAATATCGGATTGTTACAATTATAACTAAAGATTTTTTATTTTTCTGTACTTTAAGGCGAGTTGTGTTATAATTTTTAAAATAACTTGATTTTTTAGACGAATTTAAGGAGATGTCAACATGGGGAGTACGAAAAGCAAATTTTTCATTTTTATGGCTTTTAGCGCCATGCTTACATTGTTTCCGTCATGTAAAAAATCTTACTTAAAACTTCATACCCTCTCACCAAAAACTGCCGTAAAACCTGATTTCGTCATGCATGTCGGTCATGCCCAGACTGAAGAATCCGTTCGGCATCGTTCTCTTCTATATTTTAAAGAACAGGTTGAAGTGCAGTCTGAGGGTAAAATAGGCGTAGAAATCTTTCCAAACGGCATAATCGGCGGTGAATCTGAAATGACAGTCGCTGTTTCAGAGGGCAAGCTTGAAGCCGTTCGTGGCGGAGACCTTGATGTTGTTCCTAAAGCCAGGCTGCTTGGGCTTCCGATGATTGCTGATTCTCTTATTGATGCGCGCAAATTGTGTTACAGTAATTTCGTAAAGGACATGCTCAGTTCTGCAGAAAGCAAAAATATGATGGTTCTTGCCGTTGGCGATGATTCGGGTTTTCATCAGATTACGAACAGCGTCCGTCCAATCATAAAACCAGAGGATATGAAGGGGCTTACAATCCGGTCTCCACAAAGTTCTGCTACCGTAAATTTCCTTAATGCAGTCGGAGCGCAGGCTTCTGTTGTGCCTTTTACTGAACTTTACGCAGCCCTTGCAATCGGCCTTGTTTCGGGGCAGGAAAATCCTCTGGCGATTATTGATTCGAGCAAAATCTATGAGGTTCAAAAATACTGTACCATCATCAATTATCAGTTTTTCCCGGAACTCATGTTTGTAAATAAGGACTGGTGGAATTCTCTTCCTGAAGAATATCAGAATATCATAACAATTTGTGCCAGAAAAATGATGTTTGAAAATGCAAAAATGACCGATGCCGAAAACGAAGCATACATCGAGCATATTCAAGCTAATGGCTGTAAGGTTGTTACGCTCACAAAGGAACAGCGGGCAGCCTTTTTCCCTTATGCAAAAAGAGTCTGGAAGAGCGCGATTGATGCCGGCGAAATCTCAGAAAAGGAATTAAAGCAAATTCTTAAAATCATCGGAAAAAATGTGAACTGGTAAAGCCATTTGTCCGCGTTTCGCCTTTATGCAAAAATGAGTTGTTTTTTTCCTTGTAAGAATCCAGATTTAGGTTTATTCTATTTAGAATAGGTCAAAAATTTCTATTATAGGGAAGGTTCTAATCCACTCCCGAATCTTCTTTTTTACAATCTTTATAGGAGGACTTACATGTCCAGAAAGAAACAGTCAATGGACGGAAACCAGGCAGCAGCTCATGTAGCTTATGCTTACACTGAAGTCGCTGGAATCTATCCAATCACTCCTTCTTCACCAATGGCTGACTGGGTAGACAACTGGTCTGCTAATGGTCAGAAAAACATTTTCGGTAACAAAGTAAAGGTTATCGAAATGGAATCAGAAGCCGGTGCCGCTGGTACAGTACACGGTTCTTTGGCTTCAGGTGCACTTACAACAACATTTACGGCATCACAGGGCTTGCTCCTTATGATTCCTAACATGTACAAGATTGCTGCTGAACAGCTTCCTTGTGTATTCCATGTTGCTGCTCGTTGTGTTGCTACACAGTCTTTGAATATTTTCGGTGATCATTCAGATGTTTACGCTTGTCGCCAGACAGGTGCTGCAATGTTCGCAGAATCAAATCCACAGGAAGTCATGGACTTGGCTCCTGTCGCTCACTTGGCAGCCCTCGAAGGCAAAGTTGCATTCATCAACTTCTTCGATGGTTTCCGCACTTCACACGAAATCCAGAAAATCGAAACATGGGACTACGCTGACCTCAAAGAGATGTTCCCAACTGAAGCCCTCAAGGCTTTCCGTGCTCATGCGTTGAATCCGGAGCATCCGGCAATGCGCGGTTCTCACGAGAACGGTGACGTATTCTTCCAGCACCGCGAGGCTTGTAACTCAACTTACGAGGCTCTCCCTGCAATCGTTGAGAAATACATCGACAAAATCAACGCTAAACTGGGCACAAAATACGGTCTCTTTGACTACTATGGTGCTCCAGATGCTGACCGCGTTATCGTTGCAATGGGCTCAATCTGTGATGTTGCAGAAGAAGTTATCGACTACCTCACAAAGAAGGGCGAGAAAGTCGGTCTTGTTAAAGTACATCTTTACCGACCATGGTATGCGAAACGCTTCCTCGAAAAATTGCCAAAAACAGCAAAAAAAATCGCTGTTCTTGACCGCACAAAGGAACCAGGCTCACTCGGTGAACCTCTCTTCCTCGATGTTGCTGCAACTCTCCGCGAAGCCGGCTTGAATGATGTAAAACTTTCTGGCGGACGCTACGGTTTGGGTTCAAAAGACACACCACCAAGCTCAGTATTCGCTGTTTACACAGAACTTGCAAAAGCAGAGCCAAAAGCCCGCTTCACAATCGGTATTACAGATGATGTTACAAATCTCTCATTGCCAGAGGTTAAACCGGCTCCAATCACTTCTGCAGAAGGAACTGTTGAGTGTAAATTCTGGGGTATCGGTGGTGACGGTACAGTCGGTGCAAACAAAGACTCTACAAAAATCATCGGTGATCACACTGACAAATACATTCAGGCATACTTCCAGTACGATTCTAAAAAGACTGGTGGTATCACAATTTCACACTTGCGCTTTGGTGACAAACCAATCCGCTCTCCATACTACATCAATCAGGCTGATCTCGTAGCTTGTCACAACCAGTCTTACATCATCAAGGGCTACAAGATGGTTCAGGATGTTAAAGACGGCGGTACATTCCTTATCAACTGTCAGTGGTCTGACGAAGAACTTGACAAGCACTTGCCTGCTGAGTCAAAGAAATACATCGCTGACCACAACATCAAGGTTTACACCGTAGACGCAGTTGACATCGCTACAAAAATCGGTCTTGGAAAAAGGACATCTACAGTTCTCCAGTCTGCATTCTTCAAACTTGCCGGCGTTCTTCCTGCAGAAGAAGCAATCAAATACATGAAAGAGAAGGTTGTTGCAAAATTCTCTAAGAAAGGTCAGGACATCGTTGACATGAACTGTCAGGCTATCGACCAGGGTGCAGGTGCTTTGCACGAGGTTAAGATTCCTGCTTCTTGGGCAAATCCTGCTCCTGATGCAGCTAAACCTGCTCTCAAGGGCGAGAAAGCTACCGTTGATATGGTAGAAAAACTCATGAACCCAATCGCTTTGATGGACGGAGACAATCTTCCTGTTTCTGCATTCAAAGACATCGCAGACGGTCAGTTCCAGCTCGGAGCTTCTGCTTACGAAAAACGCGGTACTGCAGTCAATGTTCCACAGTGGGATTCAACAAAATGTATTCAGTGTAACAACTGTGCATTCGTTTGTTCACACGCAACAATCCGCCCATACCTCCTCACAGACGCAGAAGCTGCAGAAGTTGAGAAGAACGGTGGAAAAGCAGTTGACCTCAAGCCAAAGGCTGGAAAATACAAGTTCACACTTTCTGTCAGCCCTCTGGATTGTATGGGTTGTGGAGAATGTACGACAGTTTGTCCAGTTCAGGCACTCACAATGGTTCCACAGGAGACTCGCCTGAGCGAGCAGCCAGCATGGAACTATCTCGTTGCAAATGTTTCAAAGAAAGAAGACTCAGGCTTTGCAGACTCAACAGTCAAAGGAAGCCAGTTCAACCAGCCGCTTCTTGAGTTCTCAGGCTCATGCGCAGGTTGTGCAGAGACTTCTTATGCCCGCTTGATCACTCAGCTCTTCGGCGAGCACATGTACATTTCAAACGCTACAGGTTGTTCTTCAATCTGGGGTGGTCCTGCAGCAACAGCTCCTTACACAATCAACAAGGACTCAAAGAAAGGTCCGGCTTGGGCTAACTCACTCTTTGAGGACAACGCAGAGCACGGTTTGGGTATGTACTCAGGCCAGAAATATATCCGCGACAACCTCATCGAGAAGTTGAACGGAATGGAAGCAACTGGTAGTCTCAAAGAAGCAATCGACGCTTTCATGGCTACAAAAGACAGCACGAAAGAGAACTCAGCAAAAGCTGCTGACCTCATCGCTGCTCTCGAAAAAGACGGTTCTGCAACTGCAAAAGAAATCCTTGAGCAGAAAGACTACCTCGCAAAGAAATCTGTATGGATTTTCGGTGGCGACGGTTGGGCTTACGACATTGGTTTCGGCGGTTTGGACCACGTACTTGCTTCAGGCGAAAACATCAACGTTATGGTATTCGATACAGAGATGTACTCAAATACAGGTGGACAGGCATCAAAGGCTTCTAACATCGGTGAAGTCTGTCAGTTCGCAGCAGCCGGTAAAGAGATGGGCAAAAAGTCACTCTCTGAAATCGCTATGAGCTACGGCTACGTATACGTTGGACAGATTGCTCTCGGTGCAAATCCTGCACAGGCTCTCAAAGTCATCCAGGAAGCAGAAGCATACAACGGTCCGTCACTCATCATCGGATACGCTCCATGTGAGCTCCACGGTGTTAAGGGCGGCATGAACCACTGTCAGGACGAGATGAAGGCAGCTGTCAAAGCTGGTTACTGGAACCTCTTCAGCTTCAACCCGGCTCTCAAGGCAGAAGGCAAGAATCCGTTCACCCTCACTTCAAAAGAAGGCGACGGAACTTACCAGGCATTCCT
>NZ_CAMHSK010000015.1 GCF_946187725.1 uncultured Treponema sp.
ATGCGAAAGAAGAAGCAGAAAAAATCATCAAAGCAGCAAAAGATGAAACAGCACGCATGGAGAAGGCAAGTGAAGACGCAATTCGTCAGGCTAGCCGAAATCTCGTGCTTTCATTCCGTGACAGCATCACAAAGGAACTTTCTGCGATTATCACCGCAGAATCAGAAAAGGCTTATTCTTCTGACTTGCTTTCAAAACTTATCCCAGAAACTGTCAAAGCATGGACAGACAAAACCGAGGCTAGTGAAGTCTCAGTTCTCCTGAATGAGAAAGATTTGAAATCTCTCGAGTCAAATCTCAAAGCTGCACTCAAAGCCGAAATCTCAAAAGGTCTTACGCTCAAAGTTGATTCATCAATTAATTCGGGATTCCGTATCGGGGTAAAAGATGGTGCTGCGTTCTACGATTTCTCTGCTGAGGCTGTTGCAGAACTGTTCAGTGCATATCTCAATCCACGAGTGGCAGGAATCATGAAAGAGGCCGCAAAAGAGTAACAGGGGGTGAAGATGAGTAATCAATATTACCTTGTGTCGCAGCTCCCAGGATTCACTGTCAGTGATGACAAAACGGTATTGCCAATTACTTATGAATACTACTATGACCTCTGTTCACGCTTTCTTAACAAAAAGGAAATGAAGATTCTTGACGGACTTTCGCTTGAACCTCCTCTTGAAACTTCAAAAACTGGCTCTGCCTTTGTTGATGAATGGAATTACAAAGAAAAGAGTCTTCGCCTTGCGCTTGCTGGTATTCGTGCTCTTCGCATGAAAAAAAAGTTCAGCGCAGGCAATGAGCAGATCGCTCCTGATGCAGTTCAGGCGGCTCGTACAGCGAGTGGTATGGATAGTCCTTTGGCTGCCGAACAGTACCTCAATCAGTACAGGCTCAATGTTATAGAAAGTATGCGTCCAACAGATGGATTTTCACTTGATGCCGTTTTCAGTTACGGTCTCAAGCTGAAACTCGCTTCCCGAATGAAAAAATTCGATGAGGCGGCTGGTATGGCTTCTTACAAGAAGATTTATACAAGGATTCTTGAAGACCAGTAATTGCTGATTTTTTTGAGAAACCTTTTATATGGAGAATAATAAATGACGGATACAAAAGGAAAGGTAGTCGGAGTAAATGGAAACATGGTCTCTGTCGAATTTGACGGAACAGTTTCCATGAACGAAGTTGCCTATGTAAAAGTAGAAGACTCAAGCTTGAAGAGCGAAGTTATCCGTATCCGCGGAAATGTAGCACAGCTTCAGGTCTACGAGATGACAAAAGGAATCAAGGCGGGGGATGTTGTTGAGTTCACTGGCGACCTTCTTTCTGCTGAGCTTGGTCCTGGCCTTTTGGGACAGGTTTACGACGGCTTGCAGAACCCACTTCCTTTGCTTGCAGAAAAGGCAGGCTGGTTCCTTGAGAAGGGTATTTATGTTGACCCTCTCGATAAAGAAAAACAGTGGGAATTCACACCGACTGCAAAAGTTGGCGATGTTCTCAAAGCTGGCGAATATGTGGGAAGCGTTCCAGAGGGACCGTTCACTCACAAAATTTTCGTTCCTTTCTATTTGCTTGGCTCTTACACTGTAAAATCAATTGCAGAAAAGGGCAGCTACACACTCAAAGACACAATCGCAACTTTGACTGATGAAAAGGGCAACGATGTTAAAATCGGTCTTTCATTCAAATGGCCTGTCAAGCGAGCCGTCAACTGCTATGCAGAGCGCCTGGCTCCAACAGAGACAATGGTCACAAAAGTCCGACTTATCGATACTTTCTTCCCTGTTGCACGAGGCGGTACATATTGTATCCCGGGTCCGTTCGGTGCCGGTAAAACAGTATTGCAGCACACCACTTCAAAATACGCTGACGTTGACATCGTAATCATCGCGGCTTGTGGTGAACGAGCAGGTGAGGTCGTTGAGACTTTGACTGAGTTCCCTGAACTCAAAGATCCGAAAACAGGCAAGTCATTGATGGAGCGAACAATCATCATTTGTAACACTTCTTCAATGCCGGTTGCTTCACGAGAAGCTTCGGTTTACACATCAGTTACTCTGGCAGAATACTACCGTCAGATGGGCTTGAATGTCCTTCTTCTTGCTGACTCAACATCCCGCTGGGCACAGGCTTTGCGAGAAATGTCAGGCCGCTTGGAAGAGATTCCGGGTGAGGAAGCATTCCCTGCTTACATGGAGTCTTACATCGCAGCATTCTACGAGCGTGCCGGTCAGGTTCGCTTGAGCGACGGAAGCAAAGGCTCTGTCACAATCGGTGGTACAGTATCTCCTGCAGGCGGTAACTTCGAGGAACCTGTTACACAGGCAACTCTTAAGGTTGTCGGAGCATTCCACGGTCTTTCACGAGCACGTTCAGATGCCCGTAAGTACCCTGCAATCGACCCGATTCAGTCATGGTCAAAATATCACGGTATCATCGCTCAGGACAAAGTTGACTTCTGTTTCAATGTCCTCAAAAAGGGCGTAGACGTAGGCTCAATGATGAAGGTCGTCGGTGAGGAAGGTACATCTCTGGATGATTACCTGGTATATCTTAAGGAAGAGATGCTTGATGCGGTTTACTTCCAGCAGAACTCATTCGACGCAATCGATGCAAACGCAACTGTCGAGCGACAGAAATATGACCTTGACAAGTTGATTAAGATTCTTGGTTCTGATTTCACTCTCTCGGACAAGGATGAAGCCCGAACATACTTCAACCAGCTCCGACAGAAGTTCCTCGACTGGAACTACACTGAGTTTGAGAGCGATGACTTCAAGAAACTCGAAAAAGAAATCGATGATTTGTATGCTTCAAAATCTGGCAAACTGACAGTCGAAGCTGAGAATCTTCTTAAGGCATAGGGGGACGGTGAATAGATATGAATAAGGTATACAATAAAATCGAATCTATTACAGGTTCCGTAATTACAGTAAAAGCTGAGGGCGTTAAATACAACGAGCTTGCAGAAATCACCACACGATTCGGTAAATCTCTTGCCGAGGTCAACAAAATCGACGGTGACACAGTTTCATTGCAGGTTTTTGCCGGTGGCCGTGGTGTTTCAACAGGCGACCAGATCCGCTTCCTCGGAAACGAAATGCGCGTTTCTTTCGGCGACGATTTGATGGGACGAATCTTCAACGGTTCTGGCGAGCCTCGTGATAACGGACCTGCCCTCACTGAGAACATGAAGCCAATCGGTGGTCCTTCAGTAAACCCTTCAAAACGAATCCTTGCTGAGCGAATGATGCGTACGAACATTCCGATGATTGATATGTTCAACACATTGGTCGTTTCTCAGAAGCTTCCAATCTTCTCTATCTCTGGTGAACCTTACAACCAGCTTCTTGCACGAATCGCTATGCAGGCTGAAGCTGATGTAATCGTTCTCGGTGGTATGGGCCTTAAATACGATGACTTCCTTTACTTCAAAAAAACTCTGGAGGATGGCGGTTCATTGAGCAAGACTGTCATGTTCATCCATACAGCTGCTGACCCAACTGTAGAATGTATCAAGATTCCGGATATGTCACTGGCTGTTGCGGAGCAGTTCGCTTTGCAGAACAAGGACGTTCTCGTTCTTCTTACAGACATGACTTCTTATGCTGACGCTATGAAGGAAATTGCTATCACACAGGAGCAGGTTCCTTCTAACCGAGGTTATCCTGGTGATTTGTACTCTCAGCTTGCGGCTCGTTACGAAAAGGCTGTTGACTTCAAGGGAAGCGGCTCAGTAACAGTTCTTGCTGTAACAACAATGCCTGGTGATGACGTTACTCACCCGGTTCCAGATAACACTGGTTACATTACTGAAGGTCAGTACTATCTCAAAGGCGGCCGTATCGAGCCATTCGGTTCTCTTTCACGACTCAAGCAGAACGTAAACGGCAAGACTCGTAAAGATCACCGTGCCCTCATGGACGCTATGATTCGTCTTTACGCTTCTTACAAAGATACTCTCGAAAAGAAGTCAATGGGCTTCATGATGAGTAAGTGGGACGAAAAGCTCCTTAAATACGGCGTAATGTTCGAGAAAGAAATGATGGACTTGTCTGTCAATATCTCACTCGAAGGTGCTCTCGACTTGGGTTGGAAGATTCTTGCGGATTGTTTCGACAAAGACGAGACTGGTATTAAGTCTGAATTGATTTCTGAATTCTGGCCTAACAAATAATTTTTGCGGGGTAGATTGAATGGCTAAAATTAAGCTGACTAAAAATGAACAAAAGGCTCAGAAAGATGCGCTCAAAATGTATCAGCGCTATCTTCCGACCCTTACGCTCAAAAAGCAGCAGCTTCAATCTGAAATCAGAACTATCGAGCAGAAGGCAAATGAAGTCCGTGCGCAGCGTGTCGCCCTTGAACAGGAATTCAAGGTGTGGATCAGCGTTTTCGGCGAGGAAGAGGCCTTCAAGCCAGGTATGGTTACTGTCCGCAATATAAAGAAAGGTGTCGGCAACATCGCCGGCGTTACGATTCCTGTTTACGAGGGAGCTGAGTTTGGTCGCGGTGACTACGATTTGTATGAGACACCGCTCTGGATTGACTTGGCTGCCGACCGCATGGAAAAGGCTCTTTCTTTAGATTTGGAAGCCAGCGTTCTTGATGAACAGGTAAGGCTGCTTTCTCAGGAGCTTCGCACAACCAGCCAACGTGTAAATCTTTTCGAAAAGGTTAAGATTCCTGAGGCAAAGGCAAACATCAAAAAGATTTCGGTTTATCTTGGCGACCAGCAGGTAAGCGCAGTCGTTATTTCAAAGGTCTCTAAAAAGAAGATTGACCAGAGAAATGCCGCCGCTGCTGCTGCTAAGAAGGCTGAAGAAGAAGCTTTAGCCGGAAAACCGGAAGATAAAAAGGGGGCTCGTAAATGATAGTCCCAATGAAAAAAATCTCCCTTATCGTTCTTGAAAATGAACGAAAGGCTGCACTTAAAGATTTGAGAAAGCTTGGCGTTCTTCATGTTGAGGAAGTTCAGGGCTCAAGTGAGGAACTTGCTTCCTACAAAGACCAGAATTCCAAAATCGAGAAGGCACTTGCTATTCTTACTGAAATCAAATTTGGTAAAAAAGAAGTTCCGAAGCCAGCTCTGGTTGGAAAAGAAGCTTCTTTTGATATTGCCAAGAAAGTTCTTGCTCTTGTTGACGAGAAAAAATCTTGTTTTGACAGGATTACTGCTGATTCTGTTGAGCTGGAGCGCTTTGCAAAATGGGGTTCAGTGAATCCTGCTGATTTTGCCGAGCTTTCTGAAAAAGAAATCCATCTGGCTCTATATGAAATACCGGCAGACAAATATTCTCTGGTTGGTGAGGAAGCAAAAACTATCGTAGTCGGAAAGGAAAAATCTGAAATCCGCTTTGTTCTGGTAAGTGAAAAGGCACTTGTCGTGAACGAACGGCCAGCAGGAATTCCTAGTGAAGCCTATCAGGTTCCTCTTCCGAGAGTTTCTACGGCAGATTTGATGAAAGAAATCGCCGAAAGTAAGGCAAGAATTTCTCAAATCGATGAAGAATTGCGTTTAAGCGTTCAGTATAAAGATTCCCTTAAAAAGTCTTTGGGTGTAATCGCAAAGGATATTGAGCTTGAAAACATTTATTCAGGCATGGGAATTGAGGACAAACTTTCATGGATTACAGGATTTGTTCCTGTCGATGCCATGTCAAAGTTTGAGGCTTTTGCAAAAGAACAGAAATGGGCTTTTGCAGCTAGTGATCCAACTGAAGATGATGCTGTTCCGACAAAACTCAAGAACAACAGATTTGTCAGTTTGATTTATCCTCTTACTGACTTCCTTGGAACTGTTCCAGGATATCATGAATACGATATTTCCGGCTGGTTCCTTGCGTTCTTTACAATCTTCTTCGGAATGATTTTTGGAGACGGCGGTTATGGCGCACTTGTCACGGCTGTCGCACTGATTTTGATTTTGAAGTCGCTTTTTACAGGAAAGAAAGTTGCACCAGTGCTTGGACTTGTTCTCCTTCTTGGAGTGGCAACAATGGCTTGGGGTGCTGTGACTTGTACTTGGTTCGGTCTCACACCTGATCAGCTTCCAGACTGGATTATTGCACTTTCTGTCCCGCCGATTTCAAATGCCTACGCGGATGTCCAATGGCTTCCGTTCTGGACTAGTGATACCTCTGTGGGTACGCTAGGAACTGCACAGAATCTTCAGATTTTCTGTTTTACACTGGCTCTTATTCAGCTTTGTGTGGCACATTTGAAGGGAATGGGCAGATACATCAAAGATAAGGCTCATCGCCTTAAATTCCTTGGTGAATTCGGTTCGTTTGTGCAGCTTATCGGTATGTATTGGGTTGTTCTTTCAATGGTTGTTGACGGAAATGTCTTCCCGCTTATGGGTGGAGATGTTTACGGTCTTCCATGGGGAACAATCTCAATTGCGATGGTCGGCGGTGGATTTGCATTCAGCTTCGTTTTCGCAAACTATGAAGGAAGCGTCGCCAAGTCAATCCTTGAGAGCGTTAAGAACATCATCTCAGTTTTGCTGGGAGTGGTCAATGTGTTCTCGGACATCGTTTCTTATATCCGATTGTGGGCTGTAGGTCTTGCTGGAGCCGCAATCAGTGGCACGGTAAACACTTTCGCAGGTCCGTTGGTTGGACACGCGGCATTGTTTATCGTTCTTATCATACTGCTTGTTTTTGGTCATGGCTTGAACATGATTTTGAACTTGCTTTCGGTCATTGTCCACGGCGTGCGATTGAACACGCTCGAATTCTCAAATCACTTGGGAATGAGCTGGGCTGGCTTTAAGTATGAACCGTTGAGTGAATAAAACTTACGGTAAAAAAAGGAGATATAGATAAAAAACGGCCTAAAATATCGTCCGTTTTTTATCTTGACAAGTTTCCGTACGGAAACTTGCAATATTAACTGCTTCTCCTCATTACATTGCGGAGAAGCCTGAAAAGCCGCTAGAAAGTCTGCAACTAAAGTTGCTACAACTTTCTTCTCGGCTTTTCATAGGAGAAAATTATGAATTTTGGAATGATTGGTGCAGGTCTTGTAATGGGTATTGCAGCTATTGGTTCTGCAATCGGTATCGGTATCGCTGGTCAGGGAGCAATTGGTGCTTGGAAACGCTGTTTTATGGCAAATAAGCCGGCTCCGTTCATCCTTACCGTTTTCGCTGGTGCTCCACTTACACAGACAATCTACGGCTTCCTTCTTATGCAGCAGATGGCAGGATCTTCAAAAATCGCTGAGAATCCGCTCTTCTTCCTCGGTCTTGGTATTGCAGCAGGTCTTGCAATGTGTTTCTCTGCTATCGCACAGGGAAAAGCCGGTGCCGCAGGCAGCGACGCTCTTGGTGAGACAGGAAAAGGCTTCTCTAACTACATCATGGTCGTAGGTCTTTGCGAAACTGTAGCTTTGTTCGCAATGGTCTTCGGAATGATCCAGTGCTAGGAATCGAAATTACAGTCTAGCGTAAATCCCCTGTGTCAGATGATGCAGGGAATTTTTTTTATTTATTCCTGAATTCTGTACTCCATCGCGTCAGGGGGCACATCTGTGCAGTGCAATAGTATTACAGTAAACCGTAGAAAACTGCAAGTATTTCAATATTTTTGCAGTTTTTTTAGAGAAACATTGAATTTTTTTAACTTTTCATTATAATTAAAGTAAGAATTGGCTATGAAAGCAGTTGACAAATATTTATTGATGCCGAAAATTTCTCAGTTCTCAGGCTCGTATTCTGTCCGCATAGCAAAATCTCTTCCTATATACACACCAATTTTCTCAAAAAACAGCGCAGTCTTTGCGGGATTTTTCTGCAAGGATTTGCGCTTTTTCTGTTATGTCAAAAAGTCTCACACACACATTTCTAGAGGAGGTCTTTTATGAAAAAGACGAGTAAAATCGGCTTGCTTTTGGCATCAGCCTTGCTTTTTGCTGCAAGCCTTCTGAGTTGTTCAAATGGAGACGATGATTCTCCGAGCAATACCAACGCAAAAACAAAAAACGGCGTTACGATCGTCAAAGCGGATTTGGCGAGCACCACGAGCATGGAGCTTGAGAACTGCAGCTACAAGGTTGTCTTCTCGGTTCCGGCAGCAAAAGGCGAAAACTGGACGGCTTCGCTTGCGTTTGACCAAAACGACTTTGAAACCGACGACGACGGAAACACGGTTGAAGATGAGGTGTACGAGCTTGGACATCTCGCTGATACAACAGGAACAGGAAGCGGAACGCTCACGCTTTATGTGTACGAAAACACAAACAGCCAGACGCATGATGCGACGCTCTCCGTTACCTACGATGGAGCGACTTCCGCAAAGACAGTTGCCCTCACTCAGGTGGCGGGCAGCGCCAACGCGGCCGAAGAGACTGTCATGCAAAAGCAGTTCATCGGCTACGGCTACAACACGCGCTTGGGCTATGCTTCGACTCTCTGCCGCAAGAAAGAAATTTTCAAGACTACGGAACTCGTTGCTGACGGAATTGAAATTGATGGCGACACGATAAAAATCACCTACTCAGACGACGGCACCCACACCACATACCGCGAAGCGTCTGGCTCTAACATCGCAGAGCTTGAAACATCACTCAAACTCACGCTTGACGGAAATTTCGACAAGGCGAACTTCTCTGGCGAAATCGATTCACACACAGAATGGACGAACAAGAGCAAGAAGGATTATCAGTATGCATGGGCGGACATCAAGGTAAGCACATGGACAGCTGAACTGAGTGCAGACTCTGCGGTTATGACCAAAAAAGAAATGATGAAGTCAGCGGCATACAACGCAATCAACGGTATCGGACGCTCTTACCCTTCAACAAACGAAGGCTTCAAAAAGCTCGTCAAAGACTACGGAACGCATGTCGTCGTAGGCGGCTATCTTGGCGGCAAGGCAAATGTCACAATGGAAGCCTACACGGGCGAAATGACAGGCACATTCGATGCGGGCTGCATGATTAAGGCTGGCTACAACGGCCTTTTTGAAGTGAATTCAAGCGTTGATGTAAGTTACAAAGAAACGCTCACCAACGAGTCACAGAATTTTACCTTCCACGGAGAAACACGGGGTGGAAGCAAAGAGAGCGCGTCAGACCTTGACGGCATGATTACCGGCAGGACGGGCAAAGACGAGGACCGCGCCCAGAAATTCGCCGACTGGAAAAAGACACTCAACGAAAGCGACAACTGTGTCTTCATCGACTTTGTGAGCGAGGACAACCTTGTGCCACTCTACGAGCTGATTGACGAGGAGGAAGACGAAGGCAATGAGCGTTACAATGCAATGAAAGCATATTTTGAGGACGGACAGCTCGAACAGGATTTCCCGATTAAAAGCCAGTCCCGCTTTGTGAACACCGTACCCACAAAGATTGACCTTTCTGACATCTCATTCAGCGATGACGGCTCGCTTGTCAAAACGCTCACGCTCGACGATCAGGGTACTATTGTTGCCTATGCCTGCAACGAGTATATACCCGAAATCAACACGAAAAAGCGCGTTACCGTCGTATACCCAGCGGCAAACAACAAAATTTACTGGAACTTGGGCTTCTACCCCGGCGACGACTACCACAAGCCTCACAGCGTAGGCTGGAACGGCGGCGAGGTTGTCCTTGCAGAAAAGAACGACCTTAAATACGAGGCATATCCCACGCTCTACCTTATCGGCACCACGCTCACCGCCGTTGAGCCTACATGGCTTTCAGATGAAGACATGAACAAAATGGCAGAGCCAAAGCCGACTGACTACCAATTTACTATCGGAGCTGTAAACGGCACTTACAATGTCGTAAAAATCGAAAACTACCTCTATGCACGCGATTATTATACAGGACAACTCTTCGTTGACGGAACCGCGTATAATGGTGCTGACGGCTCTGACATAAAGGTAATCTGGAACAGCTATGAATATGAGCGCGGTAAATGGAAGACTTTAACTGGTACCAACGACACCAATTATTATCCTGCATATTTGTATGGCTACAAGTGGACTCGCTTTAGCGGCTTCCTTCCAGCTGGGTACACGATTCCTAAGGCAAGCACTCTTACGGCTCTTGTCGGAAGGCTCGGTAATCTCACAGGAACTAATCCAGACGGCTCAGTTGCAGGTATGTTCATGAATGGCGGCGTACTCGGCTTGAACCTCATACGCACAGGCTGGCTTGGTTATAACGACAGGATTAATAATTATGAGCGGTACTTCTGGGAAGATGCTTCACTGAGCGAGCTTGCCTGCTTGGACGACAGTCAAGGCAATATGTACGAAAGTGTTTACGATAATGCCACACGCTTCGTAATTTCACCAGAATCTGGTTCTGTTACAAAGGTATCGGGCGTTTCCCATTATACCAAAAACTGGGCTGGCGTTGGAAAGACACTTGACACAGACAATATCAAAAGCTCAAGAAGCCCCTGCTTCCCGGTAATCATCAGCATGGAATGCAAATAAGCGCGTCATTCTGAGCGCAGCGAAGAATCTCATGCAAACAGAGATGTTTCGCTGTCGCTCAACATGACGGTACTCAAATAGGAGACATTTTTATGAAACGAACAAAATTTTTTGCCAGTGCAATTGCACTCACTTTTGCGATGAGTTTGGGATTTATTTCCTGCTCAAATGATGATGATGACAACAACACTTCTGCCGAAAAGAGCGAGGCTCAGGAAGAACTTGAAAATTCGGCTTTCAGCGTTTTGCGTTCACTTTGCAACCTTGCCGAATACGATGAAAACGCCGCAACAGACGAGGACGGTGCATACACCGGCGTGGAGACGCTTCCTTCAAACTGGCAGAGCATCAAATTCACCTGCGACCAGGGCTATGTGCTTGGCGACGATGAAACCGTGCGCTCAATTGCGACCGCCGGCACCGACGACGCGCGTGCCTTCTTCTCTGACATGATTGGCGAGAGCGTTGAGGACGACAGCTACACCTGGAGCTGTCCCGGCTTCGGCACGCTTTCCTACAAAGAGGTAACGGACGACGCTAGCCTCTACGCCACGGTTGATGTGGCAATCGATGTGCTTCCGGGCGTGTCGCAGCTCAACTTTGTGCCGTATGATGTCATCAAAGGCGCAGGCGCGGAAAACAGCTACAAAGGCGAGCCCTACTACCATGCGGGTGATGTCATCAAAAGAACAAAAGATGATACATTCTGGATTTGCGTTCGTCCGGCGGGCGGTCCCTTGTACAAGGACAAGAGCTACTGGATTTGCCTTAATCCCTACGACAAAAAGGATAAAAGCCTGATTACCGGCGAGACAAAGAAGGTCACGCTCAGTGTTTATGACGACAAGGAAGGATTTTCCGACGAGACAACAAAACAGACCTGGAAGTATGCGAAGAACCTTATGTCTCTCAAAACGGCACAGGCGGCGGCATTCACTTTCCTGTGTCTTGCCAACCCTTCGACGAACACTGTTTTTGACGGATGCTCAGATACATACAAGAACCTCAAGAACATCGGCTTTGACCTGCTTCAGCTTTCGGCGGGCGGCAGAATGAAAGACGGCAAAGTTGACGAATACACATTGCAAAGTTTGGGAGCATTTGTCTTTGTGTACGGCAAGCCGAAAAACGATTCAAAACGACCGAGAGATGCAGATGTAAAATATGTGCAGCCCTATCTTGTCGTCAACGGCGAAAAGGGAAGGGATAGAAAAACGCTCCGAGCAGACATAAACACGTTCCGATGTGATGACGACAAGCCACTTTGTCTGTACTCTGTGACCGACAGGCATGATGTGGGGTATGCCAATGACGGTGACTTTGGCGGCGTAAACGATGACACAACGCCATATAATTACGAGGACTATCTTTTCAAGTATCTGCCGAACAATCTCACCTTTACCAACAGAAATAAATTGGTAAATACGGATGTACCGCTTGCCCCCGTTATGACGATAGAACTCTGCATCAACGACAACAAGGGCAAGGTGGGCGCGCCCAAAAAGCCGAGCAGCGCGTATGAAGACTGCTTTGTGCAGAACGACAGTGCCTCGCAGTTTGACTATTGGACGGCACGGCAGAACACACAGTTGTTCATAGACGCTGTAGAAGCCAACTGGCAGAAAGAATAGGAGGCATCCCATGAAACGAACGAGATTTTTTGCGGGGGCACTAGCCCTCGTCTTTGCGATGGGCTTAGGCTTCCTCTCCTGCTCGAACGACAGCGACGACAACACAAGCAATACTTCTGCCACTACAAAGAGCGAGGCGGAGCAGGAGATTGAGGACGCTGCGTTCAACATTCTGCGCTCGCTCTGCACGCTTCCCACGGAAGATGAGAGCGACGAAAACAACGGCGTTGAGGAGCTTCCCGAAGGCTGGCAGGGCATGGAATTCATGTGCGATGAAGGCTATGTGCTTGACGAAGATTCAGAAGCCGTCCGCTCCGTTGCGGTGACAGACCTGGACGAAGCGCGGGTGTATGTCTCAAGCCTTGTGGGCGAGGAACTTGACAGCGACACTACGAGCGGCTACTGGAATTTCAGCGGGCTAGGCTCATTCCGCTTCAAGACCAGCGGCGAGGAGGGCATTTTTGCCACGCTCGATGTGAGCATTCCGATTATCGCCAATCTCAGCCAGATTCAGTTTGTGAGCGCAGACTATCTTAAAGAAAATCTCTCGAGTGCCGAAAACAGCTACTCAGGGCTTCCCTATTATGCGGCGGGCGATGTTGTCCGGCGGAAAAAAGACGGCACCTACTGGATGTGCGTGCGACCTGCCGGCGGCGACCTCAGAAAAGACAAGAGCTACTGGATGTGCCTTCATCCGTTTGACAAAAACGGCAAATGCATCATCAAAAGCGAGAAAAAAACATACAGCCTTGCCTACGATATTACGAAGACGATGGTTGTTGAAGGCGATTGGGAGTGGGTATACGCAAAGAACCTTATGACGCTCAAAACGGCAAAGGCGGCGGGGCATACGCTTTTGGCACTTGCCTGCACGGACACCTACAGTCTCTATCCCAATGCAGAGACGGCGTTTAATGGGCTTAAAAACAGCGGCTACAATGTTATGGCACTGGAGCGCAGCGCAAGTTCATCAACAGGCGACCATCAGGTTGCAAGCAACGAATTCGGCTATATGTTTGCCTATGACAGCCCCAAGAAAGACAGCAACAGGGCAAAAAAACGCACGAGCAGGGAGCTTAGGGCACTCCCCGAAGTCTCGGATGAGTATAAAAAATATGTGACAACGCTCGGAATGGTGAGCTATGTGCAGCCGATTCTTGCCGCGCATCTTGCCCTGAGCGGTGAAAACGGAGCCGAAACCATGATGACAAAACAGATTGCAGAGACTCTAAGCTACTCAAGCTTCCAAAATGTCGAGTTTTTGCTTTCCACGACCGACGCGTTTGACGAAGCATACATGTTTTCGCTGAAAGATACCCAGCGTCCGTTCCCCTCGAACGGCACAGATGAAGAGATGCTGGCTTTTACCTATGACTTTTCGAACTTTCTCCACTATGTGGATGAAGTTGGCGGGCTGCAATACAAGGATTATGTGGACACCGAGTCTCACAGCTATTCCCGATGGATGTCTCCGCTGCCGGGCTGGCATGTCCTGTACAGCCCCGAACTGGTCATAAAGGACAACAAGGGAACTGCCACAACGCAAAAAAAGCCGGACAGCGCGTTTGAGGACATCTACCGCCAGGACGGAACGGCTACCGACGGCACTGGCACTCACTTTGACTGGTGGGCTTCGCTTGCAAAAACGGTACGCACCATTGATAACAAAGCAGTTGATTGGAACACTGAAAACAAATAGGAAGTTTTATGAAACGGGCAAAATTTTTTGCGGGGGCTATAGCCCTCACCCTTGCGATGGGGTTGGCTCTTGCCTCATGCTCGAACGATGACGACGAGAAAAAAGAAGAGACAATCGCCGACAAGCAGGACAACGCGGTCACAACAGAAGACATCGCATTCAACATTCTGCGCGATTTGTGCGACCTGAAAAACGACGACGGCGACGAAGAGCTTCCCTCCGACTGGAAGAGCAAGACATTCACAGCAGACATCGGAACGACATTCCCCACAGAAGCGGGGGGCAGCGACACGGTGCGCTATGTTGCGTACGACAGTGCAGACGATGCCGCCGACTACTTCCACGAGCTTATCGGAAGCGAAAACGACTCCTGGAGCGATGCCGATGTGGGCGAATTCACCTTTGAGAAAGCGGGTAATGCAAACAGCGACGAAGATTTGTTTGCCACGCTCACGGTAAAAAGCAATCGCGTTTCCGGGCTTTCGCTCTTAAAATTCTACTCTGAGGATGGCATCAAAGATTCTGTCGGAACTAACGCCGTAAATCCCACCTACTACCACGCCGGCGACATCGTCACGCGCGATTCGGACGGAACTACATGGATATGCGTAAAACCTGCGGGCGGCCCTTCAAACGACAGCAACAGCTACTGGATGTGCCTTGACCCCTTCGCAAAAAGCGGTAGCAAGGCGGGAAAGTGCATCGTCAAAGAGGACAAAAAGAAAGTCTGGCTTTCCTACGCAAACCTTATCCAGAAAAACTGGGTGTACGCAAAGAACCTTATGTCGCTCGACACGGCAAAGGCGGCGTACCACACATTCAACGCGCTCCTGAACGGGAACGGCACAAACGCACAGGCGGTGTACTCTGCCATTGCGAGCCGTGGCTACGACATCGCGAACCTCTCAAACAACGGCGAGAATTTCTGCTTTGCGTTCGGAAACCCCAAAAACGACAAGAGCCGCGTATCGCGCGGAAACAGCGTAAATTCCCAGACAACCTATGTGCAGCCATTCTTTATCGGCACAGTTGGCGCAACGGATTCTATCCAAACGACTTCGGACGGCTACAGCTCTGTTTCTGGCGCGACGACGATGCTTGCCGTAACCGACTCTTATGACCTCAACTATCTGGATTCTTTTTACACGACATGGGTTTGCTATGTTCTGAAAATGTCTGCGGATGTTGATGACGGCTACACCTACCTTGACTACATTCACCGCGTTACTAACGGAAGTCTCGGATTCAGCGGCACATACACCTGGATGAACAATACGGCGACGGCAAATCCAAAATATACTTCGTACAACTCGTATCCGTATCACATCATCTACAGTCCTGAAATCGTAATTAAGGACTCTGGAACAAAAAACTCCGCCTACACGGATGTGTACATCAGCGGAGACAACGCCTTTGACTACTGGGGGTCGCTCTAACACGAAAATAAGCCTATGCGAATGAAAAAACAATGTCGGGTTTCTCTTTTTCCTCTTATGCTGCTGTTGCTGCTTTTCGCACTAGCCTCCTGCTCGAATGACGGTGACAGCGGCGGAGGAGGAAAGGACGAGACCGAAAAAACCTCGGAAAAGCTCGTCATTGTCTTTCATTTGCCCGCCGGCTTGGGCGACAATTCCTACACCGACATCTTGGCGTACGGAATACACAAGGCGGCGTTTGAGAACAACCTGCTTGTGTACGATGTAAGCCCTGATGACTGGGATGACGCACAGGTAAAAATACAGAAAGTTTTCTCGTCATATCGGGAACTTATCGGCGCGGAAGAGAACGCCGATATTCCCGTCCTTTTTGTTTTTGCGAGCGAAAGCTATCTTCCCGTGCTTGAATCAGACGAGATTGCAGAAAGCATTGCCGCTTCCACCGAGCCGTTCACCTACCTGCTTTTTGAGTCGGAGGAAACGGAAGTTCCGTATCTGAGCACGGTGTATATGCCGCTGTACGGTGCGAGCTACCTTGCGGGAACGGCGGCAAAAACACTGCTTTCTGAAAAAGAAAATCCCCGCGTGATTTCCCTGCTTGCCAATGATTTTATGCAGCCGCTGATTGACGCGCTGAACGGCTTTTCGGTCGGCTACGGCTCATCGGGTAGCACTTCCTATATCTACAACTATTTTACGACTACGGCAGAAGAAGTGGAAGAAATGAGAAACGCCACCTTTGTCGCCGAGTCAATCAACGGCGAGGCAGACACAACGGGCTTTAACAGTGAGGAAACCGCCTACAAAATCGCCTACAACAACAGTTTCAATACCTTTGACCTCTACTTCCCCATTTGCGGCGGGAGCATTCACGGGCTGCTCCGCTACAACCGCGAGCAGGGAGCGTCCTCGTTCTACACCGTCGGCATGGATTCTGACATGAGCGCGTACAGCCCGCAGGTGCCGTTCTCGGTGGTCAAGCGCGTGGACAAGGCGGCAGAAAAGTGCATAGCGCAGTGGCTCGCCGAGGGCAAAATCGAGCACTACCAGCGGCTGGGGCTTGGCGAAGGCTACACCGAGCTTGTGGTTTCAGAAGGCTACGAAAGCCTTTCTGCTGTCGTTCAGGAACATCTTTCAGAAGCGATTGAAAAGGAGCAGGCATATTATGAAAACTAGGCCTCTCTTACTTTTATCCGCAGTTTTTGCGCTCTTCTCCCTTTCTTCCTGCAAAAACAACGACGATGATTCGCCCTCATCCCCCGCGAGTTCCTTAGAAAAAGTGAATGTGGCGGTGGTGCTTCCGCTTGCAGAGGGAAGCACGCAGTCACAGCGGTTTAGGCGCGTCGCGGACTGGTATCTTTCCACGCTTGAAAAGGGAACGAGCGTGTTCTCAACGCCTTTTACGCTCAACATTGAATGGTACGACGAGAACAGCGCGGATTTGGAATCGCTTGCAGCCACGCTTTCATCGCGCCAAGACCTGCTTGCTGTCATCGGCCCCATGTATTCAAGCCATGTGCAGACATTCGCAGACAAATGCTACGAGACGAAAAAAACGCTGATTGCGCCCTGCGCCTCAAGCGAGACTGTCATCCGAGCGTATGCGGTGAATGCCGCCGTCAAGGACAAAAAATCGCCCTTTTTGTGGACGCTCACCGAGTCCGATGTATCGCAGATTGAGGCAATGCTTGCAAAAATCACCACTTACGGCGGAAAACGCATCGCCCTGCTTGCGAGCGCGGATGTCTACGGAAAGACCTTCTTTGACTGGGTGCCATTCCTTGCCACCGAGCTTGATTTGGAGATAGTGAAGAATGTCATCTATGAGACCGACACCGTAAAAAAAGAATACGAGTCGGGAACGGAGCCAGTATCGCTTTCCGTGGCTGCCCAAACCGTATTGGGCTGTGACGCCGATTTTGTCCTCTGCGCCTTTTCGTCTTATGAAGACGCACAGGAAGTACTTGAAAAACGCGCGGCTTTTGGCGACTCTGCCCCGCGCCTGCTTTTCTCCGACACCGCTTTCACTGCGGAGCTGCTTTCGTTCACGGACGGCGAGAACTGCCTTGCGGAAGGAATCGAGGGAACGGCCCCCTATGCCGACCCTGAGAGCGCGTTTGCGGTGGATTATGCCGCCCGTTTCGGCGAAAATCCCGTGCTCGGTGAGGCTCAGTTCTACGACTCGCTCCTTTTGTGCTCGTTTGCCGCCGCAGGGTGCTTCTGCAACCAGAAAAACGGAGATGCGGACGCATTCACCAACGAGAAAGTGAACGCCGAACTTCGCAAGATGAACGAGGCGACGGCGGGAAGAGAATACGCATGGAATCTCGTGGGCATGGTCGTTGCCTTCAAGAGCCTTGACTGTGGCATTTACACGAACCTGTGCGGAGCTACGGGCTTGCTCGATTTCGACAAGGAAACGCTCACATCTGCCTTGTACAGCATCTATGTGCATTGGTGCGTAGTCGAGGGCAAATTCGTGCCGCTCGAATTCACTTCCACCGAGAACAACTCCCATTCGAGCGGGAACAGGGCGAGCTGGGAATGGATTGTAAGCTTTGACGACAACGAGGATGTGGAGGACACCGAGAATTCGACCGTCACCTACGGCGATATGGAAGACCAATGGGCAGTCATCGTTGCGGCTTCCACCGGCTGGGCAAACTACCGCCATCAGGCGGACGCGCTCTACATCTACCAGCTTCTGCGCAAAAACGGCTTCCCCGACGACCACATCATACTAATTCTTGCGGACGACATCGTGAACCACAAGCGGAACAAGCGACCCGGCGAGATAATCGCCCGCTTTGAAGGCGAAAACCTGTACACCGATAATTTGCAGATTGATTATCTTTTAGAGGAACTTAGCGCCGAGGATATGTCAAAAATCATGCAGGGGGAAAGCATCACTCTGGAAAATCGGGAGACATTAAGGCTCTCTCATCCTCATCTTGTTGAAACGCCTACGATTCTTAAAAGCGGCTCTGACTCAAACGTCCTGTGGTTCTGGTCAGGGCACGGAACGAACATCAGGGGCGACAGCGAGAACGGCTATTTCGTATGGGAAGGAAAAAATTCTGCCTATAAAGGCTTCACCACGGACTTAATGAAAAACACGCTCGAATCGATGAGCAGTGACAGCGATGGAAAAAAGCATTTCAGACAGCTTCTGATTGTCACGGAAACCTGCTATTCGGGAAGCGTCATGCATATCTGCTCTGGAATCGAGGGCGTGCTTGCCTTTACCGCCGCCAACGGTTCTGAAACATCCCTTGCCGATTTGTACAGCGTAGACCTGAAAGTGTGGCTTTCAAACCGGTTCACCAAGAACTTTACGGAAAGCATAATAGAAAATTCGGGGATTTATTACGCCGATTTGTACAAATATCTTGTGAAAAACACGATTGGCTCTCATGTCAGGCTTTTCAACGGTACCTGTTTCGGAAACCTGTATAATCTAAGTCCGAACGAGCTTGTTGTGTACAAGGTGCCTGATTGATTTCAAAGCTTTTACTGGTGCAAGTTATCTGGATTTGTGATATAATTATCTCATGGAAAAGAAATTTTTTACTCCGCGTGAAGTTACTGTAGGCGGATTTGGAAATGTTGATAAAATTGTTGTTGGTGGAGCAAATCCTGTCACTATTCAAACGATGTGGAAAGAAGGAATTATCGGTGTAAAGGATAATCCTCAAAAATTAGAAGAAATCCGAAACAAAATTACCTCTCTTAAAATGTTAGGCTGTGACATAATCCGTTTTGCTGTTCCTGACATGGAAAGTGCGGAAAGTTTTATTGAAATATGTAAAGCTACTTCAATGCCGCTTGTTGCTGATATTCATTTTGATTACAGACTTGCACTGAAGTGCCTTGAAGGACCTGTCGCGGCAATCAGAATCAATCCGGGGAATATTGGTGCAAGAGACAGAGTTGAAGCTGTCGTGAACGGTTGCCGCGAAAAAGGTGTTGCAATTCGAATCGGAGTGAATACGGGCTCACTTCCGCATGATTTGCGTGAAAAAGTTGAAAAAGGCGAGATGAGCCGGGCCGTTGCTTTGAGCGAGACTGCCGCCAGGGAATGTGCTGTTTTTGATGAACTTAAATTTGATCAGTTTGTCGTAAGCATGAAGGCAAGTTCTGTTTCTGAGACAATTGAAGCTAACGAGGATTTTGCTTCAAAATATAACATTCCTCTTCATGTCGGGGTTACTGAGGCTGGTCCTCTTATTACTGGCGTTGTAAAATCGACGCTTGCGTTCAGTCATCTCTTAAATGAAGGAATCGGCTCTACAATCCGCGTGTCACTTTCTTCGGTTCCAGAGAACGAGGTTATCACTGGTCTTGAGATTCTGCGTGAATGTGGAAAGCGTAAGGGGGGCGTTACTCTCGTAAGTTGTCCCCGCTGTGGCCGTCAGGGATTTGATGTCCATGCTTTCATGGACAGGTGGCAGAATAAACTTCTTTCAATGAACAAAAATATCACTGTAGCGGTAATGGGCTGTGTAGTTAATGGCCCTGGCGAAGGTAAGCATGCTGATATAGGCATTGCTGGTGCCGGTGGAAAAGCAATTATTTTCAAAAAAGGTGAAATTATACGCACGGTTGATGAAAAAGATGCCGATAATGTATTTATGGAAATGTTGCAAAGCCTTTAATCTATGGCGTTTCCGAGAGGAATTAACATTTATATGAGCCTAAAAAAAATTATTCTGTCAGTTTGTTTTTTTTCAATTTTTTCAAGTCTCTTTTCGCAGATTGTACCTAAAAAGCCTGCTCCTACTGAATATTCATGGAGAATTTTTCAGGATGCAAAATTCGCTTTCGACAAAGGTGATTTTGCAAATGCGATGAATCTTGCAAATAAAGCTAAGGCTAACCGTGTGGCAGAAAGTGATTACGAGGTCTATATTTTGGATACGGCTCTTTCTCCGCTGGCAGTTCGCAGAGCAGGTGAGAATTTTGATTCAGTTCTTGAAGTTCTTGAAGAAAGAGATCAGACAGAAGCTATCAACATTATAAAACATTATCTTGAACTGCATGGCGAGGATTTCTTTCAATATTCAATCCATAAGATGAAAGATTGGATTGAAGAAAAACGAGTTTACCCGGAAGCTGATTTTTTAATCGGACAAATTTATCGTTTTGAAGGCGAATACAAGACGGCAATTGATTTTTACGAGAAGGCACGGCTTGAAAGCAAATTTCTTGATATTCCTGAGCAGCTTTATGACATACTATACGAGATGGCTGATTTGCTCTTGCATCAAAATGAATCTGAAAAATATAAGCAGGCACTTCTTTTGATTCTTGACAAAGATGAGAATTATAAGAACGAAGTCCTTCGTCGGGCAATGCTGAAGATTATTGATACGAATAAAAACTCAAATGTTGACAGATTCTTCGATTTGTTCAGAGTTTCTTCGCCAAAGACATTGAATGCTCTTTATAATATCAGCGTTATTTTTGAGAGAGAAAATGAACTTGAAAATTCGCTTTTCTCTTCCGCTTTGGGAACTGTAGAGTCTTTCAGCCATATTCTTGATTCAATTTCTGGAAGAGATTCAAGTTTTGAGTACAAGAGTCTTGCGCTATTCTTGAAAAAAATTGGTGATTATGAAGACATCGTTTTGTGGTGCGAAGAGAATCATTTTTGGGATTATTTTATTGATTTCTGTAAAAAATGCTCTGCCAGAGGCGATATTATTTTTGCAAACGCAACTCTCGAAGTTCTTGCCGAAAATGCGCCTGATTCATACTGTCGTGCAGCCGCAAAAGCTTGTATAGTAAGATAGGTTTTGTTAAATCAGTAATGAAGTCCGATTCCTGCATAAATTTCATAGCTCTTAACATTTGAGCGCCATGACATATCGATTTTTTCAGGAAGTTTTTTTGAAATTAACTTTCTGCCCAAATCGATTCCGAGACTTGCCCTCATTACGATTCCTTTCCAATGCTCAGGGAAACAAAGAAATTCAATTCCTCCTGCGTACCATCCGTCTTTTGTTGAAAAAAGGCGGCCTGTACTTTCGTTTTTTGTAAGAGCAATGTCTAGGAAAGGAGACGCTTGCAGTTCAAAGTTAAATTTATCTGTCCAGGCGAATGTTTTCGAGAACCATGATTCTTCGCCAAAAATTAAATTAGACCAGTCAAGCCAGTGCGTTTCAATTATGTGGACGGGAATATCTAAATTCATTACGATTGCTGATGGTGTTTTTAATGCCCGTTCTGTTCTAAAGTCATTTAGATTCGCATTAAGGTATTTTTGCTTATCCCGAATTCCGCGAATGAGTTCGCCGACCGTGCTTCTGTTTGATTTTGTAAGAAAAGCATTGATTCTTGTGTTAAAAGCAATGTATTTGAAGGCTTTAAAAGCTTGAAGTTCGAATGAAACTCTGGGTTCCCATTCTTTTTGCATGAAATCATAAGCTATTGCATGGGCAAGACTTACAGATAATCCGTTCCTGAAATTCCCATACCAGTTTATTCTTGATGTAGAAAGTTTTTCCCCGGCAGAAATCACCGGACTTGCCAAATCATCGTTTAACTTGTTGATTCCATTCTTGTCATAGTTGATTTTTGCGTCAGTGTAAGGAGTCCAGAATACATAACCCCAGTTTTCAATATCGCAAATTTTGACTGGAACTGAAAAATTCAAATCACTCGTAAAAAACTGCGTGTCATTATAGAAATCATATTCTAAATCCCGGTTGAATTGTTCACTCAAATCGAGTACAAGTGAAAATCTCTGGAAGGGAAGCTCGAATGTGAAGCCTGTTCCAGTCCAAAATTCAAGTTCTTTGATTCCTGTTGTGTAGCGTAAATCAAAATTATTGTTCCAGCTTCCAAGAAAAGCTCCTAAAAGGAAAGGATAACTGTACTTAAATTCAGCACCAAATATGGGATTTTGATTGCCAGTTTGTAAATCTTCTTTTAGACCTGCAAAAACTGCTGCATCCATTGTATTCATTGTGCCGAGAAAATTAACATCCTTGACCTTGATTTTGAAAATCAGACCGTCATTTGAATCATATTTTGGATATGGTAATATAAGAAGATGTTTTGTATCTTCTGCCGTGATATTGAGTGAGATTTGAATTATTTCTTCTTCAAACGGTGGGGGAGCGGATTCTGTGTCAAAACTGCTTGATTCTATAGTGTTAAACTCTATGTCAACTTTCTGAAATGCCCTTTTATTCATAAGTCGTTGGTGCAAGTCAGCCATGTAAGAATCAAATTCTGATTTATTTTCAAAGATTTTTGTTGTATTTACAGGAACAATCCGCCTGAGATCCTGAGCGCGGGTTTTTTCTAGTGAATAAGAAATTTCAGAAATTTGATAGCGCTCAGAGGACAAGGGGAGTAAAAAACAAAGCAAAAATGCTGTGGAAAAAATGCCTTTAATATGCACCTTTTCCCCTGACTACGACATAAAGTGTTTTTATGATAATCCAAATATCAAGCCATACAGACCAGTTCTGAATGTAATAAGAATCGAGAGTGACCCGCTCTTCATATCCAGTATCACTGCGGCCTGAAATCTGCCACATTCCACTAAGACCAGGCTGTACAGAGAGAATAAAATCAGATTTGTTGCCGTATTTTTTAAGCTCTGGTTGGGTTACTGGGCGTGGACCTATGAAACTCATTTCTCCTGTGAGAACATTGAAAAACTGCGGGATTTCATCAATGCTTGTTTTTCTGAGGATTTTGCCGATTTTTGTGACGCGCGGATCGTTTGTAAATTTGCGGTCTTTTTCCCATTCTTCGCGCATCTGAGGATTTTCTGCAAGAATCTTTTCCAGCTGTTTGTCGGCATCAATAACCATTGAGCGGAATTTCCAGCATTTGAATTCCTTTCCATTTTTACCAATTCGCTTGTGGCCATAGAAAACCGGCCCCGGAGAGGAGATTTTTATTGCAAGAGATACAAAAAGGACAAGCGGGAGCGTAAGAGGCGAGGAAATTAAAAGAAGGAACAGGTCAATTACGCGCTTCCAGAAAAGACTTATCGGTTTTGTAAGGTTATGTGTTGATGAAAAACCAAGAATACCTCCAAAATCACGTACATTTGTCGAAATCGTTGAGACATCGTTGATTTTCGGTATTTGAATTGTGTATCGGTAATAGGAATTGATGTAGGTCGTGTCCCTGTCATAATCACAAAGAATGGCTACTTTGATTCCTAATGACTTTATGAATTCAAATGTATCTGGTGATGGCGGATAGACCGGAATGCCTAGTTTTTCACCAGGAATAAAAGCCCTGCTGTCTATAATCATTCCAGGTTTGTATCCCAAATCAGGTCTTTTTATGAGACGTTCAATAATTACATCCCCGGAATTTCCGCATACATACATTACAGCCGGAACCCCGAACCATTTTTGTTTTGAGAAAATTGTTCGGGCGAATTCTCTGCCAGTAGGGAGGATTATAAGCGCTATTGGTGTTGCACAAAGCATAGCAACGACAATCGGCCATTTGTCATCAACTTCTTCGACTGTGATTGAAAGTGCGATTCCTACAAATACGAAAAATGAACAGATTCCAAGTTTTTTTACTTCGTCTGCTGGCGGATGAACAAGCCCTGGATAAAGGCCTGCCGCATAAAAAACAACCATCATTGGTGGCAGATAAATCCAATAAGTGACAAAGGACCTGAAATTAATCCAAGAGTGGTTGATAAAATTTATGATGAAAAAACTTGTTCCGATACAGAGCATTACCCCGATACAATCGACCAGCATAAGGGCCGCCCCGGAGGTGAATGAACTCGTACGCCAGAAATTTTTCTTAAAATATTTTTTGTATTCTTCGTTTGTCATATGTTTCTCAAAAGTGCTAATGTAATTCTACACAATATAATGAAAAAAGTCACTAGAAATGTTATTTTTTGAAAAGAGGAATAAGTTCTGCCATGCTTTCGAGGATAATGTTTGCAGAGCGTTCATAAGAGTACAGCTCTTCAACAACAGACAGGTTTATTGGTTTTGATTCTGCTTTGATTGACTCCAGAAGTTTGTTTGCGAGATCTTCTGAATCACCCGCCCTGAAAAATGTAACCGGCAGGTTTCCGTAAATTTCCTTAAAGACCGGAATGTCTGAAATCAAGGCCTGAGTGCCGACTGTCATGGCTTCAAGCGGCGGAATTCCAAATCCTTCGTAAAGTGACGGCTGAACCAGAAGTTTTGATTCTGCATAAAGATATTTTAGTTCATTATTTGAGATTTTACCTGTGAATTCGATGCAGGAAGCTGATGACGAAAGTTTTTGCAATTTTTCAACGATTTCTTTGTCTCCAGTGCGGAAATTTTCGAAATTACCGACAATTACCAGCTTAGACTTGAAATTTGAATCTTTTTTGCGGGCAAGTTCAAAGGCTTCTAGAAGAGACTTTAAGCCTTTGTGTTTTTTTATGTTGCCGACGAAGAGAATTTTATCTTCTTTTTTAGGCAAAGTATCAAATGGCTCTTTAAGGTATGAAGGGGCTGCATTGTAGATAACCTTGAGAGGCTTTTTACAATTGAGATGCTTTTGAATCCTTTCTTTTGAAAAGTTTGATACCGTGAAAACTGCTTCGGAATAATTGACTGCTCTTTTGTAGAACATCTTTCGTATGAATCGGCCGAAAAATCCGGTCAATTCTTTTACATCAAGGAATACAACATCATGAATTGTAGAAAAAATTGGTATTGTGATTCCTGATGGAATGTTGCAGTAGGGGGTGAAATATGCTTCGCAATTGTTGATTTTTTCGAGAACCTCTAAAGGAAAATTAAATGACTCTTTAAAAGAAAAAGGCTTTATATCACAAAAACAGAATTCAACATTTTGCAGCCTTAAAAATGGGGAGCACTGTTCGTGAGTACCGATTAAAAGGCACTCATTGTCTTTGAGAAAACATGGAATCAGTTCTGAAATAAATGAACCGATTCCGCCTGAGCCAATCATTCTGCAGTCAATTGCGATTCTAAGCATGAAAAAATCCTTGCGTTTAGTTTTGGCTTGTTTCTTCGTCAAGCTTGATGAGTGTGTTATCGATACATTCTTTTATTTCGCGTGCAAATCTTTCTGCAGAGAATTTTTTTGCATGCTGATAAATGAAATTTGTGTCGAAAGCACCGTCTTTTTCAAGTTCCTCAAAACGGTTTATCGCACGCTCAACTGAATCTACTGTGGCATGGCTGAAGAAAGTTCCTGTTTTGCCATTGATTACGGTTTCCAGAGCACCGCCTTTGCCAAACGCGATTACCGGGCGACCGCAACACTGAGCTTCAACAGGTATGATTCCGAAATCTTCTTCTGCACAGAAAATTAATGCACGGCATCTCTGAAGATAGTCCATGACCTCTTTGTCCGAAATTCTTCCTGTGAAAGTGATTTTTGAATCCTTGTAGCTTGAGGCCAGCTTTTTGAGTGATTTTTCCTGACTTCCGCTTCCGATTACGACAAGATTCTTTTTGAGGTTTCCACAGGCCTGAATTGCCAAATCAATTCTCTTATATGGGACAAAACGGCTGAAAACGACAAAGAAATCTTCATGAGGTTTGTAGTTTGGAAACAGTTTGTCTGTGTTAACTGGCGGATAAATGACAGTTGACTCACGGTTCCAGTATTTTTTTATTCGTCTTGAGATGTAGTTTGAGTTCGCAATCAGTGTGTCAACTCTCTGACTTGAAATGTAATCCCAAAGTCGGATTTTTGGCATCCATTTATCCATGAAAAATTGAGTTATTCTGCCGCTTCTGGTTTTATAGTCAAAGTATTTGTCCCAGGCATAACGCATTGGTGTGTGAATGTATGCGACATGCGGGGTGAGTGGTGAGGTGATTACCCCTTTTGCACAGCTGGATGATGAGCAGATTACCAGCTTGTAATATGAAAGGTCGAAGGATTCGAATGCTTTTGGCATGAAAGAAAGAAATTTTGTGTACAACTTTGTAGAAAAAGGCCATTTCTGCATGAAAGATGTATGAACTTTCTCTTTTGGAAAAATTTTTCCCATCTTTTTTTCATCATAAACAAGCGTAAAAATTTCTGCTTCCGGGTAGATTTTGAGAAGTTCTTCAACGACGCGTTCTGCACCGCCATAATTAACCAGCCAGTCATGTACAATCGCAACTCTTTTCATGATTCAGCCTCCTCAAGAAGATTATATAACATATTTGCTGAATTTTGATAGGTGAATTTGTCTAAAATTAGATTTTTTTCTTCTTCAGAAATCTGTTTGCCTAAAAGTTCTTGAAGATTGCAATCCGTGTCTTTTGGGTCGATGTAAATTGCGGCGTTTCCGTAAATTTCGGGGAGACTGGCGCTTTTTGCGACAATTATTTTTGCACCAACAGAAAGCGCTTCAAGCGGAGGAATTCCGAATCCTTCATAGTAAGACGGGAAAATGAAGGCAAGGCATTTTTTCATCAGCGACTTGACCTCACCGTCACTTACATAGCCAAGGAGAAGTACATTTTTGAGTGTTGAAAGTTCCTCGATTTCGGGTGAATGCATTCCTCCGATGACCTTACCGGAAATTGCGAAAGTCTGCTCCGGATGCTTTTTTGCGTATTGTGCAATCCATTTAAGATTTTTGCGTTTTTGAAGGCTTCCGAGTGTAAAGAAAAATTCCTGTTCTGAAAGGCGCGGAAATCTTTTGAAAATTTCGTTATCTTCTGCTATGTTGAGAAAGTGATCCCAGCCGTTTGGAATAACCGAAATTCTTGAATCATCGACTTTGTATGCCTTTTGAATCTGATTTTTGGAAAAGTTTGAGACTGTGAGCACTTTTTTTGCATTTTTCGCAATATTTCTGTAGTTAATGCAGCTGTAGAGACGAATCAATTTGTCTTTTTTGGAAGTAAAATCTTCTGGAAAATCTTTTGCGTAAATGTCATGCAGAAAAGCGTAGCCGCACTTGCGTGAGAGCGGGGCTGTGTTCGAAAAATTCAGCCCGGTCGCCTTGTGCTTTTTGCACATTTTTGAAAAATAGAATAAATCCCATCGTGGAAAACTTTTAAGTAGTTTGCCATGGATAATTTTGATATTGTTGAATACAGGAATCGATTTTGCGTTAGCTGGAACTAGAATTGCGTATTCGACAGACGAATTTTGTTTTTTTGCAAGAATAGAATCCAGCTGACGGCAAATCTCAAAGGCGAACCGTTCAATACCAGTTAGATTACGGCAGAGAAAATTTCCGTTGATTAGGATTTTGTTTGACATGTGCTGTTTTCCTTTAATTTAGCACTGCAGATTTTTCAATCTTGTCCATTGTGGAAATCATGTAATCGGCTGTGAGCTTACCTGCTTCACCGATGTGCTGCCATGCTTCTGCCTTGTAGTGGGCACGCAATTTTGCAAGTTCTGGACTGTCGCTGGCATTTTTTATGACTTCGGCAATATTTGCAAAATCTTCTTCCTTGATTGGAATTCCGATTTTCTGCAGCGTCGTGACTGCCCATGGTTCATGACCTGTATCGTAGATGTCGTACGGAAGCAAATCCATCTCGGCATTTGCGTACATTACCGGCTTGTCGCATAAGAAGGTGTAGTCATAGACGATTCCTGAGAAGTCAGAAATCATGATATCGGCCTTTTTAAGTGAGTAGATATTATCCCGTTCATTATCCCATGAAAGGTTTGCCGCATCTTTGTATCGTTCCTGAAGACGGTCGAGCATTTCTTTTTCTGAAATGCGGCTCTGCGGATGAGGGCGAACGATAATCTTCATGCCACTTTTTACGAGCGGGTCAAGCAGCTTTTCGCCGTAAAGACCGAGCAATGCACTTTTTCCCCATGAAGGAGAGACAAGAACAGTGAATTCATGATTTTCTTCGGCAGGGATTGAAGCCATTTTTTCTTTGAGCACATCAAGATATGTACAGCCGACAGTTACAAGTTCCTTTGCAGGAAGTTCGCGCTGTTTTTCAAGCAGTCGAATGTCATCTGCCTGATAATCTCCGGTCATCAAAACTGAATCAAAGTAATCGAGACCGAAAAGGCGGTACATTGTTGAGTCAGTACAAGAATGGAAGATATGGCTGTAATGCTTTACATTCTTGCTTCGTTTGAGCTGATAGACCTGCAAGCCCGGTGTTGTCATTAAGACGATTCCGGCGCTGAGCATGTTGAGCTTTGCGTAGGCAACATTTCCTGTACCGATACATTCAGGTTTTACAAAAGAAAAGCCTTTTTCATAAATAGGGTCATCTTCTGTTCCTGTGTAATAGGTAAGGTCAATACCGCGTTTTTCAAATTCTTCGGCTACTGGAAGAAAAACCGTAAAATAACGCTTGTCTTCGCAGTAAATTACATATTTTTTGTAGGACTTGTCTTCCTGAACACCTTTTTTTCCGGCAAAAACAAGCTTTAGTTTGAGCCAAAGTGCCTTAGCCAGGAAAAAGAGCGTTGCAGCTGCACCAATCAAAATAGAAAAGAGCATCGAACCTGTGCCAGGATCGATATACAAAGGTAAAATCATAATTGTATTGCGGTCATTGAGCCTGTCGAAATGACCTTGCTTTGATAGTGGTTTCGATTAGGCTCAACCACCGCGTTTTTATTTGTTCACAAATTCCTTGATAAGTTCGAGAACTTTGTCCATGTCAGCCTGTGGAGCGACAGTGATTCGCATTGAAAGATGGCTTCCTTCTGTCCAGAGGCGTGTGAGGTAGCCGTTTTGTGCGAGATAGTCTTTGAGGGATTGAACATCGATTTCTTTGTCGTTCTCGCCCAAATTCTCATTGAAGCGGATAAAGATGAAGTTTGCGGCAGACTTGTAGGCTTTGATTCCCTTAATCTTGTTGATTTCAGAGATGAAGTCGTCCTTGAGCTTGATGATTGTTTTTGTGAGGTTTGAGTAATACTCTTTGTCGCGAAGGGCAGCGATACAGACTTTGCGGCCGATGTTCGATACTCGGAACGGGTTCAAGTCGAGCTTGAAAACCTGTTTTGCCATTGGAGTACACAAGCCGAAGCCCATGCGGATTCCTGCAAGACCGTAGAGTTTTGAGAAGGTACGGCAGAATACGACATTGTTGTATGAGTTGAGCAAATATTTTGCATCGTAAGTGACTGTTGAAAGTCCGAGATATGCTTCGTCAACGATTACGAGGGAAGTCGGATTCTCTTTGATGACCTTCTCCAAGTCGTTTCTGCTGATTACGGCGCCAGTCGGGTTGTGTGGTGTTGTGATTACGATGATGCGTGGTTTGGTCTTTTTTGCCTCTGACATAAGGCTCTTCATATCGAATTCATAAGAGTCTTTGCCCGGAACTACATTGTAGTAAGCGGCTTTGGCATGGCGAAGCTCACAGACTGATTTGTAGTAGTTCCATGCAGGAGAAGAAATAAGAACAGTGTCGTCCTTGTTGAGAACGATTGTCATGATTGTCTTGATGACATCAGAAGAGCCTGAATGAATGAAAATTGAGTCTGTTGGAATTTCAGTAACTTTTGAGACTTCAACAGCCAGATCATCCTCACGGGTCAAGTCGTAAAGATACAAGTCTTCCATCGTTGCGTTGTGAAGAACTTCAAGACATTTTGGGCTTGGTCCGAACAAGTTTTCGTTTACATGCATTCGGCCTGTTAGCTGCTCAGTTGCGACTACAGAATACTGTTTTGTCTCGCCGTAGTTTGAAAGATAGCTGATTCGCTGTGTGGAATTGATGAGCTCGTCTTCCTGGAAGAACTGCTCGATGAATTCTTTGAAATTTGGATAGAACTGAAGAATGTCGTCTGTTGTATCGAATTCTTTGCACTCATTGTCGTCATAGCGTTTGATTTTCATCAGAAGCTCAGTGATGTGCTTGATCTGGAAGTCGTCCCAGAGCATGTATTTCATTTCTGGGTCGTAGTATTCTTTTACCATCAAATCGACGAATTTCTCTGAGAATGATTTTGAGAAGAAAGCTTCACCGATTGTGTACCATGCTTTTTCACCGCCTTTTTTGACTTCTGTCATGTAGCCGCGGTCATCCAATCCCTTTACGCAGTATTCGTTACAGAATTCGTCTGAGTAAAGACAGCCGTAGTATGAGTCGTAAACATAATCCCGGTAAACGTTGTGAGCGAACCAGTTGTCAGAACAGCAGATGTAACTTGCTTTGATGTAGTCTTTTGCCGCGTAGAGGGAAGACATATTGTTTTTTTCTTCCCATTCGGTGTTGTCGATTACGATAAGCTCAGGGTATTTTTTTGCCATTTCGTAGTAGCGCTCTTTGAGGTAGCCGACTACAAGTACGATTTCCTTGATTCCTGCATCGTGGAGCTGCTTAATCTGTCGTTCAACCATTGTGTCGCCCTTAATCTCAAACAAACCTTTTGGAAGGTAGTTTGAAAGCGGCATACACCTTCGGCTTCGGCCCGCTGCCATGATGATTGCATTGTCAACTTTGTATGGAGCGAGGGCTGCCATACCATCATCTGTGACTTTGTTATTTTTTACCCAGCCTGCCTTTGTACAGCTGAGAACTGTGTCCTTGTTGAATAAACTTGTGTCTTCCTTGCGTCGGACAGCCATAAGATAATCAAATTCTTGTTCTGTCATAAAATCTCCTGTTCTTGGTAATAATTCGGAAAGAAGTATTAGCAAATATTGTAATACGAATTGCTATATATTTCAATCTTTTATATTTTCACGCTTCCAGCTTGAAGCTTTAAAAATGCTGTCTTTTACACGCCACCACTGGTCATCGCGGATTTTGTAGGTGTACCAGTCCTTGTAAAGCCAGGCCTGATGAACATCACTTGATGTAACTACAACCCCGTCTTTTTTGATTTCGTTTGTATCGAGCGGAAGGGCTTTGTTTGTGAAGGGGTTTACTGGATTTTTAACGATTCCTCTAAGTGCAAGTGAGGGCACATCTCCATTAGTCATGAATGTCATGTCTTCTTTTAAGGTGCCTTCTGCTTCAAAGTCTTTCATCATCAGTAGCGGATGAAAATGCCCCCTGCCTTTATAGCGGTCACCAGCAATCTTTTCATCAAGTTCGTCGTCTTTTTCAAGGCAGTCCTCGTAAGTTGCCCGTCCATGATCTGCAACAAGAATGATTCTTGTATTGTCATAAACACCGTGATCCTTGAGGTAAGAAATCCATTTTGCAAGCCGTTTCATTGCCGCCATGTTTGTGTGATATGCTTCTTCTTCTGAAAAACGCGAAGTTCCGAAATCGCTTACATTTTGAACCGGCACATAGTCTGGAGCCTGCATGTAAACGCTTGAGTGCGTAAGTTCGTTAACCATGCAGACATAGCTTCCTTCTTCTGAATCAGAAAAATCCGTGAGTTCACAAAGAAAGTCGAGTGGGGCAAGATTGTTGATTACATTCGTGTATGAAGTAACATCACCGTTTGAATTCCAATATTTGCCCTTCATGTAAATTACTTCGCGTAGAATTACGGGACTTTCACGGAAAATGCTGAAGAAGAACAGGTTTCTTTTTAAGATATCATCTGTATTATCAAGATTGTCTGCTCCTGAATGGGTTTTGTACCATGCAGTTGAGTATTTCCCGATGGTCTGATAGCCGTCGATTTTTTTATAAGGTTCTGTTATCGTCAAATCTGCATAGGCAGAATAGTTTGACCATGACGGATCCGTGATTACGGCACGGAAATTCGCCTGTTCTGTAAAGATTCTCGGCAACATGAGAAGGGCTTCGTTTGTCTTTTTGTACAGGAGTTCATCGTTTCTTCTGTTCATTTCTAGTGGTGAATATTCATATCCGCCGTAGACAAGTGGCGCGCCCATGAAAGTATGTCCATTGAAAGAAACTGTGTTCGGATAGAAAGTAAATCCTGTGAAAATATCTTTGAAATCGCTGGATTCTTTGAACATTTCTTCTATATATTGGCTTTCCGAACGATCAAGCATAAAAACAACTACATTTTTTGCTTTGTTTGAAAGATGAAAAATTGGCTCTATTTCGACTTCATTAAGGCTTCCGCTTGCGACAAAGGCCTTGTATTCTTTTTTGATTGTATTGATATTTGTTACTGCAAGTGCAAGCATCGCAAAACAGATTATCGCGAATGAATATGTGAAAATCTTTCCGTCGAGGCGGGCGATAGTGAGTGCGGTAAATACAAAAAACGCTGCGATAACAAAAAGATTTAAAATAGAAACAGCCGAGCCTGACCTGAAATCAACTGAATTCAGGAAAGTGAGGGTTGCCGAAACATCTCCGTAATTCAGCATAAAGACAAAAGAATTAAGCAGTGCTGAAATGGATAAAAAGGCCATGAAAACTGAAAGCACAGTCTGAACTTTTTTATTGAAAAGAAAGTACACGCACACTGGCCAAAAAAGAAAGAAGCCCGATGCCTGCATGAGTGTGATAATTAAGAATCTTAAAGGCTCCGGATTTGAACCGATCCCGGAAAATTCAATCGGAGATGAAGAAATAAGGGATGCTGGAAGTGTAAGCCCTGAAAGAATAAAAAGCAGTATGCAAGAAAGAAGGTAAATAGTGGTACGGGTTTTGTTATGTTCAAAAAGCGGCGTGAGGAATTTATGGAAAAGGAACTTCACTGCCGTCAAAATGAAGGGAATCAGGTAAACAAGAAGGACTGCCGAAACGATAATCGCTTTGTAGGCTGTCTTTGTGTCAAAAAAGAAGAGAATGTAAATGAGAACCGGGATGCACACCGCACAGCTGAAAATCCAGAAGGATTTGAGCGGATTTTTGAGCTTGTAGAACACATTCTTTACAAGGGAGAAAATATTGTTGAATGTCCAGTAGAGGACTAAACCTGCCGGCGAATTGTAAAGGACTACAAGGAAAATCGCCGCCATACCGAAAATCTGAACCTTTTCACGGATTCCGTGTCCGCGCGAGTAGATGAGGCCTGAAATGCAGTTGATTAAGGTCATTGCAATCGGAAGGACATTTACCTTAAAAGAGCCGATTGAAAAAAGTGAGTCTGGACTTCCCATGTCACGGATAAAAAGGAAAGATTCTCCCTGTAAATCCGTGAGGTGTGAAAGGTAAGAATAAGCCGCAAGGAAAAAGGGAATCTGAATCAAAAGACCGAAGGAAGAGCGCAATCCCATAATCGGACTGTAATGATGCTGTTTGTAGAATGTCGTGGTCATCATGTAGCGTTCATCGCCAGAAAATGCCTTTTTGATTCGGCCTAAGCCCGCTTTCATCTTGTTTTGCTTGTCGCGCTCAACTTCCTGCCAGTGTTCTGCTACTGCATAAAGAGGAAGACACAGAAGGGTAATTGCAATACTTACCCCGATAACGGAAATGCCCTCGTTGTGAGTGATTTTATCAACGAGAGTGTATGCGATTTCGATAATCGTGTAGAGAGGGTAAATTATCAGCGTGTAAAGAAAATTCATTTAACCTAATCCTTCTGGGCTTTGAACTTCTGCCAGTTTTCATCAACAAAAATATTGTCTTTTATATGAATCCATTCATCATCTTTGAGAGTAAACTCATATTCGCTCTTTGAATGATAAGGCATGAAAACATCACCTTTTGTGACAATAACTCCGTTTTCTTTATAGCCTTCGTTGATTGGATTGCCTGTAAAGGGGTTGACCGGATTTTCAACAAGACCTTTGAGTGCAAGTGAAGGAACATCAGCGTTTGTCATAAATCTATTGTTGACTTCGATTTTTTCGTCTGTATGTGCGTTAAAATCTTTTACGAGCAGAACGCAGTTCAGGTGGTCTTTTGAGTATCCTTCAAAATCAGCTGTTTTATACAGAAAATTTCTTCCGCCGATTCCGTGGTCAGAGACTATGATGATTCTTGTATTGTCATAAATTCCCTGTTCCCGAAGATAATCTGCAAATCTGGCAACTTGAATTAGTGATACTGTGTCAATTTTGTAAGCACCATCGTTTAATGAATATGGATATTCTGGTTCGATGGCATACATTGAGATGTCTTCGTTTGAATGGGTACATTCGTTTGTGAGGATTGAAAGAGTTGGTTTTTCAGAATTCGTGTCCGTAATTTCTGGGAGATAATAGAGGATTGAATACCAGTTAGCAAAGTCGCTGGAACTTTCTTTAATGCCGTTTTCCCACCAGGTTCCCTTGTAGTAAACAACGGGTCTTAAAACGGCTGGAACCTCACGGAAAAGACTTACCCAGAAAAGATTCCTGAGCAGAACATGTGAAAGAGATGCTTTTTCATAGCCTGGTTTGAGGGTTTCTTTTTTGAAGTCACCGGAATATCGGCCGAGAAGAGAAAATGTATTTAATTTTCCGTTGAGTTCAGGATTTTTTTTGAGAGTAAAGCGTTTGTATCCTTCCATGTCGGCGATATAGCTGTAATTTGCCCAAGAAAGATCAGAAACTGTTGAAACAAAATCTTTTTCTGAAAGGATTTTTGGAAGCACGGTCAAAGCCTGATTGTGTTTTTCTTTAAGGGTAAGCTCTTTGCGCTTGTTCATCTCATAAGGAGTGTAGTCAAATCCGCCGTAAAGGGCAGGGGATCCCATGAGAGTGTGGCCGTTGAAACTGAGGCAGTTAGGGTAGAAAGTGAAGCCGTCAAGCTTTTCTGAAAGACCTTTCTGATCGGTAAGAATTTTTTCAACATAGGCGGATTCAAAACGGTCAAGCATAAAAATCACAACATTCGGCTGCGTCTTTGAAAGAGAAAATTTTATGCTCTGCGCATCATCGCCTGTGTGTGATTCTGCAAAAATTCTGTATTCATTTGAGATTTTTTTTGTGTTGATTACAGACAAGATGATGAAGACCGAGGCTGCGACAAGACAGAGATTCGTGAGAATCTTCTGAAAGCGGAATCGAATTAAAGCGGCTGAAAGAATGAGTACAAAAATCGTGACGAAAATATTAAGCAGAATGAAGATTTTAGATGAATTTGAAATACCGTCAATAAATTTAAGCGTAACATCCATTGAGCCATAATTGCCTGAGAAAATGTAGGCGTTAAAGATTGCACCGATAAAAAATGCAGCGAAAAGCCATGCAGATAAAGTTTGTATCTTTTCTTTGAATAAAAAGAAGATACATGTTGGCCAGAAAATCATGAGACCGAAACTCATCCAGAATGAAGAGTGAAGGAAAGAGGTCGGATTAGTGTAGCTTTCGATATTTGAAAATTCCTGCACCGAGCTTGAAATCAGCTCACTCGGAAGTACGAGGCCGTTCAGAATACAAAGACCAGATGCACAGAAGATAAATAGAAGAAAACGAGCCTTTTTGTCATCGAAAAGAGCTTTGAGGGTATTTTGTGCAAGATAGTTAAAAAGTCTGACATATAAAGGAATCGGAATCAAAGCCAGAAGGAATAATACTGCGGCCATTCGCTTTTTGAGGTTGGCTCCGCCGTCATAAAGGAAAAGAATATAGAAAGCAATGCTGCAGACTGCAGCGACCATGCAGAAATAAAGGACTTTCACAGGATTTTTCATCTTGTAGAAAACATTCTTTACGAGGGAGAAAACATTGTTCATAGTCCAGTAAAGAACAAGTCCTGCAGGAGAATCATAAAGAACAACAAGGAAAAGAGCTGCCATTCCGTAAATCTGAATCTTTTCGCGGAGACCGTGTCCCTTTGAGTAAATTGCACCTGAAATGCAGTTAATCGCCGTCATTGCGATTGGAAGGATGTTCACATTGAATGAGCCGATTGAAAAAATTGCATCGGGTTTTCCCATATCCCGGATAAAAAAGAAATGCTGCCCCATTAAATCTGGAAGGGAAGAAAGAGTATGGTATGCGGCAAGAAAGAAAGGAATTTGAATGAGAATTCCGAAACTTGAACGCAATGCCATAATCGGATGGTAATGATTCTGACGGTAATAGGTGTTCAGAATCATGTACTGCTCATCACCTTTGAAGGCATTCTTTATGCGGTCAATGCCGTTTTTCATTTTGAACTGGATATCGCGTTCTGTTTCCTGCCAGCCTTCTGCAACAATGTAAAGTGGAAGACATAAAAGTGTGACCGTGAGACTGACACCCAGAACTGCAATTCCTGTGTTTCCGAACATTTTGTCAAAAACACGGTAAGAAATTTCTATAATCTGTGTAATCGGTGAGAGAATAATATTGTAAAGAATTGTTGTAATCGGCATTTTATTTGTTTAATTTGCTCCAGTTTTCATCTATATATATATTATTTTTAACAGCGTACCATTCTTCAGGTTTCACATTGAAGGCTTTTTCTTTGCGGATTCTGGTGCTTTGAGCGCGGGCTGTGTTCAGAATTGAATAAGCGTTCTTATCTTCAACTTCGAGCGGTTTTCCTGTGAAAGGATGGCGTGCATTTTCGATTAAATCTTTTGCGGCAAGATGAGGAGTATCCGCATTTGTCATATAGGTGTAATCTGTTTTAATGCTTCCATGTGAGTTGAAATCCTTGACGATAAGCGTTGCAACGAAAAGGCTTTTGGGGAACGGTGTACTTGTTCCCTGCAAATCGGTAATTGTTTTTTTTGCTTCTCCACCCAAGTCATTAGACATACCATGATCTGATACGATGATGATTCTTGTGTTGTCGTAACAGTCGTTTGCTTTGAGGTATTCAAAAAAATCGAAGTAGCGGCTGAAGATTCCGCACATCGTGCTGAATTCAGGATTGTGCTTAAGGAAACTGTTTCCTGGATTTGTTATGTCCTTTGTTTTTCTGAAATCATATTCCGGTGCCTGTAAAAGTGTCGGCTCATGAGTTGCCTCATTGTCCAGCAGAATGAGGGTTCCCTTGCCATCATCAATTTGCGTAAGTTCAGGAAGGTAGTCGATTACAGAATAGTTGTCTACGAATCTTGCACTGTTATCCCATTTGTTGTATGCCATCCAGTAATCACGATGATATACTGCACCACGGAGAATCGGTGAAACCATTTTGAATAGAGAGAACCATACGAAATTCCTGAAAATCTGAGAACTTATATAAGGTTCTTTTTCCATTCCGTGCTGCGCATACCAGTAGTTCGTGAAAGTTCCAAGAACTTTATTGTGGCGGATAGCTTCGTGTCCCTTGTACTTTGCAATATATGAAATGCTGTTGATGTCAATTCTTTCTTCAAGTTCAATTCCATGCTTCTGCAGATTTGGGTTGTTGAAGTACATATTGCTTTCTGGCTGTTCAAGATAGTTTTCGTAAGGAAGATTTGCGACTTCTGCTCTGTATCCATGTTCTGTAAAAAGCAATGGAAGAGTCATCATGGCTTCGCTGTGTTTGTCCTGTAGTGTTTTTTCCGGCTCTTCATCTGCGCGCTGGTTCATTCGATATGGTGTGTAGTCATACCCGCCAAAAAGCCCTGGGGTGCCAATCATTGTGAGCTTACCCATTGAGATAGTGTTCGGATAGTAGGTGAAACCATCGAATTTCTCGCGTGAATCTGGAAGCTCGTCAAGAACTGCAGGTATGAAAGGTGAAAAGCATCTGTCCTGCATGATTACAATCACATTCTGTTCTGCTTTTGACAGATGAAAAATAGGCTCCAAATCATTGTTATATGATGGAACCGGCATGTTTGAGTATTCTCTTTGAATTATATATGAGTTTTTTGCAGAAATTGCCGTTAAAGATAGTAGCAGAATGACAAGAAGCGATTTGATTACTGAAGGATACTTTGAAATGAGAAAAAGAATCGTTAAAAAAACTGCAATAACAATGACTGTGTTTAAAATAAAACTTTGCATTGACGGAATAAATTCCTGCGGCTGCATAAACTCAAGCCATGGCTCGACTGGACCGTATTTGCCGCCAAACACAAAGGTATTTATTGGTGCGATAAAAGCAAAAGTCGAAAAGGCTAGGACCAGAAGTTTTTTTATGCGTGCTGAAAAAAGACCGTAAATCGCACCGCACCAAAGCAGAAAAATTCCTGCACTTTGGAAAAAACTGGATGTCATGAAGACGAAAGGTGAATGATAGCTGTCTACATAGCAATAATTGTTCGGTTCGCTTTCTATGATTGTTGAAGGAATGGAAAGCCCCGCAAGAATTGTGAGCGCAATAACCGAAGAGAAGAAAATAATGCAGCGAAGATTTTTGTTTTCGTCAAGAATTATAAAGTGCCTGTCGAGAAAAACTGCGCAATACTTAAAGGCGAAAGGAATTATCGGTAAAATAACCCCAAGAAATAAAACTGCCATTCTGAATGCAGATTTTTGTTGTGATAGTAGAGTGAATGGAAGAAAAATACAGAAAACTGCGAATGTGCAGAGAATAATGTATAGAACTTTTTTGGGATTCTTGATTTTGTAAAAGATATTTTTTACGAGTGAAAGAATATTGTTCATTGTCCAGTAGACGACTAGCCCAGCCGGCGAATTGTACAGTACTACCAGAAAAACTGCAGCGAATACATAAATCTGAACTTTCTCACGAAGTTCATGCCCCCGTGAGTAAATAAAGCCTGACACACAGTTGATTAATGTCATTGCAATTGGAAGAATGTTGATTGCAAAAGAGCCAATATGAAAAGTCTGATCAGGCGAACCGAAATCTTTTATGAATAAAAAACTGATTCCCTTTAAGTCGCTGAATTCTGAAAGAAAGTGATATGCGGCCAGAAAAAACGGAATCTGAATCATCAGGCTGAGTGAAGAACGCAAAGCCATAATCGGGCTGTAGTGATTCTGGCGGTAAAAAGTATTTAGAATCATGTACTGTTCATCGCCCTTGAATGCCTTTTTAATGCGGTCTATACCAGGCTGCAATCGGGTTCTTATTTTTCTTTCTGTTTCCTGCCATTCTTCTGCAACCATGTAAAGCGGGAGCGTGCAGAGTGTAACTACAAAACTTAAGCCTATTACAGCAACCGGCTCCTTGTCCGTGGCTTCATAAATAAACTGATAAAAAAAATCCAAAAGTTGTGAAATCGGAAATATAATCAGGTTGTATAATGCTGATACCATGTATTTTAGTCTAATCAAAATTAAATAATTGTACAATTACATTTCTTTGTTAGAGTCGAAAAATCTAATTGTATCTCAAAAATAAAAATGATATTATTTTTACCATGTTGAACGCTCTTTATACAATTATTATTTATCCATTATATCAGATAGTCGAATTTGTCTATAGGGTCTTTAAATCTGTTTTTGACAATCCTGGAATATCAATTATCGGGGTTAGTATTGTAATAACTCTTCTTTGTCTTCCTCTTTATGATGTCGCTGAAAAGTGGCAGGAAGTTGAGCGTGATATTCAGAAAAAAATGTCATATAGGGTGGCGCGGATAAAAAAAACATTTAAAGGGGACGAAAGATACATGATGCTTTCGGCCTATAACCGTCTTGAGGGGTACAACCCGCTCATGGCACTCCGCTCTTCGTTCGGAATCCTCATACAAATACCTTTTTTCATTGCTGCCTTTCGTTTTCTTTCAAGCAATCCTGACTTGCAGAGTAAATCTTTCCTGTTTATAAAAAATATGGGGCAGCCGGATGCTCTCTTTCACATTGGTACTTTTTCCGTAAATGTTCTGCCAATTCTTATGACAGCAATTAATATTACAGCCGGTGCGATTTATACAAAAGGATTTGCCATAAAAGATAAAATTCAGGTTTACGGCATGGCACTGGTGTTCCTTGTGCTTCTTTATAATTCTCCTGCAGGTCTTGTTTTTTACTGGACGATGAACAATGTTTTTTCACTCGTCAAGCATATTTTCTATAAATTAAAGAATCCACTCAAAAAGTTTTACATCTTATGTGCAGTCGTTTTTACATCAGCTGTCTTGTATCTGCTTTTTAAGCGTTTCGAGCGCATCACCATTTTGATTCTTCTTGATGCCGCATTGCTTTTGCTTCCTGTATTTGTCAAATATGCAAAAAAGTTTTTTGCAGGAATGTTTCGTTCTTTGATTGCCCGAAGCTCTGTATCAGCTTCTATTTTCTGGCAGACAGCCATTGCCTTGGCTTTTTTATGCGGTATCGTTATCCCTTCATTGCTGGTCGTTTCCTCAACCTCGGAATACTGTTATCTTGAAGGATATTCAAATCCACTTTATTTTCTATATAATAGCTTTTTGCAGGCTGTCGGCTTGTTTGTTTTCTGGCCTGTATGTCTGTATTATCTTTTTAATAAGAAAGTCAAATCCGTTATGGCATTCGGGCTTTTTACAATCTTGTTTTTGGGTGTAATAAACGCATTCTGTTTTCAGGGAAATTATGGTGTTATTCTGCCGGAAGTCGTGTTCAGTGAGCACCGCTCCTTTTTTCCTTCTAAAACAGAATTTTTTGCCAATGTGTTCGCTCTTGCCGCTGTATTCGCTTTTATTGTTTTTCTGTTTAAGAAACAGCTTTATAAAGTGCTTAATCTTTGTTCGACTGTTTTTCTTGCCGCCGTCGTGCTCATTTCAACTTTCAACCTCGTAAAAATCGGTTCTTTTTTCAAGAATTATGACAAACCAGCCCCTCAGCTCACGGAAACTGACAAAATCGTTAATCTTTCAAAAACAGGCAAAAATGTTGTTGTGATTATGATGGATCGTTCAACAGGATTTGTAATCGACCCGGTTTTTGAAAATAAGCCCGAACTTTATGAGCAGTTTGATGGATTTGTAAAATATCCGAATACTGTTTCATTCGGTTTCTGGACTATTCAGGGCGCGGTATGCCTTTATGGCGGTTATGAATATACTCCGTGGGAAATGAATAATCACCGTGAAAAGCCAATGGTTGATAAGCACAACGAAGGAATTTCCCTGCAGGCAAATATTTTTGCGAACAACGGCTACAAAGTAACTGTTATGGATCCTCCTTATCCTAATTATGATCAGGTTCCGGTTGCAAAAGCTTTTGCAGATTTGCCTAATACAAGTTTCTATCAGTGTATTGGAAAATACAGCAATATCTGGTATCACGAGCATGGTTTTCCGATCGTTCCTATCCGAAGTAATCTCATAAAACGAAATTTCATTTGGTTCAGTCTTTTCAAGATTTCTCCGATGATTTTACGACCTGTCATTCATTATAAGGAATTCTGGGGAGCTGAAAAGGGAAGCGGCGGTCAGGATATTTCTCATTTTATTGACAACTACTCGATTTTGGAGTATCTGCCGCGCCTGACCAGCTTTGATAATGATGAAAACTGTTTTGTAATTATGGATAATGAATTGCCGCATGACTGGGTTTATACACAGGCTCCTGATTTTAAGCCGACACTTAATCTTACTGATACTGGTAAGGGGCGATGGTTTTCTAAAAAGATTTTCCATGTAAATTCCGCAGGATATATCATGCTCGGAAAATGGTTTGATTATTTAAAAGAAAACGGAGTATGGGATAATACGAGAATTATCATTGTTGCTGACCACGGTGCTAACGAGCGTGTAAAAGAAAAGTTTGATGAAAGTCCTCTTCCTCGTTCGCTTGAAAGCTATAATCCTGTCCTTATGGTGAAGGATTTTAATGCAAAGGGCAGAATGCATGATGATTATTCCTATATGACGCATTCCGATGTTCCTCAGATGGCATTTGAAGGACTTATTGAGAATCCTGTTAATCCATATACAGGTAATAAAATCAAAAAACTTACCACGGAAGAAAAAAATGCTCATTCCGTCATTTCGCTTAGTGGTGCAAATTCTGTGCTTAATACTGTCAATAACGGTTATAGGATAAAAGATTCTGATTGGTATACGGTTCACGACAGTATTTTTGAGGCTTCAAACTGGAAGCAGGAAAAGCCAGAATATAAAGACTTGTTTGAAAAAGCTAATTCAGGAGACAAAAAATGATTAGTGCATATCTGTTATATATTGATCCCGGTACAGGCAGCATGCTTTTCTCTCTTTTTATTGGACTTGCAGCGGCTGCTACATTCGGTCTCCGTGCATTATTTATGAAGTTGAAATTTGTCTTGTCAGGTGGCAAAGTTTCTAAGGAAGATTCAAAAAATATTCATTTTGTGATTTTCTCTGATCACAAGCGATATTGGAATGTTTTTAAGCCGATTTGTGATGAATTTGAAAAGCGTGGAGTTCCTGTAGTGTTCTACACTGCAAGTGCTGATGACCCGGCTTTAATTGCAGATTACACTCATGTTAAGGCTGAATATTTGGGTGAAAAAAACAAGCCCTATGCAAAACTTAATATGCTTCATGCAGATTTGCTTCTTGCCACGACTCCGGGACTTGATATTTATCAGTGGAAGCGAAGCAAGGGAGTAAAGTGTTATGTTCATATTCCGCATTCTATCTCGGATTTTGCAGGCTACCGCCAGTTTGCACTTGATTACTATGACTGTGTAATTGCATCAGGTGAGAATCAGCTGCCTTCAATGCGAAAACTGGAAGAACTCAGACCTTCTTTGCGTAAGAAGGAATTTAAAGTCGTTGGTTCAACTTATCTCGATTCCATGAAAAAACGGCTTGATTCCATGGAAAAACTTGTGCCAAATAATAAGAAAATTGTTCTGGTAGCGCCAACCTGGGGAAAAAGTGGAATACTCGCAAAATTCGGAGAAGCTTTTCTTTCTTCATTACAAAAAACTGATTTCAAGATTATAGTCCGGCCTCATCCGCAGTCGGTTGTAAGCGAACAGAATATTTTGAAACCATTACAGGAAAAATTTTCGGATTTTGAATGGAATTTCGACAACGACAACTTTGATGTTTTGAATCGTGCAGATATTATGATTACTGATTTTTCTGGCGTAATGTTTGATTATTCTCTTGTATTTGACAAACCTCTGATTTACACGGATACGGAATTTGACAAGTCTCCTTATGATGCGGATTGGCTGGACGAGCCGATGTGGGAATTCACGATTCTTGACAAGCTCGGAATCCAGCTGAAAGAGGAGCAGTTCTCGGACATGCAAAATGTGATTGAGAAAGCGATTGCAAGCGAGAGCCTTAAAGAATCAAGAAAAGAAGTCCGAGCTGCCGCATGGCAGAATCAGGGAAATGCCGCGAAGTCTGTTGTGGATTTCTTGATTGAGAAACAAAAGTCTCTTTAGAAATTGCTAAAAACGAACTGCTTCGACTTTTTTCATTGAGGTTTAATGTTATTAAAAAATCTTTCTCGTGCTAAAAATCTTTTTGTTTGTGTTGATTTTCTTCATCTTTACGATTCCGATTGCATTCATTCTCAAAGATGATGCCAATTCCTATGCGCGCGTGCTCTTCCACGAATTCTACAATCAGGATAAGATTGACTATCTTGTTTGCGGTGCTTCCCATGTCTCGCACGGTGTTGAGGCGAATAATGCTTCGCAAAAACTGGGAAAAGCTGTTTTTAATGCGGGCACTCCTTCCCAAAAAATCGACGGAACTTATGCAATTTTGCGGCAGGCAGTTAAGCTTTACAAAATCGAAAAAGTTGAATATGCGGGGAAGGGCTGCGTTTTGGATTTAGAGGAAATTCCTGACGGTGGCTTTTCAAATGATTCAAAAGAAGGAAAAATCAATGTTTCTGAAGTCAGCGAAGACTGGAAGGACACAATCGACAAAATCATAGCTTTGTGCCGTGAGAATGACATTGAACTGATTCTTTTCTCGATGCCATGCTCGGATTTTTACCTTAACGAGCGCGGAAATTACGATGAGTATTATTCTTTCTGCCGGGATTTTACGGCTGAAAAGGGCTTTTCATATTATGATTTCAATCTTGCCCGCCCTGAGATTCTTTCTTTAACAGATTCTGATTTCCGTGATGACAATCATTTTTGTAAAAAGGGCGTTTATGTCTGGACTAATGCTTTCTGCGACTTTTTCGGCTCAAAATATAAAGAAGAAAATGCCCTAGAAAAGTATTTTTATTCATCATTCGCTCAAAAAATGGCGGAGATGCCTGAAAAGATTTTTGGTCTTTACATGCCAAAGATTCGATTCAAACGGTCGTTTCGCTTCCGGCAGGCAAATCTTGTAAAATCCGCGTAATTAGCTACATCGACGGCATTAAGCAGACCGACTGCACTGAGAAGTTCGCATCTTTCTAAGAGTTTCTAGAGGAGATTTTTATGAGTTTTTATTCGTTTGCTTTTGCATTTTTTCTTTTTATTTCACTTTTTGTATATTACATTGTTCCGAAACGATTTCAGTGGTTCGTACTTCTTCTGGCAAACACTGTTTTTTATGCGCTTAGCGGAATCGGAAACTTTATTTTTATTCTTGCAAGTTCTCTTGTTACATTTTTCGGTAAGCCTTGCAAATTTCTGGCAGAGATGGCATATCACTCTCGGTGGCTGGATGCGTGACTATATTTTCTATCCGTTCGCGCTTACAAAAGCCATGCAAAATCTGAGCAAGTGGTGTACGAATCATCTCGGAAAGCATTTCGGCCGCACTTTGCCGGCATGTATCGCTAACATTCTCGTTTTTATGCTTGTCGGCCTGTGGCATGGTCCTGAGCTTCACTTTTTTGTCTGGGGCTTGTACAACGGACTTGTGATTGCTTTAAGCGATATTCTAAAGCCTGTATTTGAAAAAGTGAATGAAAAACTTCATGTAAACGCAAAGAGCAGGGGATGGCACATTTTCCAGATTATCCGCACTTTCATAATCGTGAACATCGGCTGGTATTTTGACAGAATCGTTGATGTCCCGAAGGCATTCGCTTATCTTAGAAACACTTTTATCAATTTCGGAAATCCTCTCATGCTTGCTTCAAAAGACTATATGAACCAAATTCTGGGAAATATCTCGGATTTCCAGAGTCATATCGTTCTGATTACTTTAGGTTCGCTGATTATTTTTGTGGTGAGTGTTCTAAAAGAAAATAAAATCGATGTGTACGGCGAGATTCAAAAGAAGAACATCGCCGTTCGCTGGCTGGGCTATTATATTCCATTGATTCTGGTTATTCTTTCACTAAGTTTCAGCGAAGGCGATGCAGGATTTATGTACGCTCAGTATTAATTATTTCCGTTGTCTCTTATCCAGTCACACACATACTGCGTGTAAGTTTCATTGTATGGAGTGATAATGTGTCCGAAACAGTCTGAAAAATTGGTGTTTCTTGTGATTTGTGGAAAATATTTTTCATCTGTCGTATCAATGTAAGAAATTCCGTGTTCCTTAAAAAAATCACGGCTTACAGCGATGGAAGTTTTGAGTTCCGGGTGGACTTCATAAATACATTCAGGAATAGGGCAAGAGATAACGTAAAAATCAATTCCGCGTTTTTTGCAGTACTCTTGGATTTTCAGAAAATATGCCTTGTCACTTTCTTGAATTTCTGTTCCATAAGTGCGGTTAACAGCTTCTTCATAATTCCATTTGCTGTTTGTTTTTAACGTTGACTCATCAATTGGTGTTGAAGAAGCCATTGTTTTATCTGTTACGACTTTTTTTCGTGATTCGAAAACTTTTGGAATTTGTGTTATATTTTCAGGAAATGAAGACCAGTCAAAAAAAGTTGATGTATAACGCTGTTCCATCACATTTTTGAAAACTATTTTTTGGAGTTCAGTATTTCCTTTCATGTCTGCAAAAAACTCACGATATAATTCTTCTGAATGAGGATATTTATAGGCCGGAAGCTGAAAATTTTGCATTATATCCCAGCCTGCGACTACAGTTTTTACATTGTGGGTATGAGCTGCATCAACAAGAAGATAATAAAGGCTTTCAGGATATGAACCTTGAGGAGCCAAAAGACCGCAGTACTGTCCGAGATTTTTTTCTATGACTTCTGGAACAAATCCGTCATTTTCAAGTGAATTGCCCAAAACAAGAAAATCGATGTTCTTTGTAATTCTATGGTAGCGGACGAATCTTTGATTTAACGAAGAAAAAGGGTAGAGAAGGAAAGTCATGATGCGGGAGCATAGAACGAGCACCAGACAGAATATGATTGATTTGATGACTTTTGTAGTTTTAGAACTGAGCATAAATAAAACCTACCATATTTGCAGCCTGAAAGAAAGGAACACTCAAAATAAGTGCAAGATAAATTGTCCATCTGACTGGAAGTGCCAGTTTTGAGATTGACTTTCGTACATCAACACCTTTTTCTTTTAAAATACTGATGATAAGCCAGATTACACTGAACAAAGCTACTGTATAAATGGTCAATTCGCTGAATGTATCGAATTTCCAGTTTTGGATGAGGCTGCCGTTTGTGAAGGTAAAAAGCTGTTTAATCATTGATGCGCTCATGTGAAGATCTGTAACATCATCGAATGCCCATCCAATATTGATTAAAAGAAATGTTCTTATGATTCGGAATGCCTTCCAATATGTACTTTGGGCGTTTATATGAAATAGAGTGATTAACTTTTCAAAAAGTGGTTTGAAAAGGATTCCTAGAACAATCAAAATTCCGTTGTAAAGACCGTATACGATGAAATGCCATTCAGCTCCATGCCAGACACCAACAATGAAGAAAACAAGAAGATTGCCTAGACATGCAGGAACAAGTTTACTTGCTGTTTTGCTGATTTTTGCAAGTTTTTTACCCATAGATGTTGAAAAGTTTGAAAGACTATAAGGATAAAATACATAGTCTTTCATCCATGTTCCGAGAGTAATGTGCCAACGTCTCCAGAATTCCGCTATTGACTGACTAAAAAATGGCTGACGGAAATTTTCTGTGAGTTTTATGCCCATAAGCTCAGAAACGCCTATGACAACATCCATGCCGCCGGAGAAATCTGCGTACAACTCAATTGAATAAAAGAAAAGGCCTGTAAATGTGATGTACCATGGTAAATCTGCATGATTTCCGAAAATGTATGTAACGACTTCTGTGGCACGGTCAGCGATAACCAGTTTTTTGAGAAAACCCCACAAAATACGCTGCATGGCAAACTGGGTGTTTTCAAGTGAAAAATGATGCTCTGTTTCAAAAAATTGTGGCCGAAGTTCGTTGTAACGGCTGATTGGTCCTTGCAAAATTGAAGGAAACCAGCTTACATATAGTGCATAATGAAAAAGATTTTTCTCGGCCGGATATTTCCCATTATAAACATCAAGCATATAGCTTACGACTTGGAAAGTGTAGAAAGAGATTCCTAGAGGAAGCAAAAAGTGGAACATCTGGATGCTTGTTTTGAAAACCGAATTAATGTTAAAAACTACAAAATTCGTATATTTCAATACGGCCAAAATTGCAAAGCAGGAAACGACTCCAAGCGAAACGAAACGCTTTTTTATTGCGTTGTAGTGAGTTCGGATTTCTTTTCGCTCTTGTTTATCTTCGGTTTTAGAGCGTTTTTCCTCACATTCGGAATTAATTGCACTAAGTTTATCGGCAGTAAAGAAGCTGATTGTGGTAGAAAGAATTATAAAAATTAATGCTTTCGGATTGTTTAGTGCATAAAAAATATAGCTTGCACAAAGCAACACAACCCACTTGATTCTTTGCGGAACTGCATAGAAAACTGTTGCTGTCAAGAGAAAAAAGAGAACGAATCCTGTTGATATGAAAGTCATAATTACTGCAATTTCTCAACCATAGCCCACATTGCTTCGGCAGAGTTGAAATTCTCTGGAACGATGTCGGCTGGTGTAATATCGATGTCGAAAGTTTCTTTGAGAGTGGTGATGAGCTGAACGATGTCGAATGAGTCCAAAATTGCGTTGTCGATAAGACCTGTTTCGCTTTTGAAATCTACATCTGGTTTAAGTTCTTCCAAAATTTTGAGTAATTCTTCCATAAAGTAATTCCTATAATAATAATTTTCTTAATAATTCAGTTTATAAGTTTCCTCGGATTTTCGCAATACGCTGATTTTCCCGTCATCATTGCACAAAACGGCTGGCAGCGGGTGGCTCAAAAAGAGGTAGATTCCTTCTGTGATTGAGTATGCGCCGATGTCACCGAAAACCAGAAGGTCTCCGATTGCAGGGGCCTGAAGAGAAAGCTTTCTGAGCACTATGTCGGCGGTGGTGCAGAGGGAGCCTGCGATTGTGTAGTCCTGGGCGTCTGAAAATGCGTTTGCCTGGGCGATATGAGTGACTGGCGGAACTTTCATGCCCATCATCTGGCCGAAGTAATTTATGTGATTGATTCCGCCATCGATAAGACAGTAATTGTTTTTTACGTCGCCCTTAACATCGACGATTTTTGTGACATATTTTCCGCAGGGGGAAGCCACATAACGACCAAGCTCAATCACATATTTGAATTTCGAGTTTTCAATAAGCTTTGAGAATTCTTCAAGTGCTGAGAAGTCGTTCTTTTCATCTTTGCCCGAAAAATAATCGTAGGGAAGACCTGCACCATACTCGATTTCAAGATTTTCTAGACTGAGTTCTGATTTTAAGCGCGTGCAGTAATCTTCGATGAATGGGATTTCCTCGGATATCGTCTTGAATTTCTTCTGTGTGCCAGTGAAGAAGTGAATTCCCCGGATTTTGATGGACGGAACCTGCTTGATTTTGGAAATGCATTCCGCCAGGTCTTTTTGGCTCATTCCGAACTGATTTCCACCGGTGAGCCTGAGAATTACGGCCTGCTCGTGCTGATTTTCACCTTTTGCGGCTTCAAGAAGATATTCACAGTGGGCCGGAGACTCAAGCGTGATTGTGTTCACTTTAAGTGAGTAAGCTCTTTTTACATCTTCGAATGTTTTTACAACGCCTGAGAAAACGATTTTGTCTGGATTCAAGCTGATTTTTTCGCAGATTGAAAGCTCTCCCGGTGAGCAGACCTCAAACAAAATGTCCTCGTTTTTAAGAAAATCCGTTAGAAAAGCGTTTGCCTTGATTGCATAGCAAAGTTTTGCGTTCTTTGGAAGCTTTTCCTGAATCTCATGAACGCGGTTTATAGCCTCTTTTTTATTGAGAAGATAGAAAGGCGTTCCATAATCTGAAGCGAGGGCTGTAAAATCAATCTTTGCAGGCATTTAATTTCTCCGTTAAGGCTCGTTTATCAATCTTTCCGTTCTTTGTGAGCGGGAATTCTTCGATAAAAATGAAATCTGAAGGAACCATGTAGACTGGAAGAGAGACTTTGAGAAGAGTGACGATTTCCTTTTTTTCGGTCTCTTTTCCGGTGTAGAATGCCGTGATTTTATTGTCGGCGAAAATACAGCAGGCTCGGGTAATGAACTCATGTTTTGCTATTGCGTTCTCAATCTCACCAAGCTCGATTCTGTGCCCCATGTGCTTAATCTGGGTGTCTTTTCGCCCGATGTAATAGTAATTTCCGTCTGTTCCGAATGTCGCAAGGTCGCCTGTTTTGTAGATTCGCTCGAAAGTAGACTTGTTATTTGGATTCTGAACGAAAACTTCGGCTGTCTTTTCGTTGTTGTAATAGCCGAGGGCTACGCAAGTGCCTGAAACACATACTTCGCCTTCGGTGTCTGCATCTGTCACAAGATTGTTGTTTTCGTCGAGAAGAAGGATTCGCTCGTTCGGGAAGGGGATACCCATCGGAATGCCTTTTGTGTATGAAGCCAAATCTGCTTCAAAAGGAATCCTGAAATACGTGCAGTTGCAGGTGATTTCCGTTGGTCCGTATAGATTTATGTATTCAGTATCTGGCAGAAACTTTTTCCAGATTTCAAGCTGCTTGATTGGCATAACTTCACCTGAGAACATGACTTTGCGGAGTTTTTTGGGCACTTTGTAATCAAAACCGTTGAGTGTAGAGACAATGCAGAGTGCTGAGACAGCCCAGATAAGAATTGTGATTTCGCGTTCTTCAAGGTAGTCAAGGAGTTTTGTCGGAAATGAAAAGAACATTTTTGGCACCAGATGAACAGTAGCACCTGTGAATACTCCTGAGAAAATGTCTTTTACGGAAACATCGAAGTCAAATGGCGCCTGGTTTGCAATATTGTCGCTTGATTCAATTCCAAAAATCTCAGTGAAAATCGAAATAAAATCGATTACCGAGCGGTGAGAAACAACGACGGCCTTTGGAGTGCCTGTTGAGCCAGAGGTGAAGTTTGCATAGACCGGATCCGTATCGATGATTGAACGGCGGCGGGCCTCTGTATATTCAACTTTTTCTTCCTCAAGGTTTTTATAGAATAGGGGAGTTACATTGAGATTCGAAAGTTTTTTCTCAAAGCGGCTGTCAGCAATGATGTGCTTTACACCGAGGGTTGAAATCATTGAGTTGAGCCGCTCGTCAGGGAATGTCGCATCAAAATATGAATAAAAGCAGCCTGCATAAAGTGCACCAAAGAAATATTCAAGAGTCTTGACGCTTTTATCAATCATTACAGGCACGGCCATGCCTGGCTCAAAGTATTTTGCGATAATTGCGGACTTTTGTTTTGCCCGTTCAACGAATTCTGCCCAAGTGACAGAAGAATTTACATCTGCGAAAGCTGTTTTATCAGGATATTTATTTGCTGTTTCTTCAAGGTAATCAAGAATTGTATATTTCATAGAAAAAATATTTTATCTTAATTTTGAAAATAATTCCATATATCTTTTAGCAAGTGTTTCTGGCTCATAATTTTCCGTGAGAATTTTTGCGATTTCCGTAAGTTTTTCTTCGGAATCGGGATTTCCTAGTTTTTTGAGAATCAGTTCTGCAAGTTCATTTTCGTCTTTTGGATTTTCTACATAATTACACAATCCCAATGTTGCTTCGAAAAGTGAAGTTTCTTTTGTGGAAATTACTGGAATCTTGCAGATGGCGGCTTCGACAGGCGTGCGACCGAAGCCTTCGAACAGCGACGGAGTTACAAAAAGTGTGGCGTTTGTCAAAAGCCAGTTGCGTTCCTCGTCTGTAACACGGAACAATAGTAAGACCCGTTCGAAAAGTGAGTTTTCTTCAATAAAGTTCTTCATTTCTGCGAAAAGATTTTCATCCTTATAACCGCCGCAGAAAACCAAAGTTGCGTTAGTCTTTTCTTTTATCAGGTTGAATGCCTTTAAGAGCGTGAGAGGGTTCTTTTTTTCGATGTAGGCGTTGAGGTCGAGGATATATTTTTTTCCTGAAAGTTCCTTTCTTTCCTGTTTTTTTGATACATCGAATATAATTGAATTCGGAATCTTTGTTATGGAATTTGCACGAGCTTCGTCAAGTCCAAAAGTGCCTATGATATCATTCTTCGTGTAATTTGAGACAGTTGTGAGCGTACAGTTCTGATTTTTTATGAAATTCCAGCCTGACATTCCATTGCGGTGAACAGGGTAAATATCGTGGATTGTGCAGAGAGCGGGAAGTGCAGTTTGGACAAAAGTATAGTCAACGCAGTAGGGGAACCAGATTGAATCGAATCCGCCTTTTTTGACTGCCCGCTTGAAAATGCCTAATTTTTTGAGATATTTTGTTCCCTTGAAACGACCGTCAGAGATTTTGTTTGCAAGTGTGAGTGGGAAAAATTTAAGAATTTTTAATTTGTATTGCGGAAAACGTTCTTGAAAGAAAGATGCGTGATTGTAATTTACAAAAAGTGTGAAATTATCGGAAAGGCCCATTTTTACAAAAGCATCTAATATATCCGCTGTAAAAATAGAGGTAGAGAGAGAAAGTTTTTTTGAACGAGCTTCCGCATGTCCAAAAAAAGTACAGTCTATAGCAATGTTCATTTTTTCCCCTTTAATTTTTTTGCCATTCCGCGTAATCCTCCAACAACTGCTTCCATAAAATTGAAAAGTGCGGGGCAATGAGCCTTAATATCTGCAAGCGTGAATGTGAGTGGGGACTGCATTATGCTTACGATGCGCGAATCATTTATTAAATGAACAGAATTGAACTGGAATTTCGGCTCATCAATCATTTTTTTTATGTCTTCTGGAATGTCGCCGGCTTCTTTTATGCGCTCCTGTAATGCCTTATCCGCAAGCTTGTAATATGGAATGTAATTCTTTCCAGAGAATTCGCTTGAATAATAATGGATGATTTTTGCATTTTTTAAGAAAGCGAGTCCGCCGTGACTTGGCTGACAGTTCCACTTTCCGTCAAGGAATTTCATTTTAAGGCCAGTGCGGTAATTTGCTTCGTTGAGTGCGCTCTGGTCGTGCTTGTCGTGCTTTGTATAAGCCGAGTATTTCCAGATTTCATTCCATTGTTTGAAAAGCTCGTTTGTCTGTTTTTTTTGCTCCTCGTTCTCGGCTTTTGCGAGAATCAGGCCGCCGTTAATGTTTGCACCGAGTTTTTTCGTGCCGGAAAAACCAAGCTTTTTGTCACGGGCAAGGAAGTATTTTTTGTGAATATGTTCGTCGAGCATACAGTGTCCGTCCAAAACGCCGCCTGTAATGTAATCTTCCTTTTCGATATCGCTCAAATCGTCACAAATAATTGTGTCACAGTCAATGTAAAGAAAACTTCCGCTGACATATTCTGGAATCGCAGTCTTGATGAGGCGGCTTCGGTCAACGTTCGGCACGTCATCCGCAAAGTCAATGCTGATAATCTGGCTTGCATATTTTTTGAGAGCGGTTCGTTTGTTTTCTTCGGTAAAAGTTGCGTTCGTCTTGTTGTCAACGAGAATTATAATTTGAGCCGAAGGATTGCGCTTTCGGAGAGAATAAGCGGACATCAAAGCCTGCTCGTAATACAAATCTTTTGGAGTTGATGTCAGAACATATACATATTTCATAAAAATTAATCCCTGCTGAACAAATCGCGTGTGAAAATCTTTTCTTTTACGTCGGCCAGTTCTTCTGAATATCTGTTTGCAATAATTACGTCACATTCTTTTTTGAATTCTTCGAGATTCTTTGTGACCTTTGAGTTGAAAAATTCATCACCTTTGTATGTTGGCTCATAGACAATGACCGGGATGCCTTTTGCCTTGATTCGCTTCATTACACCCTGAATAGAAGACTGACGGAAGTTGTCACTGTTCGCTTTCATTGTGAGACGGTAAACGCCAACTGCTTTGGGATGCTTGTGGATGATAGTGTCGGCGATGAAGTCCTTTCGCGTTGTGTTGGACTCTACGATTGCCTGAATCAAATTCTGAGGAACATCCCTGTAGTTCGCCAGAAGCTGCTTTGTGTCCTTTGGAAGGCAGTAGCCGCCGTAACCGAAACTTGGATTGTTATAGAAGTCGCCGATTCGAGGGTCAAGACAGATTCCCTGAATGATTGATTTTGTGTTCAATCCTCGGACTTCGGCATAAGTATCAAGTTCGTTGAAGAAAGCAACGCGCAGGGCAAGATAGGTGTTAGCGAAAAGCTTGATTGCTTCGGCTTCGGTGCAGTTGGGGTGCAGAACTTCGATATTTTCTTTGATTGCGCCTTCTTTTAAAAGAGATGCAAATCTTTCTGCCTGAGTTTTAAGCTCCGGGGAATCTTTTGGATAACTTACGACGATTCGGCTAGGGTAGAGGTTATCGTAAAGGGCGTGACCTTCGCGCAAGAATTCTGGTGAGAAAAGCATATTCTTGTAGCCAGACTCAGCACGAAGCTTTTCTGTGTAGCCGACCGGAACTGTTGATTTTACGATGATCGTTGCATTTGAGCCGGATTTTTTTACCAGCTCAACGACAGCCTCAACGCTTGAAGTGTCAAAGTAATTCTTTTCCGGGTCGTAGTTTGTAGGAGTTGAAATGATGATGAAATCAGCGTCCTTATATGCAAGATTTGCATCTGTTGTGGCCGTTAGGTTGAGTTTTTTTGTAGCCAGATATTCTTCAATTTCTTTGTCGATAATCGGGGATTTTTTGCTGTTAATCAAATCAACCTTTTCCTGCACAATGTCAACTGCGTAAACTTCATTGTGCTGTGCCAGAAGAATGGCATTTGAGAGACCTACATATCCTGTTCCTGCGACTGCGATTTTCATATTGACCTCGAATGTTTACATTAATGCAATATTATAGAAGATTTATAATTTTACTCAGAATCAATAGAATCGGCAAGACATAAAACAATTTGTGTGGTATTGTAAAGAATATGAAAAACATTGAGCTGGAAAATAAGACTGTACTCGTCACAGGTGCCGCGGGCTTTATCGGAAGTTTTCTTTCAAAAAGAATTATCGAATCTACAAAATCATGCCGTGTTATTGGTGTTGACTGCATTACTGACTATTACGATGTATCTCTCAAAGAAGAGCGTTTGAATATGCTTGCCAAATTTGACGGCAGATTTACCTTTATCAAAGCGGATATTGCCGACAAAAAAGCGATGGAAAAAATTTTTACCGAGAATAAGATTTCTGTCGTAGTGAACCTTGCGGCTCAGGCTGGCGTGCGTTATTCAATCGACAATCCTGATGCATACATTCACTCAAACATGCTTGGATTCTATACGATTCTTGAGCTTTGTCGTCATTATCCTGTGGAGCATTTGGTTTATGCTTCATCTTCAAGCGTTTACGGCACGAACAAAAAAGTTCCGTATTCTACCGAGGATAAAGTTGATAATCCTGTATCTCTTTATGCTGCAACAAAAAAATCAAATGAGCTTTTTGCCCATGCATATGCAAAACTTTACAAAATTCCATGCACAGGTTTGCGCTTCTTTACAGTTTATGGCCCCATGGGGCGGCCGGACATGGCATATTTTAAATTCACGAACAAACTTGTCAAAGGCGAGAGCATCCAGATTTACAACATGGGCGACATGTACCGCGATTTCACTTATATTGATGACATCGTGACAGGAATCGTGAATGTAATGCAGAAGACTCCTTGCGAGACAGAGGACGGAGCACCATACAAAGTCTACAACATCGGAAACAATAACCCAGAGAGTCTCATGTATTTCGTGGAGACTTTGGAAAAATGCCTGCTCAAAGAAGGAATCATCACTGAGCCAGCCAAAAAAGAGCTTTTGCCAATGCAACCCGGTGATGTTTATCAGACTTATGCCGATGTCACCGACTTGCAGAAAGATTTCGGCTTTAAGCCTGCCACACCGCTAGCCGAAGGTCTGGCGAAATTTGCGGCATGGTATAAGGGGTATTACAGAAAATAAGCCTATTTTCCTGCAATCAAATATTCGGAAAATTGTTCGTTTAAATATTTGAATTTTCACTTTGTTTCTCACCGCATTCATGCGGTGTTTTTTATACCCTAACTAAACTACTAGATTTTTCCTCGAAATTTTCCGCTATCCTTTAGTCATAAGCGCTTATAAATCTTAACTAAAGGAGATTCTCATGAATCAAAACAAAAATGACTCGCACGAATACTTGTGCAATTATGCAAACACACTCCGAAGGAAAGGTCTCGCAGATGACGAGATTTTCCACAGCCTGCTCGCCGAGTTCAACGGCACTCCTTACATATGGGGCGGATCTTCAATCGACGGAAGCGACTGCTCAGGCACGGTCTGCGCGAGCCTCAACGCGATTTTCGGGAAACAAATCCGTGTGACGGCAGACAGCCTTTTCAGGAACTTCTTCAGCGAGAAGGCCGATTGCTACGACGGAATACAGGCGGCATTCTTTCTCAACGAGAGCGGAAAGACCGTGCATGTCGCGGGATATATGGGCGAAGGCCTGTTCCTCAACGAGTCGCGCATTGAAAAAAACGGCGGAACACCACGGACACTCAGCGAACTTAAGGCAATGTACTCGCCGTTTCTCATGGTACGGCGGAAACTGGGGGAAAATGCATGGGCATAAATCTCTGCGAAGTGAGCTTTTCGGAGCTTTGGTCGCTGGTGCTCAAACGCCTCGTCTACCTCGTGGCGAAGTTCATCAGCTTCAAGGGGGCGGCTTTCATAGTCTGCTGTGCGTTCCTGTACATCGGGGTGATTTCGGGCGCGGTCTGGTGCTCGCTGATTCTCGGAATCATCACGAACAGGACAGGCAAGCAGATTATGAACCATCTTGGAAAAGGAGAACATGAAGATGAAAAGGAAACTGACTGTGACAGCCCTGCTTCTGGGACTTGTCTTGGGCGAGCTTACAGCCCTTCCGCTCAGAGAAAAGTTTCTGCGAAAGCAGACGGAGCGGCAAGAAACGCAAAGGCGCGAATCAGAAACATCCTCTCAAACGGAGAATTCTGAAAAATAATACGATTAAGGAGAAAAATTTATGAATATCAACACACTTTCAAAGACAACTGCGGATTACGAATCATCAAAACTCGCGGTGGCACTTTATCCGACATCAATGCGAAAGGAAAAAGACGGAAAGACAACCTACCACGCACGCCCGATTTTCCGAAACAAGCTCACCATGGAGAATATCGCGAACGACATCATCGCCACAGGCGCGCTTGAAGGTTACACGCCGGAGCAGATTATTTCAATCTGGCGGGTCGCGAACAATGCCATGATTGACCGAATCCTCAACGGCTCTATCGTTGACGGCGGAATCGGAACATTCTACGCGAGAGTCACAGGCAGCTTCGACAGCGAGCAGTCATCGTTCGACTCAAAGAAGAACGCGATTGACATTGCGTTCAGGAGCGGAAAGACCGTGAAGGAGCTTTCTTCTCAGATTCAGCCAGTAATCGCACAGGGCAACAGCGTGAAGCCAGAGATTATCTCCGTCACGGACATTGAGAGTGGAAAATCCGAAACGCTCACACCGGGCGGCTTCCTAGACATCACGGGAAAGAGCATCCTTGTCACCGGCGATAACGCTGACGTGGGCTTGTACTTCGAGAATACCGAAGACGCGTCTCAGAGCGTGAAGATCGCTGCAACAAAAATCGGCGTGAACACCTCGGCAAGAATCGCCTGCGTAGTGCCACAGCTCGCGAGCGGAAGCTACAAGATTAAGATTGTGACGCAATTCGCAAAGAGCACCGTTCCATGCAAGGAATCGAAGTCGCAGACATTCGGCAATACTTTTACAGTAGCATAGCACTGCTTACATAAAAGTACAGTAATACTTATACAAAAGCATTACTGTACTTACATACGAGTACGGCAATACTTACGCATAAGCATTACTGTACTTACACACAAGTACGGCAATACTTTTCCAAAAGCATTGCCGTATTTTTTTGTCTACCTGAACTTTGCCCGAAGCTCGAACACGGAGCGGACATTGAACTTCGTGAGCACGCCATGCCAGTGCGAGGCGGCGGTATTCAACGAGTTAAAGCCGAAGTCAATTTGTAGCTCCTTCTGAGTCTTGCCCGCCATCATGTACAAAAAAGCGTATTTCTGATTTTTGGACAGCTTGTAATAAGTATCAACACGGTCGCAGTAAAACTCATCGGAACTGGCGAAAGTTCCCTGCGAGCGGAAGGGCTTTCCTTCAAGAACCGCGTTTCTGCAGAATGAAAATTCTTCCTCGCTCCGAAGGTCGAACATGATGATTTCGGTCTTGTGATTCAGCATTATCTCAAGATTCTCATACGGCACACCTTCCCAAGCCAAGCAGAAAACAACAGGCCTCTTTTCCGAGCCGTAAGCCTCTTCAAAAAAATTGAAGAAAAGCTCCAGGTCAAAGAACGACATCGCGCAGTTCACGCAAAAAACATCACATTCCGGCTCTTTTTCCCTGATTTCGTCAAGGCTTAAAATCATCTCGTACTTGATATTGCCGAGAACATAGCGGATTGCGGGCAGCATGAAAAAATACTCGTTCATGCCGAATCCGTACACACAAACTTTTTTGAATCCCATAAGGTATTCCTCCTAATGGGATTATCGGGTGGTATTAGAACTGCTAAGAAAATTTGATAATCTTAAAAACTGATGTAACATAAATCTGTGACATAAATCTTGTTATTGCGAATGAGAAATTATCTTATTTCTGTGTTTGATACAATACTTCCTTGATTCTTGTCTTAAAATATGGAATCCTGTCGTAAGCACCAATCAGACTTTTGTCGATTATTTTGTTCACGCTTTCGCTTTCAGCATCATCGAAAACAAAATCTCCGAAGTGTTCACTCATATCTAGTTCTTGCTCCATGAACACTTTCGCTATCGGTGAAGATTCGTCGCAGTGCACGCCTGAATTGTCCCAGCCTGTGTTCTTCACGAGCGTCTTTTTCGGCATTATGGAATATCGGTCAAGCAAGATTTGCCCACAGGAATTAGTGTAGTCATACGGACGCACATTCGGATCTGTCATGAAAGCCCATGCACGGGTGTAATTTTTTTTGCTTGCTTTTCGCAGTTTTTTTGCAAGACTCGGTGTTTTGTAGACTTTTTTAAAGAAGTCATTAGTTAGTGTGTCACGCGCTTCAAAATAGCGGTCTCGCCAAGTGCCAAATCCCCAGTCGCTAAAATACCGCTGCATTTTTATGACAGTTGTATTGCTTTTTGGCATTGGAACCGGATATGAAAATCCTGAGATTGACTCGCAGTTCTTATCGTTTTCAAAATAATCAAGCCCGCTGTTCACATATTCAAGAAATGCGGGCGCAAAGATGTTGTCGTCTTCGGTAAAAATAAAACGCTCGTAGTTTTCGCATACAGTGGCAAGAAGCGACTTTATGTTTTCAATTGCGCCCATGTTTTCGTTTCTGCGGAGAACATTGACAGCTTTAAAGCCTGTAAGCGTTTTCAGGTACTCGCTTATCTGGTTGTAGCCAGCTTCGTATTTAACGGCCGGAGGATAGTCTAGCGCAACAAAAAGCCTGGAATCTTCATCAAACATTGTTATGCCATCGAGACTTTTCAGAGCATTTCTGTAGACTTCTGCAACATGCTTTCGTTTTGCAATTGCGTCGTCAATATTATGCAAGTTCAAAAGACCGTATGCAGAGCGGATTTCATCCATTTTTCCGTTTATGCCGGTTTCTGTTATGTAAATCTCACTCGTATAGCCGAAATTTTTTAGAGAGTCTATATACGCTTTTGTTTTTTCGTCTTTACAGACAAGCGCACCACCTTCTACCGTATTGTATGTTTTTGTTGCATGGAAAGAGAGCGTAGAAATATCGCCTTCTGTTAGAATAGTTTTTCCGTCTTTTTTAACTCCGAATGCGTGCGCGGCATCGTAAATCACTTTGAGACCGTGCTTGTCCGCAATCGCTTGTATTGCCTTTGTGTCGCACGGATTTCCGTATACATGAACCGGAAGGATAGCCTTTGTCCGAGGCGTAATCGCATCTTCAATTTTGTTCGGATCAAGATTTCCTGTTTTTTCATCAATGTCTGTAAACACTGGCTCCACGTCGTTCCAGATTGCGGCGTTGCTCGTGGCGACGAAACTGTACGGTGTCGTGATTACTTCGCAGTCTTTTATGCCTAAAGCCTGAAAAGCCGTAATAAGCGGAATTGTTCCGTTTGTAAACAGGCTGATGTACGGAACCCCTAAATATTCTGAAAGCGCTTTTTCAAGCAATTGGTGGTAATGTCCGTTGTTCGTAATCCACTTGCGTTTCCAGATGTCCTCAAGAAGAGGGACAAAATCCTTGAGCGGAGGAAGAAGTGGTGAAGTGACGGTGATTGGGTTTTCTTGTATATCAACCTGAATCTTGACCAAATCAATTCGTCAGGACAGGGGATGTTCTTGGGAAGCAAAAAATCTGAATTTAGCGGGAAGTTGCCATATTCTGCCAAAAGTGGTAACCCGTTGCTAAACTCATTTTTCCAGTGTTGTCGAGAATATTTTGTGTATTCTGAAAACTTTTGCAATAAGTCAAGACGCATGTTGTCCTTCCAGTCTGCAAAGACTTGCCCTACCGGCGTTTGATTCACGCAGAAATACTTGAAGCTTATTGTAATTAAATCCGTAGCGTCTTCAAAAGTAGATTCTTCAAGCGAGTCAAGAGATTTCAAGATGGAGTTCTTAGTCTTGTTGGTTTTATTGGGTTTGCTCAATTTCTGGATAGCCTCCAATCAAGTGCTTTTTAAACTCTTTTGTTATTGAGCGGTCGTTTCTCAGTTTTTTTAGTTCATCAAGCCTGTAACAGATTGACTCATTTTTAATCTTCTTGAATATATAAGTCCTGTATTTCCCGCTGACGTCCATTACGTCAGGCGTATGCAACGTGCAGATGAGCTGAGCATGTTTGGGATTGTTTTTTTCTGTTATGTAGAAATTCAACAAGTGGGGCAGAATCTCAGGATCAAGATACTCATCCATCTCATCAAGGACCAAAAGACTTCCATTGTGCAATGTTATGAAGAAATTTAGAAGAATCCTGAATAAAGTCTGCGTTCCTTTTGATTCTTTTTCGAACAGAAGCGGGATTTTTTGTCCCTCGTCATTTTCGTGGATAAACATTGGGTAATAGAATAAATTTCCGGCTTCGTCGGTTTTGTCTTTTATTTCTATGTTGTCGACTCCAGTATCGTATTGTTTTATTATTTTTTTTACTGAATCAAAAATATCGGGTAATTCATGATATCTCTTTGCCACTGTATGGTAGTCGTAATAATCAAAGCTGTTGTGCCCTCTGTAGCCGACATTGAAGACAATAATGCTCAAATATTGATAAATAGCTACTATTTCTGGTATCTCATATTGATTCAAGGTGCTTAAAAACGAGACATTGCTTCTGAATGAGATTTCTTTATTGCCCGAATAAAGCGTATTTTTCGTTACAATATCAGAATCTCTCTGGAATATAAGACTGCTGTTTAACGAAAGCTTTTCTGAAATAATTTTTTCGTTTGTCAACGTGGCTTCATAAAGATACTCATTATTGTCAATCAAAAACTGAAGATAAATTTCTGCAGGCTCATCGCTCAAAAAGTATGAGTCATAGTGAATCGGAGTTTTGGGTTTGTACGAAAAACTGTTGGTCAAAAAATCAACTATAAAAGCAAGAACTTTTATTCCGTTAGTCTTTCCCGAAGCGTTCGCCCCCTTGAAACACATGGCTGTGGCAGCTGGAAGATTCATAGAGATGTCGGAAGGTACCAGCTTGTTTAGGGATAAATCAACTTGCATCCAGTTCTTGAAAGACCAAATATTTTTTGCACCAAAACCTAATAACATGATTGTCATTATACCAATATAATTAACAGTTTGTCAATTTTTGACAAACTGTCGAAAAAAATTGCATTAGATGGCTATACTACTCCTGTGACACGATGTCTATTTTCTCTATCCTCTGTGTCATCTATCATACTGTAGTGATGAGCGTTTTGATTTTCTGTGGTGTCCATGATGTTAAACTTTCTCCTCTTCCACAATTGAACAAAGTTTTTCAGAGCATTTGCCATCGATGTAGAGCGAAAATTTCCTTATAGATTCTTCGCTTGCCGGGCGGTATTTTTTGTTCCGCAGCATCAAGAAAATTTCGTTCCAGTCTTTTGCTTTTTCTCCGTCAACCTCGGAGTAGTCAAAATAAAGTTTTCGCGCAGTGCTGGTGTAGTTTTCCAAATCGAACGGAGCCAGAATGACAGGCTTTTTTGTCGTAATGAAATCGAAATAGACGGAAGAGTAATCTGTCATCAGAATGTCGATTTGACCGAGTATCGAATACAAATCATCGAAATCTTCATCGCTTATGGTTATGAACCTGTCGGATTTTTCTTTGGATTCCAGAACTTTCAAATCATAAAAGTGTGGCTTGAACAGGAAAACAAGGTTGTTTTCGGAAAGCACTTTGTGGAATTCTTCATGGTTGAATGAATAGTCTTTTGAAAATGGATTGAAAATCTCTCCTGTCCAAGATGAAGTCCTGAATGTCGGCATGTACAAATAGAAGATTTCTGACAGTTTTATTTTTGGTCTGCCGAATTTCACGCCCCTGATGTGGGCCGCGGCGATGCCTTCTTTCTGCCGTTCGCGGATGAAAGTGCGCTCAGTCTCGGCGACGTAACTCAAAAGCGAAAGAACCAGGTCGCTTATCAAGGTGCCGAGGAGGTCTTTTGAGCGGCGGGTGTCTAAAAGCGGCATGTCCAGGACCACGATGTCCGCTTTTTTCTCCTGCGTGATGATTTTCCACTGCTGTATGATTTCCGAATAGTTCCGTCCGAGCCTGTCAATCGAGGTGACGAAAAGCACGGATTTTGAATCGAGGCGCTCCAGAAGTTTTTTGTAGTTTTTCCTGTTGAAATCCTTTCCAGACTGCTTGTCAAGAAAAAGTTTTTCGTCTTCGATTCCGGCTTCCTTCAGTTTTATTCGTTGTCTGTCCTCATTTTGCTCTTTTGTGGAAACCCTCATATAGCCGTAAAATGTTTTCATCTGCTACTCCTGTGGAAAAAATGTAATTTCTGTGCTACTATTGAGATATGGGAATATATCTGAATCCAAGAAACGACAATTTCAAAGAATTTTTGAACAGTGAAATCTTTGTTGACAAAACGATGATTCTTTCTGTGCTGAACGGAATAATGAAAACTTCTCAAAAATACATCTGCATTTCCCGACCTCGCCGCTTTGGAAAGACCTACGCCGCGAACATCATTTCTTCGTATTACTCAAAGGGCTGCGATTCCCGGGAACTTTTCGAGCGGTGCAAAATATCGAAAGACGCCAGTTTTGAGTCAAATCTGAATAAGTTCAATGTGATAAAGCTCGACATCAACAGCGAATACAGAAATACCGCGAATAAAAACAATTTGATTTCAGAAATGACAGCAGATATTCGCGATGAATTTATAGAACAATTTCCAAGCATTGCTTTTACGCAAAGGGATTCTCTTGCAAAATGCATCCTCAAAGTTTTTGACAAAACTGGTGAAAAGTTCGTGATTCTCATGGACGAATACGATGTTCTGGTGCGCGAGAATGTGGAGCAGGACTTGTTCAATCAGTATCTTGATTTTTTGAACGGGCTTTTCAAGAGCGACACCTTGCGCCCTGCCATCGCGCTGGCGTATCTTACGGGGATTTTGCCCATTGTCCGCGACAAGGTTCAGTCAAAGCTCAACAATTTTGATGAATACACCATCTTGAATGCGGGAAAGCTTTCTGAATTCACGGGTTTCACAACTGAAGAAGTCCGAGAGTTGTGCCTGAAATACAATATCGATTTTGAAGAATGCCGCCGCTGGTACGACGGCTACAGTCTCGTCTGGTTCGAGGACGGCAAAAAGAAGGAATGTGAAATCTACAATCCGGAATCCGTCGTAAAAACGATGCTGAACCATAAGTTTTTCAATTACTGGAGCAAAACTTCTTCCTACGAGGTCATTTCAGACCGCTTGAATCAGAATTTCGCCAGTACAAAAGACGATGTAATCAAGATGATTGCAGGCGAAGACATAGATGTAAATGTAACAACATACAAAAATACGATTAATGCTTTCACTACAAAGAATGATATTTTTACATATCTAATGCATTTAGGATATCTTTCCTATGATGACTCAAAAGAAACCTGCAGAATACCCAACAAAGAGGTATTAAAAGAATGGACAAATGCTGTTTCCGTTACTTCCGATTATTCTGTAACGGACTCAATCATCAATTCATCGAAGGAATTGCTGGATGAAACAATAAACGGCAATGAAAGCACCGTCGCGAAAGCTCTGGACGAAAGCCACATCCATGTGACGAGCAACCGAAGCTACAACAACGAGGACGCTTTGCAGTCTGCCATTTACCTTTCCTACATCTACGCCCTCAACAAATACACAGTCGTCAGGGAAATGACGGCCGGTAAAGGTTTTGCTGATGTCGTATTCATTCCGTTTGTGGAGAATATGCCAGCGATGATAATCGAATTGAAACGAAACGACTGCGCGGAATCTGCAATCAAGCAGATAAAAGAGAAGCGTTATTTCGATTCTCTCTCGTCATACCGCGGCAACCTGCTTTTCGTGGGCATAAACTACGATGAAAAGACGAAAAAACACGAGTGCAGAATCGAAAAACTGGAAGTTTGATTTTTATCAGTGAGGAATAAAAAAATGCTGAATGTCATTGTTGGCGATGTAAAAGAAGCAATTTATAATACATCCATATATTTTAACAACTCATATCTGGACAGCTGGATTACAGATCCTTTTGGTAAAAAAATCATCAAGCAGATTGATAAGGCAGAAGTTTTAAGCGCCCAGGCTGTTGATAGTCATGCTCTTGGCGTTATCCCTGTTACAAAAATTTCTGGCGGGGCAAAGACCCTTTTATTAGTGCTCAACGAACCGAAAAAGATTTTTAATGTATCAACATGTGGCAATAACTGTGCGCCTCTTCTTTTGGAAATTGCTGATACTCTTAAAACTGATGTAACCGTAAACTTACGCCATATTATGGATTTCGGGAACAGAAGCTTTAAAATAAAAATACTGAATGTAAACAAAACAGCGCACAATATGAAAGAATTTGTAGAGCTGATGATTCCGCTTTTACATCAAGAGGCTTAAAATGACAGGTTCTTATGAAGTGATTGTTCAAAACCGAAGACTGCAATACAAATTCACAATCTCAAGAAATATCACGATTCTTCGCGGTGACAGTGCAACTGGAAAAACAACTCTTATAGAAATGATTCGCGTTGCATTTCATAAACAGTTAATGTAGCTTTATTACTAACTGCCCTTTGTAAAGCATCAACTCCGCCCCTATCTACTTTCAATAGAAGTGCAAAAAACTGTATATTCTCTGATGAGTTCGTTGCAATAATTGATTTTATAAGAATGATAGCCTGCTTTATCAAGTTGTTGTCTAAACAAAAAACAATATTCATTATTTTACCCCTCGTTTATTTTCCAATAAC
>NZ_CAMHSK010000016.1 GCF_946187725.1 uncultured Treponema sp.
TTTACACCCAGGTTGTCGGGAGTTCGAGTCTCTCACTGCCCACACTTTTAAGACTCAGGTTTTCACTTGAGTCTTTTTTTTTATTCATTTCAAAACCATAAAAAAACCGCTCTCTGTGAGCGGCTCTTGTAAATCACAATTGTTTTATCTGATTGAATCGATGTTAAGGCTTCCACCTTTTACAAAAGGAAGTACATTTTCACAGCGGGCAATTCTTACGCGGACAAAAACAGGGCCTTTTACATCAAAGGCTTTTTTCTGCCAATCAGAATCTTTGTCGGCATCAATTACAGTGATTCCAAATCCCTCAGCAACCTTGAGCAAATCAGGATTAGAAGCAAAGGTACTTGCAGAATAATTTCTTCCAAAAAGATATTCCTGCTGCTGACGAACCATGCCCAAAGCACCGTTTTCAAGAACTATTACGGTAACATTCAGATTGTTTTCGGCAAGAGTTGCAAGTTCCTGAATATTCATAAGAATTGAACCATCACCAGAAATGCAGACAACACGCTTTTCCGGTTCTGCATATGCCGCTCCCAAAGCAGCAGGCAGACCAAAGCCCATTGTACCAAGTGAACCAGATGTAAGGAACTGACGAGCTCGCTGGACATCGTAATATTGAGCCGCCCACATCTGATGCTGACCGACATCAGTAGTGACAATAATATTTTCGTTTGAAGGAAGGGTTGCAATGAATTCACGCGGATTTTTAAATTCAAGACCAGCCTTTTTACCACAAGTCTTTGCACCGCAACATTCAGCGGCATTACAGCTCATTTCAAGCTCAATTTTCTCTTTAGATTTCAGATCAATGCAGGCTTTGAGCCACTCTGCCCTTTCATTCTTAAATGCAGACAGATCAACAGATTTAATTGCTGAATTGATTTTTTCAAAAGCACTTGCCGTATCAGTTACAAAACTTACATAACTTGCAAGAATTTTATTTATTTCGGCCGCATCAATGTCAATATGAATTATTTTCGCATTTGGACAGAAACCGTCAGGAACCCCCGCCGCCCTGTCATCAAAACGCGCACCAGCCGTAATAAGAAGGTCACAGTCATACGCAGCTTTGCCGGCAGTGAAGGTTCCGTGCATACCTACCATTCCGAGGAAAGAAGGACTATCGCGACGAACGACACCCAATCCCATGAGGCTCGAAATAACAGGAATATCATAAATCTTTAAGAAATCACGGATTTTTGCAGAGGTTTCTGGAGAATTACAGCCGCCACCAATGTATAAAAGTGGTTTTTTGGCAGATGCAAGAAGAGCTGTAATTTTTTCGATGAGGGCAGGAATTTCTGAATCCGAAGTTTTATTTCTTATAGAGTGTGAAACATAATCAGAATAGATTCTTTTGAATGATGAATCAAAATCTGCTGGAACTTCACATAATTCAGTCTGAACATTACGCGGAACATCAATCAAAACCGGGCCAGGACGACCACTTTCTGCAATCGCAAAAGCAAGCGGAACAGCAGTAAGCAGTTCTTTAGCAGCTTTGACCATGATTGAATGTTTTGTAATTGGGAAAGAAAGACCGAAGGTGTCGGCTTCCTGAAAAGCGTCCGTACCGATAAGATTTGTGTTGACCTGACCTGTTATTGCTACGAGTGGAATTGAATCTGCGCGTGCATCAGCAATTGAAGTAAGAAGATTCATTGCACCAGGTCCGCTTGTGGCCATACAGACGGCGGCTTTACCTGTAACACGGGCAACGCCCTGAGCCATAAAACCTGCCGCCTGCTCCTGACGAACCAGGACATGCTTGAAATTTGAAACAAAAAGCTCATTGTAAAGCGGAAGAATCATGCCGCCGGGAAGACCAAAAACGACATCAATTCCGTTCTGCCGTAAAAGGTTGATTATAATCTGAGAGCCGGTTAGTTGTGCCATTTTCGCCTTCCTTAAAATTTGAAATATCGTTTAAAAGAAAAATCGTTTAAAATAAAAAAAGTTGGCAGTTCTCTACTTTCCCCCCATACAGGAGTATCATCGACGCAGAGGTGCTTGACTTCCGTGTTCGGAACGGGAACGGGTATAACCACCTCACTATGACCACCAACATATTTATATTATCCTTAGAGCATGAGAAAGTCAATAGTTTTTCGATAAATTTGTGGTTAAACCTTCATTTATTTGTTATACTTTCATTCATGAAATCATTTGAAGAAAATCTTTCCAGATTGGAAGAACTTACCGCAAATATCCGTAAACAGGATATTTCCCTTGAAGACGCTCTCGCCAATTTTGAAGAAGGAATCAAACTCGCAAAAACACTCGAAAAAGACATAGAAAAAATCGAAGGCAAAATCCAGATTCTCATGAATCAGCCGGTAAAAGCAAATCCGGCCTCACCAACAGCACAAATAAACATTGAACCTCAGCTTGATTTGTTTTCAGGTGCAGATTCTGTGACTGGAAGTGCCGGTGCTCCTCAAGAAGGCCTGAGGCAATAATGGGAGATACAAACAAACGCCGCCCTGTACGACCGCTTTCTGTTGATGTTGCACGAAAAATTGCTGCAGGCGAAGTAATTGACAGACCATGCGCAATCGTACGCGAACTTTTAGACAATGCCGTAGACTCAGGTGCAAGCTCAATCAGCGTTGAAATCGAAGGCGGCGGAATCGATAAAATCAGAATTGCAGACAACGGATACGGGATGAGTCTTGATGACTTAAAAAACTGCGCACGCCCCCATTGTACCAGCAAAATTTCTGAATCCGAAGACCTACTGAATCTCACGACCCTTGGTTTCCGCGGAGAAGCACTGGCATCAATCGCAGCAGTTTCACGGCTTTCAATTTCCAGCGGAACATACCGCATGAAAGCCAGCATCACCGAAGACCACGAAATTGAAAAGATTCCGCCAGTCCAGGACGGGAAAGGCACAATCGTCATGAGCGAGGGGCTGTTTGAAAATTTCCCTGCCCGCCGTCACTTTTTAAAACGACCTGCCTCAGAAAACATGATGTGCAGGGAAGTCTTTACAGAAAAATCTCTCCCCCGCCCTGACATTTCTTTCAGGCTCACAGTAGACGGCTCTTTAAGGCATGACTTACCTGGAGGAGTCTCCCTCGCAGAGCGGTTTGCAAGGGCACTTGAACTCAAAGAAAACACAAGTCTTTTTTCTGAAATAAAATCTTGTGGTATTGAAGCAGACGGTGTTTCAAAATGGAGTTTTTCTCTTGTAATCGGAGAACCAGGCATTTATCGGAATGACCGCAAGCAAATCTTCATCTTTGTAAATGGCCGAAGAGTTCAGGAGTTTTCTTTAATACAGGCAATCGAATATGGCTGTCAGGGATTTTTCCCGAACGGAACGCATCCAGTCGCAGCACTTTTTCTCAATGTAGAGCCAAAACTTGTCGATTTCAACATTCACCCGGCAAAAAAAGAAGTCAGATTCAAAGACATTTCTTCGGTTCATCACGGTGTAAGCACTGGTGTCAGAAACTATCTGAGAAGTCAGGGAATCAGAAGCACCTTTGAACGAGACAAGGAAATTCAAGAAGAAATCAATAAAGCTGAAAAGAACACTCTCTTCAATGCAATAATCGAAAAAGAACTTGAACGCGATGAAAGAAATTCAAGTGGAAGTTCGCAAAGAGATTTCTGGAAACACGAAAACTACTCATCTGTTGCAGAAAATGCTGCCTCAAAAAATGCGTCAGTTTCTCTTTCAAAGTTATCTTCAAACGACAATTCAGCATATTCATCCGCGTCATACAAAATTGACCACACAAGACCGTCGTATTCAGAAAGTCTTGCAGAAACGGCACTTTCATTTAATCAGCAGAACGCTCAAAACAATACCGCAACGCAAGAGCCATCTTTGACCGGAAGCATTCAGTTTAAACAGAATATGCTTGATGAAAAGCGATTCTCAATTCCTGGAAGTTCTGTTTGTGCAAATAAAGAAGCTGATTTTATCTATTATGGAACGATTTTTGGCACTTTCCTTATGGTTCAAAAAAACGGAATCTTTTATTTGATTGACCAGCATGCGGCACACGAAAGGATTTTATTCAACAGGCTCATGAGCGGAGGCAGCGAAACACAGGAACTTCTTGTTCCATACGAAATTCAGACTGAATCTAAAGAAGACGATGAATACCTTTCCTCAATGCAGGTCACTCTTTCGACCGCAGGATTCAAATGCGAAAATCAAGGTTCAGGAAAATGGATTTTTACTTCAGTTCCAGCACGCTGGCAGGGAAATCAGGAAGATTTAAAGAAAGCCCTGTTTGAAAAGCATGTAAGTCCAGAAGAAATCATCTATCAGATTGCCGCAATGACCGCCTGTAAAGCCGCCGTAAAAGACGGAACGATTTTAGGCCCAGAGGCGGCAGAAAATCTTGCACGGGAAGCACTTTTGCTCAAAGATCCGCACTGCCCGCATGGACGCCCCTGCTGGACAACGCTTACAAAAGAAGAACTTTTCGACCGGGTAAGACGGACACGATAGCCTTAATCTGTTTCTCAATAACAGAGGCCGGCTATTTTTTAATTTTAAACTCAACTCGCCTGTTCTTGTACCAGTTTGCCGGGTCACTTCTGTCTGCCATAGGATTTGCGCCGCCCTTTCCGTCTGCCTTTAGGATTTCACGCGGAACGCCTCGTTTTACAAGTTCTTCGACAATGGCTTCTGCCCGCTTCTGACTCAAAGGCATCAGTTCCTCAATATTTTCCTTTTCGGTACCGCTGATATTGTTTGCATATCCTTCAACAACAATGATTGTCGCCTCCGGGTTTTCTTTCAGCTGTTCGGCGACTTCATCAAGAGTCTCAAAATTTGACAGAATCTGGTCATTAGTCAGTGTTTTGGAAGTCGCAGCATCAGGGTCAAAGCTAATCGTGTTTACGACCATTTTCCATTCTTTGCCCGGAATGATTACCTGCAGCATAAGGCCGGTCTTGATTTTTTCTTCAGTCTCAAGCGTTTTATTACCGACACGCTGACGGTCTTTTGCAGCAGGCAAAACAGAAAGTTTAGCCGTGTAAGTGTTTTTTGAAAGAACAAGTTCTCCTTTATCACTTCGGCCATCCCACTCGATGCTTTCCGGGAGTTTTCCAGAGCCTTTAATCGTCCTGAAAAGATTATCATGAGGATCATAAATTGTAAGAGTCCATTCTTCTGGCTCATCTTCAAGATACTTTACAGATGGAATCAACTTTACGCTGTCATTTCTGCCGTCTCCGTCCGGGGTAAAATTGATTCCACCCTCAACAGTAAGATTTGCCTTAGGTGAAGGCCAGCTTGCAACTTCTGCACGATGCTTTTCTTCTTCTGCACGGCGAACAGCCTCTTCTTCGGCACGGCGTTTTTCTTCTGCCTTACGAGCCTCTTCCTCTTCGGCTTTCCGTTTTTCCTCTTCTTCGGCAGCAATTCTTGCTTGTTCGGCCTCTCGAATCTTTCTTTCTTCTTCTGCCTTGCGTTCTTTTTCTTCTTTTGCAAAGCGTTCTTCATCTTCAGAAAGACGGATTTTTTCACCCTTCACTTTATCGCCAGTGACTTTTTCTTCAACCGGAGGAAGAACATTTTCAGAGGCATTGACTTTTTCACTCGGAACTTTTTCAGGTTCTTTCTTTTCTTCTGGAGGAAGTTCGCTTTCAGGAGAATAAACTTTTTCAGCATTATCCTTCGGTTTTTCTTCAAGCACAACCTCTTCCTTGACAGGAATATCAGGAGCATTTTCATGAATCTTTTCGCCAGTTTCCTTTTCTGGAACGACTGGAACCGGCAAATCAGGAAGTTTCAAATCTTCGGCAGCAATAACAGAAGACACAACAATTTCAAGCTGATTTTCCGGAATCTTTGGCGCCACAGCATCATCACGGACAAGCTCAGAATTATCTTCATCATCAGGAATTTCTTCTGGCAGTTCAAGTATGACTTTTTCTGGCTCATCAGGAATTTCCATTTTTTCATTTTCAATGAATGAATCAGGATTAATAAGCTCAGGTTTTTCTTTTGCACGACGCTGGATTTCCATTTCAAGCAGCCTGATAAGTTCTTCGATTTTTTCACGCTGCGGTGTATGCGGTTCGATTTCAAGATATCTGATATAATTGTCCCGTGCATCTCCAAGATGATCAAGTTTAAGCTGAGCATTTGCACGGTTCAAAACTGCAGGAGAATAGTTTTCGTCTTCTTTTAGAGAAATTGCATAGCTCGCATCAGCACGCATGTAATTTCCCATCGCATAGCAGGAGTTTCCGGCATTATACGCAAGGATTTTATGATCGGTGTCTTCTCTTGCAAGTCCCTGTGCACACACCGCGAGAGACTTGTTGTAATCTCCAATCTGATAGTAACAGATTCCAAGATAGATATAAACTTTCGGGTCAACTTTTTCGGCACCGATAGCTTTTTCAAAATATGGGATTGCCTTTTCCGGGCGGTTGAGCTGGAACAACTCCTCGCCCTTTTCAAAATCAGGATTATAGACAATCACTTCTTCCTTTTTTGACTTGGATTTTGGATTTTTCTTCAGTTTATCAACTGCCGTCTTTGCTTCAGGACTTTTCGTTGTGGTAAGATTTTTGCCCGACTGTGAGAGCGTATTTTTCTTCTGTGCAAAAATCGGGTTCATCAAAAAAGAGAAAGCCAAAGATATAAACAATATTCTTCTATATATATACATAACACCACGCTTTAGTTCCAATAGGAATTCTCTTCATTATCGGCATAATTCAAAAATAGCTGTACAACAAATTGAACTGAACTTCTTTCTGAATATGAATATTGAGGGAAAATTGCAAATTCGCTAAAATACAATATGATGTCGGTTTTTATCGCTTATGAAGTCGGTAAACGCTGAAGAGAACATCGAATTTTTCAATTAATCATTTAAAAAGAGGTATTTTTTTTATGGCAGAACCACAAAAAAGCGTTATCACAAACAACGCACTTTTCACCGACTTCTATGAGCTCACAATGGCTCAGGGTTATTGGAAGAACAACATGAATCATCAGGTCGTTTTCGACATGTTCTTCCGCCGCCAGCCTTTCAATGGCGGTTTCTCCGTATTCGCAGGCCTTGAAAATCTCATCGATGCAATCACAGATTTTACTTTCAAAGAGGATGACATCGAATATCTTCGGCAGCAGAACATTTTTGAAGAAGGATTCCTTGAATTCCTCAAAGATTTCCGTTTTTCCGGCGACATGTACGCTTTTGAGGAAGGCTCAATCATCTTCCCGCAGGAACCAATCGTACGAATTCACGCAAACCTCATCGAAGCACAGATTGTTGAAGCTCTCATCCTCAACATCATCAACTTCCAGAGCCTTATCGCAACCAAAACAGCACGCGTATGGCTTGCAAGCAAAAAAGGCGGAATCATGGAATTCGGCCTTCGCCGTGCACAGGGTCCTGACGGCGGCATGAGCGCAACTCGTGCTAGTTTTATCGGCGGAGCAGCAGGAACAAGCAACACTCTCGCTGGCAAAATCTACGGAATCCCTGTAATGGGAACAATGGCTCACTCATGGATTATGGCTTTTCCAAGCGAGCTTGAAGCTTTCCGTGCATACGCAAAAATCTACCCTACAAACGCAATCTTCCTTATCGATACCTACGACACACTTCGTTCAGGAATCAAAAACGCAATCATCGCAGGCCGTGAGCTTGTCGAAAAAGGCTACAATTTCGGCGTACGACTCGACTCAGGCGACATTTCTTACCTTACACGCGAAGTCCGAAAGGAACTCGACAAGGCAGGCTTCCCGCAGGCAAAAATCTGTGTATCAAACGAACTTACCGAAGAAATCATCGAAACTCTTGTTCAGCAGGACACACCGATTAACTCATGGGGCGTCGGAACACACATGGTAACAGGCGGAAATGAGGCAAGTTTTACAGGCGTTTACAAACTCGGTGCACGCCATGACGAAACTACAGGTGAAATGAAGCCAGCAATGAAATTCAGCGACAATCCAGAGAAAAACACAAACCCTGGAATCAAAAATGTATTCCGCCTTTACGATGAAGAAGGCAACGCAAAGGCGGACATCATCGCACGCAAAGACGAAGTAATTGAGACAGGCAAAGAATACCGATACTATCACCCGATGGTAGATTACAGACAGTTCACTTTCAATGCCGCAAAAGTTGAGCCAATGCTCAAAAAGGTCGTTGAAGGCGGAAACCGAATCGGCGAAAAGAAGAGCGAGGCTGAAACACTCCGAAAGGCACGCGAGACAATGCAGAAGCAGCTTGAGAGCTTCGATGGTTCATACAAGCGAATCCTCAACCCGCACATCTACAAAGTCTCACTCACAGAAGCCATGAAAGAACTCAAAATGGAATTCATCAAGGCACGAATCAAATAATTTGCAATTTTACGGCAGATAATCAGGGCGGATGTTCTTCAAAGCGAGGAGCATCCGCTTTTTTTGTGCGTTGTCGCCATTTGTAAGCACATCGAGACGGCGGCGGACTTCCTTACGGCCAGAATTATCCTGATAAGTGCAGGTGCAAGTCTGACTTTTCCAGCCTTCACTTTCAGCATGAGCGATAATTTCACTGACAGGCACGTAATAAAGCGGACGGATTATTTTTACAGGATATTTTTCATACTGCATGGACGGCGGCATTGTTTCGAGAGTGCCCTTGTTGAGAGCGTTCATCAAAAGCGTTTCCAATGCATCGTCAAGGTGATGGCCAAGGGCGACATGGGTAAAACCGTTCCTGGCGGCATATTCGTTAAGTTCTTTACGCCGCTGCATCGAGCACCAGAAGCAGTTCATTTTGCGGCCAGGCTTTACCCTTTCCAAAGTATTCACATCAAGAGTCTGAAGATTTACTCCCCAGTTTTCAAAAGTTGCACGCAACGATGGTGAAAACTCGTCAGCGAAATCAGTATGAATGTACAAAGCAGTAAAATCAAAATGCTCATTCCTTCGTTTCATCCTGTTTGCAAAATACTCGATGAGCAGAGTGGAGTCCTTTCCCCCGCTCGCTCCAACAAGAATTTTTGCTCCCTCAGGAATCATGTCATAATCATAAACGGCTTTGTCAATTAAACTGAAAATCTTTGGCTGCATAAGAAAATTATACAAAAAATCACTTCAGTATCAAGCGATAAAATCCAGTCCTTGGCCGAACGAGACAGAGCGGACACAGAGGAATTTTCATCAGGCTTTTTCTTAACCGTGAAATGTAAGCATAAGTCACATTTTTTCGGGATTTCTCACTTTTTCCAGATAAATCCAAACAGCTTGAGATTTCATCAATGGACACTTCCCGACGGCGATTTTTGTACATAAATGACAAAAGATGAAACACGGATGGAGAAAAGGAATTTTTGTTCAAAACATGCTCAAGCAGATTTTCTCTCTTTGATTTTACAATAAGTTTTTCAGAAGGCAGGGATGCAGGCAAATCTTCAAAATCATTTTTTAGTAAAGGCGGGGTGTAAAGCAGAGATTTCAGTTCATCATTTTGTAAAGCAAGACTTATCTTATTAAACAAAAGGATTTTATCATGAAATGTCTGATTATTGAAATGCAATTCATTATCAGAAATCCAATTCGCAATCATCGCGTCCTTCCCCTGCACTTTTTCACCAAAAAGCAGCACAGGTATTATCAGATTTTTCGATGCAAGCAAATTGAAAATTAACTCAGAAAAACCCTTGTACAGGGCGTAATCAAGAATAATCACATCCGGATGATGAGCCCCAAGAATCACTTTCTGCAGAAGACTCAAACCGTCTTCGCAAAAATCAAGGGAAACTCTTTCATCAGAAAGCAATCCACACAAAACCTCAAAAGGCTTTCTCTCCCGACCAGAACATAAAAACCTCAAAACTTTCTCCAATAAATGAGGGAGTCTCAAAAATCCGGCTCTTTTAAAACTCCTTCCAAATTTTCTCCTCTGCTCCTTGCGCGCACCAGAGAACAGACAGAGTTTTTAAACTTATTTATATATTCGGAAGATAAAAACGACAACTTTATGGATTATTCCGATATGGTTAACAAATTTTTATTATCGACTTCATTTAAAATGAGTTTAGTAAATTTTTCTCATTTTAAATTTATAGATTCAATTTTTCATTCGCCCGAACTGCGAAGCAGGTCGTTACCGAGTGGAAATTAAACCTACGGATTCAACTTCCATTCGCCCGAACTGCGAAGCAGGTCGCTACAGAATGGAAGTTGAACCTACGGGTTCAACTTCCATTCGCCCGAACTGCGAAGCAGGTCGCTACAGAATGGAAGTTGAACCTACGGGTTCAACTTCCATTCCCCATACTCATCGACAATCTGTGTCTTCATGCTTGCAAGAGGTCTCCATGCGACACTGATTGAAAAGTACGGACTGAAATCATAATATGATTTACCGTCAGTGCGGTTGTAACCCGTTGAAGAACTTGTCATCAGGCGAGGCTTGATTGAAAACGAGCAGTTTAAATCCCAGTCATCAAGGTCATGCGTAACATCGATTTTAAGGCTCTGAATCTTGAATGCACTCGACTTTCGCTTTTCTTCATCATCGAAGCGGAACGAATCAAGCAAATCCTGCAAAATATTGCGCTCGCCCTTTCCCATGTATTTTTCTGCATATTCCGCATCGCTACAAAAATACCTGTAAATGATGCTGTTCCTTGATTCTGCACTGAAAGATATGTTGAGGAAACTGTTTACCTTGAATGTAAGTGACGGAACAAAACGGAAATAGCTGTTTGTCGGACGGACAAAATCATAAACCGCATTCATAGAAAGCGACGGAGCCCATGAAATACGATCTTTCAGATATTTGAATGTCTTTGAGCTGCTTGAATATGAAAGGCTGAACTGATAAGGCTGGAATTCCTTTTCGCTGTTGGCAGTCCAGCCCTTACTGATTATCGTTCCATCAGATTTTTTTTCTGTTACGAAATTGTAGCCGGTTATGTAAGAAGAAGAATAAGAAGCCTGCAAGCCGTAACCAGAAAGCGAGAATTTGAGCGATTCGTGCTCTTCTTCCTCTAAATCATAAGTGTAGGATTGAGTAAATTTGAGTTTATTTGAGAACAGGCTGACAGAAAGAGACTGAGTGAAATCATCTTTTACCCAGGTGTCATCATCCTTGCTTTTCTGATGAATTCCTGTTCCAGCAGTGAAAGTCGTGTATGGGAAGCCAAGAGTCAGTGTGCCCTTGTAAGAGTCAACCTGAGGCGGAAGCGTAGTCGTTAGAGAGAGCGTCTGGTAAACCTTTTTGTTAAATTCTTTGGCACCGAAAACGAAATTCAAGTTGTGAACAGTGAGACAGTCTTCATCGGTTAAATCTGGCTTGTGGTAATCCCAGTCAGGATTGTCGCCGTCTCCAATAAATTCCGTACGAATCATCTTGATTGTCGTGTTCCAGGTCAGTGAAGTATCTGAAAAAGTATCGATATAATAGAATGGTCTGAAAGTAAGCGCATTTACATCAGTCAAATCGAGTTTTCGTGCAGTGTAGTCAGATTTTTTAACAGATGTCGCAGAACTTTCAGTGTAACCGCCTTCAGCAGTAGTATCAGTAATCTTCAAATAAGGATGAGACTGATAAATCGGATTGAAAGTAAAAGTGTCTGTAAGCGAAACAAAACTGTCTCTGTAACCAATTTTGCTCGTAACGGTGGTTGGAGCCTTGACCTGAATATAGGTTGACTGCATATCGTTCCAGTCAAAATCTTCCGGAGTCTTTAAGATTGAAGAAGAATAGGAAAACTGTGATGTAAAATCAGGAGAAACAGAATATCCAAGCGAATAAGAAATTCCGTTAACAGATGTCGTTGAAAAAGAAGGCGTCGTAATTGAAGGAAGATAGCTTTCCGCGAGAAGAGGTTCTTTTGCTTCGGCTTCATCAGATTCGCTGCTTTGTGAGTCATTTTTAGCATCGGTTTCTGATTCAGACTTTGACTCATCTTTTTTTTCTGAAACATCAAGCTCTTCAGGCGGATTGATTGCTACACTCTGAGAGGAAGATTTTTTGGACTTTGACTTTGCAGGAAGCTGAAAGAGAGTGCCTGAAATTCTTCCGCCCAGTTTTACAGGAGTAATCTGAGACGGATAGTAGAATTTTCGCTCCGGGGTGTATGTCGACCATGAAGAATCAGAAGCATATCGGTCATCATAACGCAATTCCTCATTCGCTTTTGAAGAATAGACAATTGACGAGCTGAATGAAGAAAGAGAAAGCGATGAAATATACGGATTGAGGATTTCAGGAACCTTAAAGGTATAAGAACCTGAAGCACTCCATGTAAAGGATGAAGTTTCGGTTACAGTGATTTCGTCATTTGAAACATCCGTGCCACCGCCCGACATCGCAAAATCAATCCAGTCCATCGTTTCGGCACGGGTATTGAAATCATAGTTAAAATAAGGATCTGAATAAACAGGCATCGTAAAAGTGAGCGAGAACGGTTTTGCGACAGTGAATTTGAGGTTTGCCTGATAACGAAAAGGCATCTCAATTCCCATGAAATTTGACTTATCGTTGATGATTTCACCAGCCGTATTCTTAGCAAGGTAAACGGAATTGTTGCGAAATACAGTATTCGAAAAACCAAGTTCCAGATTTGCCGAAAGATTTGTTATGAAGGTCTTTGGGGCAAAAACTCCATCGAAACCGACCATTGCGCCCATATTCGCATAGTAGTCAGCCATGATTTTGAAGTATTTTGAAGTGTCGCCTTTATAATCTTCATCGAGATTGTGGAGAACAAGGCCTTCTCGCCGCTGCTCTTTCATCGAGCTTGTGTTCATGAAGCTGAAAAAATTGATTTTATCATCATCCGAAGAAGAACTTGAACTGCTTGAATTCAGCTTTGAATTGATGTCAGCAGAACTCAACGCAGATGAAGGTTTTCTTCCATAGAGATAGGTCGTTGTGTTGATGTAATAACCTTCGCGCACACGGAAACCAAAGGTCGGATTGAAGATAAGCTCGTCCTTAGGATAATAAAAAGCCGGAAGATAAAGAAGCGGAACCCGGCCGACAAAAAGCCTTGCATTAAGAAAGGCAAATTCACCGCCTGGTAAAAGCCAGATTCGGGTTGCACGGATACGCCAGTGCGGATTTTCGTCATCACAGAAAGTAAGTTCGCCAGATTTAAAAGCAATCGTTCCGCCAGAATCGCGGCCAAAGACATCAGAAGCAACGATAAGCGTTGAGCCTGAAGGAAGGTTGATTGCATCACTGGAGGTCTGAACAGCCCGTCCGTTGTCAAAAACACCTTCAAGAGTGGCGGTATTGAAAAGAAGGCTCGAAGCCGTGATTGTTTCACCGCCAGCGCTTCCACCTGTCTGAGTGAGAGAAACGCTTCCTTCTGCAAAAAGCATCTCTGTAGAGCGGTTATAATTGATTCTTTCAGCATTGATTGTTGTTTTAGTGCTTCCCCGCGTAACGGAAATTTTTACATTTCCTGTAAGGACAATACAATCCTCACCGCTAACGGCATCCTTTGTATTTTCAACCTTCTGAGCCTGATCAATTGATATGACAGATTTTTCACCATCTGCCGCAAAAACAGAAGCAGAAAGAAAAGAGAAAATCAAAACTGCAAGCAAAAAAACTTTTTTCATATTTTCAAACGGGGTTTTAGGGGCAAAGCCCCTAGGCGAAAGGGGTACGACGCAACGAAGTGCGGCGTAGGGGAAAGGCTTTTCCCCTGCCCAATTGCTAATTGCTAACTGCTAGCTCCTTATGTCCGTGTTTCAAGGTGTCCTCGATGAATTTTCCGGTGTAGCTGCCGGTTTCCTGCCAGCGAGAGGCAAGTTCTTCCGGGGTGCCGGTGTCTACGATTTGACCGCCTTTGTTTCCGCCGTCGGGGCCAAGATCGATTATGTAGTCAGCCTGTGCGATTACATCAAGGTTATGTTCTATCATAACGACAGAATTTCCCTTGTCAACAAGCCTCTGAATTACATCCATTAAAACCTTTACATCAGCAAAATGAAGGCCTGTAGTCGGTTCATCAAGAATGTAGAGCGTTTTGCCTGTTGAAGGCCGTGCAAGCTCCGTCGCAAGTTTGACTCGCTGAGCCTCACCGCCTGAAAGAGTGAGCGCCGACTGACCAAGCTGAATGTAGCCCAAACCGACACTCTTTAAGGTTTCAAGTTTTCGCGCCACATGAGGAATCGCATTGAAAAAATCAGCGGCTTCTTCAATCGTCATGTTGAGGACATCAGAAATATTTTTGCCCTTATAACACACATCCAGAGTTTCCTGATTAAAGCGATGACCGTGACAGACATCGCACTGAATGAATACATCTGGCAGGAAGTTCATTTCGATAGTGATTGTACCCGCACCCTGACAGTTTTCGCAGCGGCCGCCCTTTACGTTGAAGCTGAAACGGCCGGATTTATAACCGCGTGCCTTTGAATCAGGCAAAGAAGCATAAAGCTCACGGATTGAATCAAAAACGCCCACATAAGTGACAGGATTACTTCGTGGAGTGCGTCCTATCGGTGACTGGTCAATATTGATTACCTTGTCGATATTTTCGATTCCGTCGATTGAATCATGCTCGCCTGCCCTGTAATTAGTTCTCATGAGAGTGTTAGACACGACAGGATAGAAAACATCGCTGAGCAAAGTTGATTTGCCGCTTCCAGAAACGCCCGTAATACAGGTAAAAGTTCCAAGAGGAATGTCAACGCTCACATTCTTAAGATTATGCTCACGAACGCCCTTGATTGAAATGAATTTACCGTTGCCGCGCCGCCTTTCTTTTGGAATCGGCATAAAAAGAGTGCCATTGAGATACTGACCCGTAAGACTTTCGCCCACCTTCATGACCTGCTCAGGAGTGCCCGAAGCGATAACATTTCCGCCGTGAACGCCAGCCCCAGGACCGATGTCAACGAGCCAGTCAGCAGTGCGCAAAGTCTGCTCATCATGCTCAACGACAATAACTGTATTTTTTAAATCACGGAGATATGTGAGGGTTTGAATGAGTCTCTCGTTATCCCGCTGATGAAGTCCGATTGAAGGCTCGTCAAGAATGTACATTACGCCCGTAAGGCCAGAGCCAATCTGAGTCGCGAGACGGATTCGCTGAGCTTCGCCGCCACTCAAAGTACCAGCCGATCGTTCCAAAGTGAGGTAATCAAGACCGACATTCTTTAAGAAAGTAAGCCGTGCCTTAATCTCCTTGAGGATTTGAGAAGAAATGAGCTTTTCAGTTTCAGTAAGCTCAAGAGATTCGATAAAATCGAGACTTTCAATCACGCTGAACGCACAAAGCTCAATGATATTTTTACCGCCGATTGTGACCCCCAACGCTTCCTTTCGGAGCCTCTTTCCGTGACAGCAGGTACATTCAGAAACAGACATGAACCGCTCTTCCATACGGACACGCTGACTTTCGCCCCATGCTTCAGCATGCCGCCGCTTCATGTCAGCTAAGATTCCAATCCACGGCCTTTTGTACTCAGAAAAGCCTTCACCACTCTGCTTGCGGTAAATCCACTTCATGATTTTAGTATCATCGCCATTCCAAAGAAAATCGCGCTGGCTGTCAGTCAAATCTTTTATCGGAGTATCGAGAGAAAATCCGCCAGTCTGTGCGATTGCGCCAAAAAGAGACTTGTTCCATTCACTGTCAGGATTATAGAAAGGAAAAGCACCTTCATTGAAAGAAAGTTCTGAATCAGGCAGAATTTTTGAAGAATCCCACTCCATTTTTTCGCCGATACCGGTACATTCCGGGCAGGCACCAAAAGGATTGTTAAAAGAAAAAAGACGCGGCTGAAGTTCAGGAATTGAGATTCCGCAGTCAGGACATGCATTTTTCTGGCTGAAAAAAACTTCTTCTTCGTGATAGCCCTTTTCGCTTTCATCTTCAACACGCCGCAAAACAATCAAAACACCGTTCGCAGCCTGAAGTGCCGCCTCAACACTTTCCGCAAGACGCTTTCGTGAATCTTCCTTGAGAGCAATTCGATCAACAACGATTTCGATAGTGTGCTTTTTCTGCTTGTCAAGCTTGATTGTATCATCAAGTTCAACCATAAGGCCGTCAATTCGTGCGCGGACAAAGCCCGACTTCTGCGCATCCTCGATAATCTTCTGATGCTCGCCTTTTTTTCCACGGATGACAGGGGCCAGCAAAGTGATTCGAGTGCCCTCGCCCCAGTTCAAGATTGTTCCGATAATCTGGTCTTCGCTCTGTTCTTTAATTTCCCGGCCGCAGTTCGGACAGTGAGCGTGACCGATTCTTGCAAAAAGAAGCCTGTAATAGTCGTAAATTTCAGTGACCGTGCCCACCGTTGAGCGCGGATTGTTGTGAGTAGTTTTTTGTTCGATTGAAATTGCCGGAGAAAGCCCTTCGATTAAATCAACATCGGGCTTATCCATGCTGCCCAAAAATTGCCGTGCGTAGCTCGAAAGACTCTCCATGTAACGCCGCTGCCCTTCAGCAAAAAGCGTGTCAAAAGCAAGTGAAGATTTACCAGAACCAGAAAGCCCGGAAATTACGACCAACTTGTGCCGCGGAATCTCCACACTGATATTTTTAAGGTTATGCTCGCGCGCCCCCTGAATTACAATTTTCTCACCTTCAACCTGATGAATGTTCTTATTATAGATAATATTACTCACGCGGATATTATAGCGAAATGAGGGGAAAAATGAAAGTTATGTACTTCAGAAAGATTGAAGACTCATAAATTCAATGCTTCTAACACTTCATTTCATCCTTAAACGCAAGAACCTGTTCCAGAGGAAGCGAAACAGCCTGAGAAATCTGCTCTGGTGTTCCGAGATTCATGCGAAGCAGGTTTTTCGCATTTTCGATGGATTTGGCCTGTGCACCCTCTTTCCGACCTTCTTCTCGCCCCTCTTCCAGTCCTTCTTTCCGTCCTTCTTCCAGACCTTCTTCCCGACCTTCTGCCAGTCCTTCTTCCCGAGCGATTTCTTTTTCTTCATCGATTGTCTGCTGCCATGTCATATAAACCTTCCTCCATTTTTCGTTCTTTTTTGCACGCTCAACCTTTTCTTCGATTGTTTTTGCAAAACGACTTTCCGCGTGATTTCCCTTCAGAAAGTTGAAAAAATCTCTTTCTTCCAATGTTTTAAGTTTATCACAGTCCTTAGCATTAAAAAAGACCTTATAGGTGCGATCGTTGAGGCTCAGATCTCTTTTTTGCCGGCATAGATTTTCAAAGAAATATACAGGCAGGCCTTTATTAAAGATGTCATCGAGACAAATAAATACTATGTAAGAATCTTTCAGTTTGGAATACTTTTCACCTTTTGAAAGATTATCCATATCAATTACGCTCTGGTAATACCGCGCCCGCTTTGGAAGATTTTTTGTATCAGTTGTTTGCATCTCAATATCAAAAATTCTGCCGTCATCCTTTGTGAAAACATCGAACCGCACACTTTTTGATTCGAATCCCTCCTGCATCGTTTTTTCCATCTGAGGAACTTCAAGATGGTCGATTTTGATATGAAGAAGAAGTTCCAAAAGTTCTTTGCATAGTTCCGGTTCACTTTCCAAAATTTTACAGAACAAAAAATTGTCTGCGAATGTAAGTTCTTCCCAGCTTTTTGTTGATGACTTCAGTTTTCCCATAAATAATTTCTCCTTTAAATAAAAAATTCAAAAGACTTTCCTTCGAAATTCTCTATCATATTTATTTGCGGAGAAAATCACTTTTCGGCAGTAACGGCATAAAAAAACTGAAATATTTTGAGGATTTTTTTGTTTTGGAATACGGAAACTGGAGATTTTGGAGATAAGTTCTAAAACTTCTCTTGGGCGTGCCCCGACATCCATGTCGTTACGACAACTCGAAGAGTTGTCGCAGGCTTATCTTGTCTGTTAAGCAATGCGACCTCCGTGTCGCACTGACAGCAAAACAATTTATTTTCTTTTTAATGTCGGGTCGGGCTTTCCGCCATTCCGCTGCCGCTCCAGCCGCTTCCTTCGCTGCGCTCAGTCCAGTGGCCGCCTTCGGCGTGGCTACAATCCCTCACGCAGTCGTCATTCCGAGCCTGTCTCGGAATCTCATTGCAGGTGATGCTGAAACGAGTTCAGCATGACACCACCAAGACGGCATGATACATACCGTCACCCCGAACTCAAGCAAGCACGACAACGCAAGTTCCTGGTTTCGGGGTCCCAGCATGACTAATGCAGCATGCTAGAACTGGCGGATGGCACAGACGAAAAATCTGAATTGTTAAATGGCTAAAAAGCTCGAATCGCACACACGCACTCGTAGCTGCCATACTTGCTCGAATCGACCCAGCTTCCACTGTCGAAAACGAGTAAGTATGCGAAATGAGTGCTGCTGTCAGAAATGTACTGGGTCGACGACCAGTAAATGGTGCTTGCAAACGGACTTGTCCTGCCCAGTGCCGTAAAAGCGTTTCCCACTGCCTCGCGGTTATCATACACTTTCTGTAACTCTTTTTTTGCTGGCAGATACCAGCCGCTTTCAAAGCCCGTCACGCTGTAGCTCGTGCAAAAGTAAAACGCAGGATAGTATTCTTCGCTATAATCATTTATCTTTGCAATCGCATCTGTGTTCGCAGCACCGTCATCTTCGCTTGTCGCATACTCTGCCGACTTGTATGCGACAGCATTTTCAGAGCACCACTTTTTACTTGATGCTGTTTTCAGGCCTACACCAAGCTTTTTCTCTGTGTCAAAAATCACGGCGACCGCCGCCGCTTTCTGTGCATCAGAGAGTTTCAAATTATCGGAATACGCAGTAGCCGTACCGTCATTAAACACTATGTCTCCCACAGCACTTGCGGAAGATTTATCACCCATCTTATCCCAAAGTACTCCGTTCGGCATAATACGCCATGTTACAGTTGAATCTTCAGGCTGAGTAAGTGCGAACTTGCTGTATTCTGTAGAAGTTGTAGAAGATGATGACAGAACATAAGTTGATGTTGAGTATGATGCAGGAGTAATCGTTGCAACAGGTGTTGTCTCGCTAGTGAGAGAACTCAAAATATAAATCACCTTGTATGGCTGATAAGTATTACCAGTATTAGCTGACAGATAAACATCGTTATCACTTGCAATTACAGCACTTCCGCCCATTTTAAGTGAATACTCACCTGAGCCAGAGGCCAGTTCTGCAACATAAACACCGCTTCCGCCTTCAGTTGCACGATTTCCTGTGATTGTTCCTCCAGTCATTTCAAAACTGTCATTTCCGCCAATGTATACACCGCCACCGACATTTGATGAACCGTTGCCAGTAATTGTACCGCCGCTCATGGAAATTCCTGTTCCAAGTCCGCCTGTAATGCAGATTCCGCCACCACCTGCACCATCCGCATTTCCTGTAACGCTGTTGCTGGAAATAGTTCCGCCTTCCATTGTAAAGTAACTCAAGTTACTGTATATACCACCACCGTTTGTAGTTGCATAGTTTCCTGTAATAAGCGTGCCTTCCTGAATTGTAAGGTGTGCGAAGTTGCTTACATTGATGCCACCGCCGTTTTCTGCAGATCCACCTGTAATCTCAAGATTTCTGATAGTGACAGTTGCTGCATTGATTGTAAGTGTAGTTCCGAGGCTTGTTTCTGTAAATCCGCCATTGAGAACATCCTGCGGTTCTCCGCTGACATCAAGACCGTTCAAGCCCTCGAGTGTGATAGATTTTGCGTTAATCGTTCCAGAAATGCTTTGTGCGCCTATTAGAGTTCCGCCTACTAAGATTGTGTAATCTTTTTCACTGTTGTTCATTATTTCGACGGCTTTTTCAATACTTTCGAACGGTTTAGAACGGCTGCCGTCTCCTGTATCGACGTTTCCTTCGTTTTCGCCGACTGTTCCTACATAGATTACACCAGAAGAAGCAGGATCTATTGTTGTTTCCAGTTTTCCATCTTCTGTGAGATACCAAGGATATGTGGTATTAGAAGTTAATTTTTCGTCTGTTACCGCAAAATAATCATATTCCGTTTCAAGATTCACACCGTCAGCTGCTTCAAGAATCTGTAAGCCGGACTGATATTTTTGAGGCGTAATAGTTGCCTTTATTGGATTAGCATCGTCTCCAGTCAATGCACTGTCAACTGTAATTGTTACATTACTTGGCAGATAAACATCGTTATCAGGTGTAATAAGAGCATCTTTACCAATCGTAATTGTTCCTGTTGTTCCTTCATCCAAAGAGCCAATAAATCCAATTCCGCTTCCTGAAGTTCCAGCCGAGTTACCGCTGATTGTACCGCCAGTCATTGTGAACGAAGCAATCTTTGAGCCTGATGCCTGGAGACAGACACCGCCACCGTAGGCAAGCATTGAACTTTCAGGTGTGCCGGTTGCACCTTCTGCATTTAGAGCCTTGTTACCAGAAATTGTACCGCCTGTCATTTCAAATGAACCATCTGCGTAAACAAAGACACCACCGCCGGCAGTTTGAAGTCCTGCCTGTGTTGCCCAAATATAAGCGGTATTGTTTTTAATTTCTCCTCCGCTCATTATAAATGAACCTGATTTAACAGTTACACCAGCACCATAAGTTCCTTTCATTATACTTGTAGTGTTAGAACTGATTTCGCCACCACTCATATTAAAATTTCCACCCGCAACACAGACAGCACCACCCTGACCAATGGAACCTGTATTAGAAATTGTGCCGCCTTCCATATTAAAGATTCCGCCTTCTTTTACATAAACATTTCCATTTGCAATGTAATAATTATCAATAGAAGATCCTGCCTTCATAACAAGCGTTCCGCCGTTTTCGACAGCAATTACGCCATTTGGAGGAAGCGCACCACCGTAGGTACGGGCATTCCCCTTAAACAGGGTACCGCTATCTAAAGTAACTGAACTTTCACTGCCAGAAACATTTATAATTGCACCATCACTTTCGTCTCCTTGTATAGTTACATCAAATTTAAAATTTGATATTGTAACATGAAGGCCGCCTGATACAGACAAAGTTGTAGGATTATCGTTAATAAACGATGAGCGACTGATGCCGCAGCTAGGTTCTTCACCTTCATTTGTCGCTACAGCACCTTGCAATGTAATTGAAGTTGCAGGCACGTTTTCATCAATTGTAATATCAAAATCATCAGTAAAGCCAGTCACTAAAATTGTGTAATCTTTTGAAGAGTCAGCGATTGTTTTAATAGAACTTACTGCACAGTTAATTGATTTATAAGGTGCTGATGAAGAACCGTCACCAAGTTTAATAGTATCATCGGCACCCGTACTTTCATCGATATAAGCATAGTCTGCACCTGTCGAAGCATTAACATAAATATTTTCAGAATTGCATGTCCAGGTTGCATAAAGGGTTGTATTGTTATTAACGAAGGTGTAATCAGAATCTGTAACAGTATTTTCATCATCATCATAATAATCAGCTTCTTTGAAATCTAACGGTGTCATTTCATGAACAGTCGTATATCCAATGGCAGGATTTCCTGTTTCATAAGTTCTTTTGTAATACCATCCGTTAAACAAATAACCATCACGTTCAATAGACGGCAACTCGCTGGCTGTTGCAAAATATTTGCAAGGAATCTTTGTAGCCGACATAGAAGCTGTTCCTTCACCTGTAAAAGTCAAAGTTACATACTTATTCAAACAACCGTCATCATCAATAAACCATTCTGTGCCTGTTTGTTCTCCATCTTCGTCAACTTCTGCTGTAATATGGAAATATTTAGAATTATCGGCAATATTAATGTCACTTTCCTCTTCAACATAAACAAATTTAGCTTTATATAGTTCGTAGTCTGTATTGGAAGAACAGTCAGGTGTCTCATAACAAGATGGTGTAATCGTAACCGAAGCCCCGCTGCCTAGGTTGTCTGCAAGGAAGATTGTTCCATCATAAGCATTGCTTTCCAAATACAAATCATCAATCACAGGAGTTCCCGCGAGGTATATTTTTGAATCACTACCCACATTCACGCCATGTCCAGTAGTTCCTTTTGTAATCTTAATATCTCTTACAGTAACAGGAACACTTGTCGAAATAGTGAGTGCGGTATCTGCACCTGTTACCTCAATTGAATCTTTCGGCTCGTTTGTTGTGCTGTCAATTCCGTTACAGCCCAAAATGGTGATTGAGCTAATTGCTCCAGAGGCAGGGTCTTCAATCGTCTGTGCTTCAGTAAGCGTTCCGTCCACGGCAATATTCCAGTCAATTGATGAATCATTGATATCTGAGATTTTAGCAACTGCGGAAGCAATAGAGCCAAGTGCATTCGTCTTTGAAAATCCTGTATTGTCTGCAAGTCCAGAAGAGGCAACATAGATTGTATTAACAAAGTAAGCGTACAATGACAGATTTCCAGTCGTTCCGCCTGCAATTACCTGCTGATTCTCTCCATTTTCTGCAACACGGCTTTCATCTGTAAATTCTGAATTCGTGTACCATCCGGCAAACAAATAGCCTTCTTTTTCCATAGTCGGAAGCGTGATTGCCTCGCTCTTTCTTGAATAGTTGAGAATCTTCACGCCCTCTGCAAGTTTCCCCTCATCATCATAGTATGTAATCGTGTAAACATCGTTGAGCGTGAGTGAAAGTGCAGCAGTTGTCGTAAGGCCATTGTCTACGCGGACAAAATTTCGGCTTGTGTTGAGAGGTACCGTGTCAGAATTGCGTGTATCATAAATCTCAAACAGAAGATAATAAGTGCCAGTTGAAAGACGAGAATTTTCATCAGCTGCCGCACGGGAATATGTGACATAGAAAGTTTTGTTTGTAGAACTGTTTGAATTTGGTGTCAGTTCTGCCGAAGTAAACTCTTTTGTTTCGATTGTAGTCGTTCTATCATTGCTCATCAGTTTTGCGGTAACTGTATAATCAGAAGCAGATGTAGAAGTTCCTGTGAAAGTGAATTTGATGCTCATTCCGCCGAATGATTCATCTGCTACAAGAGTAAATGCGATTGTAGCCGTTGTGCCAAGCGTAATGTCTTTTGTTGCCTCTCCTGTAAAAGAAGCTCCGTTCAGTTTTGCAGTGAGCGTAAAAGACCATGAACCGGCAGAGCTTAATGGAATGAGTTTTTCGTTTATCAAATCATAGGTCGCAGCCGTTGCAAGCCTTTGTTCAGTACCACCAGCAACCGCACCTTTCAGCACGATGTCCGTGAGTTTTGTAGCAGCATAATCAGTCGTTGCGGGGGCAATGCTTCTGTCAGAAGAAATCTTCATTCCGCTTATGCAAAGATATGTTTTTCCGTCAGCACTTGCACGCGACTTTGTTTCAGAAAAATCTCTACTGCCATCCGAACATGAAGAAATCAGAAAAGCCGCACCAACGACGGCGAGAAGTTTCATTTTCAAAAAGTTCATAAGATTCTTTTTCATCGTTCGTCTCCTAGTTTGCCTTTACCGTGATGTGATATTCGCTTGAGTAATGTGTACCCTCAGAGTCAGCGGCTTCAACTGCAATGTCATAAACACCGATTGACCAATCTGATGTATCGAGGGCGAGTTTTGAAGTGTCCGCACCAGTTTCAAATTCCTGCTCAATGCCATCGAAATACCATGTATAACCCGATGAACTTACTTCTTTTTCAGTAGGCAGCTTTGCCGTAAAGACAAGATATTTTCCTATATAGACTGTAGATGTTGCATAGAAAGCCGTTCCACTCGTGCTTGTAGTGCTGGTTTCATAAGCTTCTTTGTCCGTATAATATCGCGCAGAAAGCGTGATGTCAGAATAGGTCGTATGATCCAAAGTCATCGTGAGCGTGCCAAGCGGAGTGCTGCTCGTGAGTTTTCCGCTTTCATTGATGTACCATTCTGTCGTAGTTCCCAAATCAGCCTTTACTTCGTCGCTTACTGAGAATTTTGCACATTCAGAAGCAAAAGCGTCTGTTTCAAGCCCATCGTTTACAAGAATTGCCATGCTCGGATCGTAGAATCCAGGGGTAAGGCGGACTGCAAAATCGTCACTAAGGCTGCTTGCAATCGTAATTTTTGGATAATATGTTTTTGAGCCGGTCGTAAGATAAATGTCGTGCTTGCTGTCAGCACCTTCAGGAATCAAGACAGAGCCTGAGAGCGTAAGATTATTTGAATTGTCTGAAGCAATATAAATCGCTCCGCCCGCAATTCCAGCTGTATTGTCACGGATTGTGCCGCCTGAAAGTTCAAAAACGCAGTTATTGCTGCGAGAATATCTGATGGCTCCGCCGTAGGCTTCAGTCTTATTGTAAGCGATTGTTCCCGAAGCCATTTTTATGGTTCCAGTAGATTCAATCGCACCGCCGCCATACTGGTCTGATGAAGAACTTGAAGATGTTGTATAGGCTGAATAATTGTAATAAATACCGCCGGTAAGTTTTTCTTCAATAGGATTTCCCTCTGTGTCAGGTTTGTAACCCAGGTAAACTCCGCCACTGCTGGAAATTGCTCCACCACGCCAGGCCTTGTTTCCCCACGCACTGACATGTGTAGTCGTATCATCCGGGATTTTTCCATCTTCCGCAGGCGTAGTGATTTCTTTAGAAGCTACACTTTTTGCATCTTTATCACCGATTACAGCCGTGCCGTACATAAAGAATTTTCCGTTATTGTACACCGCCCCGCCATGACTTAAATCACCGTAAGAATAAAACCTGTAGGCAATATTGTGATTGATTGTACCGCCGCTCATTATGAATATTGAAGTAGTTTTTTCATTGTACACGCCGCCGCCATAAGCAGCATTCAAACCAAGCGCCCTGTTGTGCTCAATTGTTCCGCCTGTCATCTCAAGCGTACCGGCATTTTTTATCGCGCCGCCGCCGCCTTCAGTTCCGTTCCATGCAAAAGTTCCGCTGTCAAACCAGACAAAGCTTCCTTCCGCATTGTAAAGAGCACCGCCAGTTCCGCCATTGTAATAAAGACCGCCTGTAAGTTCTTCCTTTACAGGATTTCCATCCACCCCTCGCTTGTAGCCGAGATAGAGTTTTGCAGAAACCGTACTGTCCGTAGAACTTCCGTTATAAATGCCGCCTCCAGCACTTCCGTAATTTGCCATTTTCTTATTGTTGAAATCTTGGTAAGAAGAAGAATCTGCCGCATAAGTGTAAAGGCTTTCATCCGTTTTTCCGCCGTTTGATTTGTCCCCGATAACAGCAGAACCGTACATATAGAGAGTTCCTTCGTTGTGGATTGCACCGCCCCGGCCGTTCGAAGTATTTCTGTTGCCTGTTACAAGCGCTCCGTCTCCAAGAGAAAGCGTCGCCCCCTGAGCAATGTTGATTCCACCCGCATTTATACTGCTTCCCAAACCGCCTGTAATCTTTAAGTTGGTGATTGTGACTGGAACAGCAGTATTGATGACAAGAACCGTGCCGTTTGAAACACCGTTTGCGTTTCCAGCCTGATTCCTGTTGATTGAATCCTGCGGAAGGCCTGTCGCATCAAGACCTGTCGCACCAGTCAAAAGAATTGATTTTGCATAATTGCTTGTGATTGTTTCAGGAATTGTACTCAGACCATACTTTGCTTCTGTTCCAGAAGTTCCGGCAGGAATACCAGTGACTTCGCCGCTAATCTTAATAGTCCAGACCGCATTTTTTGATTTGAGTGATAAAATTTTCTCACAGGCACCTTCTAGAGTTTTGAACGGCCTCTCCTCCGAGCCATCACCAGTCGAGTCATCGCCTGTGCCAGAAACATAAATCGTGCCGTCAACCCAGCGGGCATAAAGCTTGATGTCTTTTTCAAATTCCGTGCCCGTGCCGATTGACTCAACGCGTTCTGTTAAAGCAGAATCCGTGTACCAGCCGGCAAAAACGAATCCTTCTTTGCTAAGGCCTTCTGTGGGGAGCATAATTCCTGTGTTTGCGTTTCGCTCTTTTTTGAGATCTGATTCCACTCCAGAATCCCAGCTTCCGCCATTAAGCTCATATTCTATAGAATAGATTGTGTTGATGTTCAGAAGTTCGCAGGTGTGTGCAGTCTTGTAGCCGTGAATTCTCACGACATCAATCAAAGAATTCAGTACGGTCTGGCCGTCTGTAGAATAGATTGTGAATTTTACATAATAGGTTCCGTTCGGAACATCGTCTTTTGCGTAGACGGCAGAATAAGAGGCCGCAGCCGGAGTGATGTCCTCAAAAGCAAATGTGTTTCCGTCATCTTCAAAGGCAGTGACTCCTTTGCTTGCGATTGTGAAAAGTCCTGCCTCAATCTTTCCGATTCTGTCAGATTCTGTAAAATTGAGCGTGATTGAAAGGTCGCCGCTCTGGACATAGTGTGTATTAAATGGAAGGGAATTGCCGCCCGCAGAAACTTCTTTGTTTTCGATAGTTCCAGACTGGGTGAGTCTGTAAGAGCCGTTTGCTTTTGAAGTGTATAAAGAAAGCGTAAAGTCATAAGTTCCCTGTTCAACCGAAACATCTTCATCGTCAATCATGAGAAGAATTGCATTTTCCGTGTCAGTTGAAAGCCACTCCTTGACAACAAAAGCCGTTCCGCCCGAAGCACTTTTTGCCGAAAGTTCTGCCTTAGTGATTTGCTCCAGGCTCACATTTTGGGGCATTAATGTTCTTAGCGAAGAATCCTGATTAACAGAAAGTGAAAGGTAAGCCCTGCTGACAGAATGAGATTCAGAAGGGTCTGATAAATCATTACAGCCCGCCCAGAGACACAATGAAAGCACAAGAAATGATATAAGACCACTTTTTCTTAAAAGTTTGAAACGAAATTTTAAATCCATGTAAATGATTATAACGCATGGAATAAAGAATTCTAGACGCTTTCTGGGAAAACACTCATAAAAAAAATCCCCGGCCACATCTTCCAAAGCGAAAAACATAACCAGGGGATTTCAAGATTTTCTGGATTTTTACAGGCATTTATGCCCATGCTGAAAGCTCATCAAGCATTAGTCTGCCAGCGTCAAATCCCCTTCTTTTATCCAACCAATTTTACGGAGAAGAAGACCAAAAGCCCAGCTCAAAACACCAGGAAGAATGAAGCAGATAAGCACAAGTCCGAGCCAGTCAAAGAAAGTCGGTGAAATTGCAACTGCACCGTGCTTCAATGCAGCATCAGACGGAGAGAACCAGCCTGCGATAACGCCAATCTGACCAACAAGACCGCAGGTTCCCATACCTGAAGAAACAGCCGCACCGTTCATTTCGAGTTTGAAAAGACATGTTGCAATCGGACCTGTGATTGCAGAAGCAAGTGTCGGCGGAATCCAGATTTTCGGATTTTTAACGATATTTGGCATCTGAAGCATACTTGTTCCCAAGCCCTGAGAAAGAAGACCGCTCCATCTGTTTTCGCGGAAAGAAAGGATTGCAAAACCGACCATCTGAGCAGAACATCCGGCTACAGCAGCACCGCCCGCAAGGCCTACAAGACCAAGAGCCGCACAAATTGCAGCAGAAGAAATCGGCAATGTAAGAACAACACCGACTACAACAGAAATGATGATGCCCATTACAAACGGATGAAGTTTTGTTGCCCAGACAATGATATTTCCGACTGATGCAGCAGCCATTCCGATGTATTTTGCAGTTAGAACAGTAAGAAGAGCGCCAACAATAATCGTAACGAGCGGAGTCACGATGATGTCAACCTTAGTCTTTTTGCTTACGAAAGAACCGCACTCAGCAGCAATTACTGCGATTACGAGAACAGCGAGAGGACCGCCAGCCCCACCAGTTACATTTGCCGCACTACCGACTGCAACAAGAGAAAAAAGAACGAGAGCAGGAACGCTCATTGCAAAACCGATTCCGATTGCCATAGCCGCACCGACAACATGACCGTCAGTTGCGAAATTTCCGGCATCAACTAAAAACTGGAAGACAGGATTTGTTCCGAGACGGAGAAGCTGCTGCCCCAAAGTCTTGATGATTGTTCCGATAAGCAGGGAAGCAAAAAGTCCCTGAGCCATGCCACTGAGCGCGTCAATAAAATAACGCTTTACATACTTGTTCATACGAACTCCTGATAAAGAGAAAAATAAATAAATGGGATTTTCATTGAGTCACTTGTTGATGTGGACTTAGGAGCGTTCGTGAACTCGTTAGACAGTACATGCTTTTTAAGCGATGAGTCTGCCATCTGTCATCACAATCGTAACATCTGCTTTTATTTGTCAAGAAATGTAACAGAAAAACAAAAAAGAGAAAAGTAGAAAAATGAAAAATAATGCTTTTTTTGTGAAATTTTTCACCGTAAATCGATTCAACAAATCAAACTCGAACTTAGACCTGATTTTTCTCTCTGATTAATCACAAAAATTAAAAATCATGATATAATCATCTGCATGAAAAAAATAGTTTTCGCAATCATTGCTTCAATTCTGACATTCACAGCATTTGGTGAATCAAAATCCTTCACTTACTCCGACCACACGCTCACGGCATATTATGCTCCTTCCGTTCAGCCCGGCGATGCTGTTTTTGTGCGGATTGTATTTGAGACAAAAAATAAAAAACTGATTAAATCTCTCGGAGAATCAGGCGAGGACAGCGGAAAGCTCGCAATATTCCGCGTAAACGATGACGGCACACTTTCTGAAAAAACGACCGCAAAATCACAATTTTATAAAATCGAAAAGATTTCAGACAAAAAGCTTCTGAAGTCCGTTCTTCTGACTGGTGTCCCGATCTCTTCTTATGCGAAGCCCGGCGACTACACGGCAAAAATCACTTTCAAAGCCTTTAATACGGAAGAAAAAACAATTGAACTGCCGGTAAAAATTATTGAAAAGGAATTCGTTTCAGAGACAATTCCGCTCGACGCTGCGAACACTGCAATCAAAACCGACAACAGCGCAAAACGAGCAGACCAGATTAAACGCCTGAACGCAATTCTGGACACGAAAAACTATGATTCAATCTATGATACGAAGGCTTTTGTTCCGCCCACTCCTGCAACCCGAAGAACTTCATTTTTTGCTGACCGAAGGACATTCGCTTACATCAACGGAAAATCTTCAACAAATCTTCATTACGGAATCGATTATGGCGTACCGACAGGAAGCGAAGTACGCTCTTGCGGAAAAGGCAGGGTCGTTATGGCAGAAGACAGAATCTCAACAGGCTGGAGTGTTTGCGTTGAGCATCTTCCAGGCTTGTACTCGCTTTACTATCACATGAGCGAGCTGAATGTAAGCGTAGGCCAGACCGTAAATCAGGGGGATTTGCTCGGTCTTTCTGGGGCAACAGGTCTTGCGACTGGCCCTCACCTGCATTGGGAAATCAGGCTCAACATGGAAGCAGTTTCGCCCGACTTCTTTACAGGTGATTTTGCTTTCGAAAACGAAAGCAAATAAGTTCACTTTTTAAAGGAAAAAGCTGGATTTTAGGCCAGTTTTGCAACTCCGTCACCGCTTTCACAGGCAAAAAATCCTGCGGCATAACCGATTTTTGCAGTGTATTCTTTCTGGACATTTTCAATGAAAGAATCAACCTTGTCTTTGTGAACAAGAGCGATTGCGCAGCCACCAAAACCGGCACCTGTCATTCTCGCACCCAGGCAGCCTTCCTGTTTCTGTGAAGTTTCAGCAAGGGTATCAAGCTCAATTCCCGTTACCTCATAATCTTCTTTAAGAGATTTATGAGAAGCGTTCAAAAGCTCACCGAGCTTCTTCAAGTCGCCGTCTTTAAGAGCAGTTACTGCATCCAAAACACGCTGGTTTTCATAAACACAGTGCTTTACCCTCTTCTGCAAGATTTCATCAGTCACGAATGACTTTACCTCTTCCCATTTTGCAGGGGTGAGTTCGCACAAAGCCTTTATTGCCACGCCATTGTCCTGCAAGATTTTCAGAGCCTGCTCACACTGACTTCTTCGCTCATTGTATTTTGAATCAGAAAGTTTTCGGACTTTGTTCGTGTTCATGACGACAAAGCGGTAATCTCCAAGTTCAAGAGGCGCATATTCATATTCAAGGGTTGCACAGTCGAGTTTTTCAGCAGTGTTCTTTTTACCAGTTGCGATGATGAACTGATCCATGATTCCGCAGTTTACATTCATGAAATTGTGCTCGCTCATCTGACCGAGTTTTGCGATTTCGACACGGCTGATATTGAATCCGAATGTCTCGCTCACAGCATAGGCAAATCCGCACTCTAGGGCAGAAGATGAAGAAATTCCGCCGCCCGCAGGAACATTGCTTGCCATAAGAATTTCAAATCCGCACGGGAATTTGTAGCCCTGTGATTTCATCTGGCTCAAAATACCGTTCAAATAGTTGGCATAATCGTTCTTTTTGTCGTAAACGAAATCGTCATTGATGTCGAATTCGTAAGTTCCAGGGAAGCGCGCATCATTGTAGACGATTTTTGAATCCTCACGCTTTCGGATGGCAACATAAAGATATCGGTTAATTGCAGCAGGGAAAACCTTTCCGCCATTGTAGTCAATATGCTCACCAATGATATTGATTCGTGCCGGTGAAGAGAACACAGCCACATCAGCTGCATTTCCACCATAAAGTTTTACAAAAGCCGGCACCAGCTCATTCACATCATATTCTTTTTCAGTTAATCCCATAATCTCCTCCAGGATGAAACTTTTTATTTTTAATGTACAATTTTATTGACTGGTTTTCAGTTTAAAAACTGTTTTATGCCAGTATTTTTCGGAAGGGCGCAAAACGCAAGAAGGGAAAGACGGTTCATTTATTGCATTTGGGAAGCGCTCTGTCTCAAAGCAGATTCCGTCGTGCATTTTCTGATTGACTCCGCCCTTTCCTTTTCCGCCGAGGTAATTTGCCGTGTAGACATGAACGCCCCGCTGATTCGTAAAGATTTCCATTGAAATTCCGCTCTCATCAGAAGAAAGGATGCCCACACGAGCCAAGTGAGTCTCATCGGCAGAAGTCACAAAGCAATGGTCATAACCAAACGGTTTGTCTTTCCCGTTTACGGCAAGTTTTTCGATTTCAGCGCCGACTTTCTTTTCTGTTCTGAAATCAAAAGGCGTACCTTCAACATCGAAAATCTTTCCGCTCGGAGCAGAATCCGAAGCACTTTCAAGAACCTTGCAACAATCAAGTTGCAGGCGATGATTCAAAACCGAGCCGGTTCCGTTGAGGTTAAAATAAGCATGATTCGTCAGGTTGATTGGAGTCGCGCCATCAGTCGTTCCTGTGTACTCAAAAATCAGCTCATTTTTCTCTGAAATCTTATAAATCACGCACAAGTCAAGATTTCCAGGAAAGCCCTGCTCACCATCCGGACTTTTTCGTGTGAATTTTACGCCGATGCCTTCAGAATCAGAATATTCTTCGCCTTTCCAAAGCATTTTTTCGTAGCGGGTGTCTCCACCGTGAAGGCAGTTCTGACCGTCATTTTTTTCGAGAAGATATTTTTTGCCGTCGAGAGTAAATTCTCCCCCACGGATGCGGTTTGCCACACGACCGACAATCGCATTATGAGCCTGCATTCCTCTCTTCCATTCAGAAAGCGTGTCATAGCCCAAAAGGATGTCGACTTTGTGACCATTTTTATCGTTCACAAAGAGATTCGTAATCGTGCAGCCAAAATCCATTGCCGAAAACGAAATTGTTCCGTTTGAAACCGTGTAGAGAGAGATTTCGCCGTCAAGTTTTTTGCATTCAATCATAAAACTTATAATTTCTCGATGAAGCGCATGAATGAAGCTTTGCCTTCGTCACTGTATTTGTAAACGCCGGCATGTTCAAGAACCTGAGAGAATACAACGCCGATTTCTTCTTTGAGAACAGAATCAACTTTTTCTTCGGTCATTGAAGCAAAATCATATTTCTGACAAAGCTCCTTGCACCAGTCAGCATGTTTTGAAAGATTTTCATCACTGGAAATATCCTTGCCGCCACGCAATGCAGCGTTCAAATCAGCAAGTTCTGTTTTGAGACGGCCTGGCAAAATCGCAAGTCCCATGACTTCGATAAGACCGATGTTTTCCTTTTTGATGTGATGAAGTTCTGCATGAGGATGATAGACTCCAAGCGGATGCTCTTCGGTTGTGATGTTGTTGCGAAGAACCAAATCAAGCTCAAACAAATCGCCTCGTCTGCGTGCAATCGGGTTTAATGTATTGTGCTTTTCGCCATCAGTTTCTGCAAAGATAAAGGCCTTTTCGTCTGAATAAACACGCCACTTCTGAAGGACATGCTCTGCGAAGTCAACAAGGCGCTCTTTTTTAGCACAAGAAACACGGATAACGCTCATCGGCCATTTTACGATGCCGCATTTGAGGTCCTCAAAGCCTTTGACAGTGAATTCCTTTTCAACAGGAGCCTTTGCCATCGGGAATTCGTAGGCACCGCCCTGAAAATGGTCATGTGTGAGGATTGAACCGCCGACAATCGGCAAATCTGCGTTGCTTCCGATTGTGTAATGCGGAAATTTGTCAACGAAATCAAGAAGTCGCTCGAAGGTCTTTTTTGAAATGAGCATAGGACTGTGCTCAAAATTGAAGACAATGCAGTGCTCGTTATAGTAAACATAAGGTGAATACTGGAAGCCCCATGTTTCACCGGCAAGAGTGATTGGAATGATTCTGTGGTTTTCGCGTGCAGGATGATTTACACGGCCCGCATAGCCGACATTTTCCTTACACAAAAGGCATTTTGGATAACCGGCCTGCTTCATGAGCTTGGCAGCGGCGATTGCCTTAGGATCCTTTTCTGGCTTAGAAAGATTGATTGTAATATCCATGTCGCCATAAGGAGTCTTTGAATTCCATTTTAAATCCTTGCAGACACGGTAGCGGCGGATATAGTCAGAATCCTGAGAGAGTTTATAGAAGAAATCGGTAGCCTCTTTTGGAGATTTTTCATAAAGCTCATTGAATTTTTTTGTGATGTTGCTCGGGCGGTCAATCATTACGCTCATAAGGCGGGTATCGAACAAATCGCGGTAAACCACGCCCTCGCCGCCAGTCAGTTTGTGTTCTACGGCATAATCAAGGATTTTTGCAAGAATATCCTCAAGGTCAGAAATCTCGACATCTGGAACGGCAAATGCGTCGTCATCATTTTCAAAACCGTCAAGATTCAAAAGAAGAAGAAGCTGGTTCTTAACGAACACCAAATCTTCCTTCTCAAAAAGCCCTGCCTTCAATCCATAGGCAGAGAGTCGGTTAATTTCATTGTAAATGCTCATAGAGATTATTGTGCAACCGATTGCTCAATTTGTCAAGATTTTTAATTTTTTTTTTGCAAACTGCCATGAAAAAACGGCTGCCTTTTTAAGAGTGACAGCCGCAAAATTGACTTACCGGGCCTTTGAAAGCGTATCGATTCGGTTAATCAAAGTCAGAGGAATGTAAACCTTGCCTTCATGCAAAATCCATCCGCTTTCCCTACGGACTCCGCCGAAATTTTCAGCCTTATCGTACATTGAAGTTGCAGTAACAGAAACAACCTGCTTTCCGTTTATTTCATGAATCTGCGTTCCGATTCCAACAAAATGAAGATTACCGCCAGTCTTTCCGCTCCTGTCATAACAGACTTGAGCGATTACCGCACTTGCCCCGGAAGATTTTTCAATCGCAGAAAGCACATGAGTGATGTTTGACAAATCTTCCATTGCAGTCAGTGATTTTCTTGCATCATCGGCTTTTGGTGCACAGTGAAAGAGCTCCCCGAATTTTCCGCCGGGAGAATATGCAGAATCGTGTGCAATGGTAAGCATTCCGTTAACAAAGTTTTTTGCTTCCGTAACATCAGCTTTTGCAGTAAAAACATTTTCACGCGAAAGGCCAAAGGCATCATCAACTCCCTTCCATGAAACATTTCCGCCGTTAAAACAATCTTTGAGCGAATTCACATAATCATTCGTGACACAAGTCCCTGTAAGGGCAGTCAATGCTTCCGCAAGTGCCGTAACAAGACAGCCATAACTTGCGGCATATTCCGTTTTATCAGAAAGCACCAGCCCCGAATTGCTGTATTTGAAGTCATACTTTGAATCTCCAAGAAGAGCGTCTCCCATATCCTGCATTTCCTGCGGATTCATAGGAAGTGAATAAAGTCCGTCCCGATCGTAAAAAGTCACAGGATTTCCCTGACAGTAAGCATACCAGTTCACGCCGTCTCGGGCAGGATCCACTGAAGAAAAACGGGCAAGTTCCGGCTCATAATCACGATAGCCAAAATCATAAATTCCTGCTTCCTTATCAAAGCTCTTTCCGGCAAATGCAAAATGGCCAAAATCAGCAAGCGGCGTTCCAAAAACATCATACTCATACTGATTCAAAAGCGAAGAAAAAGATAATTCTGACCTGACAGATCCTGCTTCATCCGTCATCAAAACAGAATTAAATTCACCACGCGAACTTCCGCTTGAAATGTAAGATAAAAGCATTCCCCTCTCATCATAAAGAGGATGCGTCGCAAAAGGCTCATCAGATGATTTTTTGACCTCATAAAATCCATCTTCTTCAATCATATCATCGATAAAGACATAACGCCCTGAATGATTAGCATTTGACTTTGAAAGGCCTGACCTTGTGTTTTTTGAAGAGGCTAACTCATCTGAAAATAAAGCTCTTCTGCTCGAAGAAAAGATTTTGGGCGAAAGAGCGATATACATATTCCTGTAGGAGCCTGATTCACTTGAAGAAGTATCACTTCTTCGGAAAAGAGCATCATAATCATACAGATGCACACAGTCCGAATCATCGAGAAAACTGTGGCTTGAAATCTTTTTGAGACGGTTGAAGGGACTGTATTCATAAGAAGCTTGTGTAAAACAGCTCTTTTTTTCAATCATATTTCCGTTTTTATCATAAGAAGCAGAAGCCCCATTCCCCCAGGAGACAAGCCTGTTTTCACTGTCATAGGAATATCGAATCGTATTGTAAGGATTTGTTTTGGACTTAAGGTTATTGTTCAAATCATAGTCAAAAGACTCAAACAAAACGCACTGATAAGGCTTTACCTGATAGTTACCAAGACCAATCTGTGAGCAAAGAAAGCGCAGTTTTTCATATTCATCAGCAGAAAAGGAAAGCTCAGATATTTTTTCATTTCCTGAAAGATAATGAAGGCCCGCATCAGCGCATTCATATTTCATCTTTTTTGCCAAAGAATCAGAATATGGATAAGAAACGAGCGAAAGCCGCCCGAAAGTGTCATAAGAGTAGGCCGTTACGGATAAATCCGAATTCAGGGAGAAAATCTTTGCTCCCCGCTCATCATAAACTGCACCGTCAACGAATACAGGCTGCAAATCAGAAGAATAACCTGTTTTCAAAATCAGACGACCGTTTTTATCATATAAAGACTTAATGCTTTCACCAGAATCGTAAACACGGAGTATCTCGCGGCCGCATTTATCATAAGCAAAGCGAACCGAACATGTCACCTTTGAGCCTGATTCAAAAACACAGTCCGAAACTTCAAGAAGCTCCCGATTTTTTCCCCAGGCGTACGAAATAGTCCTTTGCTCCGAGCGGATTTTCACGAGATTTCCGGCCTCATCATAATCAAAGCTAAGCTTATCCTTTCCGTCAGAATTACACTGAGCACACAGAAAACCTGCCCCATCGTAAGAAAAGCACAGTTCTAAATCATTAGAGCTCGCTCTGGTCAGATTAGACGATGCATCGTAAAGGTAAGAAAAACTTTCTCCATCCGAAAAATCTATCCTGCACGAAAGCAAATCCTTTCCATATGAGATTTTCCTGCTGTTTCCCTTGAAGTCACTTTCGGCTTTTAGTAAACCGTCACTGCCATAAGAAAATTCCTGCACCGAAGAAAGTGAATTCTTGTGGCGAAGAAGCCTTGAAAAAGAATCATGCTCGTAATAATTAGAATTCCCCAAAGCATCTGTCAGAACACAAGTCTTTTTCTTATCATCATAGACGGCTTTTTTCAGCAAGACACCGTTCCGGCTAACAGAAACAAGACTTCCCCTCTCATCATATTCATACTGCTCAAGGACAAAAAAGGGCCGCTCAGCACAGGACTTCACTTTTCCATCAGAGTCGTATGATTTTTGCCACAAAAGCCCTTCTCCATCATAACACTCGCAGCAATTGGAATTTTCATCGTATGAATAAGAAAGAAAGCTTCCGTCCGGGAATTCGATTTTCGATACGAGATTTTTTGCATTCCACTTTTTTCGCAGTTCCGAGCCATAGGCATCTTTTTCACAGATAACGCGTCCAAGCACATCGCGGAAGAATTTCTTTTCGTTTCCATTTCCATCGATATATGAAATAACTTCATTAAAAGCGTTCACAATGAAAGCTTCCTTGTATTTTCCGCCCCTTATGTGAAGGATTTTGCGTTCAGAATAAAGCCATTCATCTTCGCTTACGAGCTTGCCTGACAAATCAAGAATCTTCTCCGACAAGATGCGGCCAGCCCTATCATAAGAGCGGATTTTGCTGCCTGAAACAGAAGTGATTTTCACCGGATTTTTGAACTCATCGTAAAAATATTCAGTTTTTCGTCCACTTCCGTACATTACTGACTTCAAGCGGCCGTCCGGGAAATATGATTTTTTTTCTGCGGCATCAGAAAAAAGCCCCTGTTTTTCACCTTTATATGAACATAAGCCCGAAACTGAATCATAGTCATATTCGTAAAAGCCGCCGAAGCCGGAACTTTTTTCAATAAGCCTTCCTGCAGGAGAATAAAGATTTTCCATGACGGTCTTTCCATTAACTCTTTCAAAAATGCACCGTCCGTTCAAGTCAAAACTCTGCTCAAAAACACTTCCGTCACTTCTCTTTATTGAAGAAATCCATCCTTTTTCGCCGTAAAATCCAGAATATTCAGTGAGGGCAACAGAACCTGAAAAGCATCCGTTTATTTCATCGTAAAGCCCCGTTCTTTCAGATGAAAGCTTTCCGCCATTGCCGTATTCAAATTCGCTTGCGAAATTCTGATTTGAGGAAAGAAAATCATGAAAAACCACCCTTTTTGCACGCCCGGCTTGAGTGTATTCAAAAGAGTTAATTCTGCTTTTTTCGACCTTTTTTCCCATCGAGTCAATTCCAGATATGAAGACTGCAACACAGTTTTTGTTTCCGTCATATTCGTAGGAATAAGTTCTTGTCTCACCTGTAATTCTGTCACTTTCTGTGCGGGAAAGAAGCAGCTTTCTGTTCGAGTATTCTTCTATAATATCAAGGCCGTCACTTCTGGAAGACATGATTTTGTGCGGTGAATAAGAATAAGTCGTTTTCCGTGCGAGGGCATCTGTAAAAGAAGCAATCCTGTTTTGAGAGTCATATTCAAATTTCTCTGTTTTTGAGGCAAGAAACGCACCGGGCGCAAAAAGTGCTCTTTTTGTTATGTTTGAACGGCTGTCGTAAGTAAAACGAAGCTCATTACCACAGCAGTCTCTTTGTGAAACCAGAAGACCGTCTTCATTATAATCAAAATGAAAAAGTAGCTCACTGCCCCGGAACAAATCTGTCATAAGTCCATCAGCATCATAAAGGTAATTCTGCACGATTCCGTCACGGTCAGTGTATGAGCTTAACGAAGAATCATTGTAAGACCAAATTTCACGGCTCGTGTCAGGATAGATTTTCTGACATAGGTTACAAGCTGAATCATAAAGGAATTCCGTTTTTCCAGAATTATCCGTCTTTGACAAAAGATTGCCGTCAGCATCATATTCATAATACGCGAAGTATGAATCCGCCCGTTCTTCACGCACAGTCCTTCCCCGCTCATCATAGACAAAAACAGAAGTCACGCCATCATGGTCAGAATAAACTGTAGTTTTCTCAGGAATATTATAGTAGAAAGATTCATAAAAACCTTCCTCGTTTCGAGTCCTGACAGTCCTTTTTTTTCCGTCAATTTCCTCATATTCAAAGCAAACACAGCTGTTGTCCGCCTTAATCTGAGAGGCAAGCATTCCGCCAGAATATGAAAATCTTTTTGTATCTCCCTCCCAATCGCATACAGAAGATAAAAATCCGTCCTCATAAGCATAAGCCACGCGGCGGGAAGTAAGACAATCCTTTACCGAAAGAAGATTTGTGCCATTCCATTCAAAAGCAAGGGATTTCGTGCCGTCCAGAGAAATAGAATCCAGACGGGATTGAGCATCATAAGAAAAATCAACGCGGCCGCCGTTTTTGAAGGTGAAGTAAAGCGGAAGGCCTTCCATTGAATAAAAGCGTTTTTCGCAGGTCAAAAGATATGATATACAGTAAAGATTATCAAAAACAGACAGAGAGACATGAGCATTCTTAAAAGCAGGATTTAGTGAGTAAGAGCCGTCTTCCTGCTTTTCAAATACAAGAAGACCGCCATTGTCCTGACAGTAAAAAACAATTCCGAGTCCCGCCCTTTGAGCAAGTTTCGCGGCATAACCATAATCAACGGCTCTGTTCAGATTCCGCTGTGTCTGGCTTCTTTCGACATAATCTTTCACAAGAGAATATTCCGATTCCGCAGCGGCAAGAATTTCCTGCATTGACGCATACAGGTCAGAAGTTTCGGAATCCTCGTCAAGATACTCCGACATCTTGGATTCATGGCTTTTAAGTTCTTCCATATAATTTTCCCATGCAGGAAGAGAATCAATGAAATCACTGCTGTATGCGCCTATAATCCTTGTTTCAAGATTAGAAGCCCATCCTGAACCGAAAATGCCTCCTTTTACTTCATCACGAGAAGCTTCGAGCGAAGAGTAATGCCTCGTGATTTCAAACGATGTTTGTTTGCCCCGGACGCGAATATCACTGTCATCAATGATAAAATCCCCGGACGCAAAAATCACAGGGTCGCCCGCATGATAGACGGTCTTTCCCTCGCGGTTTGTAATCACACCGAAATTTGATTTTTCGGACACCGACCACTGATAGCCAGTTTTCGCACATATCTCATCAAGTTCCTCTCTCAATGAAGCAAGGATTGATTCAAGCTCCTCGATTTTCGTGACATTATCGCCGGCAATTTTTGCCTCATCAAGTTCCTTCAATGCCTCAACATAGCGGGAAAGCAGTTCTGACAGCGATTCACTTGCGGTCTTGTTAACCATGTCCTCGAAGAATTCTGCGATTCGATTCTCTACATCGGCCTTAAAATCAGGATCATCGCTGTAAACGCCGTCATAAGTATAAATGAAGTTTCCGTCGTCATCGTATACATCATCAACTGAAATCACGACAAGATTTCCGTCCACATCAGAAACAAGGGTATGGGTTTCCCAATCAACAGTGTTTTCATCGCCCCAGTCAATGTCATCCCACCAGGAATTTGCTTCCTGTCCGTAAGTCGCAGGCGTTCCATCCCAGCCGTCAGGGTCTTCCTGTCTCTCGGCAAAATAATTATCCCAGTCTTCATCGGTGAAATTTGCAAAATCAGGATATGAGCCAGAATCATCGTCGTCGTCATCATCTTCATAATCATCGTCATCATAAACCGACCAGTCGCCCCAATCATCATTTGTCCAGCCGTCATCATCATCATCCGCATGGATGTAAAAAGGTGAAAAAACAAACATAATTGCCAAAAGCAGGGCCAAAAAACTTTTTTTCATATTCATACATCTCCCTTTAGTTGAAATTCGTGTAGAACAGCCTGTTCAAAAGGCTGACATTTTCATCTCTGAGCGGCACATAGCCTGTACAATCACGGACAAAGCGGCTCAGCAAAGGCTCCCTCGCGCCATTTACATACATGGCAGGATGAGAAGATTGAATCACGGAAGAATTACGGTAAACACAGAAGAACAGCCCCAACGAGCAGGTTTTCCCTGAAGCAGACCAGGAGCGGAAAACTGCGTCGTCAAGCGCAAGAATCAGCGAATCAGTGCCTTTTGACGAAGGTGCCAGCAAAGAAAGGCAGGACTTTACATCAACATAAAAATCAGTGGGAAAAGAAGCCGAACAGTAAGAAACGGCCTTTTCCGTGAAGATTTTCATTATTCTGTCGCGCTCAGCCTTATCATTTATTGAGGAAGCCAGCTGAAATGAATAATCCGAGAATTGAGTCACGAATGAAGGAATTTTGCTCAAATCAACGCATGAAAACGATGCATAGGCATAGTTTCCATAGGATTTTTCATATTGAGCGAAAATTGAATCGATCATGGACTCGCAGGATTTTTCACCAGCGGCAAAACGGGTCAAAAATTCCGTGTAGTTCCAGCCGCTTTCGGGAACAAGTGCGGGAGTTCCTGCCATGTAACAGGCACAGTCCGTAAGTTCGTATGCGCTTTCAAGGCACATTCCAAAGCAGGTATCAAAGCCTATGAGAGCGAGCTTCTCTCCATCCATTCCCTCAAAAACAGCCTTCCCCAGCTGAGAGATTGTCATGTAGGAGTCAGAAGCATTGTCAAATGCAACGGCACGGAAATTCCTGTTTTCAAAAGAATCTTCCCCGCAAACAAGTTCTGTTTCACTAGCCGCTTCCCGCCAGCCGCTTCCATGCCCCCAGAGAATCAGCGCATAATTGTCAGCAGGATAGGTTTTCCGTGCAAATTCACAGAAAGCACTCAGAGTCGAAGGATTCGCCATATCAAGTTCTGTCTGCGAACCGGATTTAAGGCAAAGCTCATCACAATCAAGCTCTTCGCTGACTATGAGCGTCTTATTCTGCTGCTCGTCACGGCAAATTCTGTAAAGACGGGTGTCCGTCCAGTCATCGTTAGTCGCGTCATATTTTTCTGCCCTGTCAAGAAGCGCAAGGACGGTAACGCTCTCGTCAAAATCCGCATTTTCCATCTCGTTAAAATCAGTGATTGCATCGGACTCAAGATTGTTGTCAGCCGCCATGTAAACAAGAATCGTCCATTCACGGTGAATTTCAATCACTGGCGGAGGTGGCGGAGGTGGCGGAGGCTCTTCCTCAATTTCTTCCTCGAACACTTCGTAGTCGGTAAAATCAGCGTCATCAACGATGTAGTCTTTCTCATCCTCCTTCACGCTTACCAAAGTCTCCACCGTTTCAGTATCAGTTTTTTCAGGTCTGGAATCGGGCTTTACAAGAGAATCCTGAGTTGAAAAATCCGTTCCGCAGGCAAAAAGAAGCAAAGCTAGTGGAAAAAGAAGCAAAAGCCTTAAAATTTTCATTCGCATGCCTCCCTGACACAGTACATTCCGTACGGATCTTTCCAGCAGCTTTTATCGCTATAGTTGATTTCACAGACAAAAATGTAATCGAGCTGATACGGCTCTGTCGGAACTACAGTCAGATAGGAATCTAAATCGATTATAAAGTCCACCACAGCCCCGGAACGAACCTTCCAGTCACATCTTGAAACGATACAGTTCGAGCCGATGAAAGGATTGTTTCCATCCGAATCATACAGCATGAAACAAAGCGTAAAATTCTCTATATCCTTTTTGCTCTCATTAAAGAATGAAAAGTGCATTCCTGCGAATTTGTGATTTTTCTCGCACTCGCCCAGTTCCACCCTCGGATTTGAGATTATGTACGGACACGCGAAAGTATCCATTGACTCACACCCGGAAAAGGTAAAGCTAAAAATTGATAAAAACACGGCACCAAAGAATAATTCCCATTTCTTTTTCATAAAGACCTCCGCTCTACTGGATTTTATCAAGGCACTTTTTCAGTGCTTCTTTTCTTTTTTCTGTTGGTGAAGCGCAGTATGCGACAAGACTTTTATAAGAACGATAGAAAGGATTTCGCTCGTTATAAGGCTTGTACTTTGACAGCAAATTCTTCGCTCCCTCAAAATTCTCTTCTTCAAGCAGAATTTCCATTTCTGACACAAGATTCTCCAGGGAATCCACCTGAATGCAGACGATTGATTTTCTGTCAGTGAAGCTAAACCTCAAGTCCGCGCTCTCCCAGCCGTTTCCGCCGCCCGTTATGTGATAATTTCCGGCAGAAACAGAATTGAACGAAAACATTCCGTTAATGTCAGTCACGGCATCAAGGCCAAGCCCCGCAGAAATGTGATAATTCGGTATTCCTTTTCCGCTCAAATCACAGACTTTTCCGGCAAGCACAGCCCTTCCCTCAAATTTCGTGCTTGCACATGACACGAAGGAAAAAGCACAAAGACAAAGTAAAATTCTAACGATTCTCATTCACGCGCTCCTGTTTCAAAAAGGCCATTCTGCCTTCCGAATTTCTGTAGCAGACGAAAATGCTTCCGTCATTTTTTTTGATTTCTCCGACCTTGCTTTTTGCGGCAAAGTTTTTAAGGGAATCCCTTTTATCTGAAATTAGTCCGGCTTTTTTCGGAACGATTTTAAGTTCCGGCCCGAAAAGATAGGCATAGCGGGAAGCCAGAAGGAGCGGACTGAAATCTTCTTTTTTACCATACTTGTCGAATGAGATTCTTACGCTGCCACGGTTTCCGTTTTCCGTCATAGAAAGCGATCTCACTGTCCACAATGAGTTTTCCGCCTCCAATCCGCATATTTTCAAGCAGGAATAAAGAATTGAGAAATCCGAAAAGAAAGAAAAATCCACACAGTCTTCCCCGTTCCGCTCGCTTTCAATCACTGCCCCAAGTTCACGAAGCTGCGAACGGATTGAAGCGATTGTTTTAGCATCATTTTCATGAGAAGCAATTTTTGAATCTGAATCAGGCTCATCGGATGCAAGCGAGCTTTTACCAGGAAGCACGTTCTGAAACGGCAGAATCACCTCAAAATGAGGCTCATTGTTCTTGAACGAAACGACGCAATACTGAGCATTGGTCACTTCCTCACAGTTGCAGCCATGAATCGAAAAAGTAGAAAGGCCACTGCTTTTCTTTCCGTCAACAGAATCTTTTCGCGAATAAGAAAATGCCGAAATTTTTCCGCCATGCGAGCTGATTGAAGCAAACACTTTCGGAAGAAGGCTTTCGGGGCTTTCAAGCGTAAACTTCTCTCCCGAAGAAGCTCCGTTTTCTTCAGCAAGGTAATCAGCCGGAGAAATTGTGTTTTCAGCGACTGCACTTCCAGTACACAGTTTTTCGCCAGAAATCAGAGATTTTGCAATCCTGAACGAAAGGATTCCAGTCAGCATAATCATAATAAGGCTCACAGCCCGGATAATCCTTGTACGCTGGCTGAATACGCTCCTTTTTGTGTTGTCTTCTATATATAAGTTTCCGCCCGCATTTTTGTATTGTGCAAGGCTGGATTTTTCCATCACGACGATTTCTGCCATCAGATTTTTCTTTTCGACGCAGTATTTTGCATCGTAACAGCAGCTCCCTGAAAAACGGGGATGCCTTTTTTCAAGCTCGCCGATTATAAATTTTCTGTGCTGTGAAAAAATTGACTTCCACGGCAAAAGAATTCTGTAAAATTCATAGTCTGATGAACGAATAATTGTTTTTTTCATTTTTATCTCCTATTTTTCCGTCACGGCCAGAACGAAATTGCTGCGCGTTCCAAGCCGCCACTCACATTTCATAAGTTTTTTTCTATCCTTCACGCCAACGGTTTCGACTTTGATTGAATCAAGTTCAAACAGAAGGTTGCAGTTTCTCAAAAAAGAATCCATCTCAGCCTCTTTCCCGCCATTCTTCTCACAAATCTTTATGAATGAAGAAGAAATCGACTTGTCGGTACAGAAGATAGCGTTCTTTTCAGAAAATCTTTTCCGGCTTTCCATGACAGCTTTCATATTTGAAGAAATGGTCATCGAAAACAGCGGAAGAAGGATTATCATCACAAGCACTTCAATCAGTTTCAAAAGTTTTAAGCTCCTCATCTGTTTCAGGATAATTTTTCCATTCTGCAAGAACACGCTCGTTTCTTTCCTTCATTGATGAATAGAAAACCGTGCTTTGTATTTCGAGATTTTCAAGTTTCATGCGGCTCAGTGCCACAAGCGTCATAAAGAAAAATGAAACTATGCAAAGCACGCCCATTCCAACAAAAAGTGCATAACCTGCATCTTTTGCAATTTTTTTATTCCCACGAAACAATGTCTTTGTCATTTCCATCTCCTCCTTCTTTTTTGTCTGCTCCATAAGATATGATTCCAAATGGCAGTCCTTTTGGCAGTTTTGAAGCATGTGCTGGACTGTCAGGAACTACATACAGGAAAGGATTTCCCCATGAATCTGAAAGAACCTTTCTGTCTGTATACGGACCTGCCCAGTTTTCAGCCAGCGGATACAGAACTGGCTCTTCCCACAAAGCAAGCAGTCCCTGTTCCTCAGTCGGGAAACGGGCACAGTCAGCAAAATAGTTCTGCAATGAAAGCCTGAGCTGCTCAATCTGATTTTTCGTTGCAGACACGCGGGCTTTCTGAATCAACTTGTGAGCGCAAAGCCCCACTTGTGAAGTCAGGATTGCCGTTACCGCAAGAACTGCAAGCGTTTCAACAAAAGTAAAACCAGAATCACGCTTGTTTTTCAGATGTGCGTAATTCTTCCTAGTGATGATTTTTTTCATCAAATACCTCCGATATTTGTTATGTATGGCAAAAAAGCCGTTTTTAGAATTAAAGTCACATATATCCCTGAAAGAATAAGAAGAATGGGCTGCACGGACGAAAGAATCATTTTTTCACGGCGCATTTTTCTTGAAGCAAGATAATCCGCCGTCTTTCCGAAGCCTTTTTTTTCTCCGGTTTCCTCGCACAGCGCAAGATTTACCGAAAGCAGACGACCTTCTTTCTTGAATCCCGCATCTTCAAAACAGGAGGAAAAGCAGTCCGCCACCGCTTCCCCATCCAAAAGTCTTTTCTTGACACCAACGAGTGCCTTTGACAGCTTCTTTTTTCCGCCGGTAAACGCAAGTGCACAGGAAACGGCCGCAAGAGTCGGAACAGAATTGGCAAGCAGAAAATCCATCGTTCTGAGAATATTTACGCAAGGTTCTGGAGCGAGATTTTTTTTCACAAAAATCAAAAGCATGACAAAAGCAGTTCCAAGCAAAAAATCGGACCTAAGCATTGATGCAATGGCTTCATCTCGCTCAATAATCTCATTCGGGAAAATCGAGGAAAATGAGGGCAAAACGAAAACTACTGATATAAATCCTGCAAAAGCCGTCAGAAGAAATACAAAACCGGGATAAAGCAATGCACCCAAAACTTTCTCACGGCACTCTTTTCCATGCAGAAGCAGCCCTTTCAAATAAAAAAGCACGGCGCCAAGATTTCCACAATTTTCTGCAACAGTAATGAAATCCAGATACCATGAAGGAACTTTCAAGTCCGGACTTGTCTCAAGGGCAAACGAAAACTTCACTCCAAGCAAAAGAGAGTCATGAAGAAAAACTGCGATTTTAGAAACTTTTTCATCCTCAAAGTCAATTTTCCCAAGAATTTCAAGCGAATTCTGCAATGAGAGTCCGCTGGAAATCAGTTCCGAAAGATGACTCGTTAAATCAAGAAGTCTCTGACTCTTAGAAAAAATAAATCTTCTCATTCATTCCCCCTTTGCTCCGGAAGCACAATCTGCGCTTCAAGATGAACTCCATTTTCATCAGGCATCAGCCTTTGAAAAATCATTGCCTTTAGTACTGTCGAAAATTCAGAAAAATCCACTCCAAGTTCTTTCATGCGAACCTCTGTTTCCTGAATGCCACCAGTGTGTACAGTCGCAAAAACAAGATGCCCTGTGAGCGAAGCCTGAAGTACCGTTCTGGCAGCCAGCGCATCACGAATCTCGCCGACGAAAATTACATCCGGATCCTGTCTGAACACAAACCTAAGTGCATCTGAAAAAGACATTCCGTTCTGCTCGTCCACATGAATCTGCGTCATTCCATCGAGCAGGTATTCAGGCGGATCTTCAATCGTGATGATTTTCTTTTTGCCGCAAGACAATTCATTTAATCTTGTCAGAAGAGAGGCCGCTGTCGTCGATTTTCCGCTGCCAGTTGCTCCGCAAATCAGCACAAGCCCCTGCTCATTTTCAAGCACTTTTTCTAGCAGAGCACAGTGTGATTCAGAAAATCCGAGTTCAGAAAGCGAAAGCGGTACACGGGAAACATTCAAAAGACGAAGAACCACGCTCTCACCAGCCCCGTTTCCAGAAACAGACGGAACACAGGAAACCCGTACGAAAACCTCATCTTTTCCGCGAAAGATAAACTGACCGTCCTGCGCCCTACGGCTTTCAAGCACATTCAGGTTGGAAAGGATTTTTATCCTGCGGACAAGCTCACGGCTTTTTTCAGGCGAAAGCGGGCAAATTTCCTCTAACCTTCCTGCGACTCTGAACCTTACGCACTTTTCTTCTATATGAATGTCACTCGCTTCTTTTTTTCCGGCCTCAGAAAGCAATGTGTCCAAAAGCATTCCCGCTTCACTCGCATCATTTTTCCGCTCATTCACACGGCAGCTTTCCGCATAGCGAAGGGAAATTTCATGCCTCAGTTTTTCGTCATCGATAGGCACGAAACGGCAGCTTGAAGCCACATCAAAGCGTTTTCCTTTCATTTCAAAATAGTTCTGAACCGACTTCGAAAGCTTTCTTTTCAATTCCTCGTTCGCAAAATCACGAATCCCGATTTTTACAAATTTCTCCATGCTCTCAAGCACGACGGCATCATTAAAAAGACTGAATGAAACGGAAAGATCGAATTTATCACTCATCCTTTGCTCCCGCTTTTTCAGCAATTTTTAGAATCCGGGTTTTGAAAGCCTCATTCCTTACCTTTGCGTTTTTTTCTTCAAAACCGAATATTTCTGCACTCGGAAGCAGATAAATCACAAGTTCTGTTTTTTCAACGGATTTTTCGCTTGCCTTAAAAAGATTGCCAACGAACGGAATCCTTGAGAAAAACGGCACGCGCGAAATATTTTCCGTTTCTTCTTCCTGGACAAGACCGCTTAAAACCACAGGTTCACCGCTCTTAGCCCGCACTTCCGTAGTAACCACTTTTTCACTTGTAGGCGGCGGATTTCCAGTTGTCGTGGACAAGTCAGTTCCTTGCCTTGAAACGCTGGCAGTGATTCTGCTCGTTATCATGCCGTCGCCCGTTACAGTTCCGCATACCTCAAGCTTCAGGCCAGAAATGATTTCCTTCGTGATTCCCGAATAAATCGGCTCGCCTGTCTCTGGATTGAGATTATTGTCCCGATAGCGGTAAGTGTTCGTATTTTGAAAATTGATTGCCTTTCCGCTCACACCATTCAATGTGGTGTCTGCATAGACCTTTGCCTTTGACTCGCTTATCGCAGTCTGAAGTTCGCCCGCAAACTTGAGTCCAAAAGCACCTATTACATCAAGATTCAAATTGAGCACGCTGCCAAGTTGAACGGCCCCGTCCGTCTTATCACCCATTTTTGCCCGACCGGCCTTGAATTTCGGAGTCCATTCCCGGCCGCTCGTTGTCTGATACTGCATGATGAGAAGGTCGTAGCGCACGCGGGAAACTGGTTTATCAATCAGAGGCAGCTCTTCCAAAAGACGCTCATAGGCAGAATCTGAACCTGAAAAGAAAAAGCTGTCGCCATGCCCCGTATCGCTTATAGAAGCTTTTTCAAGAAATGGAGGAATATGCGCCATAAAATCCTCCGTCCGAATATATTTCAACTGGACAAAACGCATTTTCTCTTTCACATCAATCTCTGAAACGAATTTCATCACTTCAAGGGCTTTTTCTTCATCAGCAAGAAAGATAAAGCCCATTCCGTCATCAAGTAAAATGCACTCAATTTCAGGGAATCTTTTTGCAATCAAAGAGATGCAGGCGGTATTTTTCAGAAATTTCAATTTAACGCCTTTCCATTCCTTTCCAAGCTGAGAAAGCTGATTTTTGTTCCTGCATGGAAGAATGAAGTAAAGGCCGTCCCGGACAGAAAACTGAGCATCCGCCTGCATACATAGAAGTGAAAGTGCCTCATCAAAAGAAGACGCCTTAAAGGAAGAACGCATGATTTTTGACTCATTCGTAAGGGCATAGCAAAACTGCTTTTTTGCCTGAGCAAAAAGTCTTTCCGCTACAAGCGACATGCTTGAATTCTGAACATCGACATACCAGATTCCGTCCTTTTCGATTAACGAAACCTTTCCCGCATTCCCGCCCGGATTTACAGATGAAGAATTCCTTGCGACATGAAAAGCACCTTCCCCTTCTTTTTCCAGAGAAAAGCCCATGCAAAGCCCGGTAATTCTTTTCAAAAGTTCTTCAGTCGAACAGAAACCTGTATGCAGGCTGACTTTCACTGAAGGCAGTGAATCGTAAGTCACGCAAAGTCCTGTCGAAATCGCACACTTTTCAAAAAGCTGCATCGGACTAACATCAAAGGCATCAAGAGAATACAAATCATTGTTTCTCTGAATGAGGATTCGGCTTACCGTCCACCGGTTTTCCCCACGCTCAACATAGAGCCTGGACTGCAGCAAAAAGGCATCAAAAGATTCCGAAAAGTTCTCCCCTGTACATCTGAAATCAGCTTTTCCTGAAACTGTATCGTCAGCAGAAATCGAAATTCCAGTGTAAAGAGAAAGCGCATACAGAATTTCATGAATGTCTTTGTCAACGAACTCATAGGCTTCTTCGCAGTGCAGTTTCGTACATGGCAGAAAAGCAAGCACAAAAATCACCGCCCAGACTCCAAGGCCCTTTCTTTTAAAAAACACAAATCACCTCCAGAACAGTTTTTGAATTTGCAGAGCTTCAAATGGCAAAAGACGATTTTTTTGAAACCTGCATCTTTCCCTGTTCTGTATATTTATTTGAAAAAAAAATCATGTTTCGGCAATCTGTTTGAAAAAAAATTGATTTTTTTTGTGTTTTTTTGCATTTTTTTTTGTATAATTCGATTTATGGGGTCAAATTTCCAGGACGACACAGTTTTTTCCGTCACAAAGCTCACTTCTGCAATCAGGGATTTGCTTGAAGGAACCTTCTCAAACATCACTCTTGAAGGTGAAATTTCAAATTACCGGCCGAATTCAAGCGGCCACCTGTACTTCACTTTAAAAGACGAAGGCGCTCAAATTTCAGCCGTAATGTTCAGAGGCAGGGCAATGAGCCTTGATTTCATTCCAAAAGACGGCATGAAAGTCAAATGTACTGGCTCTGTTTCAGTCTATGCGCCACGAGGAAATTATCAGATTATCATCACAAAGATGGAAATCGCCGGTTCAGGAAACATACTCCAGATTCTCGAAGAACGAAAAAAGCGCCTCGCTCAAGAAGGGCTTTTCAACTCAGACCGAAAGAAGCCAATTCCGCGTTTTTCCAAGCGAGTTGGAATCGTCACAAGCCCAACAGGCGCTGCCCTCAGGGATATTCTTCAAATCACAAAAAGGCGCAATCCCGGCATTGATGTTGTAATTCTTCCGGCACTGGTCCAAGGAGAAGGTGCTGCCATTACAATCGCAAACATGATTAAAACTGCAAACGACTTTTCTTTATGTGATGTCCTCATTGTTGGCCGTGGCGGAGGTTCCCTTGAAGACCTGCTTCCGTTCAGTGAAGAAATTGTCGTGCGGGCCATTGCAGATTCAGAAATTCCCGTTGTGAGTGCGGTCGGTCATGAAATCGACTGGGCGCTTTCTGACTATGCGGCAGACATGCGTGCGCCCACACCTTCAGCAGCAGCCGAACTCGTCGTTCCAAAGCAATCTGATATTCTTGAAGGACTTTCCGCTTATAAACAAGAATTTTACAATCAAATCACTTCAAAAGTTGAACGGCTCAAACTCATGATAAAGTCTTTCGATGTTGCGAATATGGAAATCAGATTCCGTTCAATTGAACAGCCTCTTTTAAACCGCCTCGAAAATGCACGGCAATCTTTAATCGAAGGCATGAACACAAAAATCAAAGATACAAAAACGCTCATACAGCAGAAAGTCCAGATTCTTGAAGAAGCAAGCCCTCAGACAATCCTGAACCGGGGATACTCTATGGTCAGAACACAGGATGGAAAAATCGTCCGAACTTCACAAGGTATCACAAGCGGAACAAAACTTGAAATCACGCCAGCAAACGGAAAGATTTTTGCAGTGGCAGAGTGATTTTTCATGCGGATTTAAAAAAACATTCCGATAATAATAGAGTATATCTAAAATCATAGGAGACTCAGGTGAAACGCACACTTTTTACAATAATTGCAATTTTTTCATTTTTTACGCAGTTTTCTTTCTCTCAAAATGCCTCTGACTATGCAAAAGCATCAGTCTCAATCAAGTTCTACGACCGCACGATGTACTATGCCGGCAACAAGGAAGACAACCCGATTTATGTTGATGTCGCAATCACGAACAAGGGAACTGACACCCTCCGCTTCAAGCTTGCAGACGACAGGATGTTCTCACTTGACTTCTTCGCATACACAATCAAGAACACTACTCTCCCAAACACAAAAGACTTGATTATCAAGCGCTCAACAAACCAGACCGTTTATTTCCGTGAGCTTGCGATTGAACCTGGTGAAACATATTCTTTCGTTGAAAATGTAAAGAACTATATCCAGATTGATGAGCCGTCAATTTACTACCTTGAAATGCATTTCTATCCAGAACTTTACAAAACAAAGATGATAGAAATCGTATCAAACCGACTCAGCCTTGATGTCAGACCGGCTCCATCAGCATCATCATCAAGCGTACTTCTCGTTGAAAACAAAACAAGCGCACTCTTAAAGCCTGAAGCTATTTCTCCAGACAAAGTTATTGAGCAGACAATCACTGCACGACAGAAAACGCTTTGGGATCAGTACTTCCTCTACATGGACATCGAACAGATGATGGTCCGAAACAGCGAAGTCAACCGAAAATACAAAAATGCAAGTGCTGACGAACGCAACAGAATGTTAAATTCTTACAAAGCCGACCTCATGCAGAACAGAATCGACTACGACATTGTAAGCATTCCAGAGCGATTTGAAATCGAAAACACATCATATTCACAGACAGAAGGCTCAGTTTCTGTTATCGAATGGTTCAAATATCCTAATTTCAGTGAGAAAAAGCGTTACATTTACAAAGTCAGACAGCGGGACGGAATCTGGCAGATTTACGACTACTCAGTAACAAATTTAGGAACCGAATAATATGAAAGCTCTTCTTGTAGCCGATAATGAAAAAGCGATAAATAATATATCTCAAGTTCTCAAAACCGCAGGTTACGACATTATTGTCTACAGATGGCTTTTAAAAGCATTGGACAATATCGAAGAAATAGCACCTCATCTCATCGTTATAAGTACAGGAGATTATCCACGACACTGGAAAACACTTGCACAATACGCTACCAGTGGTTTTGGTGACTACACTCCTCAGGTAATTCTTTATACAGACGAAAATTTCAATGAAGAAGAACAGAAAAAAGCTGAAATCTTAAAAGTACGCGGATTTTTTGACTCAATCGGCGTGGACGGACTTGATAAACTCAGGGAGATTTTAGCCAAAAAAGATGATATTTTTTCAGGACACCTTACAGACGAAGATTTTGAGCAGGAAACAGCAAGCGTAGAAGATTTGGAAGAACTCATTGAAGATGAAAAAGCCGCAGACCGACTTGAAGAAATCGCAGCAGATGAACGAGCCGCCGAAAAGCTGAAAAATCTTGAAGAAACCGAAGAAATTCCAACAGTCGAAGAACTGATGAAAACTCCCTATGACGAAGAAAACAGCGTCACCCTCCCCGGAGTTGATGAATTAAGAAAACTTCTCGAAAGCGAATCCGTACTTGAAGAAGAACAGGAAATTGAAGCTGAAGCAGAAAGTGAAGCATTAGCTGAATCAGAATCAGAATGCGAACCGGAAAACGAAAGCGAAGCATTAGCTGAAGTAGAAAGCGACATCGAACCGGAACTTGAAAGTGAACAGGAAAGTGAATGCGAATCCGTACTTGAATCTGAAGAAGAAACAGAATGCGAACCGGAAAGTGAATCAGAAATCGAAAAAGAATTTGAAGATTCAGAAAATGATGATATAATTGAAGCAGATGGAGAAAATAATATGTCTGATGAACAGAGCATTGACGAAAAACTGGCCGCTATCATGAATGCTAACAAGGCAGACGCAAAAGAAAAAGCCGAAGCCCTCAAACTCGACACAGAAAAAGCAAGTGCCGTCTCATTTGTTTTCACAAATCCGGTTACCCTTGCAATGGTTTCTGGTGTCGCAAGGAATTACAACGGTCTCGTACTTGAGTTCACTCCCGACATTCCTTCTTTTATACTCAACCTCTCTCCCGGCACAAAAATTTCCGTTGCCTCAATGAAAATCGATGACAAAATAGAAAATGTTTTTGCAGAGGTTATGTCAAACGACGCAAAAAAACTCGCTCTGGCGATTAAGAAAATCAGTTAAAAAATGAAAAAACAGTCAGCAAAATTCTTCTGTGAAAACTGCGGGGCAGAAGTTCCACAGAATGCAAAAGTATGCAGGCACTGCGGAAAGTTCTTCTCATCCGTACGCTGCCCTGTATGCGGAACTACAGGTACCCCAGGAAAATTCACAAACGGCTGTCCCACATGCGGATATGCCGTCGGACAGGGGCAAAAAGTAAATGCTCCCAGCCAAAAAGAGCTCCCCGCCTCACGAAAATCAAAAAAAGCACTTCTCAACGCAATTGATTCAAGAAATCCGCTCGGTACCCGAAAAAAGCGATCGAATGACGGTTCGCTTCCAGTCTGGTCATTTTTTGCACTAGCGGCAATTCTGATTCTTTTTGTGTGTTGTGCCGCAAAATATCTCGGAATATCATGATTTTTTAACTCAAGTCCATATAAGAAAATTGACAAACAAAGACTTTTTCTATATAATTGGTATACATTTTATAAGCCCGAATGGCGGAATTGGCAGACGCGCTAGGTTCAGGTCCTAGTGAGGGCAACTTCATAGGGGTTCAAGTCCCCTTTCGGGCAAAAACTTACCGCAGCAAGTAATTTTTTACGGTATTTGAACCTTCCAGACAGTATTATCAAGCGAATGAACACATGGTTATCTACACCATGTGTTTTTTTTTGCCCTTCCCTCTTTTTCATGATATTCAGTATTGTTTTGCCAATGTGTCAACAAGCTGCAAAACAGCAGTTTTTTCTTTTGCAGAAAGTTTTTCCAATTGATTTATGAGCGTGCTGTATTTGTAATAAAGTTTTTGTGACTGACTATTTTCAATTTGCTCATCCTCGCAGTCCAAAAGCCTTTCAAGAGGAACATTAAGGATTTTTGCAATGCGTAATGCAGTATCGGCAGAAGGAATGCTGTCCCGTTCGATTGCCTTATGAATCGTTACTTCCTTAATGCTTGCCTTGTAAGCTAACTCTTTACGGCTAATGTTTTGGTATTCCAATTCATAACTTACATTTGTCCAAAAACTCATAAATAAACCATAAATACTATTGTCTATTTTCGCTTGAACAATTCGACTATTGTATATATAATTAGACTTATGTCTAATCTACACAAACAAAATTAGACTATAGTCAAAGCACAGTAAGTAAAAACTATTCTTTACTGTGTATCCGGCGAAAATCTGTTAGGTTGATGGCATATTATGCCACTTGCTGTTAGCAAGGGAAATCATCCGACACTTTCGCACTAAAGGAAATAAAATCTTTGGGGGATTTTATGAAAAAATTATTTGGACTACTGACAGTTGTTGTCGGTATACTTTTTGCAAGCTGTGCGTCAACATCACAAAAAGTTGAATCATTTACCTTTGATTTTTCAAAAGATTTTTATCCAGGAATTGGATATGTATGCTTAAACGGTTCCAGCTTCAAAGACGCTCATTTCGTAAAGGCAGATGTTGTAAAAAATGAGTATGTATTTGAAAAAGTGTCTTGCACAGCCGCTTTGGTTCCAATTTATTTAACTTTGAATGTTACAGTTCAGAAAGACGGTAAGCTGAACTACGAATACAGCGATTTATACTACAAAAAAGATAAGAGAAAGCTTGAACTCGGCCCGTTAGTTACAGTTTCTTCAATCGAAAACGATTTTAATAAACTTTTGCCAAAAGTATTCGCTGATGAAACTCTCTACAATGCGACAAAAGCAAAATTCTTTGAAGAACCGGGAATGCTTCAGGCAATGACAAAAGGACTTACAGATATTCGTGCAGCTAAATTTGCTGAAATGGTAAAAGACGCTCCTATTAATATGCCGGTAACTGTTTTAGAAGCAAAAATGAATAAGGCCGAAAATAATAAAAATTACAAATATTATATTTCTGCCTATGCTTCCGTAAGCACATTGTCTTCGATTCATTTTGTTTATTACACAAATGATGCTGAAAAAGCAGAAGCTGCACAAGGCGATAAGATTAATATAAAAGGATTAATCAAAGATTTTTCTAAAAATCCATATTTAATCGATTTCCTTGCATTTACCGTTGTAGATGCAGAGTAAAATAAATTTTTATTATAATTATTAGAAAAATAATTAGAAACAGAAACTAACAAATTTAAAAAAAAGGGCTGTCCGTTAATCTTTGAAGTGTGAAATGCACCCCTAAAGTTGGACAGCCCTTTTTCTATTACTAAAAATCAAGTTTACAGTGCGGCACTTCCTGTGTTCATATTGGTCAGGAAAGCCTCGTTGTTTCGGCTCTTTTTCATCTGCTCAAGAATAAGCTCGGTGATTTCTGCATCTTCCATCGGGTTAATAACTTTACGCAATACCCAAAGTTTCTGAAGTGTTGCCTCATCAAGCAAAAGTTCTTCCTTTCGAGTTCCAGATTTTTTGATATTGATTGCCGGGAAAAGACGACGCTCTGCAAGACGCCGGTCAAGGTCAATCTCAGAGTTACCAGTACCCTTAAATTCCTCAAAGATAACCTCATCCATGCGGCTACCAGTATCAATAAGTGCAGTTGAAATGATTGTGAGTGAACCGCCTTCTTCGATATTTCGTGCGGCACCAAAGAATCGCTTTGGCTTGTGGAGTGCGTTAGAATCAACACCACCAGAAAGAACCTTTCCAGAGGTCGGAACCGTCTGGTTATAAGCACGCGCAAGACGAGTGATAGAATCAAGAAGGATTACGACATCCCTTTTGTGTTCAACGAGTCGTTTTGCCTTCTCAAGAACCATTTCTGCAACCTGAACATGGCGTGTCGCCTGCTCATCGAATGTTGAAGAAATAACCTCGCCCTTGATTGCCCTTTCCATGTCCGTAACTTCCTCTGGGCGTTCGTCGATAAGAAGAACGATGAGGTAAACTTCCGGGTTGTTTGCAGTGATTGCGTTTGCGACCTTCTGCAAAATAGTTGTTTTACCGGCTTTTGGAGGAGCAACGATAAGCAGACGCTGGCCTTTACCGATTGGGGCAAACAGATCAATGATTCGAGTGCTGTATTCAGTGGAAATTGTCTCAAGTGTAAGCTTTTCTTTTGGATAAAGAGGCGTAAGGTTCTCGAATGGAACTCGTGTCTGTGCTACGCGAGGTTCATCGAAGTTGACAGTCATGATTCGAAGAAGGGCAAAGAATCGTTCGCCTTCTTTTGGAGAGCGTGTCTGACCGTAAATTGTATCGCCAGTCTTTAAGTTGAAAAGACGAATCTGGCTCGGTGAAATATAAATGTCATCAGGACCAGGAAGATAGCTATTCTGAGGGCTTCGTAAGAATCCATATCCGTCAGGAAGGATTTCCAAAGAACCTGAAGCAAAAATCAAGCCTCCTCGCTCGGTGTGGGACTTGAGGATTACAAAGATTAAGTCCTGCTTTTTCATTGCAGGAAGTTCTTCTTCTGGATAGCCGTATTCAATTGCCAGATTTCGAAGTTCCGGCATGCTCATCTTTGTCAAATCATTGATTAAAAGTTTAGGTTTTGCCTCAAACTCTTCTGGATTTTCAATAATCTGTGCCTGTGCGGTTGCTTCGTCACGGGCGGCATTTCGCGCAGCGATTCTGTCACGGTAGCTCATTCGGCGATCAAAACGCCCTCTGTTATTGTCTCTTGGATTGTTATAATTTCGGTAATTTCGATAATTGCGCTGATTCTGGAAGCCCTGCTCACCAGACTGCTGTTCTGAAGCATTTTCAGCATTTTGATTAATCTGAGCGGAAGCTGTTCCTTCATCCGCACCATTCTCATGATTTTCAACATTTTCGCCAGAGCTGACAGAAGAAGATTCTGCAAGTTCTGGATTAACTGACTCGTATGAATCCGGCTGTTTTTCAATATTTTCGTTTTCGGCAGGAGCATCGCTTTTTTCTTCCTGAGGCTCGCTTTTTACAGCAATACGACGGCGACGCACAACTTTTACAGGTTTTTCTACTTCTGCAGCGGGAACATCAGTATTTGAAGCAGATTCGCTTGCTTCAGCAGCATTTTTTGAAGTTTCTGGTGTGGAATCTGATTGCTGCAAATCTAATTCCGGCTGAGGATTTTCTGAAGCGGCAGCATTTTCTTCACTAGCTGCGGCAGAACGGCGTCTTGAAATCAATGCCATTTGAATGTCTCCATGAGATAAAAGAATTTATATAAACTAAAAATAAAACACATGATTTTTATAGTAAAAAAAGGATTTTCGACAATTAAAAAAGATGCTTAAAATTCCAAATAAAAAAAATATAATTTATTAAACCATGATTCTTCATAAATGTCAACAAGGGCTTTTTGCTGCTGCATAGGGGAAATGCTGCTCTTCACGCTATTTATGAATGTCCAGATTTCTTTTGTTCCATGTTGAAGGATTGTAAAGTTCAAGTTCTGTAATTTCCTTCCAGCGATATTTTGGAAAGGTCGGAGGAAAAAGAGGTTTTGGAGCAGGCTTTTTGCGTTTGTTGTTCTCTTCGACAGTGGAAAGCAGCAAATCCCGCTCCCCCGCTTCCGGAACCTTCACAAGATAAGGTTTTCCAAAAGCAACGATTCCTCCGTCACTGTCATAAAAAGCAGGCTTTCCGAAATTTGTTGATTTCTGAATGTTTCTGATTTTTGAGCTTCTGCCAGTCGTACACTGAAAGACATTTGAACCAATACGCAAATATTTATCAACAGAGAAAATTTTATCACCGTCAGAAAAAGTAGCCTTAGCATAGGTATAATCCATGTCTGAAAGCCAATAACGAATCTTGTAGATTTCCTTTTCGCCATCGTTCACAAAATACGACAGAACTTCTTTTTCAAAAATCGGCTGTGCTATTGAAATTCCGTTTGCACTAGAGGCTGCACGGTAAAAACCGTCACGAGAGCCGGCGACAGATTCTTCTGTAAGATTCTCAGAATTGCCACTTAGATTCAAATCCGTAATTTCTGCACTGTCCTTAATCAAAAAATCCATGAAAATTTTGTCGTCAAGAACACAAACCGGAATCAGAACAGGAAGTTTTTCATGAGGATATTTTACTGAAAGCTCATAAACTCCAGCTGTTTTAGACGGGTTTTCACAAATCGTGATGTACTGAACCTGAATGTCTTCAGCAGGAGATTTTGTCGTATTGTTCCGGTCGCGGGATTTTATTTCTGAAAAGGAAGCAGGTTCTGAAGCGCGGTCATTGTACCATTGGTAAAAAACGCGCAGAACAAGAGCAAATTCGTTCTGATTGGAGAACATAACAAGCCGGTCTTCTCCCTGCCAGATTCCCTGTAAAAGAGACGGCACTGTTTCAGAAAGAAGATGAGGTGTTACAGCAGGCAGAGAGGATTCTTCATTGCGGACGGACACAACACCTTCCGAAGTCGCAGAAGACTGTGCAAACCCCGTATTTGCAAGGAGAAAAATCGAAATACTAACTAAAAGCTCTTTTCTCATATTCGCTGTTTATCAACGCATTTTTATCGGCCGGTGAGTTTAGGCACACCTGCCCTTGAAACCGGCCAGAACCGGTAGGAAGTTGTACCAAGCATCCTCGAACGGTTCACATACTGCGGACTCATATCACTCACATAAGTCGCACTATAATTATCGGCAGGAGACAGCTTTGCATTCCATCTTTCATAAGAATGACGCATATCAAGCGAGTTGAAACGATTATCCCCCATCATAAAATAACAGTTTTCCGGGATATAGCGAGGACTTCCATCATCAGCATTAGCCGGGAAAATAGGCATATTCCTCAAATCAAGAAGCATTACATAAGTATAAAGTTTTTGAGCCTCAACAAGATTTTCGTTCTGCTCAGAATCATGCTGCCATGAGCTCACATCAGAACCAGAAAGGAAAAGCTGGGCATTTCTAAGAATCATTTTGCCAGAAAGCCTTTTTATCATCAGGTTGAGCCGATAATTTGCCTCAGAATAAAAATCGCCTTTAAAATCAGGAATTTTATCGCACCAGTCAGTCATAAACGCAGAGAACCATTCAGAGCCGTTTTCTGTTGAAAGCAAGCTGGCTGTAAAATAACCGGAATTTATGAACAGCGAATACACGCTCATCTGCTCATCGTTTAAATTTAATTTACCGCTTTTTACATTGGAAGATTTTCGGTACAGCGAGTCAAAATCAGAAGCAATTTTCTTACATTCAACAGCAAGTTCTCCAAGATTCAGATTTCTCCGTTCATCCTCAACTGAAAGCATGGAAGCATAATCATTTTCGCTCAGAGGGAAATCCCTTATGCCCTTTTTAAGCGAAGGCTTGACTGCATTTAAATTCCAGGTAGCCCAGGTCGAATCCAGCTCAACAGGCTTAAATTCAGGAGAATCTTTTGTTCTGGAATACAAAATGCCATCCTGCATCATAAGCTGCTCGCCTTCAACGCCGCATACTCTTTTTACAAGAGGATCGGCTTTCTGATTGCCATTTTCATCGACATTCAGGTTAACTTTTGTAAGAGTACACATATAAACGAGCTGCGAAATAAAGGTTCGGACTTCAGATTTACGGTCATTTGCATAATGAGGATTTCTGAAAACAACGATATCGCCGCGATTATATTTCTTTATGTAAGGCAAACCGACATCAGAAAGCGGGAATTTTGGCGCACTAAGCGTCTTAAAAACGACAACCCGGTCTTTGATTAAAAATTCAGGAACCATTGACTCAGAAGGAATCTCATAAAGCTGCACGATAAAAACATTAAGAAGAAGAACCATGAAAACGGCCTGTACAAGCGCATCAATCCAGCTCAAAGCTTCTCGAACTGTTGAATTTACAAATGATTTTTGAGCAGGATTTTTTCGTTCTGCCTTTTTTTCTTCTATATAGGTATGCCAGTCTTTGCTAACTTTCCCAATGCGTTTTGGATTGAGGAAATAAAGGATTACAAGAGAAAGAGCCGAAGAGACAATCCACAAAAGAACCGAAAGAAAATCAATGGCATACGGAGTGCCTTCTTCACCAGCACGCCTTAAAACAAAACTTACAAGAAGAATATAAGGAAGATACTGCAAAAGTTCCCGAAATACCGCAATAAAAGCAAGATTCCGTTCTGCAAAAAGTTTTTTTATTGAAAAGAAAGCAAGTGCAGCGACAAAAACAAGCGAAAGTGGTAATGCTGCAAGAGAAATATCAGCATGAAAAGAAATGAGTGAAAGGGAAAAAAGAGCCGAAGAAACACAGCAGGCAAAAGTGAGCCTGAAAATTCTTTTTATATTCATGAAGCTATTATAACAAATCTGGACAGATTAAACCATATTTTTTTCAATAAAACAATTTTATCCTTGTCTTTACTCAGTTTTATGGATAAATTTAGATTATGGATATAATTAAAATCAGCACCGATTCGCTTACGCTTTTTTCAGGTCTCTCTCAGGATTCCTTTTCAAAAACAAACACTGCTTCCCTTCTCGGTGAAAAATGCACGCTCATTCACATTGACAATGAAACTTTTTCTTCGGAATCATACTACTTTGACTCAACCCGAACTGATGAAAACGGAAATGCTTTTTTTTCAGGAAAAGCCGTAAAAGGAAAACTTCTTTCTAATATCCTCCAAAAAGATAATTCAAGTCTAAATGAAAACGAAATATTCGCGCTTACCGCATTTTGTAAATCGCTGGAATTTGCTTCCACTATGGATGATTTTTCCGGAACAGTCGGAGCAGGCGGAATCATCATCGGCAGCGACTGTCACAACAAAAAGGCAGACATTCTTTTCATTTCAGAGAAACTTTTTGATGAATGTGCAATCCACAATAAAACCGCATACCCGCAAGTTCAGGGCAAATATCTTTACAAAGGGCTGGATTTTCCCGCTTCACTCTTCTTTTTACGCGCAGTTGTCGCATATAAGCTGCTCACGAATCACCTTCCTTTTGAAAAGGATGACACCACAAAGAGACAGGAAGATATTTATGACGAAAATTTCATCCCTCTCAAATTATGGAATCCTGAAATAAATCAAAAACTGTCAGAAAGCATCGAAAATGCACTCCGTCTCAAAATCAAGCAAGAAATTACAGCTGGAAAAAGAGCCATAACAGACGCAAAAACCGAACGAAAAAGACGAAAACAGCTCAAAAAAGCCATGGAATTCGACACCACTCTCTTTAAGGCAGAATTGGAAAAAATCGCCGCAGGCAAAGTTCACGACGAAATAAAAAATACGGAGCTCGAAGCAAAGAGAATTGCTTTCAAAAAGAAGAATGAATCAATCCTTTCTGTAAAAAGATTCATCAGGCGCAACAAAAACAGAATTCTTGCAGGTATGGCTGTTGTTTTTGTCGGTGCATGGTGGCTTTCAGGTTTTCTCAGGCAGAACGCAAAACTTGTAACGACCGTAGGACTTGATTCGGTGCAAACAACTCACGCTCTTTACACAATGATTCATCGGATTGATGTTCCAAACCTCCAGGAAATTCTCAAAGGCAAAGAAACCAAAGACCTGTTCGTAAAAATGAGTGGATTTTTCGTCGGCACAAAACAGCGTCTCGAATTAAGCCCGGACAACGGAACATTAAGTCCTGAAAAATGGTTTTTCTACAAAAAAACATCAAAAAACTGGATGTTCGGAATCACCAATCTAAAAATCGATGGAAAAGATTTTAATGCGCAAGCTGAATTTGCAAGAAGAAAGGACAAGCCACTAGCCATCACTCAGGAAAACGGCAAAATCCTTAACAAAGGCGATGAAATCACTCATACAGCAGAATATTTCTTTATCCAGCAGTCAGAAGCGAAATTCATGATTGAAAAAATGAGCGATACAGTTACCCTCCGCTGGAACGGTAAAAAATGGAATGTAGTCAAAATCGAAAGCAAAACAAAGACCGAAAATGTAAAGGCAAAATCTTTTATCGAAGAATACTATGATATTGTAGGAGATAATCCACAAGATTCACCGACATCAAGAGTCCATACGGCAATCGAAGCAATGCGGACAAAATATGAATGGATTCCACGCGAAGAGGATTTGCGGATTGCGGCGGAGTCTCTTGTGAAAGAATATGGCAGTGCTGAGGCAGAAAAATACCTGAATACTTCAAAATGACACTTTTTCATTTTTTGTCATATTGACAATTTTTCGTTAGACATATACACTTTTTGTATCAAACGAAAGAGGTGTAAAATGGCTTTTGAATACAATCTTGAAAAGCAGCACGCTAAAGGAAAACTTCACGCAATCGAGCGAATCAACGCTCTTGTGGATAAAAACAGTTTTATGGAAATTTACGCTGCAGCTCGTCACCAGTGTACGAACTTCGGCATGGATAAAAAAGACATCCCTTATGACGGCGTAATCACTGGCTTCGGTACGATTAACGGCCGCAAGATTGCAGTCTACTCTCAGGATTTCACGGTTCAGGGCGGCTCACTCGGAAAAGTTCATGGTGAAAAAATCGCTGAACTTATTGCAAAGGCAATCGAATACAAATGTCCTGTTATCGGTGTTAATGATTCAGGCGGAGCGAGAATTCAGGAAGGCGTAGACGCTCTCTGCGGTTACGGCGAGATCTTCAAGCAGAATGTACGCGCTTCAGGCGTTATTCCTCAAATTTCAGTAATTGTCGGTCCTTGTGCCGGAGGTGCTGTTTATTCTCCTGGCCTCACTGATTTCATCTTCACAGTTGATAAAATCTCAGAAATGTACATCACAGGTCCAAAGGTTGTAAAACAGGTAATGTTTATGGACATTTCATCTGAGGATTTGGGCGGTGCCGCAATCCATGCTCAGAAATCTGGCGTTGCACACTACCGCGCTACAAGTGAAAGTGACTGCTTCGAAAAGGTAAAGGAACTCTTAAACTACATTCCGCATTTTTACGGAGACAAAATCACTGCAAATGAGAAATTCAAGTTCTCATCAAAAAAGAACAAAGATATTCAGAATGTTCTGCCAGAGACAAGTACAAAAGGCTATGACATTAAAAATGTAATCAACAATGTAATCGATGATGATTCATTCTACGAGATTATGGCTGAATTCGCAGGCAATGCTGTAACAGGCTTTGGTAAAATCGAAGGAAAGACTGTCGGAATCGTAGGAAACAATCCGGGCTTCTTCGGCGGTGTATTAAACTGCGACGCCTCTGACAAAATTTCCCGATTTGTCCGCTACTGCGACTGCTATGACATCCCTCTCCTTACTTTCGTAGATGTTCCAGGATTCATTCCAGGTCCACAGGAAGAACAAAAAGGCATCATCCGTCACGGAGCAAAATTGCTCTATGCCTACAGTGAAGCTAGCGTTCCAAAAGTAACTGTCATCACACGAAAGGCTTACGGTGGAGCGTATATTGCAATGTGTTCAAAACATCTTGGTGCCGATTTCGTTTACGCATGGCCAAAAGCAGAAATTGCTGTAATGGGTGCAGAAGGTGCAATCGGAATTCTCTATGCAAAAGAAGCAGACCCGAATGTAAAGGCACAGAAAGGTCAGGAATACCGTGAAACCTTCATGACTCCGACAATCGCTGCTCAAAGAGATTACATTTCAGCAGTCATCAATCCAGAAGAAACACGCGAACGGGTTGTACAGAGTTTCAAATTCCTTGAAGGTAAAACTTCAAGTGATATTGTTGCCAAAAAGCACGGAAACATTCCACTGTAAAATCCGTATTAAAGCAAAAAGCAGTCAGCAATTAACTGACTGCTTTTTTTATGCAAAAAAAAACAGAACAAGCGAAATGCCGTTCTGTTTTCAATTTCTTTTTTTATTGATTAGTCGTCTTCGTAACCACGCATACTTCGCAGGTAAGCAAGATAATATCCACCACCAACAAGAATAGAACCACCAACCAAATTGCCCAAGGTTACTGGAAGAAGATTTGATACAAAAAATCCAAAGAAAGGAGTATTTCCGGAAACTCCATAAACATGCTGTGCAATCATTCCAGCTGGAATAAAATACATATTAGCTACAGAATGTTCAAATCCACAAACTACGAAAAGGAAAATCGGCAGATAAAGTGCGATGATTCTTCCGCTCAACTCCTCCGCTGCCTGGCTTGCCCATACCGCAATACAAACAAGAACATTACAGAGGATTCCCTTGAAGAATGCGTCAATGAAAGGCATATTAGCTTTTACAGACGCAGTAGTTACAACGGCCTTAACAAGTTCTCCATTATAAAGAGAAAGAACATGACCATAGTTCACGAGAAAAGCAATAAAACAGCTACCGACCATATTTCCTAGATATACAATGGCAAGATTCTTAAAAAAATCAAGAAGCGAAATCTGATGGTCAAGCACAGGAATAAAAAGAAGACAGTTGCCTGTAAAAAGCTCACCGCCCGCAATGATGACCATTGCAAGACCAATAGGGAAAATTAAGCCGCTCAAGACACGCCCAGCTGCCACGGGAACAACGCCACATGAAACAATCTGACTACCCAGAGCACCCAAAGCAATGAAACCGCCTGCAAAAATTGCAAGGATAAATGTTTTGAAAACCGGCTGCTCCGTTTTTGTAGAACCGAGCAAAGAATACATTTTGATTAATTCTGAAGGCAAATGCATAGTTTTTCCTAATTTTATATAAGTTATATTATGTTAACAAATTTATCACTTTAAATTGTTTTTGTCCACAAAAAAATGCCCCAATCCAATCGTCAAGACAACAGGATTGAGGCATAAGAATTATCTTAGCACAAGAATTTCTCAGTGCTCTCTAAAACTCCGTGAGGAATTTTATTTTGACTCAATAGCGTCGATGTAAGAAAGATTCAATCTTCCCTGCTTGTCAACTTCGAGCAATTTTACAGGAATCTGCTGACCTTCTTTGAGGACATCAGTTACCTTCTCTACGCGACCGCGTGAAAGTTTGGAAATGTGGCACAAGCCTTCTTTTCCTGGCAAAATCTCAACGAAAGCACCGAATTCCATAATTCGTTTTACAGTTCCGTTATAAATCATGCCGACTTCAGGATCTTCGCAGATGCCTTTGACAGCAATTTTTGCTTCTTCAGCAGCTTTACCGGTTTTTCCGTAAATCTGAACTGTTCCGTCATCTTCAGTATTGATTGTAACACCGTACTGAGCACAAAGAGCCTTAATGTTCTTTCCGCCAGGTCCGATGAGAGCACCAATCTTGTCCGGAGCAATCTTCATTGTGAGAATTTTTGGAGCAAACGGGCTGATTGGCTGAGGCTTGTCGATGCACTTCTCCATGAT
>NZ_CAMHSK010000017.1 GCF_946187725.1 uncultured Treponema sp.
GCGCGGAAGCCGCCGGCTTTTTTCTTTTTAAATTTCTTTTCCGTTTTCTTTTTCCTTTAAGAGATATTTTTACTGTTTGGGCATGAACTAGAGTTGGTAGCGTTAGATAATTTCTAAAAGATTCTATAAAAATTGTAAAAATGTCGATTTATAGTATATCTAGCATTTCTCGAAAAAAATGATTTTCTATTCTTGCTTCGTTCATAAGTTCACCAAAGGAAGTGTATTTTTTCCCTTGAAATCGTTCACCAAATAAAATTAAATCATTACCATTATCATCTCGGTCGTATGTCAGATTGTAATTTTTTCCATTATATGTGAATTCAAATTCGCGTTTTGTATTAATCATAAAAATCAAATCATCTTTAGTCATAGAATCTCCTGAAAGGAAGTGCAAAAAATCGGTTTGTAAAAGAGGAATTTATCCATTTATGCTAAGAAAGTTTTGAACAATAAAATCGAGAATTATTCATCATTTTTCAAATTTTTCGCATATTTTAGCGGCTACTTTTTCTCCATCCATAGCAGATGATCCAATTCCACCTGAATAGCCAGAACCTTCACCACAAGGATAGAGATTTTTAATACCGATACATTCAAGGTCTTCTTTGTTTCGCAAAATTCGGACTGGTGTACTTGTGCGAGTTTCGCTTGCAATAAGCAGTGCATCGTCACAGACAAAGCCATGCATATTTTTATCAAAGTCCTTAAAAGCCTGCTCAAGACGAGAACAAATTTCTTTTGGGAGCCATTGGTCGAGACGACTTGCAACTAGTCCCGGTTTGTAGCTTGATTCACCTAAATCGGTTGAATCTTTGTGCTTTAAGAAATCAGTAAGTTTTTGTGCAGGTGCAAACTGACTGTTAGTTTGACGGAAAGTTTCTTCTTCGAGCCAGGTTCGCCAATAAAGACCTGACAAAGCCGGGCATCCGTCTTCCGTTGCTTTTTTCTGAAATTCATAAGGAATATCTTCTGGCCTTGTTTCAACAACAATTGCGGCGTTGCTCCATTGACTGTTTCTGCCTGAAGCAGACATTCCGTTGATAACAATTTGATTTTCTGCCGTTGCACAGGGAACAACAAAGCCTCCTGGGCACATGCAAAAACTGTAAACACCTCGCTCTTCAACTTGAGTTGTGAGACGATATTCAGCGGCTTGCGGCATGGATTTTCCATGAAACTGGATGGAATCGATAAGGCTTCTTGGATGTTCAACCCGCACTCCTACTGCGAATGTTTTTGCTTCAAGTGAAGAAGGAGAAATTTTCGCTATCATTTTGTAAATGTCTGGAGCTGAATGCCCTGTAGCCAAAATGACGGCTTCTGCTGTTATAGAAGAATTTTCGCTAGTTTTGAGATTTTTTGTTCGGATTCCTTTGATTACGGTTTCCTGCGATGAGGAAATCTTTTCCACGATTAAATCTGTGCACAAGGTATCGAACTTAAATTCACCGCCAAGTTCGATGATTTTATTTCGCATCCCGCTGATGATGCCAGGTAACTTATCTGTGCCGATGTGCGGATGTGCATCGGTCATGATTTTTTCGCTTGCACCGAATTCTACGAAAATTCTGTAAATTTTACCGATATCGCCCCGTTTGTTGCTTCGTGTGTAAAGTTTTCCATCGGAGAAAGTTCCGGCTCCACCTTCGCCGAAGCAAAAATTTGATTCGGCATTGAGCTTTCCTTCTTTTTCGAGAGCGTCAACATCTTTTTTTCGCTCATCAGTGCAGGACCCGCGTTCAATCAGAATTGGCTTGATGCCTTTTTCGAGCAGTCTGAAAGCTGCATATAATCCTGCTGGCCCCGTTCCAATGATTAGAACAGTATGTTTGCCGTCTGCTTTTTTCCAGACCGGTAAGAATTCTCCGTCACCATTTGGCTCTTCACCAATGTAAACTTTATATCTGAGAATAAGTTTTATTTGGGCATGTCGTGCATCAATCGATTTTTTTATAAAAACTGAGATAATTTCTTCTTTTTTTGCGGAAATGCCCTTTTTTGCAAGAGCACGCATGATTTCTGAGTCGATAATTGCTTTGTTTTTTTCATCGCCCGGTTTAATTGTAATTGAAATATCTGTGGTCATTAGCCAAATATTATAGTGCATTTTCTGTCAGTTCGCTAGCTTTTTATATTTCTTTTGAAAGTGTTGAGTAAATTCAAAGATTCGTGCAAAATATAGAGATTATGTTTGATTGTTTTCTTGCTCAGTTGCTTGCGTTGACAATGATTTTTTTCTGTTCATCGCGTTTTTTTTTCATTAAAGATGCCCGGCTTGATTCATTTGTTGTTTTTGCTCCTCTTTCCTTTGCAATCTCAATTCTGATTTTATTCTGCTTTGATTTTTCTGTTTTCAGTTTTGCAATTTTTGTCCTTTCGCTTCTTGTTTTTTTTACGAATTTCCGTGCTGTTTTGCGTTTGTCCGACAAGCTGATTGTTGATAATTACAGTGCGATTTTTATCATTTTTTCTATTATAGAGTTGATTTTGACAATTCTCCTGCTTGCGGCCTTGATTTTCTTTAGGCCTGTAAAGTATTCGGAAAAGGATTTTGGCGTAACAAAGACCCAATATTCTCTTACGGGCGCTGCTTCAAATCTTCAAATTCGCGAAAAGTATTTGAAAGGCGGCCGTTTTTCTGGAAATCTTTTTGTTTATGAGCCTGAGGTTAATGATGAAATAACAGCTGAAATATATTCAGAAAATCCAGTTTTGCTTTTTGTCAGTGGAATTCGGGCTGGCGTAAAAGATTACGAACCTTATCTTATGCTTTTGTCGCAGAAAGGTTATAAAGTTCTTGCCGCCGATTTGTATGCTCCGGATTTCAATCTTCTTTCCCCAAAATTTGAGAATAAATTTATAAAGGAATTGGTTGAATCAAAATTTTTGAGGAAATTTGCTGCAATCAGTTATGAAAAGGAAAAGCCTGCTGAATTTGAAAAAATCATTGCCGCTGAAAAGACTCTTGCTACAAAAAAATACTCTGCGCTAACGAAACTTGCACTAGAATTTTTGGGCGATGACAAAAAATTTATCTATATTGTTGATAATGTTGATTTTGATTCGATTTATGCGGTAATTGATAAATTTAATACTGAGCCATATTCAAATGCAAAAGGTTTTGTTTCAATGAACCGGGTTGATGAATATAAGACGAGTGGTTACGGTTTTATTGAGCAGACTGATGTTCTTCTTGCGCATCAAAAAGGAATTGAGCGTGAAAATAAATTCTTTATTGCCCGATATGTTGCAAACAAGACGATAAAGGCAATAACTGAAAAATAGCTTGCGAGCGTGCCTCTGGTATGTTTGTAGAGCATTGAGTTTTCATAGGAGATTTGTATGACTTTGACAGAATTAAACCGATATTTCAATTCGTTTCTTCATAAAGAAGATTATGATTCTGATGTTTCACTCAATGGAATTCAGATTTCTAATTCTATGCCAGACGAAAAGCAGATTACAAAGGTGGCTTTTGCAGTTGATGCATGCGAAGCGAGTGCAATCAAAGCTGCAGAAGCCGGTGCTCAGGTGCTTTTTGTTCATCACGGACTTTTCTGGGGGCACTGCGAAACGATTACTGGAATTCATTACAAAAGAGTTGCACCATTCATCAAAAATGACCTGGCTTTAATTGCTTATCATATTCCGCTTGATGCGAATGAATTTGTCGGAAACAATTTTGGTCTGGCAAGGCGAATCGGACTTGAAAAGGTTCGTCCTTTTGGAAAATGGCGTGGAATGACTTTGGGGGCTTTGGGAGAACTTCCTGAAGAACTTACAATTGAGGAACTTGAAAAAAAACTTTTCCCAAACGGAGAAAAGGCGGCGCACATTCTGCCATTCGGAAAAAAATTGATTAAAAAGGTCGCGATTATTTCTGGAGGGGCAGGTGATGATTTTGATCAGGCTGCTAAAATCGGTGCGGATGTATACATTACTGGCGAAATCGGGCACGCTGATTTTCATGGCATCGAAGAATCTGGAATTAATGTGATTGCGGGCGGGCACTATCAGACGGAAACGGTTGGTGTTCAGCTTGTGCAAAAACGCCTTGAAGAAGATAAAGGGCTTGAAACTGTATTTATCGACATTCCTACCAATTTATGATATACTTACAAAATATTTTTCGGGTTCTGCATTTAATTATTACTCCATTGTACCCGATATAATTAAAAAAGGTAGATTATGTCAGATAATACAATAGAAGTTTCATTCAAGCCAAAATATTTTACTGCAAAAAAACTGATTCCTCTCATACTTGTGCTGCTGGTTCTTGCTTTAGATCAACTTACGAAGCTCATCGTAACCGATACAATTCCTCTCTATGGTATGGGTGGCTCATTCTTTAACGGTGCATTACGAATCATTCATGTGAACAATCCTGGAATTGCGTTCAGCATTGGTCAGGGATGGAGCCTTGCAGTGCGTGGTGTGCTTTTCCGTATTATTCCGCTGCTTGTTATTCTTGTCGTGCTCGGCGTATACATGCGAAATGATGATTTCTCGCAGCTTCAGAGATGGAGCATTGCAGGTATTGTTGGCGGCGGATTTGGCAATCTGATTGACAGATTTTTCCGCTCTGAAGGTGTTGTTGATTTCATCGATGTAAAATGGTTCGGAATTTCAAATTCTCCGTTTAAATTTTTACGCTGGGAAAGATGGCCTACTTTTAATATTGCTGATTCTGCTGTCGTCGTTTGTGGAATCCTATTGATTATTTCTTTCGGAATCGCAATGAAAAGGGCAAAAAATGCTGAGGCGGCTGAGTAATGACAATCAAAGAAAGAACTTTTTTGTTTAATATTGCTGTAATTCTTTACAATATCATACTTGGATTGATAATCGAAGCAGTTCTGCTGATTGCGCTCTTGTTTTTCCTTGCAGAGCATCCGAATCTTTCAGAAAGTATTTTCAGTCAGATTGCCTTACCGGTCTTGCTTTTGATTGGCCTGATTGCTGCAATGGCGATTTCTGTGCACACTGTTGGCTGGGCAATCCGAAAATTTCATCTTGAAGATAAACTTGACCCAAAAGTTGTAAGCCGATACCAGAAAAAGCTGTAAATAACAAAAAACCCCGCTTGATGAAGCGGGGCATTTTTTAAGCCTGAAGAGCAGTAACTGCTACTGTGTCAACGATTTCTTCGACATTGCATCCGCGGCTCAAATCATTGAGTGGTTTTGCAAAACCCTGGCAGATTGGGCCGATTGCCTTCCAGCCGCCCATTCGTGCTGCAATCTTGTAGCCGATGTTGCCTGCGTTAATGTTCGGGAAGATGAATGTGTTTGCGTGTCCAGCGACCGGGCTACCTGGAGCTTTGAGTTCGCCAACTTCAGGAGCGATTGCTGCGTCAAACTGGAATTCACCGTCCAAAGCCAAATTCGGAGCCTTTTCATGAGCGATGATTGTTGCTCGAGAGACTTTGCCGACTGTATCGCCGTCTTTTGGATCAGCACCGCTTCCCTTTGTTGAGAATGAAAGCATTGCAACTTTTGGTTCGATTCCGCCGATGACTTTTGCTGTGTTAGCAGAAGCGATTGCAATGTCAGCGAGCTGTTCTTCGGTTGGGTTGATGTTTATTGCACAGTCACCGAAAACTGCGATTCCATTTGGAAGATATTTGTTTGTTCCTTCACCTGTAACCATGATGAAGCAAGAAGATACTGTGCTTACTCCAGGAGCTGTTTTAATTACCTGCAATCCTGGGCGGAGTGTGTTTGCTGTTGAGTGACATGCTCCAGAAACGAAACCGTCAGCGTCTCCAGCCTTCAAAATGAGGGCGCCGTACATGGTGTAATCTTTGAGAGCGGCAGCTTTAGCAGCAGCAACATCTGCATATTCTGGCAGGCCAGTTTTTTTGTTGAGTTTGCCTTCGCGTGCTTTGTACAGAATTTCTGCATATTTGTCGGCATTTGGGTCAGTTGTCGGGTCAACGATGTTAACACCGCTCATGTCAAAACCGAATTTTTCGATTTCTGCCTTGTTGCCAAGAAGGGTGATTTTTGCGATGCCCTCTTTTACGATGACAGAAGCAGCCTCTACGACACGCTTGTCCTCACCTTCACAAAGAACGATAGTCTTGCCGGCAGCTTTTGCTTTGGCACGAAGTTCTTTTACAAAATCCATAATTTTGCCTCGATATATATATAAAATTATTGACGATTATATTGTAGTCTTTTTACACAGAGAATCAATTAAAAATTCCAACATTTTTTTGTCTATTTTGTACCAATCCCAATTTGGTCAGGATTAATATCCGTCAGACATGGCTCGGTTCAAATCACGCTGATAAAGCTCTGCGTATACAGGACTTCGCATCTTGAGGTCTTCTTTTTTCTGCTGATTGAACGGAACGAAACGCCAGAATACGGCACGAAGTTCTTTGTCCATTCGCTGAATACCGTTAACTTCTTTTGTCATCCAAAGAACATAATCGGCGATGAAGTAAGATTTGAGGTCACCCTTGAGCTTCTGGCGTTCAATCCACTGATAGTACTGACCTGTGAGGCCTTCTTCCATCCAGTAGTAGCTTGCCTTTTCTTTTGCAACCTGCCAGCGCAAATCAGCAACGGCCATGAGGATGGCAATTTTGAGATCACGCGGATACATCGGAATAACGATACGACCACGGCTTGTGACACGATTATAACGATCGAACGGTTCCCAACAGAAACCGAAATCACCATAAGTTGGGAGGCAAAGTACATAAGGAACGATTCTGTTCTTCATGTTCTTGTGGACTCGGACGAAACATTCAGGGTCATTGTCTTCGACCCATTTGAGGATGCTCAGAACATTTTCGCGGAAACCTGTGAGACGAGGCACACAATGGTAGAATTCCCGCGTAAAAATCGGGAACTGATTACCCTGACGGCCACAAGTCATTTTTGCCATCTGGCGGACAGTCTGGAACTCAATCATGAGGTCGCCTGTGCTGACTTCCATTGCTTCTGGCTGACCTGTGAGTTTGTCATCGAGTGAACGGCCGATTGCTTTTGCTTCTTCAAATTCTTTTATGTAGTTTGAAAGATCTTTGTCAATTTTCTGCAATGCCCGAAGCTTTTCTTGAATTTCGCCGAAAAGACGCTTTTGTGCTTCGGAATAAGGCTGTTTGTGTGGTTCAAGACCGAGCATAGGATTGTGCTCACAAAGTGAAGTGATTCTGTTTTTGAGCTCATTTTCAACCATAAGGCGCTCAGATTCTTTTGAATTCAAAAGACTCTCTGCGTTCTGCAATTTTCCTTCATTTTTGCTTTTAAGCTGTTGAATTCGCTGAGTTTCGGCAGCCGGGTCATTTTTGCGTGGAGTGCGGGCTTCATCTGTGGCTGAAAGATTGAGCCTTCCTGAAGCGATTTCTTTGAACCATTCGTCCATGTAGAAAACCGGTTCGCCGCTGGTATTTTCGAGGAATACAGATGAGAAAAGCTGTTTTTGTTCCGGAGTGAAAAGGGAAGGCAGTACAACGCCAAATCGGAGCAACATTCGTTTTGGTTTTTCGAGATTGTAGTCGCCAGCTTTCTGGCACATGACTCGAATCAGCTCCCACCATGAAGTAACGAGCTGCTGACGATATACAGTGCGGTCTTTTGGGTCCTGACAGGTGAGGTATTTTGAGAGAATTTTGTGGACTCGTTGTGCCTGTTCGCCTTCGCCACCAAGTGCGGTCTTATAATAAGAAGAGTCATCAAAAATGTGATGGGGTTCATCAGAATAAAATTTTGTAATTTCCTGAAAGCCGTGCTGAGACAAATCGACTTTATGAGCTGATGTTGAAGCAGGTTCGTTGTGTGCTGGTTCTGGTTCATCAGAAACATCCTTGAAAGATGGTAACTCACTTGGTCCTATGTCAGCTTCTGTTTCGGCAAGCAAAGCCGCAATGGTTGGATCCAAATCTTGATCTGTCATTCTATCTCATCCTCAAAAATAAAAGTGTATACATAAAATTATAACATGATAGTGTTTTTTTTTCACGAGAAATTTTCAAATATGAGAGAAGATTGCCGAGTCAAAGCGAACGCGGTATGATAGACTAGAATTATGACGACTAAAGAAAAAGTTCTTTCAGCTCTTGCATCTCTCAAAAATGGTGATTTTATCTCTGGTGAAGAGTTTGCCGTGACTTGTTCTGTTTCGCGCACGGCTATTTGGAAAGCAATTCGTTCGCTTGAAGAATCTGGGTATAAAATCGAAGCTGTTACAAATCGAGGATACCGGCTTGTCTCCAAACCTGATAATCTTGATGCCACAGAAATTTCACGAATTATAAAGGATTCCTGTGAAAAAATCGTGAAAATCTTTCTTTTTGACACAATTGATTCTACAAATTCTGAAGCGAAACGAATTGCTGTTGAAGCCGGTGCATTTAGGGATGCAAAAGGGAACTTGACTGCGGGCGGTGAATCTGCAAATCTCTCTCTCTTTGCTGCTGAATCGCAAACAGGGGGGAAAGGTCGTTTGGGCAGAAGTTTCATTTCACCAAAGGAGACAGGTGTTTACTTTTCTCTATTATATTCACCGAAAAATGGCGTAAAAAATCCTGCATTGTACACGGCGGCGGCGGCACTTGCGGTCGTGAAATCAATTTCAAAGCTTTATGGCGAAGATGCTCAGATAAAATGGGTGAATGATGTTTTTCTTGCTGAAAAAAAGGTTTGCGGAATTCTGGTTGAGGGAATCGCAAATTTTGAGACAGGTAACATTGATGCGGCCGTAGTTGGAATCGGAATCAATATAAGGCAAAATAAAAATCTGAGCGGGGATATTGCAAAAATCGTCGGAAGCATAGAAGAAGCAAAACTTGCCCATAACAAAATTTTTGAAGCCAGAACAAAAAATGAGCTCATTGCGGAGGTTGTGTCAAATCTTCTCGGTTTTTATGAAAAATTTGAAAATGATGATGAAAATGCGATAAAAGACCTTGTTTCGGAATATCGTGCAAAATCAATGCTGATTGGCAAAACTGTCACCGTCAATCCTGTTGCCGGAAGTGATTTTGAAAGCTACCGTGCGAAAGTAAAATCAATAAGCGACGAAATGAAACTTGTTGTTGAGAATGAGGCTGGAGAGATAAAAGAATTGAGTTCCGGGGAAGTCAGCCTGCACTCTTACGATTTTGCCAGCGCGTAAGAATCTATCTTATATCCTTGATTTGTGTTATACTCTTAAAATGCAAAAATTGAAGATTGTTTATGCCGGTTCTCCATTGGCTTCGGCTATTGTTTTAAAAAGCCTTATTTCTTCTCAGGATGAGTGCAATTTTTCTATTGTGGGCGTTCTTACTAATCCACCTTCTATACGCGGCCGCCATTCTGATTTGATTCCGACAGAAGTTGCGGCTCTTGCTCGTGCAAATAATATTCCTGTTTTTGAATTTGACCATTTGCTTGCTGAATCTCGTGAGGCAATTGCTCCGCTTGGAGCTGATTTGCTCGTATCTTTTGATTATGGCCGTATTTTTGGTGAGAAATTCCTTGCGCTCTTCCCGCTCGGAGGCATAAATCTTCATCCTTCACTTTTGCCGAAATACCGTGGTTGCACACCTGTTCCTGCGGCTATTCTTAACGGTGACAAAACGCTTGGAATCACGGTACAGTGCCTTGCTCTTCAGATGGACGAAGGAGATATTCTTGCCCAGGAAGAAATTCCTCTTGATGGCACGGAAACAACGCTTTCCCTTATGGACGGTGACGGTCAGACAAGCCCGGTTACAGAAGCTGGTGCCAGACTCCTCAAAAAGGTCCTTAAAGAAGCGGCGAATTCGGATTCTGAACTTCTTGGAAAAAAACAGTCTGGTGAAACAAGTTATACGCCTTTCCTCAAAAAAGAGGACGGCATAATTGACTGGAATAAACCGGCTGATGAAATTGAACGGAAAATTCGTGCTTACACGCCATATCCTTTATGCTTTACGGCACTAGGCGGTGTAAAACTTTCTATATTAAAGGCAAAAAAATCAGATGCAAAAACGGCAGAAAAGCCCGGAACGGTCCTTCCATATCAAAAATCTGTGGGAATCGAAATCGCCTGTGGAGACGGTTCAATTCTCGTGGCTACAGAGCTTCAATGGGAGAAAAAAAAGGCGATGGATTACAAATCATTTATCAATGGTGCTAGAAATTTTGTTGGTTCTGTATTAGAGTAGTACGACTTGGAAAACGAAATGAAACTTATTGAAAAAATAAAAACGAACGGTGAGGAAATACTTTCAGACCTCAATCATGGCAAAAAATCTTTTCTGGTGGTTGTGATTTTTACCTTAATCCTTATGTTTTTGATTTGCTGGATTACTTTTTTTGCGACTGTGCGCGGGCCTGAACAGGTCATGGTTCCAGATGTTGAAGGTAAGGAACTCACAACAGCCCTTTTGGAATTGCAGGCAAAGGAGCTTTATCCGAAAATTCAGCTCAAGTATACAGATAATCCTGATGATGCAGGTAAAATCCTCAATCAAAATCCTGAGAGCGGTTCAATCGTTAAGGCAGGCCGAAGAATCAGCCTTACTGTCAGCCGTGGCGTAATTCTTGATCATGTAGAAAATTATATCGGTCAGAATTTCGATGATGTAAAAATCAACCTTCAGACGATGTTTACTGGTTCAACTCGGCCACTTATCGTTCTTGCTGAACCGAGTTACAAGGCTGATCAGAGTGATGCCGGCACGATTCTTGCACAGGAGCCGCCGGAAGGAACAATCATTTCTAATCCGGTTACTGTAAAATTGATTGTCAGCCGTGGTCCAACTTACGAAAATACAAAGATTCCAAACATCACTGGGCTTACAGTTGAAAAGCTCATCCAGACGCTTTCTACTGCTAAAGTTGTATTTGATTTTACGACTCATGTAGCAGTTGGTGATGAAAAAGAAGGAATTGTTACGGGGCAGGATACAAGCGAGAGTCAGTATGTACCGAACTATTCAAGGACTGGTGCAGAGATTTCTCTTCCTCAAAAACAGGATGATGGTAAAATTATGGGATTGTTCGTTGCTCAGCTGCCGGTTTATCCTTATGCAGTTGAAATGACGCTTGAATCTTCAAAAAATGGTATTCGTGATACAATCGTAACGCTCAGACATACGGGCGGAAATGTAACGATTCCGTATATTGCGGAAAAAGAAAGTGAGCTGATTCTTTCTATTGCGGGAAGAGTCGTGGCACGCCAGACAGTTGAATAATACAGGAATAACAAATGATACTAAGCATAATTAATTTCGCCGGAAGTTTGTGTTTTTTGCTCTATGGTATGAAGCTTATGAGCGACGGAATTCAGAAGAGTGCTGGTCAAAAATTGCAGGCAGCCCTTGCATTTATGACCGGGAATCGCTTCGTCGGACTTCTGACGGGATGTATCCTCACGATGATTATTCAGTCGTCGGGAGCCACCACGGTTATGCTTGTCAGCTTCGTAAATGCGGGGCTGGTTTCGGTCGTGCAGGGTATCGGCGTAATCTTTGGTGCGAACATCGGTACAACGGTCACGGGCTGGATTGTTGCTCTTGGTTCAAGTTTTGAAATCAAGGATTATGCAATTCCAATCTTCGGTCTTGGCTATCTTTTCTATATATTAAAACGATTTAAATCAAAAGAAGGCTTCTGGCTTGCAATTATGGGCTTCGGCCTTCTCTTCTTCGGTCTTGGCGGACTTTCAGATTTTTTTGCAGAACAAAGAGTAAAATCCTTCGTAATCGATTTCATTAATCTTGTAAATAATTTCGGTATAATCAGCTATGCAATCGGGCTTTTGATTGGAATCTTGCTGACTGCATTGATTCATTCTTCTTCGGCAATGTCTGCAATCGTAATTGGTATGGCAGTGGCAATGTCAAAAGAGGGCAATGCCAGCATTGAAGAATTAAATGAATTCTGGCGTTTCGGTGCAGTAATGATCATCGGAAGTTCGGTCGGTTCAACTGTTGACGCAATTCTGGCCGCAATCGGTGCTAACGCTAATGCAAAACGCACGGCGGCAGTTCATGTTCTTTTCAATGTCGCAACTGTCATTATCGTCCTTTTGGTTTTCAAGCCTTTTATGGCATTTGTAGAGCTTGTTTCTCCGGGTCACAATATCGTTTTCAGAATCGCAATGCTCAACACCGTATTTAAAGTAATGGGAACGGTGATTTTCATTCCTTTTGTTAATCAAATCGCAAAATTTGTCAGCATTATCATTAAGGACGACAAAGAAAGCGAAATCAATGTTTACAAGCTCGAATTTAACGAGCGAATGGCAATCGAATCTCCTGAAGGTTGTGTATTCCGTGCGCAGAACGAAGTTAAGCTCTTTTCAGAAAAGGTCGCACAGATGTTTGATGAGCTTCAAACAGGATTCGCTGATTTTAAGCCAGATTTTACTGAAAACGGTTACAAAACAATCGTCGAAATTGAAGATTATTGTGATCAGATGAACGAGCAGCTTACACAATATCTTGTTCGTTGTACGCACTTGCATTTGAGTAACGAGGCAAAAGATAATGCCGCACTTATGATGCAGCTTATTGCTGAAATGGAAGCTATGGCCGACGGTTGTCTGAACATCGCTTATCAGCTCAAAAAGGCAATAGAAAAAGAAATGACTTTCAATAAAGAGGATTTCGACAGACTGTTGCCGTACTTTGAGCTTGCAAGACAGCTTATGTATTTCATTTACAAGAATGTGGCAAGAATTCAGCGTCTTACACCAGAGCAGTTTGAATTTGCAAGTGAACTTGAGCAGCAGATTGATGATGAGCGCAAGGAACTCAAGCGAATCGCAAGAAAGCGTCTTGAAGGCGGAAGCGATGTCCGCTCTGAGCTTCTTTACATGGATATTATCCGTCAGATTGAGAAAATTGGTGACCGCTGTTTCGACGCCGCTGGTGATTTGAGATAATCAGCACTTTCCTAAAAATTTGCGATGTTTCAAATCCTTTGATATAATAGCAACTGCTAACAAAGGGAGATTTTGATATGTACGAAAGTGGTGAAGATTATCTTGAAGCGATTCTGAGATTACAGTTAGAAAATGGATTTGTCCGCTCAGTTGATGTTGCTAATAGGCTTGCTGTTTCAAGACCAAGTGTTAGCCGTGCGATGAGTCTTCTTGAAAAGGACGGTTTTGTCGAATTCGGCATGGGAAATATGCTCAAACTGACCGAAAAGGGCAAGGCAAAGGCAGAGGATGTCTATAATCGTCACAAACTGCTTACTGTTTTCCTTCAGAAAATTACGGGGCTTCCAGAAGACCAGTGTGAAGAAAATGCCTGTCGTGTAGAGCATCAGATTGATGCTGATGTAGTTGCAGGCATTCAGAAGTGGGTTGATTCAAATCAATAGTCTTGTCTTGAGTTTAATTTCCTAAGTTGCGTTTTTGGATAAAATCAAGGGCTGAATCAGCTGCGATTTTACCGAAAATGCAGATGTCAGCTATTGCGTTGCCGCCGAGCCTTTCTGCGCCATGTACTCCGCCGGTCACTTCGCCAGCCGCGTAAAGGCCTGAAATCGGCAGCCCGTCTTTTCCTATTACCTGTGCATTTTCATTGATTTTTAAGCCGCCCATAGTGTGGTGAATGGCAGGTTCTACTTCAATGGCATAGAACGGAGCCTTTGCGATTTGCCTGTCCATACTGGCAGGATTTCGCTCAAAATCTGAGTCGAGTCTTTCTGTTACGAAATGATTGTATTTTTGAACGGTATGCTCAAGATTCGTTGCATCAATTTTAAGTTTTCCTGCAAGGTCCTTGAGCGATTTTGCTTCAATCATCCATTTGTTGCTTGCATAATCTTCGATTACAGCTAAGGATTCTCGTATTCCCTGATCAAAGAGGAGGTAAGCTGTTTTGCCAGGGCCTCTTAAAATTGCTGATGAAACAATGTCGCGCGTTTCCATTTCATTTACGAAGCGTTTTCCGTTTTTGTTGACGAGAATTGCCCCGTTTCCGCGAACGGATTCTGTAATCATGTAGCCTGTGCCTTTAACGACTGTCGGATGCGTTTGAATCAAATTCATTTGGATGAGTTCTGCATTGAATTTTTCGACCATTGGCAAAATGTCACCTGTGGCACCCGCATGATTTGTTGTCGCAAACCCTGCAAGAGAAGGCTGGTACAGACTGAGCAGTTCGGCATTTGCACCGAATCCGCCTGTCGCAATGATTACAGCCTTTGAATTGATTGTGTATTCATTTTCTTCGCATTTAACTTTTACACCGACGGCTTTACCGTTCATTTCAAGAATATCAATGACTTTATTGTTAAGCCGGATGTCAGCTCCCTGGGCTTGAGCCGATTTGCTCAAAAGTGGAACGAGGTGTGTACCGATTGCCGCTCCTCCCTTTGGTCTGTGAATCCGCTTGTTTGTTGCACCACCGAATGCACCGACATCAGTTAAATCTGCGCCAATTAGAGGTGACTGAAGCCATTCAACAATATCTGCTGATTCGTCAACGAGTTTGCGTACGAGAGTCGGATTATTGAGATATCTTCCGCCAGCCATTGTGTCGTTAAAGAAGACTTCTTTTGAATCCTTGATGCCAAGAGCGCGCTGTTCCTTTGTATATGCTGCGTTTATTCCACCCGTTGAAAAATTTGTGTTGCCGCCTACGATTCCCATTTTTTCGAGAACGATTACCCGTGCTCCTTTTGTGGCCGCTTCTGTTGCCGCTGTAAGACCTGCTCCGCCTGCCCCGATGATAACGATGTCACATTCAGTGTCGTGATAAATGAGCGATTTCTGTTTGTAGCCTTGTGAAGCCGCAATCGCCGCATCCAGTGCGTCAAGAATTCCGTGAGATGTGATTGTTGCGCCGCTTATTGTGTCGAGATTTGCAGTGCCGCCTTCTAGAATAAACTGTGATAAAATCTGAGATTTTGCTTCCTGCATGAATGCCGGGGTGTCGTTGCCTTTGATTATTTCTGCTTCTGTGATTTTGCCGCCAACGACATTGATTGAAACTTCGATGATTCCATTCCTGCCGCTGCCTTTCCCGATAAAAGTGCCGTCATGGAGATTTTTGATGCCCTTAGTGCATGAAGACATGCTGAGTAAAAAAAATGCAGTAGAACAAATACAAAGAAGTTTTTTAAAGCTCATTTTCTTGAGACCCCAGAAAACAATTTTGATTAGAGATGTTCGGAAAGCGTGGCAATTTTGTGACTAACTCTACACGAACAAATCAATTGATTTTATCAGCAAAAATTGAATTTGTAAAATCAATTGTAATCATTCACTTTTTAAGATAAAATGATTCCTATGTCTTATGAAGTAACCGCGACCCGTCGCAGACCACAGGCTTTTGAGGCTCTTGCTGGTCAGGAATTTGTTGCAGAAACGCTCAGAAATGCAATCCAATCACAGAAAATCGCACACGCTTATTTGTTTTCAGGCCCGCGTGGTTGCGGAAAGACTTCTACTGCCCGAATTCTGGCAAAGGCTCTCAACTGTGCGAATGGTCCCACGGCCACTCCATGCGGCAAATGTCAGCAGTGTCTCGAAATCACAAAAGGTGCCAGCACTGATGTAATTGAAATTGACGGTGCTTCAAATACTTCTGTAAACGATGTTCGTCAAATTAAAGATGAGGTTCTTTTTCCGCCTCAGAGTTCACGCTACAAGATTTACATTATCGACGAGGTTCATATGCTTTCGACCTCGGCTTTCAATGCACTCTTAAAGACAATCGAAGAACCGCCTCCATACTGCATTTTCATCTTTGCGACCACAGAACTTCAGAAAGTGCCGGCTACAATCAAGTCGCGCTGTCAGCAGTTCAATTTCCGTCTCGTTCCGATTGAGCGGGTCAAACAGCTTCTTGCTGAAGCCGCTGCCGAAATCAACATCAAGGCTGATGACGAAGCTCTTTACTGGGTTGCTCGCGAGTCAACTGGCTCTGTGCGCGATGCTTACACGCTTTTTGATCAGGTCGCGGCATTCAGTGGTGACCACATCACTTATGACAAAATCCGTGACAAACTTGGTCTTGTTGGCGTTGACCGTCTGAACGCTGTTTTTGAAGATGCGGCTCAGAATAAAAGCCAGGAAGTACTTCTCAAAATCGATGAATTCTTGCAGAACGGCGTTTCAATCGAACAGTTTACTGTGAACTGCACTGATTATTTGCGTTCTCTTCTATTAATAAAGGCTGGAATCACAAAAGAAGCGTTGCTTGGACAATCTCGCGAAAGATTTTCTCCGATTGTTTTGCAGACATGGAATCCGATTCAGATTGAGCGTGCTCTTTCAATCCTTCTGCAACTTTACCGTGATATCCGCTATTCGCTTTCGCCTCGATACGAGCTGGAACTTGCTTTTTCACGATTGAGCTGGTTGAGTCAATATGTTTCTCCGAGCGAAGTTAAAAGAGCGATTGATGATGCGAAAAATCTTTTGATGCAGGGGGCAAAACTCTCTGGTACCGAGCAGAACCGTCAAAATCCGCCGTCTGCTGCCATGCCGAACGCACAGGAACGGCAATTTATCCAGATGCCGCCAAATTCTGCTCAACAAAGTAGCCCTGCACAGAATTCTCAAAGTCAAAATCCTGCAGCACCACAAACTCAGGCTTCAAATCCTTATTTAAACAGGGTGATTACAAATGTGCCTGGAGATGCAGAACCAAAAGCCGCTCCCCGAAACATTTTTGCTCCACCGCCAGAAAATCCTGCACCGGCAATGAGCACTGGAGCAGCACAATTTTCTCCGCCACCGGCACAGTCAGTACCGACTGCTGCAGCACAATTTTCTCCTCAGGCAGAACAGGATGTTCCGGCTGATTTTACCGAAGATTTTGCACCGCCGGATCCGACACCGCAATCTTTTAGTCAGGGCGGCGCTGTACCGCCTCAACAAACAGCGGCACAGACAGAAAGCGATTTCCGTGAACTAGCAATCAAAGAAATTTCGATGCGAGACCCGATGCTTGCAAGTTCTTTATATCAGACTGGTGCATGGATTAAAAACGGAAATGTGTTCTCAACTCAGGTTAGTTCCGGCTATCTTAAAATGCAGATTGACTCTCACATACGAGACATAAATTCGTACCTGTCTTCAATTCTTGGGCAGCAGGTGAGCTTTCAGGTTGCGTTAAAGCAGGTCGTTAATGTTCCGGTTGAGCAGAATGCGCCCGTACAGGTTAAGATTCTTTGTGATTTGTTTAAAGGTCAGATTGTAGGTCACTCAAAGAAGACCGAGCAGGAAATCGCCGCCGAAGCAGCACAACTTAATGCCGAAAAAGCAGCTGTTGTAAGCGGTGGTGAAGAAGATGAAGAGTAGAGGCGTTTTGAAAGCATAATCGCAAAGTAAGCACATATTCCGCCTCCACCCCTCATCTGATTTTTTGTTAAATTTTTCTAGAGAGAACTTGCCGCCTCATGAACATCTTTTCCGCCTTCAAGACGCTCAATTTCAGCATGAAGGAAATCAAGCCATTTTGTAGGTCGGAATACCGGACTTGTGATGAACACATCTTTATCTCCGCGACCGCTCATGTTGATTATGATTGCTTGGTCGCTTGGAATTTCTTTTGCAAGTTTAATTGCGGCCGCTCCTGCATGCGCTGATTCGAGCGCGAACAGAATGCCTTCATTTTTTGCGAAGAAACTGACTGCTTTAAGAGCATCCTCATCGAGAACCGAAGTGAATTCAACACGACCGCTGCGACCGAGGGCTGCAAGCTGAGGGCCAATTCCGCAATAGTCAAGACCTGCTGAAATGCTTCGTGTTGGCAATGCCTGACCGTCTTCATCGAGCAGGAATCGGCTTTTATAACCCTGCATGATTCCGTCACGGGCGGCATTTCCTGTCATACGGCTTGCGTTTTCACCGACATTAGGCCCGATTCCACCGGCTTCTGCACCAATCAATCGTGGTTCTTTTTCGTTTATGAATGGTTCGAAAAATCCGATTGAATTAGATCCACCGCCAACACAGGCAACCATTGCTCCGATTTTGATTCCTCGTTCTGAGGCCTGTCTTTTGACTTCGCGGCCAATTACGCTCTGAAATTCGCGAACGATGTCCGGGAAAGGAGCAGGGCCGAGTGCCGAGCCAAGAACATAATGCGTTGTGTCAGGATTTGCGGCCCAGTCGCGCATTGCTTCATTTACAGCGTCTTTGAGAGTGCGGCTTCCGCTTGTGACCGGATGAACTTTTGCGCCGTACAGTTCCATTGCGGCAACATTCGGCTGCTGGCGTCGGACATCAACTTCGCCCATGTAAATTGTGCAGTCGAGGCCAAGTTTTGCACATGCAGCTGCCGTTGCAAGACCGTGCTGACCGGCTCCTGTTTCTGCGATGATTCGCTTTTTACCCATGCGTTTTGCGAGCAGACACTGACCAATCGCATTGTTGATTTTGTGCGCTCCTGTATTTGCAAGTCCTTCAAGTTTGATGTAAATCTGTGCGCCACCGAGCAATTTTGTTGCTGTTGGTGCGAAATAAAGAGGCGTTTCGCGACCGATATAGTCACGGCGAATGATTTCAAGTTCATCTGTAAAAGATTTGTCAGCCATTGCCTCTTTGAAAGCGACTTCTAGCTCGTCAAGCGGTCGGCGAAGCACTTCTGCGACATATTTTCCACCAAAACTATCAAAAAAACCGTTATTTGAATGTGTATCTTTCATTATGACCTGCCTTGGAAATTTATGTTACTATTTATAGAAACATACTACAGTAGAATGGATTTTTGGTCAAGCGTTTGAGTATTTTAATAGAAGAAAAGCGTATTTCGGACGGCAATAAGCTCCTTCGATTCCATTTTTTACCTTTCGCGCCGATAATTAAGCATGGACTATTTCTTTTTGTTTTTAGGCTCTGTGATTCTGATTTTTGCCCTTATGCTTTTTATGAAATTTAAGAAGATTCAGCAGAATTCCGACCAGAAACAAGGCTTGCGAACTCAAAAGAATGAGAATGGAACAGTTGATTTTGTAAGGTGCCCGCTGTGTTCAACTCCGCTTGCAAAAGGTGAGGATATGTTTTCGCGAATTTACCGGCCTATGAACACTCCTGATCAGCGAATGACCGTTCATGGCTGCCCGCACTGTTATCCGCGGCCAGAGCCGGGTGTAAAAAGAATCTGCCCGGTCTGTGGAAAAGATGTGCCTCTGGACGGAGAGTTGATTGCCCGCCTCTTTAACCGGACTGAAGGAAAAAAACATGTAATGATTACAGGCTGCAGCGTGTGTTATAAGGTTAGGAAATAACTGCTAATTGCTCACTGCTACCTTTTAAAACTTCATTCTGCCACGGAAACTTCTTGCGAGCGTGAGTCTGTCAGCATATTCCAAATCACCGCCTACAGGAAGACCGCTTGCGAGACGAGTGACGGTTACGCCTTCGACTTCGGAAAGCAGCCGCTGAATGTATAAAGCGGTCGTGTCGCCTTCGACAGTGGGATTTGTGGCAAGAATTACTTCTTTGATGGAGCCGTTTTTTACGCGTTCGAGAAGAGAAGCAATTCTAAGCTGATCCGGTCCGATTCCTTCGAGTGGGGCAATTACACCGCCAAGAACATGGAAAAGCCCAGAAAATTCGTGAGAAGATTCAATCGTTGCGACATCCTGTGGCTGCTCAACAACACAGATGATGCTCTGTTCTCGCATAGGATTTGAACAGATTGGACATGGATCGCTTTCAGTCCATGCACCGCAGATTGAACAGGCGTGAATCTTTTGCTGTAAAGTGGCAAGCTGATTTGCAAAACGCTCAACCCATGCCGAATCTGCCTTGAGAATATGATTTACGAGTCGGCCCGCTGATTTCTTTCCGATGCCGGGAAGCCGCGAGAAGGAGTCTGTAAGTTCATCGATTGCTGTCATTGCTTTGAAGCCTAAAATCCAAGCCCAGGGATGTTCATTCCGCCAAGACCGCCGAACATTTCACCCGACTTTTCTTTGTATTTTTCCTGAACCTTTTCAACAGCTGCATGATGAGCGGCTACAATCAAATCCTGAAGCATCTGTACATCACGCGGATCAACTGCAATCGGGTCAAGTTTTATGCCAGTCATTTCAAATTTGCCGTTAATTGTAACCTGAACGATGTTTCCGCCAGAAGAACCTGTCTCGCTGATTTTAGCGATTTCTTCTTTCATTGTATTCATCGTGCCTTCAAGATTTTTCAGATTTTTTACCATGTCAAATGGGTTCATTTTATTACTCCTGATTTACTGTTTCGTTTTCTGACTGTTCTGCTGGGGCGGTTTCATTCTGTTCTTCAACAGCAGTTGCTTCATCGCCTTCGCCGTCAATCATCATCTGAATCTGTTTAAGGAAAATCTTTAACTGACCGGCAGCTTCGCTTTCCGGGGCAGCATCGTAGGCCTTTTGGAAAAAGTCTTTTACCTTTTCGAATTCAGTGCTTCCGCTGCTTGCAAGAAGGTAGCCTGCTGTATAATATGCCATCTGTTTTTCTTCAGCAGTAAGGATTTTGTTTTTGGCAAGTTTTTCAAATTCTGCACAGGCTTTGTCAATCTGGCCGTCCATAAAAAATTCGCTTGCAGAAGTGTAGGCGAGGGAAATCAGATGATTTGAAGCTTTGCCGCTCTCATTTTTTTTATCAAGTGAAATGTACAACTTGCTGAGTGGTGCGAGCCTTGATGTTAATGCCGGGTCTGTTTTTTCGAAGATTTGATTGATTGCTTCGAGGCGTTGTTCTGTTGTGCCGTTTTTGGTTTTGGCAAGGAGTTCTTCAAATTCGGCGACATCGGGTTCTGCTTCGCCAAAAGTGATTCGTGCTGTATCGAGGTCGGCATTTTCGTCAAAAGCCAGGCGGCTCATGACATAGCCTTCTGAAGAAAGAATCATGAATCCGGGCATTTCTTTTGCGTCATAAAGTTCAAATATCTTCAGGTCTTTCTGAATGTTTTCCTGGTCGCTGTCATAGCGGGAATTTGAATAGTCGAGATTTACGAGAATGTATTTCTCTGTGTAGGTTTTGATGAAGTCAGGTGTGTTAAACAGATTTTCCTTGAGCTTTGAAGATTTTTTGTCGCCTTCATCATCGCTGAAGAACAGAAAAATTCGCTTTGCTTCAGATGAAGCTGCCTTTTTCGCGTCATCAAAATTTGTCAACCATGCTGAGGTGTCAATTTTATTTCCGCATGAAATAAGTGATGCTGTAAAAAGAATTGAAGCAAAGACTTTAAGAAGTTTTTTCATTTAATTTTCCTCTATTATAATGGTGCATTTTATCATAATTGGAGGATTTGTTAAACTGTCTGCAAAAAGCATGCTTCTTCAGTACTGTGTCAAAATGATACAGAGAATGGCTTCTTTTTAAGTGCTGTGTTTTTTTGATACAGTTATTTTGCGTAAGGGCATGGAGCTGCGCCGAAGGCGGCCGCTGGACCTTAGCGAACGAAGTGAGCGGGGGAAGCGGCTGGAGCGAAAGCGGAACTGCGGAACGCCCGACCCCATTTTTTTGTGTGCTCTGAAGAAAGAAAGTGCGGATTTGATGCAGTTTTAATGATTTTTTTGAAAAAAACGAAATTAATAGAGAAAAAATGGGGATACGCCCTGAATCTTGGCACGAAACTTGCTATGTATTTCATGTAAACGCTTTATTTTTCAGGAGTTTTGATATGAAATACGACGACGAGACAATTACCGCATATATGAAAGATTTGAGCCGTATTCCGCTTTTGACGGCTGAAGAAGAGAAGGAACTTGCAATAAAAGCAGCTGCCGGTTCGCGTTCGGCAAGAAATAAGCTTGTAAATGCGAATCTTCGTTTCGTAATTGCTATTGCAAAGACATATCAGAACAGAGGCTTTGAACTTGCAGATTTAATCAGCGAGGGAAACATTGGCTTGATGACGGCTGTTGACCACTTTGATGTGTCAAAAGGATACAAATTCATTTCTTACGCTGTGTGGTGGATTCGTCAGAGCATCCAGAAAGCACTCAGCGACAGAAGCCGTCCAATCCGCCTCCCGATGAACAAGGTTAACGATTTGTATCAGATTGAAAAAGCCCGCTCTCTTGTTGAAAATGACAAGGCCGAAGAAGATCAGGTAAAGGAAATCGCCAAGATTTTGGGAATGAAAGATTCTTATGTACGCGATTTGCTCAATTTCAACCGCGATATGATTAGCCTTGATGCTCCGGTCGATAGTACAAAGAGCGAGGCTGTATTTGGAGATACTTTCAAGGATGAGATTAATCCAAGTCCTGAGCAGAGCGTTATCAGTGCCGCCCTCAAAAGCGATGTTGATGATGCCCTCAAGACACTTAAACCAAAGGCAGAGCGTGTTATCCGAATGCGCTATGGCTTAAATGGTTACAAACCGATGTCTTTGAAGGAAATCGGAGATAAATGCGGTTTGACTAAAGAAAGAATCCGTCAGATTGAAATCAGTGCCGTTCAGACATTGCGTTCACCGTCTCGCAAACGACGGCTTGAAGCATATGTCGCATAAATCAAACTCTTAATAGAATGACTGTCGAGTTTTAATTAACTGTCAGCATAAAAAAGGGGTGCTACCAGAAAAGAACTGGGCACCCCTTTTTATATCGTAGTTTCGTTTATTTTACGCTGAAAAGAAGGTCGGCGTAGCTTGGAACTGGCCATTCGCTTGCCGGAACAAACTCTTCAAGAGCATCTACTGCCGCACGCAAAGTTCCCATTACAGAGAAGATTTCGTTTCGGTAGAAGAGAGCGTTCTTTTCTGCTCCTTCGACTGAACCAGCTTTCTCTACATTGCCTTCAAGTTTCTGAACCTCAGCGTAGATTTTTGCTGTGAGAGCGCTGACCTTTTTGAGAGCGTCTGTCTCGTAAGAATCTTCTGCACCAAGAGCCTTTTTGACCGTAACTGAATCAGCAAGGAATTTTGCGTATTTTGCACCTGCCGGGAGATAAAGTTTTTTGGTCATATCAATCATTGTGAGCGCTTCAATGTTGAGAATCTTTGAGTAGTGCTCGTAGTGAATCTCATTTCGGCTCTCAAGTTCGACCTTTGAGTAAACTCCGTGCTTCTCGAAGAGTGTGACATTCTTTTCATCGAGAGTGTGCTGCAAAGCTTCTGGAGTTGATTTGAGGTTGTAAAGTCCGCGTTTTTCAGCTTCTTTAACCCATGCGTCATCGTAGCCGTTTCCGTTGAAAATGATGCGCTTGTGTTCTTTGATTGTCTTGAGAATTAGCTTGTGCAAATCGCCCTTGAAGTCAGATGATTTTTCAAGTTCATCGGCAAACTGAGCCAATTCCTCTGCAACTGCTGTATTAAGGAAGACATTTGCACATGCGACAGATTCGCTTGAACCGAGCATACGGAACTCGAATTTGTTTCCAGTGAATGCGAATGGTGAAGTGCGGTTTCGGTCTGTTGTATCCTTGCTGAATTCAGGAAGAACAGTAACACCAATCTGCATCTTTTCTTTTTCGTGGCTGCCGTAAGGTTTTCCCTGTTCCAGGCAGTCAAGGATTTGAGAAAGCTCGTCGCCAAGGAACATTGAAACGATTGCTGGAGGTGCCTCATTGGCTCCCAAACGATGATCGTTTCCAGCTGAAGCAACTGAAATACGGAGCAAGTCCTGATACTCGTCCACAGCCTTAATTACAGCGCACAAGAATAGGAGAAATTGTGCGTTGCTTTCAGGTGTGGCACCGGGATCAAGAAGGTTCTTTCCAGTGTTTGTGGAAATGGACCAGTTATTATGTTTACCGCTTCCGTTTACGCCAGCAAATGGCTTTTCGTGAAGCAAACATACCATGTCATGTCGTGCCGCAACTTTCTTCATCACTTCCATAGTAAGCTGATTGTGGTCACAGGCGATGTTTGTCGTCGTGAAAATTGGGGCAAGCTCGTGCTGTGCCGGGGCAACCTCGTTGTGTTCAGTTTTTGCAAGAATTCCCAGCTTCCAGAGCTCTTCGTTCAAATCTTTCATGAATGCCTGAACTCGTGGTTTAATCATACCGAAGTAGTGGTCTTCAAGTTCCTGACCTTTTGGAGATTTTGCACCAAAAAGAGTGCGGCCTGTAAAAATCAAATCTTCGCGTTTTTCCCAAACATTTTTATCGACAAGGAAGTATTCCTGCTCAGGACCGACAGTTGTTTTTACAGAGGTTACATCCGGATTTCCGAAAAGATGAAGGACTCGGACAGCCTGCTTTGAAATTGCCTGCATTGAGCGGAGGAGCGGAGTTTTTTTGTCCAAAGCTTCGCCAGTGTAAGAACAGAATGCCGTCGGAATGCACAAAACGCCGTCTTTAATGAAAGCGTAGGAAGTCGGATCCCATGCAGTGTAGCCTCGTGCTTCAAAAGTTGCACGCAAACCGCCGCTTGGGAAAGAAGAAGCGTCAGGCTCGCCCTGAACAAGCTCTTTTCCGCTGAATTCCATTATGACTTTGCCTTCGCTTGAAGGTGTAATGAAAGAATCGTGTTTTTCGGCAGTTGTGCCAGTGAGCGGCTGGAACCAGTGAGTGAAATGTGTGGCCCCCTTTTCGATTGCCCAGTCTTTCATTGCGTTTGCAACAACATTTGCAACAGTTGGGGCAAGTTTTTCGCCGTCTTCGATAGTCTTCATCAGCTGCTTGAAAGTTTCTTTAGGCAGCCGTGCTTTCATAATCGTCTCGTTAAAGACATTTTCACCAAAAATTGATGTTACAGAATCCATTTTTTTCTCCTATTTTTTTCTAGTAGCAAAAAAAACGGCGATGATATCAGACATTCTGCGCATAAATGCCCGACATCATCGCCGTGTAATAAAAAAGGTCGCAAGAACTGAATCCTGCGACCTCATTGCCGTTTGTTGTTTTATTTATATCGTGTTGAAAAATTTTTGTCAATCCTGTTTGCAGGAAATTCCTTTGCAATTTCTTCTAAAAGAATCTTCCGCAGCTTGTTTTGGTGAGTTCACTCACTTCCTTTCATTATGCGCACGGCTAAAATAGTTGAAAATAAAAAACTAAGGGAATTCTTATGAAAAAGTTCACAAGATTTTTATCAGCACTGATTGCATTTTTGCGGTCGGTTTGGTTACGGTATCGCTCGCTGCATGTAGCACCGACGATGATTCTGACAGCGGAAGCGACGTAACATCACAGAAAGTTACAAACTGCAGTATTGAAATCAAAACTGCCTGCATCCGTTGGCACAGACCCATTTAACGGTACATCATGGAAATACACTAAGTGGGGTGAGGTCATGAAAGTCACCTTCAACAATGGTGTTATGGAAGTCTCAAAGTCTAATAAAAAAGATGCGACTTACTACTACTCTTACGATGCAACAAACAAACGCCTGTATTATATCTTCCGCACAAAGTGGGATTATGGAAAAGAATACACAAGCGTTGAAGTTTATGCAAAAAAAGATGATAAATCACTTCTTAACTTTGCTGGATGCACTGCTGATTATGTTGAAGCACGTGGAAAATGGCAGACAATCTGGTTTGAGCAGGTTAATTCTATTTCTTACCAAGAGACTGAATCAGGAATTACAATCGAGCCTTACTTCAATGGAAACACCTTGACTTGTACAGCTGTCGTTTACAACAAATCTGTAACAGGTACATTTACAGTTAAGTTTATCAGCTTCCCCGAAGTTTATCCATCACTCAACCTCACTGATTTCGTGCTTGGTGAGTTTTCCCTGCTTTGCATGCTCCAGAGATGTTCTGAGCCGTTTTTGGTTTTCTTCGCTCCAGAATGGATCAGCCTTAATCTCAAACGGAATACGGTTTTCGCGCAGGCAAGCGTTCATAAACATATTTACAGCAGCAGTTACAGTGATTCCAATTGATTCGCAAAACCCCTCAAAAGAATATTTTCGTTCATCGTTCGTTCTAATGCTCATTGTAGCCATACAAACACCTCCAAAATATGTAATATTCAATTACAATGTAACACAGTATATTGCATGTGTCAAATTCGGCTTGCATAGCTTCACTAATCTCCCCCGCAAATTTCGGTGCGTAAAACTCACTATCTTTATACCCGCGCGCTCCTTAAAATATATGCAAGATTAATAAATTTTGTAGGAGTTTTAAAAATGAAAAAACTTATCAAAACTTTGGCAGTGCTCGCAGCGGTTGCAGCACTTGGATTCGGATTTACTTCTTGCGGTGCAGATGATGATGACGGGGGAAGCGGAAGCTATGGACCGAAGATGTACAAAAGCACAGAAGAGTTCCAGCCATCAAACCTTAAAGTCGAGCAGATTGAAGGAACAAACTTTGTAAAAATCAGTTTTGATATCCCGACTAAAAAAAGTATTGATTTTTCTTTCCAGTTTGCAACTGATGCGGAAAAATTGAAGGGAGAATATGCATCTGTTGAGTATTATTCTTACGGAAATGAAAACAAACAGGTCATTGTGAATGATTTTAGCGACACAGAGTCTAAAACTTTGTATTGCAGAATTGACGCACAAGGAATGATTACAACAGATGGAAAAAGTGGTGTAGGCCAGTACGCTTTTTGCGTATCTGAAGCATTCCAGTTTACTCCGGTTCGAACAACTCCAAACGATTTGAAAATTGAGGCAAAAGAAAAAAGCATCAACTCTTTTGATTATTCATTTTATGATGTAGGAGCTTCAAAGTATTATTTCAAATGGAATTCGTCAAATGATTTTGATACAGCGCAAGAGGTCTATAACTATGCAGAGCGTTCAAATTCAGATCCACTGAAATTTGTAGCTAACACAAAAGATTATGCAGGTAGAATTAACTATCCTAGTATCTATCATGGCGATGCATTGGAAAAAGCTTATATCTGGCTGGTATGTGAATACAAAGGAGCAAACTATTATACACCAATAACAATGCATACTGACCCTATCGAAGTTACCTGGAGCAAGTAGTTTATAAACTGGCGGGCAATTCCGCCGCTGCGTAAAGCAAGCAGACCGCCATGCAATTTGTCTGTATGGCGGTTGTTTTTTATGAATTCGTACAAAATCAAGATTATGTGATATAATTCAAACCAAGAGGTGAATCATGCCGAAAGCGTTAATGGACTTTATGGGTTTCAAATTCTTTTTTTGGTCAAATGAAGAAAAGCGAATGCACATTCATGTCTGCAAAGGCAATCCTCGGGAAAATGCGACGAAGTTTTGGGTTACGCCTGATGAAATTACTCTTGCATACAATGACGGCACGATTTCGGAACAAGACTTGAATAAAATCAAAAAATACATTTATGCAAACCGCGAGACAATAATCACTCGCTGGGTAAGATATTTTGGTGTCTAATTTAAAGGAGGCTTATTATGGGAATTTACTACAGCACAGTTGATGATATAGTTCTTACTTTCTCCAAAATCCGCAAAAACGGCATTTTTGAAGAGATTGACTTCCGTTTTGAGCGTCCGAATGATAAGGGCGGATTTGATTTTGCCGAGGGCAAGCTTCCGAACAACAGATTTAGCAAAACCTATGGTTTCTCCGAAGACGAGCTTATGGATTTGGAAAATTACATAAAAAACAATGCCTTCTTGATTTGGGAAATTGCACGGGAAGCAGCGTAAAATGTTCTCTCTTCATCTTCCAGTCGCCTTCTCAATTCTACTTTTCAACATAAGCCTCAAAATGTATAGTTAAACAAGCAGCGGGGGTATGGGTGTTAAGTATAATTCAGCATCTGTAAGCTATGAAAAAATTCCTTCCGCTGATTATTCTTTCCGTTCTTCTCACATGTTTATGTTCGCATAACAAACTCGCCCTGCTCGCCGAAAACATTCCAGACAACGAAATGGCGGCAAAAATCATCTCGGTTCAGAACAAAAACATCGAGGACATCCGAAAGCTCTGCTACAACCTCACGCCGCCCGCAATCACCGGGAGCAACATTATTTCCTCGCTCACAATTCTGGGGCAGAAAATCTTTGACACCGCTCACACTGGCTTTGAATTCAAGGTCGTGTGCGAGCCGAATGTTAATTTTACAGAGAAAAACGCTGACGAGCTGATGAATATCTATCGAATCGTTCAGGAAGCACTTCAGAATATCGAAAACCACGCAAAAGCAAGCGAAACGACGTTATTGTTTAAGGAAAAGGCCGGAACCCTCAAAATCATCATCACTGACGATGGCTGCGGCACCAGAATTACAGTGGAGATTTAAAATGAGCAAAACCTTCTATTTGATAGACGACCATGAACTTTTACGGATTGGCACGGTCTCTTACATCGAAAAGAATTCGGAATGAAAAAGCGTCGGCTGCTCTGTAACAATCAGCCAGACTTTCGAGGATTTTGAAGATTTCGCAAATGAAGGCAAGCTTCCTGACATCATCATCTCTGAACTCAATTTTTACGGCGAAGGCACAGGCTTTGACTTTGTGAAAAAGCTTCACGAACTCTACCCTCAGCAGAAAATTATCGTGTATTCAATGTTCTTTGCCCCTGGAATCGTCGAAAATGCAATTCAATACGGAGCAAACGGTTATATTTCAAAAAATGCCAGTTCTGACGAGCTGCTTTTGTGCATGGAAAAAGTGCTTCAGGGCGAGCAGTACATCGAGAACGAGTTTGTTCCGATTTTAGAGAAATTCAATTCCTTCACCGATGCGCTCACCAAGCGCGAAAAAGAAATGATGAACCTGATTTTAGAGCGTCACACAAATGAAGAGATTGCGAAAATCCTTGGAATCAAAAAGAGTGCCGTTGAAAATTATGTCTCCAGAATTTACGAAAAAACTGATGTGAAAGACCGACTGGAACTTATTGAACGATTCGGTTAAAAATCATCGGACTGCCTTAGCGATTTCTTATAAAAAATTCTTTCACAATTCATTTGACCTGTGCTATAATTATACTTCAATGGATGTTTGTGAAAATCAGCTTGCTATCGTTGAAAAATTCGTAAGCGGCTGCAATAGTAATATCTGTTATCTTTCTACTTCAAAGTTTCTCTCAAATGATATTGCTTCTTGTTTAAGCAAAAATTTTACTGTTATTGACCTGCTTTATGATTTTTCTCCATTTAAGCCTTTCCTGTCCATCCTTTCGCAAAAAAATCCAGATGAAGCTCTTGTAAAAAAAACAGCCTATTCAATTCAGTTTGAATCATTTCTATCATATTTTAAGCAGGGCTACGCGGCAGAACGATACGACATTCCTCTTGATAATGAATTTGTTTACGAAATGAACCGTTTCATTCAGACAATCTGTGATTTAATGGAAAGCCTGAACGAAACAAATTACCTCATTCTTAATGCGCAAACTCTTCGAAAAGGCTCGCTGAATCTTATCGGTGAACTTGAAGAGCGTGAATCTCGCCTAAAAGGCAAATTGGTTTTCTGTTTTGCGGCCGATGATTCAATCGAACAATCTACTGAAGTTTCAGAATTTATTGAGCGCAACAGCAACAAGCGTAATTTCCTCTATTTAAAAGAAAAACTTAGTGATGATGCCGATAAGGCACTTGCTGATGAATCGTTTGAGGAGTGTGCAAAAAAGGTTTTTGTTGATTACGATTCGATTTTTAAGGCACTGCGCAACAACCGTATTTTCATGGCTCATGAACAGCTTATGCTCATTTCATCATGGGTCGAAAAGAATCTTCAGATTTTCAGGTTTTCTGCAGAAGAGCGCCGTCTTGTTTTATTTGAACTCGCGCTTGCATATTATGCCTGTCTTCAATACGACAAGGCAATTCTTCACTTTAATGATGTCCTTGAAGATTCACCAAAAGACAAACTGGCAGAGGCCTCACTTTATTATCTCGTGACCATCTTCTTCTATAAAAAGTCCGGGGATTTTGCAAAGCGTTACGCAAATCAGCTTCAGGATTTCTTCAAGCACGATAAATCTTCTCCGTATTATGCGCTGTATCAGATGACGGAATTTCAGTTCGCATTCCGTTCTGATTTAAAAGGAAGCACCAAAAAGTATTATCAGGTCATGAAGCTTCTGGAAAAGCGCGGCTTCATAAACAATTACATCTCCACAGGTCTTTCGATTCCATGGTCTCTGATTAATGACAGCTCAAACCGTTCTTTTATTGACGGCAATATCGATAAATGTTATGCACTCGCCAAACAGGTTGATAATCAGCATCTTGTTTCAAAGGCGGCTCACTGGAAGGGCATCATTCATTCGCATTATGGTGAAGGCGACGAGGCGATGAAGTGGTATCACGAGTGCAACCGAATTCGTACGCAAATCGGTGAAATCGGGCCAATCATGAACATCCGTAACGGTCTTTCTTATGAGTCAACCATGCGTACAAAGTACGAGGATGCCTACAATCTCGTCAATGAAGTCATCAAAAATCTCTACAACATGAGCGATTATTCTACGGTTATCGATACGCTCAAAAACATATCATACGCTCTTTTCTATTCGCGGCATTTTGCTCAGGCCGATGCGATTTTTACGCGAATTCTGCACTATCTGCATCTTTTTGACATGGAAGAGTGCGCCAACAACTCATTCCTGCCTTCTGTCAATGATATGCTTATCTTCAAGTCTGTCATTGAACTCGATGAAAATGACTATATTCATGCCAGAATCAACTATAACAGCATCGTTCAGGGAACTGGCGACATAACTTCTGAAGACAAGCCGCTTCTCTATCTGGTGCGTGCGGCCCTGCTTATCGAAGACAACAATCTAAAAGAAGCACTTTTGAGCATGGATGATTGTATCGAAAGCTTTAAGGCGATCCAAAGCGATCAGAGCCACAAAATCTGTTTTGCCAGGTGTGAATTCGCGGTCATCCTTGAACGAAATGGCTATAAAAAAGAAGCCGAAAAGTATCTTTCAGAAGCATACGAGCTTGCAAAGTCAAAGAATTTCGAATATTACACAAAGGGCAAGTCAAAAATCACTGTGAGCGATTACCTTGGCAGCATCAAGGAATTTCACCCGCTCAATATCGACCTGCTTTTCCTTGACGAAAAGGCAGATAGGGAAGTTCTGCTTACTCAGCTGCACAAACGCATTCACGATTATCAGTTCCTTAACAAAATAAAGGCAACCAATTTAAGCGATCCAAATTTAACACAATACATCAAAAACTCCACCACGGCCATTTTTGAATATTCGCTTGCTGAAGCAATCTGTATCTGTGAATATAAAAATAACTGCTATGAAACGGTTTATTCAATGTCGCGTGGTGAATCATTTTCGCTCAGCTCAGACGACTGGTGGGAACTGTTTGCACAAAATGCAAATCAAACTTTCTCGCAGCTTTCTTACGACAAAAACAAAAATCTCTACTTTGCGAACATTTCTCAGTTCGATTACCGGTTTGGCCTTGTAATCCTGCCGACCAAAAATAATCTTTTGAATCCTGACGAAATAAACACCCTCAACATTGCGATTTCAAACATTCAGGCACAGGTCATCATCTTTAAGCAGAACGAAAACCTTCGCTTCCTTTCAACGACTGACCAGCTTTCGCTTTTGAACAACAGGCACGCACTCCAGCAGTACATTGCGGATGAAAGCGACAAAATTCGCCGTTACAGGCAGCGAAAAAGTGCAAACATTCAGATTTCAGTTGCGTTCATCGATTTGGACAACTTCAAGTATTATAACGACACTTTTGGTCATTCTGCAGGCGATTTGTTCATTGCCTGTTTTGCGAAGTTGCTCAAACAGACCTGCCGCCATATTGATTTTATAGCACGCTTCGGTGGCGATGAATTCGTTATCGTCATGGTTGACACTTCCTTTGAAGATGCGCTTCATGTCAATCATCGATTAAAAGAAAATCTCAAAAAGGCAGAATTTTTCATTCCCGACTTAAAAGAGCATCTTGGTGATAAAAATCTTCAAATTCCAGAAAACAAATATCTCGGTTTCAGTATGGGAATCTGTACAAATTTTGATGATGATGATTTTGAAAATCTGGATGCAGTTCTCAAAAAAGCTGACCAGGCACTCTATTATTCAAAAGAGCATCACAAAGGCGAACCTTCCGTCTGGAAGGAAATCTCAAAAGAAATCGACCTCGAAAAATAACATCACATCCTCAATTTCTGCATTCATTGACCAAGGCCTTTTAAAAAGATATAATTAATTCTCGAAAATTGAACAAGGGCGTTCATTCGATTGGGAATTCTGTTTCCTAATGGGATGAACGCCTTTTTTTGTGATTTAAGGTGAATAAAAATGAGTAGAGCATATCTTATCCTTGCAGACGGAACAGTTTTTGAGGGAGAATCAATGGGAATTGAAGGCAGCGTGATTGGCGAAACGGTATTTACAACCGGCATGACTGGCTACCTCGAAACCCTCACCGATCCAAGCTATTTTGGTCAGATTGTAACGCAGACATTCCCGCTGATTGGAAACTATGGAACCATAAAAGAAGATTACGAAAGCAGGAAGAGCTGGGTGCGTGGCTACATAGTCCGTGAATTGTGTGAAAAACCGTCAAATTTCCGCTGCGAAGGCGATTTGGATTCATTCCTTAAAGAGCAGAAAATCATCGGTATCAAAGGAATCGACACAAGGCGGCTCACAAAAATCCTGCGTGAAGCCGGTGTCATGAACGGAATGATTGTAAGCGGCCCGGAAAGCGAAAAGCTGAAAACCACCGGCGGAAAACTGATACCAGAAGCTTCTATTCTAGAGAAAATTCGCTCATATAAAATCGAAAATGCCGTCGAGAGCGTGCAGCAAGTTGAAAACGGAAAGTTGAAAACGGAAAGTTTTGAGGGCGGTCCGGCTTCGCCGTCGGGTGTTCCGCCCTTCGCTAACGCTCATAGCCTAACGGCTACTTCGGGGCTACATACCCTACCGCATGAAAACGAAGCAACTTCCCAGCTTTCCACTCTCCACTCTCCACTTTTCGTTTGCCTGTATGATTTTGGTGCAAAGGCGAATATTCAGCGGGAACTTGAAAAGCGTGGTTGTTCTGTGACGGTCGTTCCTTATAACACAAGCGCAGAAGAAGTGATTGCTCTTTCGCCAGACGGAATAATGCTTTCAAATGGACCGGGAGATCCTGCTGAGAATGTTGGCATCATTGAAGAAATCAAAAAGTTGTGCGAATACGGAAAAATCCCGATTTTTGGCATTTGCCTTGGTCATCAGATGCTTGCGCTCGCACGGGGAGCAAAAACCAGCAAATTGAAGTACGGCCATCGTGGTGGCAATCAGCCTGTTAAAGACTTGCAGACTGGCCGTGTTTTTATTTCCAGCCAGAACCACGGATATGCGGTCGAAAATGATTCGCTTCCGCCGTACGCAGAACTTCGCTTTATAAACACAAATGACAATACTTGCGAAGGAATCAAATACACCGACATTCCAGCTTTTAGCGTACAGTTCCATCCGGAAGCCTGTTCCGGCCCTCACGACACAAATTATCTGTTCGATATGTTCATTGATATGATGAAAAAGTAAGAAAAGGGCTGATGTCGAGTTTGTTTGACAGAAATATCAGTCATCCTCTAATGAATCTTCCGTTTTTATATGTCCTTGTTGATGTCTACAAGGCTTGTGTTTTCTAGTGTGAAATCGCTTGCGAGACAGTCTGCAAGGGCGTTTGCCGTGTCCATTGAGGTGAGACAGTCGATGTCATGCTCAACGGCAAGTCGGCGGAGTTTTACGCTTTCGGCGACCGGATCACGGCCTTTTGCTGATGTTGAGACTACATAAACGACTTTCCCACTTTCAAGCAGAGTCATAACATTGTCGTGGAAATTTTCGTGAACTTTGGCCACATGAGTGACTTCCATTCCTGAGCGTTCGATTGTGTCTGCGTTTCCGCTCGTTGCATAAAGATGGAAACCTAGGTCGTAGAATTTGCGTGCAAGCGCGGGCAGTTCCGGTAAATCCGAAGCCCTGACTGAAAGCAGAATTCCGCATGGAGCCGCATCTCCCTTTGGACGAATGAATTTCATCCCCGCTGCGGCCATTCCCTTGAAAATTGCTTCTTCTCGTGTTTTTGCGATTCCAAGGACTTCACCAGTGCTTTTCATTTCGGGGCCAAGATGCGTGTCTACATCCATGAGTTTTTCGAAACTGAAAACAGGAACTTTTACGGCAAAATAAGGTGGCTTTCGGTATAAACCTGTGCCGTATCCCATGGTGCTGACTTTTTCACCGAGCATTGCCCTGGTTGCGAGTTCAATCATTGGAACGCCGGTAACTTTTGAAAGGTAAGGAACGGTGCGGCTCGAACGCGGGTTTGCTTCTATTATATAGAGGTCATTTTCGTAAATCAGATACTGAATGTTGACCAGACCTTTTGTTCCGAGCGCGAGTGCCAAATCCCTGGACTGCTTTATAATTTTCTCTTCGATTGAAGGCTCGAATGTGCCAGGGTATACGGCAATTGAATCACCAGAGTGAATGCCTGTTCGCTCAATATGCTCCATGATTCCAGGAATCAGAACATCTTTGCCGTCGCAGATACAATCGACTTCAAGTTCTTTTCCTTCCATATATTTGTCAATCAGAACAGGATTTTCGATTCCCTGACGAAGGATGATTTTCATGTATTCTTTGACATCTGCATTGTTGCGCGCGACAATCATGTTTTGACCGCCCAGAACATAACTTGGACGCATCAGAACCGGGTAGGTTATTTTGGCTGCGGCTTCGAGGGCTTCAACTTCGGTAAAAACCGTGAGTCCTTTTGGTCTTTTGATGTTGAGGCGGTCGCAGAGTTCTTCAAAGCGTTCGCGGTCTTCGGCAAGGTCAATTGCATCCGCGCTTGTTCCAAGAATCTTGATGCCCTGTTCGTCAAGAAATTTTGCAAGTTTGATTGCAGTTCCGCCGCCAAATGCCACGACTACGCCAAGCGGTTTTTCGACTTCAAGAACATTCATTACATCGGCGGGAGTGAGCGGTTCAAAATAGAGCCTGTCTGCCGTGTCAAAGTCTGTTGAAACTGTTTCGGGGTTATTGTTTACAATTGCGACATCATATCCAAGCTTTTTGAGTGACCATACGCATTGAACGCTCGCATAGTCAAATTCGATTCCCTGTCCGATTCGGATTGGACCTGAGCCAAGAACAACAATCGTACCTTTGGAACTTGCCATCATTTTCTCCAAAAAAAAACAGCGACCCCATAAAACTGAGGTCGCCTTTGACTAAATTACTATAGCGTTTTTGGCGTTTTTTGGGAAGTGGATTTCTGTCTGATAAAATTCGTTTGTAAAATTTGATTTTCAGACTTAAAATTAAAGATATGGATTTTCAGACACTTGTAGATGCACAAGGCATGGCGGCGGCAGTTCTATCAGTCGAAAAAACGGATGACGGGTATTATGGCGACATCCGGATTGTTCGTGCAAATGAAATGTACAAACAGATTATGGGTGAAGGCTACCATGACAATATGATTTATTCGGAGCTTATTCCCAAAGAACCGAATTTTGAAGATTTCTGTTTCAGATGTGCTGTCAATAAGCAGCATCTTCATGCCTATGTTGACACAAAATCAATGGGTGTCTGGACTGACGGAACTTACATTCCGCTTTCTCCTGAAGTTGACGATGGGAATATCTGTCATCTTCTGTTTTTCTTTGAATTCACAAAAGCACCTGATTCTGCAAGAATGTCGAATATTTCTACTGAAACGGCTCATCTGGTCATTCAGACTTGCATAAATCTTCGCGGGGCAGAAAATTTCTATGAAAGCATGGATACAGTTGTCGGTGACATCCAAAAAAACACTCAGGCATTTTCCGCATGTATATTCATGATAGACACTGAAAAGCGAAAATTTGCCCCGCTTTGTGCAAAATACAGTGTTGAAAATGTATCGATTGATGATTTTAGGCCGTATCTCACGGATGATGTTGTTTTTTCATGGGAAGAAACTTTGCGAAATCGTGACGCCCTCATCATTAAAAATGAACATGACCTTGCCGAACTGGAAAAAATAAATCCTATCTGGGCAAAAAGTCTTCGGGATGCAAAAGTCCAGAATGTCATTCTTGTTCCGCTTTCTCAGGGCAAAAAGATGTTCGGTGTCCTGTTCATCACGAATTTCAATATTGAGAAAATCATTGATTTAAAAGAATTCGTCGAGCTTACGGCGTTTTTCCTTTCTTCAGAAATTGCGAATAATGCCCTCATGGAAAAACTTGAATACCTGAGCAATGTGGATTCTCTTACAGGCGTAAGGAACCGAAATTCCATGAATGCGCGGGTTGACCAGCATGTGAGTAAAGAGCAAATCGTTCATGCACCTTTTGGCGTAATCTTTGCGGATTTGAACGGTTTGAAACAGTGCAATGATTCGGGCGGCCATGAAGAAGGCGATAAACTTCTTAAAAAAGCGGCAAAATTGCTTAAAAAATACTTTGATGATAAAGAGATTTACCGTTCAGGTGGCGATGAATTCGTTGTAATCGTTCCAAATTGCGAAAAAGCTGATTTTGAGGCTAAAGTAGCGGCTCTCAAGGCAGAAAGTGCTTACGGGGCTGAGGTTTGTTTTGCAATCGGTTCTGACTGGAGCAGTAACGAAGCTGATTTGCGGCGATGTATGCATGTTGCTGATGAAGCGATGTATGCGGACAAAAATGAGTTTTATAGGATGCATCCCGAAAATCGTCGGAAATAAGCCTTCTTTTAAGGAAATCATTGAGAATATCGTTCTTTTTTGCTAGAATATCTGCCGATGAAAAAACTGATTCCCGTCATTTTTGCATTGACGGCGGCTGTCCTTGCGCTTTTGTTTTTCAGCCGAAATCTTTTTGTCAAAGACCACTCAATTTCTCGTGCGCGTGTTGTCATTCCGATTGTTGGTGAGCGCGATTCAGAGGGAAAGGCTAACGAATATTCAGATTCTCTTGAGCAGACTTCATTCATTCAGCTTTCAAATGGCGAAACTCTTGTTGGTACGCTTGAAATGGACATCGACAGTGATGGCTATGATGATCAGGTCAACATGGTCAAAACTTCTGCAAGTCCATACATCGTGCTTATCGTTGGTCTTTATAATCCCAAAAACGGAAATTACGAGCGTTCAAATTATCTGGCTACGCAAATCACGCAGATGAAGACTTTTGCCTGCACGAGCATAGATGTAATCGGAAATCATAAAAATGCGCTTGTTTATCAGGGCATCACTGATTCCGGGGCAGTAGTTCTTAAAATCTTCCTTGGTAGCCGTAATAAGAGCGGTGAGTTTATTCTTAATCCAATTGGTGATTTTGAAGCTGACGGCACTGTTTTCATTCAACAGACTCCGCGAAGTGAATCTTATGAACTTGCACAGACAAAAGGCGAGAGTTTTCCTGTCTGGGTTTACACTTCTGAGCAAAAAAATGGCACTGATTCGGCACAGCTTGATCAGATTCAGACGATGTATGAATGGAGCGAGGAAGACGGCTCTTATGTAGCTTCGAAAACTCTTCGTGTGGCAGGAAATCGTGTTGCGGCAAAAGAGCTTGCTCGCATTCAGGATGGCAGAGTCGAAACTTTTGGCAATTTCCTTGACGGATTGTGGTATAAGACCGAAAATGCAGGCTCTCAAATCCGTTTCATTTCCTTTGATTACCCGAATTCCGAAATCATCTTTGAATATGAAGATTCCGAGGAAGTTTATTCCTGGTTAAAAAGCACGCTCCGCCGCAATGGCATTTATTTCTCTGCGGTAAACAAGTCTATCGAAAATCTTCAGCGGCGTTTTGACATTTCCCTTGTGAGCACAGATGAAATCAGAATCAAGCTGCAGGATGATGTCCGCATGTTGATTAACGAAAGCACTCAGTGGGACGGAAATTACAAGAAATTCAGCTCAAAAGAAAGTCCTAAAGAACAGAAGACAAAGGAAAGCGAGTGCATCAGTCGTCTTATTGAGCAGGAAACTTGGGAAACAAGCGATAAAACCATTCTTAAATTCAGTGAATCGGGCTATACGGCAACCGGTAAAACTTCTTATGATTCAGGAAGATTTACTACCAACGAAGTCACAGGAAAAACGCTTTTGCAGTTCCGTTCTGTGCATGAAGTTCCGTATTTCAAAAATTCCTATCTTCCGGCTTTCCAGACTACAAAAAAGAGCGAAAGAAACTCAAAGGGTAAGCTGATTGAAAAAGAAGTCGCCGACAAGGACACGATTATTCTGTACAATGTCGTGCTTTCTCCAGAAGGCTTCTATCAACAGCCGGTTTCGCCGCTTGTCCTTAAAAAATATATTCCGCCAAAGGAAGAAAAAGACAATCCTGTCGAAGAAATCCAGTCGTTTACAGAATCTGTTGTTACGCAGAATCCTGCTGAACCCAAGCTTTCTGTCGGAATTTCACCGCAATACTTCTCTCCGGACGGCGATGGCGAATATGATGATTTGACGCTCATGCTTAAAGCTGAATGTGAATCTCCGATGAAGTCATGGTCGTTTACGGTTGAAGATCCTGCAAGCTTAAAGCCTTTCTGGTCAGTCAAGGGCACTTCTGAGCTCCAGTCAAAACTTATCTGGAACGGAAAGTCTTCACGCGGAGAGGTTGTTCAGTCGGCTACAGATTATCCTTACGAATTCACTGTTACGGATTCAAATAATCTTTCTAGCACCGTAAAAGGCTTTGTTAAAGTTGATGTTCTCGTAATCCGTGATGGAGAGCGAATCAAAATTCAAGTTCCTTCTATTATATTCCGAAGTGATGCGGCTGATTTTAAAACAACTGAAGAGATTGCCGCTCGTCCTGATTATGACGGAAAAACAAAGGGCCTTGACCAGCATACTCTTGAAAACAATGTTAAAGTCCTTAGTCGAATTTCGGAAATCCTTAAAAAGTTCCGTGATTATAATGTTCAGATTGAAGGAAATGCAAATAACCTTTCGGGAACGCAGGAAGAAGAGGATGAAGTTCATCTGCTTTCAGAAAAGCGCGCCCAGTATGTTCGTGACTGGCTCATTAAAGACGGCGTTCCTTCTTCAAATCTGAAAGCTGTTGGCAACGGAAGCAAAAATCCTGCTACTACATCAACGGCTATCGAAGACCGATGGAAGAACAGACGAGTAGAATTTATTTTGAAAAAGTAGACATTAGAGGTGTTCGGAAATTAACTGTATTTCCGAACACTTCTAATAAATTACTGCAAACCGAACATCGACTTGAGTTGTTCATTAGTGAGTTTGTTCATGAAATCACGAACTTCTTTGTTATTCGTCTTCATGGAAGCTGATTGGAGTTGCTTATCAAGACCATTAAGCGGGAGTCCCATCAAAACATATGTTTCTCCTGTTTCCTTGTCGAGATGATAATCAATCTGAACAGACCCTGAGAGAACCGAATTTGCAACCAGTCCAGTAGCCTGTTTGTAGCTTTCCTGTGTGTCATCATCTGTCTGGTTGCCGATACTTTTTGTAATTTCGTCAGAAACAACAGTTGAAATTCTTTGTGCCAAAGACGCCCTGGCATCTGCTCTTGCCGCTTTTTCAGCTGCAATTCCAGAAAGTGCAGACTTTCCAACTCCCGCAATCGCAGGTTCAGACATAATAGATGTAGCTATTTTTCCAGCAAGATATTCGTTGTGCCACCACTCGGTGTTTCCTGTTGGTTGTTTAGTAGAGGCACAGCCAATAAACAGTGTCATTGTAAACACCGCACTTAAAAATAGAACTAGCTTCTTCATTTTTTCCTCCTGTTATAATGAAGTTTTCTTTTATCTAAAACAGGTTAGCCCGCCAATTCAAAAGCGTGCCGCCTATTTTGTACCAGTCACATTTGCATAGACTCCTGCCGCTGCCCCGCCTACCCATGTGATTACAGAAATAGGTACAGTCACAATCGTTCCAACTAAACCAATTACGGCTGCTGTTGAGTTCGCGTCTGCTGTAGCTGACCGTGAAACTGAAATCGATGTGTCATATTTTGAGTGTTGCTCATCAAATATATTCGCTTTATTATCAGTAAGTACCGCGAATGTGTTGTCGGTTCTTTGCTTGAAACAGTAAACATCGATGGTATTATCAGTAAACGGTTTGTGATATTCAGGGTAATGGGAAATTCCATTGTTCTTTCTTGCCTCATCCGCTTTTTTCTTTGCTGCTTTTGTGTCCGGCATCTTCCAGAAAAAATCTCCTTTCGTGACTGTACTGTAGCCCCCCGCAAAATTTATGAACGCATAGCCTGTACATTTTAATAGACTCCATGCTGAAGAGCCTAAAACTACAAAAGGTTTCCCAAGAAACGAATAGATGATGTAGTTTGTATTTGGTATACTTTTTACTGTTACCTGCTCAACATATCTTTCGTTTCGTATTTTCCCACTGTCGTCTTTTTCTGTCGTTTTTGTTTGTTGTGAACTTCTGTTGTTTTTTTCTTCCCTGCGTTTCTTGCTTATATCCTTGAAAGCATTGGAAAAATATGATGGAAGTTTATCTGAAAATTTCTTTTTTTCTGTAAAAGTAGATTTTTCTTGACTCGTAGCATTTCGTGCAATTCTGAATCCTACATCAATATAAACATTGTTGGTGGATAAACTTCTTGTTGAATATACCTTTGATGATTCAGGACTTTCTAATGCAGAACCACCACAAACATTATAGTTGTCATCCCAAACCCATTCCCATACATTTCCGCTCATATCATAGATTCCAAGTTGATTTGCCGCCTTTTTACCAACTTCATGTGTGTGTTTTCCGCTGTTACTTTTTGTCCATGCGACTTCTGATACCGTGGCACTCCCTGAATAAGCGTAATCATTTGATATTACACCGCCTTTCGCTGCAAAAGTGAATTCGTCTCCTGTCAAAAGTCTGTAACCGCTTGCATTTTTGTCAAAATACCATGTTGTTCCACGCATGTTGTAACAAGGAGTCTTGTTTTCGCTTATGCTTTTTCGGTTGCAAAAATCAAGGGCATCAAACAGTGAAATTTTTTCAACTGGAAATAAATCCCCGATATTTTTACTAGGATTTGTACCCATAAGTTCTGTGTACTGGGATTGTGTGACTTCTTTTTTGCTGACAAAGAAACTTTGTATTTTCTGTGACCCCTCAATATATACAAAATCGCCATAGTCAACTAATTCCTTGTATTTTTTATTTTTTCCCTGTGCTTGGTCTACGCTTTGCGAAAAATTTTCGTCATATACTAGTCTACCGTCCTTTGATTTGAAAATTTTTTCGCCTATGAAGCCACCAGTTTTGTTGTACAATTTGATGCTTGTGCTTTCATACTGCTCAGAATCTGATGACTTAATAGAAGCCTCTGCACGAAGACCGTTTACTTCCGTAGACATTGTTTCAGTTCTTGTTCGGGAGACAAGTTTGCCGTCTTTTTCGAGAGATATAGTTTCTCCTTTGAGAATTTCTTCTATATATGTTCTCTCCGAGGTCTTCTGATATTTGTTTGTGGTAACACATGAGATTGAAAAAAAAGAGAGAAACACCAGAAAAGAAATCAAAAAACAAATTTTAGAATTCATAAAAGTCTCCTTCCTGCTATAAAAACACAGCTATTGTCTCGGAATAGTGTTCAATTTTTTTTCTTTGTCTATGTAACTCTGGCTGATTGCAAATTCGTCATCAATTTTGCTTGAATATTCTGCCGCTTCTTTTTCAGCCAGATTGATTGCGATGTTGAATGCTGCCAGAGAAATGTTTTTTATTGTTATTGAGATGTTGTTTGCTGTTATTTGTCTTTTCCAGCTTGATGTGTCCGTTCCTTCTTTTGCGTAGTTTATTTTTGATTCAAGGGTTCGGTTTTCGCTTTCCAAATCCCTTATCTCTTTTTCAACCTTATATTTTGACTGCTTTGCTGAAGCTGCGTCATCCCATGCTTTTTGTCGAGCCTCTGTATATTCTTCGCGTCTTTTTCTTGATTCAGCAATACGCAAGTCATACAAATCCCACAGATACGAACGAGGTGATTTACCAGAGCTGTCTTTTATGTCGATATTGATTCCTTTGAGTTCCAGAAAATAATCAGATAGCGATTCATTCTTATTTTTTGCAGAAAGACCAAGCGGTGTCTCATTTCTGTTGTTGACGGCATTTATCGCACCGCCAAGAGAAATGATTTTCTTTGCCAAGTCATCCATACTATTAGCACATGCGTAATGAAGAGCAGTGTTGCCCGTTGAATCTTTCGGACTAACATCAACTTTTTGGGTCAGGAACCATGTTGATGTTTCTGTTTTTGCATTTTTTAGAGCTATAAGCAATGGAGTCTGCCCTGAGTAGTTTGCCGCATTCAAGGCAGATGGTTTCTTTTCGAGGATAAGTTGGCTCAGTTCTTTTGAGGCGGAATCACGGTTGTTTAAAACCGCAACATGAATTGCTAGATTGCCATTTGAGTCACTTTCTGAAACTGAAGCACCCGAATCTAAAAGGATTTTTACACCATTTGTAAAACCTGTTCCAGTTCCGCAAGCCAAAAGCAGAGGTGTGTTTCCTTTGCTGTCTTTGGAATTTATAATTCGGATTGCATTTTTTGACTCTAAAAAAAGTGTGAGCGAGCTACCGTCAGATTTAGAAGAAGCTATGTGCAGGACATTTTGCCCGGCACTGTCTGTCACGCTTATATCTGCACCCGCCTCAAGTAGCAAAGGTAAATAGGAAGTCTTCTGTTCTTTTAACGCTGTGATTAGCTGCTGTTTTGGGAAAGAAGCCCCAGCTTTTATTAGGCTGGTAGCGGCATCTATATTGTCCAACTCATAAGCGAAAAGGAATGGCGTGCGATTCTTTGCGTCTTTTGCTTCAATATTGGCTTTTTTCCCAATGAGAGCCTCTAGCGTTGAATTTGAGAATTTTTCAACGGCGAAGAAAATAGGTGTTTGCCCCGTGTCATCTCTTTTTTCTAGGGAGGCACCGTTTTCCAAAAGTGTTATGGCAGTGTCAGAATCATCGTTCACAATTGAAATCAGAAGGGGAGTCTGTTTTTCGGAATCTGCTGCATCGATTTTGCATCCGTTTTTTATAAGAAATGGAACAATATCTTTTTGTGAAAATTTAGCGGCAAGATGAAGCATATTTTTTCCATCTGCCATGACGAAATTGTATTTAAATCCGAGCGTCTTAAAATATTCAGCCGCTTCAACATTTCCTATGACAACGGTTTGAATCACTGGGTCTTTTATGTAGTTGTTTCGCTTTATTTTTGCACCGTGTTCAATAAGTATTTTAAGAAGTTCGATGTCCGAAGCATCAATAGCATCGTTTATTGGCGTTCTGCCGTAGATGTTTGAGTGGTTTAAGTCGCAAATTTCGTTTTCGGCGAGCCACTCTGCTACCGCAAGATTCTCTCCTTTTATCGCAATTTGGAGTGCATTTGAATTGTCATCGGAATAAAAAAGCGAAAGTTTTTCTTTTTTACAAAGATGCTCGATGTTGTCTACTGTCGAATTGATAATTATCTTATCTTTTTTGCCCATAGAAAACAAAAGGCTTGAGCAAAGAAGACTGCAAAAACATACAAAAATTTTCCTTTTCATACGCATTCTCCTACAGATTCTTTTGTTTTATTTTTTTGACAGGCATACTCTCATCAGGAACTTTCACAAGGTAATCCTTTAATTCTTCATAAGTTCCTTGAATTTTAACTTTTTTGATATAGCGTTGTGTTTTTGTTGATGATGTAGAAATATTTGTTGGGGAATCCTCAGAAGAATCTGATGTAGTAGAAGAGTTTTCCATCGGTGAATATGTCGCAATGGTAAATTCTATGCAGACAGACTCAGACGGGCCTGCGACAATAAGTTTGTCGTTGCTTTTTAGTATTAGTGAGCCGAATGTCTCTAACAGCAAGTCCGAAGAAAAACCGAGCCATGCGTTTGCTGCTGCCTTAATCTCCGAGTTATTGAATCTTGGTGATTTGGCGAGAAATTTCAAAAGGTCGGGATACGAGCCATCATAAGCATATCCCTTGACTTTTTCTTTCTTTACAAAAAATGTAATTGAAGATTCTTCTGTCGGGGAATGAAAAATAAAAAGATTTTCCCCGGCAACATAATCTTCTCCGAAATCTGCCAGAACTCCATCGAGCGAATTTCCGCAGTAAGATTCAAGCATCATGTTTACCGTATCCCAGTTTTTTATCAAAACATCTTCCGATGAAGATAGTACAGGTATAGACACACAAGAGGTAAAGCATACCTGCAAAAAAATCAAAAAGGTTGAGAGAATCGCAAAACAAATGTTCATAAGCATACACCCCTAATATTTATAGAAGTAAATTTCTCGCAGACTTGAATATTCTTTCGTGTATGCACTTCCGTTGTATGAAGTCCAAGACAGACTCCAATAATTTTCTCCATCTCCCGACCATGTGACTGTTTTTGATTGATTATGATAAAGAGTAAATGTTCCGCAATCTGCATCACCTCGTGGTGTAATATCCATTCTACCGAATGTATAATTTACAATTTTCCATGTTGATTTTGTTTCAAAGAGAGAACACCCTGAAAGTAAAAAACAAATTCCAATAAGACAAATCAAAAAACTTCTCTTGAACATAAAATGCCTCCTAATAAAAAGTGTCTAAGAAGTGAAGATTTTTAATTTTTCTGTTTTTATTCACCTCTAAGTATACAAAATTATCACCTTAAAGAATCTTTTTGTCAAATTTAATTTAAAAACATCTTTAGAATGGTACTAAAAGCGGGGATGCCGTTTTAAATTTTCTTAATGAAAATCAGAGAAATTTTTCGTCAAAATTTGAGATATTACAGAAAAAAATGTGGTCTTACCCAAGAAGCCTTATCTGAAAGAATTGGCTTAAATCCAAAATACATTACAAATATAGAGGCACAATCAAAATTTCCTTCCGCCGAGACAATTGATGCAATCGCCGAGGCTTTGAACATAAAGTCCTCGCAGCTTTTTGTAGAGCAAGGCTGCCCTGTGAATGTAGTTCAGTTTGATAAAGATATATTTATGGAAAGTCTTGTTGCGGGTATTTCTAGCGAACTGAAGGCGGAAGTCGTGAAATATTTTGATAAAATTTTTTGACTTTTGTTTTTTCTTTCTTATTATATGATATTTCCATTGTCAAAAATCGAAATTCTCTCTATTATGGTTAGATTATGACTGCTAATGAGTTACGCTCAAAATATATTGAGTTTTTTAAATCTAAGAATCACGTTGAGATTTCTGGACAGAGTTTGATTCCAGAAAATGACCCTTCTGTTTTGTTCACAATGGCGGGAATGCACCCGCTCGTTCCTTACTTGCTTGGCGAAAAGCATCCTGCCGGCACTCGACTTACCGACTATCAAAAATGTATTCGCACTGGCGACATCGAAGAAGTAGGTGACCCAAGCCACCTCACTTGTTTTGAAATGCTCGGAAACTGGTCTCTGGGCGACTACTTCAAAAAAGAATCAATCGCATTTTCTTATGAATTCCTTACAAGCAAAGACTGGCTTGCCCTTGATCCAAAAAAACTTTCTGTAACTGTTTTTGCAGGCGACGAAAATGCTCCGCGTGACGAAGAAGCTGCCGGTTACTGGAAAGAAAACGGTATGCCAGAGGATAAAATCGCTTATCTTCCTGCAAGCGACAACTGGTGGGCAGCTGGTCCTACAGGTCCTTGTGGTCCTGATACCGAAATTTTCTACTGGGTTGGTGAAGGCTTGCCACCTGTTGGAAGCAATAAGGGCACAGATTCTGCAAACTGGATGGAAATCTGGAACAATGTCTTCATGCAGTACAACCGAATCGATGAAAAAACTCTCGTTCCGCTCGAAAAAAAGAATGTTGATACCGGCATGGGCTTGGAGCGCACAAACTGTATTCTTCAGGGCAAAAAATCTGTCTATCTTACAGAGGTTTTCCAGCCAATCATCGCAAAAATCGAAGAACTTTCTGGCTATAAATATGGAAGCGACGAAGAAAAGGACAAGTCAGTTCGAATCATCGCTGACCATGCCCGCGCATCAGTATTCATCATTGGTGATGTTCGTGGTGTAAGCCCGGATCGCGTTGGTGCTGGTTATGTTCTCCGCCGATTGATTCGTCGTGCTGTCCGTCACGGAATGAAACTCGGAATCGAAAAGGCATTCCTTGCTGAAATCGCTTCTGTCGTAGTTGAAAATTTCAAGTGCGCATATCCAGAACTTGAGCAGAACGCAGAAAAAGTTAAAAAAGAACTCACTGCCGAGGAAGAAAAGTTCCGTGTTACACTTTCAAAAGGCGAGGCTGAGTTCCAGAAACTTCTTCCAAATCTCATGAAAAATCCTAAAAAAGAGATTTCCGGCAAAGTTGCATTCCGCTTGTACGACACATTCGGTTTCCCGCTTGAGCTTACTCAGGAATTGGGGGCAGAAAACGGCTTCACAGTCGATATCGAAGGTTTCAAGGAAGCTGAGCGCAAGCATCAGGAAGCTTCAAAATCAGCTGATGTTGGTCAGGCAAAGGGCGGTCTTGCAGAGCAGAGCGACACAACTACAAAATATCACACTGCAACACACCTTCTTCAGCAGGCGCTTACCGAAGTTTTGGGAAATCAGGTTGCTCAGAAAGGTTCAAACATCACAAACGAGCGTATGCGTTTCGACTTTACTTTTGAGCGTCCAATGACAAAAGAAGAAATTCAGCAGGTCGAGGACATCGTAAACGCCAAGATTAAAGAAGATTTGCCTGTAACAATGGAAATCATGTCTCTTGAGGCAGCTCAGAAAGAGGGCGCGCGAGCATTGTTCACAAACAAATACGGCGAGGATGTCAAAGTCTACACAATCGGTAAAGATCCGAAAAACGACTGGTTCTCAAAGGAAGTTTGTGGTGGACCGCATGTTCAGCACACTGCTCAGATTGGTGAATTCAAAATCCAGAAAGAGCAGTCATCATCTGCAGGCGTTCGCCGAATCCGTGCTGTTATCAGTGGGGGATTGCCACTCGACCCTCAATAGATGCCGCTCCGCTATGAAGTGGTGGAGCGAAGCGACAGTGCGAAGCTCCGCGCGTTAGCAAGCCACGGAACAGCGGCAGCCAGTTGACTGGCGTAATAAAAAAATGTAACTAAAACAGGGATGAGAGTGTTCTTATTCCTAGAGGAAATTTAAATGAAAAAACTTATACTTGCTGCAACATTTGCACTTTCGATTGCGTTCGGCTCGTTTGCACAGTCGGACTTGCAGCCACTGGCTGTTGTAAAACTTAACAAGTCTGAGACAATTACACTTCGACAGCTCAAAAACCGCGTCGGCATTTATCAGAAACAGAACAATATGCCGTCATTCACGGTTGAGCAGAAAAAAGAAATTCTGGATGCTATGATTGATGAAAAACTGGTTGTTCAGGCTGCAACAAAAGCCGGCATGAATATTACCGACACTCAGGTAAATCAGTATTTCTTGCAGAATGTCAGCCAGCAGGTTGGAAAACAGGTTACAGAAGCAGAATTTTCTGAAATCGTAAAGCAGCAGACTGGCAAAAGCCTTGACGACTTTATGAAAGAACAGGTCGGAATGAATGTTGCTGATTACAAGTCTTATCTGAAAAATCAGCTCCTTGCACAGCAGTATGTCTTGCAGCAGAAGCAGAATGATATCAAAACAATCGCTCCAAAAGATGAAGATATCCGTAAATTTTATGATTTGAATAAAGCTTCTTTCGTTCAGAACGATATGGTAAAACTTTTCCTTGTAGTTGTTCCAAAAATGAACAATAAAGAGGGCGCAAAAATCAAGGCAGAGGCTTTGCTTAAAGGTGTAAAAGACAAGTCTCTTTCGTTCGATAAAATCAAATCTGATTCTGGAAAAGATTATCAGGGCGGTGATTTGTTCATCGGCAAAACTGCACAGCATGCACAGCAGCTCGGAATTTCTTACAATGATTTGATTGAGTTGTTCACACGCGATGTAAATTACATTTCAAATCTTAACGAAACTGAAACTGATTTCCAGTTCTATGTTGTTCGACAGAAATATGCTGCAAAAATGCTCGCAATTTCGGATTTGGTGCAGCCGGAAACAACAATTACTGTTTACGATTACATCAAACAGAATCTTACAAATCAGATGCAAAGTCAGGCCCTTATTGCTGCCGTTCAGGATATTACAAAGGGCTTGCGAACTCCAAGCAATTTTGAATACAAGCAGAAAGATGAAAAACTTAAAAAACTGCTTGCATGGGAAAAATAATGTCACGAAGAAAATCTAGAATTATTGCATTTCAGGGCTTGTATTCCTGGGATGTCGGCGGTATGGACGAAAAAGATGTACTCGAACTTTCCTGGATTAACCAGAATCCTGCTGAAAAGGAAGATGATGAAGTCAGCGAAAAATCATTAAAGCTTGATGAAGAAGGCGCTGCTTTTTCACGAATGTTGATTGCGGGTACAATCGAGAACATTGAAAAAATTGACGAAAAAATTAAGTCTCATCTCACAAACTGGGATTTTGAGCGCGTCAATAAAGTCACTGTCGCAATTTTGAGAATGAGTGTATATTCGCTCATGTTTACAAAAGATATTGAGCCTTCAATCGTAATTGACGAGGCTATTGATATTGCAAAAAATTACGGTCCAGACGACTCATATAAATTTGTTAACGCAATTCTTGACAACATAAAGAAAGACATGAACTGAAATCCTTCCTGAAAATTCAGTTCATAGGAGTTTTATGAAAAAAAATCCTGTTGTAAGAAAAATAGCTTTTGTTTCGCTCTTGATTCTTCTGACAGGATTTTTTGTTTCCTGTTCTAAAGAAGACGATGCTTCATTCATGACTGCAATGGAGAGCATCGATATCTTCATCAAAAACGGTGATGTTTCAGAGGCAATTCGCCTGCTCAAAAAATCTGAAAAAAAAGCATTCAGTTCATTTGCACGAATTGGAATTTATCACCGATATATGCAGCTTGGTGAAGATAAAAAGGCCGAAAATGTTCTTGTAAAGGGCCTAAAAAAACTTCCAGAAAATCCAGAACTTTCCGCTGTTTACGGCCATTTTTTGCTTAGAAAAGACAGGCTTGCAGAGGCTGCTGAAGTAACGAAAAATCTTGAGGGTGAAAAATACGGTTCAATTCATTCTGAAGCGGTAATGAAGCAGATTCTAAAGGCTGATAATCTTTCAGAAATTTCAAGTCCGCTTTTTTCGCGCGAAATTTCATCTATATACTATGATATGTATGTCGGAACGAATGATGCACGCTGGCTTCGTAACTGTGCGTTGATTTATCTTCTTCGCGGAGATTATTCAATGGCATCTTCTCTTCAGGATGAACTCGAAGATTCTCAAGATGCTCTTTTCTGGGCGTTTGTTCAATATGATGCAGGGAATTTTGATGTAGCTGCGAAAAATCTTGAGCAGGTTAATTCTTCGCTCTTAAAAGGAAGTGCGGCCTTGCTTGCTTCTGATGCTTACATGCAGCTTGATGATGAGAAGAGCGCTGATGCAATCCGTGAGGCATATATCGAACTGGCACAAAAAAATGGAATAAAGATTCAGCCGTCAATTTATGTGAATTCTGCCCTTCATGCTTTCAGAAACGAGCAGTATCGAAAATCTTATGAGTATTTGATTGAGGCTCTTATTTCTGACCCTGATTTTGTGCCGGCGCTCATTTCTTACGGTAAACTTTCATGGAAAGACTCACAGCCATTACAGATGAGTGAACTTGAAAAAGCGCTCCGAAAAACAAGCCTTCGTACTAACAAAATGCGCGAATATGATGAACGCCCTAAGTTTACGATTGTTGATGCACTTTACAGAATGCATGAAACTCTGGAGCGTGAATCTCGTTCCGGCATGCGTCACAACGATGATTTGATTGTTGAGCGCCTTTCTTTGTATCTTAAAGACAATCCTGATTTGAATCTTACGCAAAAGACATCGGCTATCTGGTCAGAACTTGAGCAGAACCAGCTCGGAACGAATCTTTATCCGCCACATCTTGTTCAGTTTGCTGTGCAGAAATTTCTTTCATATGGTTTGATTGATGAAGGCCGTGAGCTTTTCATGAATTATATTGATGCAAAATTTGATTTGAATTATCGTCGTCAGCAAACCGAAGCTGGCAAGACCGAAAGCGTTAAAACCGATATTTTTGGTGGTGAAAAGATTGAGGCAATTCCTGTGATTCCAGAAAGTGTTGCCCGTCTTGCTTTTGGAGACCGTGCTGCTGATAAGTCAGATCGAATGGAAATCTGGGAAATTGAATTTGCGGCATATTTTTCTTTGCTTGAAAAAAATGTCTCAGCAGCAAAACGCCTTTATGAATATGTTCTTTTTGAGACAGGCGGTGTAAAAAGAGCTAATGCTTCTGGTGACATTTCTTCTGTTTCACCGCTTGCGGCAAGCTCAAGTGCGGCAAATCTCGCTATGATTTATTCAAGCACTGGTGAGCGAAGTAAGGCGATGTCACTTTATTCACTTGCGGCAGGAAAATCAAAATCCCCGCAAGTAAAATCGAAGTTGCTTTACCGTCTTGCAAAAGGGCAGGTCGAAGCCGGCAATATTGAAGCGGCAAAAACGGCTCTTTCATACAGCTTGAGCCTGGATATGAGCAATGCTGATGCCCGTTTGCTAAAACGACAGATTGATACAAAATAAAAAAAACGCACTTCAGTGATGTGAAGTGCGTTTTTTTTGCGCAAGGGATTGTAGTGGTGTGCAAGGCACATTGCGAAGCAACGGAGCGATAGCGGAGCCACGAAAAGCCCGACCGCAGCGAAGCGGCGGATGCGCCCTTATTCTACGATTGCGATGATGTCTGAATTCTTTACGATGAGATAGTCTTCACCGTCTATTTTTACCTGAACTCCGGCATATTTGTCATACATAACGCGGTCGCCGACTTTAACGGTAATCGGGTCTTTTTCTGTTCCCGGACCGACGGCTTCAACGCTTGCAGTCTGTGTTTTTTCTTGTGCAGTTTCTGGAATGATGATTCCTGAAGCGGTTTTTGTTTCGGCCTTTTCCTGTTTGAGAAGAACACGGTCAGCTAATGGTTTGAGTTTCATATATTTCCTCCAAAAAAAATACTTTTTACTCATATTAAAATAGTAAATTTTTTGATTAACGGCAAGATTTTTTTTAATTATTGAAAATAATCGTTTTTGTCCAAAATATGTACGAATGTGCCTTATATTTTTCGTTTGAAAATTTGGTGAGGTGTGGTATAATTATTTTCAAATAAATACCGAGGGTTCCCATGAAACGAAGTGTTCTATTTATAAGTGAAGCTCAAAATTTTTTAGTCACTGCGATGATTAAAGCTCTCAAGGAAGCTCGTTTTGAAGTTTCTACTGCAGAGCCTGACATGGTTGAAATCTCTCTCATTCAGAATATCCCTGATATTTATCTTGTTTACCTTGAAGGCGATTTAAATAAATTTAACGGCACCTTAAAATATCTTAAAAAACTCGTAACAGAAGAAGGTCATGACCGCATTCTTTATCTAATCGGAAACCCAATGGAAATTGAAGCGGCTTATGATGTTTATCCGCGTTCACTTGTTTCTGCTGCGTTCAGCCGTCCTGTAAACATTCAGGATGTCATTAAAAAGCTCAATATGCTCATCACAAGTGAAGCTGGCAGCACTCCAGGTCGTAAAAAAATCCTTGTTGTAGACGATGACGGCGTTATGCTTCGTACAATGAAGACCTGGCTTTCTCGTAAATACGAAGTCTATATGTCAAATTCGGGCCTAAATGCACTTCAGTTCCTGGGGTCAAATCATGTTGATCTCATTCTTCTTGATTATGAAATGCCTGTTGCTTCGGGGCTTCAGATTTTTGAAATGTTAAAGCATGATACGAATCTCTGTCATATTCCTGTGATTTTCCTTACTTCAAAAGACGACAAAGATACTGTCATGAAAGTTCTTGCGGCTGGTCCTGAAAAATACATGCTTAAATCTGCTGAACCTGAGCTGCTTTTGAAGACTGTTGACGACTTCTTCAAAGGAAAGTAAAAGTCTTTTTTGCTTCAGATGTCAGTTTTTTGATATGCTTTAGGAAAGGGGTGCACTTATACAAAAACTGACATGTTCGGCTGGCTTTTGGAACTCTTTCATTCTTTTTATCCGGAGAAAAATATGGAAGAAAATAAATATGATTCGTATTTTTTAGTTCGGAAGAAAGTTTTCCGGCTTACAATCCCGCTCACAACGATAATTTGTCTTATTCTTTTATTGATAATTGAACATATCGGTAAGGCTGTTGGATTCGAACTTTCGTTTAACGGCTGGATTGCCTTTAAATCCCGAATTTATCTTGAAATCATACCTGTCATGCTGCTTACAACTCTTTCAGGGTATACGGCGGGTTCATTTGTTGTCCTTCTGTTTTTCTCGATTGAGACGATTGCATCCCATGCTTTCCCATATCATTCTTTTGTCCTGCTCATGGCCTCTCTGGTTGCGAATATTCCTGCCCTTCGTATCTGGTACAAATCCGTTTTCAGAACCTTCCAGGCGGTTTTTCTTTTTGCCTTTATTCTTGGAAACGGCTGGAACATTCTCATAATGATTCTTGAAGGCCGTGAAATCTTTATGGAGGCGCAGGTCTTTCTTTTCATTCTGGCTGTCGTTCCTTCTGCAATTGTCTGTGCTCTCTGCTATCTTTACTATAATTGCATCCCTGAGAATATAAAAAATCTTTTTTTGGGCAGCACCTACGATTCAGATGAAATAATGTTTTTAAAGGCTGCTTTTGCTAGACAAAAAGGCCGTAGAATTCGAGCAAAACTTGCCAATCTCATTATCGCTGAATGTGCGGTTCTTCTTATTGCCGGATTTGGTTTTGCGAACGCACTTCTTGAGCAGTTCAGAAATGTCACTCAATGGCAGCAGGTTGTTTTTGCAACGCGTCTTGTCATTCTGATGATGATTGTATCGGTTCCGGCAATTCTTTTTGCGTTTTCTTACACGAATGTTTCAATCACGCGCCCGCTTCAACTTTTGACAAAGGCAGTAGAAGACAGCAATGTCTGCAATCTCACTGAGCATACGAGAGATGTTCCCCGAATCGACATAAAATCGCTGAATATAAAATCTAAAGACGAAATCGAAATCTTGTATCGCACGATTCTTGAAATGCTCTCCACCACAGAAAGCTATATTAAGAATCTTGAACGCTCTCAGCTTTTGGAAACGCAGCTGGCAACGGCAAAAGCGGCAAATAAAGCGAAAACTGAATTCCTGTCAAATATGTCGCATGAAATCCGTACGCCAATTAATGCTGTTCTGGGCTTGAACGAAATGATAATCCGCGAAAGCAAGGACAAAGCAATCACAAAATATGCGAAAGATATTGAAACTGCTGGCAAGGGCCTTTTGAGCATCGTAAATGATATTCTTGATTTCTCTAAAATCGAAGCAGGAAAACTTGAAGTTATTCCGACAAATTACGATTTGAGCTCTTCAATCAATGATTTAATCAACATGATTTCCAAGAGGGCAGAAGATAAAAACATCAAGTTCAACATAGATGTAGAATCCGACATGCCGCACCTTCTTTATGGCGATGATGTCCGAATCAAGCAGTGTATCGTCAACATACTTACAAATGCGGTCAAATATACGAACAAAGGTTCCGTCACGCTTTCTGTTTCTGGTAAAAAGGTTGATTATTCCCATGTGATGCTTACGGTTCATGTTGTGGATACGGGAATCGGCATTAAGGACAAGGACATTCCGAAGCTCTTTACGGCATTTCAGCGAATCGAAGAAGAGCGGAACCGTACGATTGAAGGTACTGGCTTGGGCTTGAACATCGTTCAGAGTCTTCTTACGCTTATGAATTCCCGCCTTGAAGTAGAAAGCGTTTATGGAAAAGGTTCTGATTTCCATTTTTCTGTGCTGCAGGGCGTTATCGACTGGAAGCCGATTGGTGATTTCAAAGAGACTTACAATCAGACTGTCAAAAAATCTACTGGTTATCATGAACTTTTCAAGGCACCGAATGCAAAGATTCTTGTTGTTGACGATACCGAGTTGAATCTTACTGTAGTGAAAGGGTTGCTCAAACAGACCGAAATTCAGGTTGATACGGTCATCAGCGGATATGATGCAATTGATGTCATTCAGAAAGAACATTACGATATTATCTTCCTTGATCACCGTATGCCAGGGATGGACGGCATTCAGACTTTCAAAAAAATGCTTACCCTTAAAAACAACAAAAGTAAAAATGTGCCGGTGATTGCACTTACGGCAAACGCGGTTTCCGGTGCAAAAGAAATGTTCCTGACCACAGGCTTTACTGATTACATGACAAAGCCGATCGAAGGCAAAAAACTCGAAGAACTCATTTTGCAGTATTTACCAGAAGAGCTTGTTGAGCATATAGATTCTTCGGCTGCTGATATTGAAGAAATCGCGGTTCTTGATGAAAATGGCGAGGTCGTCGAAACAGGCCCAGTCTTTGAAAATGAGAATATCTCAAAACTTACAGGAATTTCGCTTGATGATGCCTTGAAGTATACTGGCGGCGAGGATGTGCTTGTTCAGACCTTAAAAGAATTCTACAAGGTCATCGATAAAAAATCTCAGGAAATCGAGCAATTTGTTGCTGATAAAGACTGGCGGAATTATACGATTCTTGTTCATGCGCTCAAAAGTTCTGCACGCCTGATTGGTGCGGCCGGGCTTTCCGAGGATGCGAAATATCTTGAAAAGTGCGGTGATGATGAAAATGAGGCCGAGATTGTTGCAAAAACCCCTGACCTCTTGAAGCTTTATCGTTCTTATAAAGAGCATCTTGCGCCACTGTGTGCCGAAGAAACTGATGATTCCGGCAAAGAAGAAATGTCTTTGGAGCAATATTTGGAAGCCGTCTCAAATATCGGTGAATGTGCTGCGGCTTATGATTACGACACAGCCGATCAGATTATCGCGATGATGAAAGATTACAAACTCCCCGCAGAAAAAAAGCAGCATTTCCAGGATTTGTGCGATGCAGTGAGCGCGGTAAATCAAGAGCAAATCATAAATCTTACAAAAGTATAAAAATACTCTCTGTGTACTCCTTAGCTCTGTGAGGAATTTCTTTTTTATGTTACAATAGCTGTATGGCAGATTATGTCGTTCGCTCCGCCATCCATGGCTACGCGAACTTACAAGTTTTTTTCAAAAACTTGCGGATTTCATTTGCTCAGGAGGCAGCGGCATCCATGCCGCTAATTTTCGATGGCAGACTACCATGTATTCGACCCGGCTCCAGAGGGCACGCCGGTTGCTAATTTTGTTCATCTTCATGTTCATTCTGATTATTCTTTGCTTGATTCCTGCGCCAAGCTTGATGATTTGGTCGCCAAGGCCAAGCGGCTCAACATGCCAGCCCTCGCACTCACTGACCACGGAAACATGTTCGGTGCGCTCAACTTTGAGCATCTCTGCCATGTAAACGGAATCAACCCGATTGTCGGTGAAGAATTTTATGTTGCTTTCGGCTCTCATTTAGAGAAAAATTCGGTTCCTTATTCACGAAAGGGCGAAGACGGAGACCGCCAGGCACGCTACTTCCACTTGATTCTTCTTTGCGAAAATGAAATCGGCTATAAAAACATGAGCTGGCTCTCTTCAATTGCTTACACCGAAGGAACCTGGTACAAGCCGCGAATCGACTTTGAACTTCTTGAAAAATATCATGAAGGCCTGATTTGCTGCTCGGCTTGTATCGCGGGCGAACTTCCGCAGCTTTTGCTTGCAAACAAGGACGAAGAAGCAAAAGAACTTGCATTAAAGTACAAAAATCTTTTTGGTCCTGACCATTATTACATCGAATTGCAGGATCACGGCCTTGAAGACCAGAAAATCGTCAATAAAAAGTTGATTGCACTGGCACACGAACTTGATATTCCGCTTGTCGTTACGAACGATATTCACTACATCGAAAAAGAAGACTGGGAAGCTCAGGATTGTCTGCGCTGTATCGGCTTCAAAAAGAACATGAACGAGCCGCATCAGACAATGGGCGGTGACAAACACGAGTGGTATTTTAAAACTGAAGAAGAAATGCGGCTTTTGTTCCCGGACTGTCCCGAAGCTTACGACAACACAATCAAGATTGCCAATATGTGCAACCTTACTATTCATCAGTACAAAACGATGGAGCTCAAAGGCACGCTTCCGCGATTTGCTTTGCCAGAAGAATTCCAGACTCACGGCGAAGATTATGCGAAAAACCAGGACGACTACATGCGCCACCTTGTCGAAAAAGGCTTGCGTATGCGTTACAAGGAAATTACGCCGCAAATCCGCCAGCGATGCGAATACGAAATGGCAATCATCTTGAAGATGGGCTTTTCGGGCTACTTCCTTATCGTTTGGGAATTCATCAACTGGTCAAAATCTACCTATGATAATGTAAACAACCGACCAAAGCCTTACATGCCGATAGGCCCTGGCCGAGGTTCGGGTGCGGGTTCGCTCGTTGCCTACTGTCTTAC